>CAYUFS010000035.1:0-59622 GCA_964443975.1 uncultured Myxococcales bacterium | reverse complement strand
GCGTCCGGGACACCCTTGCCCTGCCGGCGCTCGCTTTCACCACGGGCTGCTAGGGGCAGGTGCGCTTGTCGGCGTCGGGGCTCAACCCGGCCCACCCGGGGCCGGAGTACTTCACGAGCTCCAGCCAGTTGAGCGGCGGAAAATCGTTGGCACAACAAACCAGCGACTTCGGACACTCCACGCCGGGCCAGAATGCGCCCCCGCACACGCACTGTTCGAACGTCACGCCGGTGCAAAGCGCGTAGGAGATTCCGGGGCAACCTGGGCAGCTATCGATGGCGACGTAGTACCCGGTCGCGCAGGGTGGCTCGGGATCCCAGCCGGCAGGGGGATCCCACGGCTGTGCTCCGTAGGTGATGGGTTGGAAGTCTTGTGGGCGCTCGTAGCATGACAGGCCCGCGATGGCCGCAAAGGCCGCGATGAACGCCGCGATGGCGAAAGTGTGTGAGGCTCGTGGGTCCATTGGTGCTCCCACCCTACAAGAAATAGAGAAAGGTCATCTCGAGGCGATGGTTGTGGACGGTCGTATCGTCCGCCAGCTTCTGCTGGACGCCTTGATAGGAGAGGCCCATTCGAACAGCGGGCGTGATGTCGAAGAAGATATTTCCGTCCAGATACTGGGACGACTGAAAGACGGCCAGGGGATTGATCCAAGGCTGCCGGGGCGTGATGGGATGATACAGGCTCGCGATGTTGTCGGACCTGGCCTGACTGTAGTTGGTGCTGACGAAGATGCGGCCCGTCGGCGGCAGGTAGTATTGCAGGCCGACCACGAAGGTCTGCCAGTTGATTGTATGAAGGACCTCGTACTGATCGAACGCGACCAGTCCGGGGTCGACGTTGGGGGTGTAGGGGAGGCCGACTTGCGGAGCCGCCCCGGCCAGGTCCTGCGGCGCCGCCATGCCCGAATACGTGACCGGGGTTCCGGGCGGCAAGGGGTACACATTGGGCATTGTCGCGCCCGCGGTCATTCCCGTGTACTGGTCGGCGGCGCCGGTGCCGGTCGCGAACTCGCCGGTCAGGGTCAGCGCGTTTCCGCGATCCGTGGCGTCCTTGGCGGGGATGATGGGGAGCAACACGTTGGCCGCGACCGCCCAGCCGATGAGCGGTATCCGCGGGGCCGGCAACGGCGCGTGCGGGTCGACCTTGAACGATCGCACCATTCCCGACACGCCGATCGCGGCCGGCAAGGCATCCGTTCCGCCGCTACCTGGCGTCGTGATCCCCTTCCAGCGATTGAAGGCGATGCGCGCGCCGCCCTGGGTGTCCGGCACCCCGGAATCGCGCTGAACAGGACGGAAGGCCCCGGCCGCCAGATCCAAGGTGACCGAATTCCACTGGAACGCGTGGCTCAAGCGAAGTTGAACCGTTCGATTGAACAATTGATTGGGCATTCCCAGGAAACCAGCCGTCGCCCCGAAGAAGTAATTCTGCCAACCCAGCAGGTAGTAGGTCTGGCCGGCCAGGATGTTGACGATGGGATCCTCGATCTTCACATAGGCGTGCCGCACGCGGAAGGCAGCGTTGTTGAAATAGGCCGCTTCGGTGGTGGCGCCGGCCCCCGACGGCTGACCTGGTGAACCGCCGCCACTGTCGATTCTTGGTTGGTTGCCAAACAAATCAAACTCGAGCAGACCGGACGAACGAACGCCATGTGATTCTGGCGTCTGTGCCTTGAATCCGAGCCGGCTGTTGCGAATGGAAGTCTGAAAGCGCGGGTTGCGTCCGGCCTGCGTCAGCGGATGAGCAATGACGTTGTTGTTCAAGCCATCGTTGAAGCTGGAGGTCGAGTCCCAGATCCCGTCGGCCTCGGCGAAGCCGAAGAACGTCAACTTCCAATCAGAGCCAGCGCCGGCCGTCAGGACAAACGGAGGCCGAACGAACCATGGATTGACGACGGGCGGAGCCAGCGCGGGCGAGGATTGGGCAGTGGGCGGCTCGATGGTGCGAGGCGGTGCTGGGGAGGTCTGCTCCGTGGCCTTTGCTGGAGGGGGGACTTCGCCAGATTGGGCGTGAACAGGCGACACCGCGAGCCAGGGAAAGGCGGCGAGCAGGATCGCCAGAGCGTGGTCTCGTCCGCGGACGAAGCTCGACGAATCGTGGCAGCGGCGGTTCATGATGGGCACGCGGGTTCCTGCTTGGAGTCAACGGTGCAGGCGCGACGAGCGCATCGGCTACCTGGTCGCCTTATAATCAGGTCGGGCAGCCGGCGTCAAACGAATGTAACGGCGTCGATGAGCCCGATCGGGTTATGCTCCGAGTGTTGTCCGGGCGAGCGGTGAGGACAACGGTGCCGGCGGAGACGAGCCCAACGATGCCACGCAATTTCAGGGGTTTGAGTGGGTACTGTGCGCTCGGCTACACGACATCCGAAGGGGTTCGAAAAAAAGAAAGACCCCTTTCTCTCGCTGGCATCCCCCTAGCGCCGTTAGGAGTATTACATGCGACGACAAAGCCCCCTTTTCACCCTCCTCTTCTCGGCAGGATTTGTGGTTTCCTGTCATTCCTCTGGGTCCAGCCAGGGCGGCTCCACCGGCAGTGGGGGCGCGGCGAGCGGAGGGCAGACAGGAACTGGCACGGGCGGTAAGGGCAGCGGTGGCACGGGCGGGGGCTCGGGGCACACTGGCGGCAGCACGGGAAACACGGGCTCGGGCGGCGTGTCCGTCGGTTCGGGGAGCGGGGGGCAGACGGGGGCCGGTACGGGCGGCGACTCTGCTGGCGCGGGGAGCGGGGGGCAGACCGGATCGGGCACGGGCGGCGAGACGTCGACCGTGGGCAGCGGCGGGCAGACTGGCGCAGGGACCGGGGGCGACGCTCCTGGCGCGGGGAGCGGGGGACAGAACGGGACCGGGTCCGGGGGCAGCGCCGGCGCCATCGGCTTCCCGGGACCTGCGAGTGAAGCCGACTACAGCATGGACGTGGGTTGGCAGTTCAACAAGTCCGACGTGACCGGGGCCCAGGCCACCGCGTTCGCCGATACCGGCGCCGGCTGGACTCAGGTCAGCACGCCGCACACGTTCAACGATGTCGACTCCTTCAGGGTCCTCATCAACCATAGCGGCGGCGACCATGGAATGTTCTCCGGACCGACCTGGTACCGCAAGCATTTCAAGGTTCCTGCCAAATTCTCGGGCAACAAGTTGATCGTCGAGTTCGAACGGATCCGGGAGAGCGCGACGTTCTATATCAACGGAACCCAGGTTGGAACGTTCTCCGACGGCATCTCACCGGTCGGTGTCGACATCACCGGCAAGGCCATCGTCGATGGAACGACCGACAATGTTCTGGCGGTTCGGGTCGACAACAGCGGGGGCGCGAACTACTGGGACTCGAATGCGACTTACCCGGACTACGGTGGTTTGACCGGGCATGTCTGGCTGCACGTGCCGGGCAAGATCTACCAGACCTATCCGCTGTACCAGAACCTGAAGACGTCGGGCATCTATGTCTATGGCACCGCGTACGCCAACATCACGAACAACACGGCCCAGGGCGACACGGGCAACCTGACGCTGAACGTGGAGTCCGAGGTGAGCAACGAATCGGGTAGCGCTGCCAGCGCGACGTTGGGTGTCAAGGTCGTCGATGCCGCCACGGGTGCGACACTGACCTCATTCTCGGGGACGGCCACGTCGGTGGCGATGACTGGCACCACGGTGCTGAAAGCCAGCGGCCCGCTGACGGGGGCGAAGCTGTGGAGCGACCTGTACCCGAACCTCTACAACGTCGTCACCACGCTCACCGTGGGCGGGACAGTCGTCAACGGGCGCGGAACGCTCACGGGCTTCCGCCAGACGGCGTTCAAGGGAGGCGCCGGTACGGGCGGCGTCTATATCAACGGGCGGTTCGTGTACATGCTCGGCTTCGCCCAGCGATCGACCAACTCGTGGGCGGGGCTCGGCCAGGCGGTTCCGGACTGGATGCACGACTTCCATGCGAATCTGGTGCGGGGCGCCAACGCCAACTACATCCGCTGGATGCACGTCACCCCGCAGGTGTCGGACATCAGATCGGGTGACAAGTACGGCGTCGTCAGCATTGCGCCGGCCGGCGACAAGGAGGTGTCCAACCCAACGGATGCCCAGTGGACGGCCAGGATGGCCGTCATGCAGTCCGCCATGATTTACTTGAGGAACAATCCCAGTGTCTTCTTCTACGAGGCAGGCAACAGCCCCGTGTCCGGCAGCCAGATGCAGTCGCTGGCCACGCTGCGGGACACCTGGGACAAGTACGGTGGCCGCGGTAACGGCGATCGGGATATGGAAGACTCCACCGGAATGTCGTCCGCGGACTGGTTCGGCACCATGATCGCCTACGACACGGGCAATCTCGGTAGCGCGTACTTCCGTGGCTACTCCGATGCTTACCGCGACAAGGGCCCCATCCTCGAAGAAGAAGACTTCCGCGACGAGGCCTTGCGCGGTATCTGGGACCAGTACTCGCCTCCGCACGTCGGTGGCTTCATACCTGGAGCGATGGATACGTATAACGAGACGTCGGAGCTCTTCACCGTCGGCGACGGCTCCGGAAGCGGGCAGGTCTCGCGGCTCAACGCCTGGCTGAAGCTCGAGACGATTCGCAACACGGCTCCCGCGAGCTCTCGCTATTCGGGATATGCGTCGATCTACTTCTCCGACGAGAATGCCGACGGACGTTTGAATAGCTCCGCCGTCTGTCGCGCGAGCGGCAAGGTCGATGCCGTTCGGCTTCCGAAGGAGGCGTACCACGCGTTCCGCGTCGCCGGCAATCCGCAGCCGGACATCCACGTCGTGGGGCACTGGACGTATCCCGCCGGCACCAAGAAGACGGTGTACGTGGTCGCGAATACCCCCTCCGTCGAGCTGTTCGTCAACGGAACCTCGGCGGGCAAGTCGACGAGCCCGACGGACGGCTACACGTTCAGCTTCCCGAACATCACCTGGGCTACGGGGAGCTTGAAGGCTGTCGGTTACGACTCGGGCGGCAAGCAGGTCGCCATGCATGAAGTGAAGACGGCGGGACCCGCCGCGGCAGTCAAGCTCACGGCCACGACCGCTCCGGGCGGGTTGCAGGCCAATGGTGCGGACGTGGCCATGTTCGACGTCGAGGTAGTTGATGCGAACGGCCTGCGGGTTCCGACCTACGGGCCCACCACGAAGGCAACTGACAATCAGCCGACGGGCGAGCCCAAGATCACCTTCGCCGTGACCGGTCCCGGCACCTGGCGCGGTGGGGTCAACGAAAGCATGCTGAATTCGACCAACAACCTCTACCTTTACACCGAGGGCGGGATCAACCGCGTGTTCATACGTTCGCAAGCGACCGCCGGGGCCATCACCCTGACTGCCTCCAGTCCTGGGTTGACCTCGGCCACGGCGACCGTCACCTCCGTCGCCGTGCCCGTCGTGAACGGTCTAGTAGCTCGGTAGCCTCGGGCGACGTTGCACAGCCGCCAATCCGCAGCGCGTGTCAGGGTTCCCCATGGCCTCGTAGGCGAGGCCGTGGGGGCTCTTTGCATGTCCACTAGAAGACACAGGCTCCTGTCGGGTGCGGTGCTGCTGCTTGCCGCGTCCATGCTGTCGGGGTGCTATGGGTCGAAGGCGACCCTCGGGGTGAGGCCCAGGGCTGACACGGTCGGGAGCGGAAGTGGCACTGGCGGAGTTGCGACCAGCTCCGGCGGCAACAGCGCCGGCACGGGCGGGTCCTCGACGGGGTCGGGCGGCTCCACGGGCACGGGCGGGTCCTCGCCGGGGTCGGGGGGCTCCTCGACTGGCTCTGGGGGTGGGCCACCCCCCATCATCGGATGGGCAACACCTGTGACAGGCGGCCCGACCGGCACGGGCACCGCGGCCATGGTGACGGTGGATGTCGGCACCACGGTGGGGAGGATCGGCCCCGACTTCACCGGCTTCAGCTTCGAGAAGACCCACATCATGAATGGCTCCCTCACCAGCAACAACGCCAACATGATCGCTCTTTACAAGCTCCTTGGTTCGCCGGTGACGCGGATTGGAGCCAACGACGTCGAACGTTGCACCTGGGCCGGAATGGGCCCCGCACCATCGCAGCCAAATGGTCAGCCATTCGTCACGAAGGTGACGACCGGCGGCGTCGACCAATTCTGCGGGTTCCTGGCCGCGACGGGCAGCAAGGCCATCTATGGCGTCAATTTCCAGCTGGACAACGTGACCCTCTCTTCGGCGGAGGCGGCCTACGTGATGGGTCAGTGCCCGTCGAGCATTCTGGGGATCGAGATCGGCAACGAGCCTGACAAATTCGGAAACTGGATGATTCAGCAGTCCGCCTACAACAAGTTTGCAGACGCAATCCTCGTGAATCCCGGCGCCTTGCTGGTCGGCCCGGCCTGCACCACCAAGGCGGCGGTCTCGTTCGGTGTTCCATTCACCGACAGCATAGCGGCGCAGTATCCGGGCAAGTTGGGGCTTCTCGTCCAGCACTCGTACGTTGCGGCGGCCAATTCTTCGGGGTGCTCGGTGCCCAATCTCCAGATAACGACGACCCAGTTGACCGACGTGTTCGACACAATGGAAGCTGCAGCGATGAAGGACAGCATCCCAGCCTGGCGCATGGACGAGAACAACACCTGCTCCGGTCACGGCCAGCAGGGCGTCAGCGACACGTTCATCTCGGCGCTCTGGGCGGTCGACTACATGTTCGAGGTGGCCAAGCGCGGCGGCAGCGGCGTCAACTTCCACAACGGCGAGAACGGGCAAGACGGGACGGTTCCGTTCTATTACGAGCCGCTGAAGGAGACCAACGGCGCGGTGGTGGAGGTTCAGCCGGAATACTACGGTTTGCTCCTCTTCGCCGAGGCTGGCACGGGTCCACTGGTCTCCACGACCGTCACGACCAGCGCCCAGTTTTTCACCGCATGGGCCATCAAGGCGAGCGGCTTCACCAGCGTCGTGCTCAACAACCGGGACGCCTCGGGCGCCCTCAACGTGACGCTGGATCTAGGCTCCGCCGTCAGCAGCGCCAGCGCAATCTACCTGGAGGGTACGCCTGCGGGCAGCCTGACGGCTGCGGCGGGGAGCGTGACCCTCGCTGGCGCCCAGGTCGCCGTCACGGGCGAATGGCCTCGCAGCGCGCCTTACATCCAGACGGTATCGGGAAACAGTGTCTCGGTCTATGTCCCCGCCGCGAGCGCCGCGCTCGTACGGGTCCTGCAGTAGGTTCAAAGCAACTCGAAGTTGAGGCGAAAACAACGATCCGCTAGTCTGCATCGAAGTTGGGAGATGACATGTTGAAGAACAAAATTGGAGCTCTGGTCTTGGTATTGGGCGCGGCCGCCTGGGTGTCCGCATGCGGCAGCAAGAGCAGCACGGGGCCAACGTCCACCGGCGGCACAACCGGCGCTACGGGCGGCTCGTCGGCCTCCGGCGGCGCCCCAGGGGCCGGCACCCCACCGGCCGGCAGCGGTGGCACCGGCGGCTCGGCAACCGGAGGCGCGGTCTCGAGTGGCGGCTCCTCTGCCTCCGGTGGCGCCGTGGGGACTGGTGGCGATTCGGCCACCGGCGGGGCCGGCGGAACCCTGTCGCTGGCCGACGCTTGTACGAAGAATTGTTCCCTCGCGAGCGGCCTGGACGGCTGCTCCACCACGATGGATGTGTGCGTGCAGAGCTGCCTGAAGACGTTCGACAATACGTCTGCCGTCAATGCGACCTTGGGGCGGCAGTACACCCAGATGATGGTTTGCGTGGCCACGAGCTCGAAGTTCACCACGTCCGCAGATTTCGTCTGCGCCAAGCCAGATCGCGCCTTGAACAAGTGGTCCCCGGGTCCGGACTCCGACTGTGAGCAGATCATTTGTCTCTGGAACTGCGGCGACGGCACGACCGGGAATTTTGATCCCTTCATCGACCTCCGCTGTGCTTGCTCGAGTGTTTGAGCCGTTCCGGCTGGGGCAGCAGCTTGCCCCCTTTCCGGTCCCCTCTCCCACGAATGTGGGAGAGGGTTAGGGAGAGGGACCTCACGATCCGGACGAAGCATCTGGGATCAGATTTCGACTCCCCTCTCCCTGTCCCGCTCTCGCGAGCGGGAGAGGGATCGATCGGTGTCGTCGCTTCCGCGGAATTCGGTTGCGCGGGGCGCGCGGATCAGCGAAAAGGTCGGGCATGTTCGACCAGGGGCCGTCGGGCCGTCGGGCGGGATATCGCTGGGTCGTCTGCTGCCTGCTGTTCTTGGCGACGACGATCAACTACGTCGACAGGCAGATCCTGTCGCTGCTGAAGCCCATCCTCGATGATCAGCTGCGGTGGACAAACCAACAATTCGGCCAGGTCAACGCCGCGTTCCAGGGAGCCTACGCGGTCGGGTTGCTTGCATTCGGCGCGCTCATCGATCGATGGGGGACCAAGCTGGGCTACGCGGTATCGATCGCGGCCTGGAGCCTGGCTGCCGTGGGGCACGCGCTGGTCGGAAGCATCACCGGGTTCTTCGTCGCGCGCGTCGCGTTGGGGCTGGGTGAGGGCGGGAACTTTCCGTCGGCGATCAAATCGGTCGCGCTCTGGTTTCCGAAGCAGGAGCGTGCCCTGGCGACCACGCTGTTCAACTCGGGAGCGAATGTGGGCGCCATCGCGGCCCCGGCGATCATCCCCTGGCTGGCATTCACGTGGGGATGGCGGTCCGCATTCGTTGCCGCCGGCGTCGCGGGCTTCTTGTGGCTGATTCTCTGGTCCTTCCTCTACAACGTTCCCGAGCGAATCAAGGGCCTGAATGCGGCCGAGCTGGCTCATATCCGGAGTGACCCAGCCGGCGAGGGCAGCGTCGGGAAGATCGGATGGCTGCGCCTGCTGCGCCATCGCCAGGCCTGGGCCTTCGTTGCCGCCAAGTTCCTCACGGACCCGGTGTGGTGGTTCTTCCTGATCTGGCTCCCCGACTACTTCAAGAAGACCCGGGGCCTCGACATCAAGAAGAGCTGGGTACACCTGGTGACGATTTACTCGATCGTCACCGTATTGAGCATCGTGGGCGGCTGGCTCACAGGAAAGCTTGCGCGCCGGGGGTACAGCATCACCCGGGCGCGGAAGACCGGCATGTTCGTCGCCGCGTGTTGTGTCGTGCCCATCTTGAGCATCAGCCGGGCCGGCGTCTGGGGCGCCGTGGTGTTGATCGGGATCGCGGGTGCCGCGCACCAGTCATGGTCCGCGAACCTGTTCACCAGCGCCTCGGACATGTTTCCGAAGCGCGCGATTGCCTCGATCGTCGGGATAGGGGGAATGGCGGGGTCGATTGGCGGTATTCTGTTTCCGTTGTATTCCGGTAGGTTGCTGGATCGGTTTCAGGCGGCTGGCAACATCACGGCCGGATACGCCATTCTCTTCGTGATCTGCGGTTCGGCCTACCTGGTCGCGTTCGCGATCAACCATGCGCTCGCGCCGCGCTTCGATCCCCTGGAGATCCCGGACCTGCCGGCGGCCGCAACCGCCAAACCGTGAGACGAGGGTGAGCGCATGAAGAACTTCCTCGGGGACGATTTCCTGCTCGACACGAAGGTAGCTGTCGACCTCTACGAGGGTTTCGCTCGACGCCAGCCGATCATCGACTACCACAATCACCTGCGCCCGGCGCAGATCGCGGATGGCCATCGATTCCGATCGATGACGGAGATCTGGCTCGAGGGCGATCACTACAAGTGGCGCGCCATGCGTGCCGCCGGCGTCCCTGAACGGAATATCACGGGGGAGGCGTCTGACTGGGAGAAGTTCGCGGCCTGGGCCGGCACGGTCCCCCAGACGCTCCGCAACCCGCTCTACCACTGGACCCACCTCGAGCTGGCGTTCCCGTTCGGTATCAGCGGCACCCGGCTCGGCCCCGACACCGCCCGCGAGATCTACGAGCAATGCAATCACCGCCTGGCAGAGTCGCAGTTCACGGCGCCGGGCATCCTGCGCCAGTACGACGTCCGGGTCGTCTGTACCACCGACGATCCCACCGACGACCTGGCCGCGCACGCGCGCCACGCCGGGAACGCCGGCGCCTTCACGAAGCTCTACCCAACCTGGAGGCCTGATCGGGCGCTCGGGTTTCATGACCTTGGCGCCTGGAACGCCTGGCTCGGGCGACTCGAGGCCGCCGCCGGCGCATCGATCGCGACGCTCACGGACCTCCGCGATGCGCTCGGCAAGCGCCACGAGGTCTTCCATGGTTACGGTTGCCGCGCCTCGGATCACGGCCTCGAGCGGATCTACGCGGCTTCGTACACCGAGCGCGAGGTGGAGGCGATCTTCGCGAAGGCGCGGGCGGGCACCACCCTCGCGCTCGACGAGCTCGAGAAGCTGCGATCCGCCCTGAGCTACGACTTCGCCGTGATGGACCACGCCCGGGGCTGGGTCCAGCAGCTGCATGTCGGCGCGATGCGCAACCTGAGCACGCGGGGCATGCGACGCCTCGGCCCCGACAGCGGCTATGACGCGATCGGCGACTTCCCTCAGGGGGAGGCGCTCGCTCGCTTCCTCGATCGCCTCGACGCCGAGGATCGCCTAGCGAAGACCATTGTCTACAACTTGAACCCACGCGACAACGAGCTCTGCGCGACCATCGTCGGCAGCTTCCAGGACGGCTCGGTCGCGGGGAAGATGCAGCTCGGCAGCGCGTGGTGGTTCCTCGACCAGCTCGACGGGATGGAGAGGCAGCTCTCGACCCTCTCCAACATGGGCCTCCTGTCTCGCTTCGTCGGCATGTTGACCGACTCGCGCAGCTTCCTGTCGTTCTCGCGGCACGACTATTTCAGGCGCCTGCTGTGCAACCTGCTCGGCAACGACGTCGAACGCGGATTGCTGCCGAACGATACGGGGCTCCTCGGACGCGTCGTCGAGGACGTCTGCTTCCGCAACGTCCGCGACTACTTCGGCTTCAGCGTCGGCTGACCCGACCTCGATTCTCGAAGGCGGTCAGTTCGACGACGTTCGCCCCGGGGGCCCGCCCGGGCGCGGCGTCGGGAGCGTCACCAGGCGCGGCAAGCTGACGGTGAACAGGGCGGGAAGCGTCTCCGTCTCGTCGACCCAGATCCGCCCGCCCTGCGCCTCGGTGGCCAGGCGGCAGAAGTACAGCCCGAGGCCGAGGTTGCGGCGCCCGACGCGCACGCCCGACTGTCCATACTTGTCGAATATCGCGACGCGCGCGTCCGCGGGGACCGCCGGGCCGGAGTTTCCGATCCGGATCTCGACGTGGGTGTCGGTCTCGCGGAGCTCGATCTCGATCCTGCCGCCCTCCGGGACGTACCGGAACGCATTGTCGAGGAGGTTCTCGACGGTTCGCGTGACCAGATCGACGTCCACGGTGACAAAGCAGTCCTTGCCCGACGTCATGACCATTGCGATACGTCGGGTCTTGGCGCTCACCCGTCTTTGCTCGACGATGGACTCGAGCAGGCGCGCCAGATCGATCGGCGACACGCGGACCTCGAGGCTGTCGCCCTCCAGTCGCGCCACGTCGTCGAGGTTCGCCAGCAGCCTCAGCATCCGTCGTGCCGCGGTC
The DNA here is from genome assembly GCA_964443975.1 of uncultured Myxococcales bacterium. Taxonomy (GTDB): domain Bacteria; phylum Myxococcota_A; class Polyangia; order Fen-1088; family Fen-1088; genus DASYCK01. The sequence continues at coordinate 48,144 of CAYUFS010000035.1, read as the reverse complement.
TGCGCTTCCTCCAAAGCCTCCCGGCGCTCGCTGGCGCCGTCAAAGCCCTCGATGACGAACTCGCTGTTCGACACGATCACCGCCAGGGGATTCTTCAGGTCGTGGACAATCATCGCCGCGACCTCGTCCTTGAATCGCCCGAGCTCGACCAGTTTGTCGTTCTTGACACCGCAGTCATGGAGGAGGCGCTCGCCGCTCGCCACCAGCCGCTTCAGCTCGTCATTGGAATTACGGAGCCCATCGGCCAGCGTGACTGTCCCGGTGAGGTCGCCTGTGTGTCCGGGGACAGCCGCCAACAAGCCTCGGCTCGCCCCACGAAACGGCGTGGGAAGTCCCCTTCTCAACAACGTCGCGAACTGCTCCGCCGGCACGGGACGACTGAAGTAGTACCCCTGCGCCTCGTCGCAGTTCTGTCCCCGGAGAAAGGCCAACTGCTCCGCGGTCTCCACACCCTCGGCCACCACGCGCAACCCGAGACTTCGCGCCATGCTGATCACCGCTGTCACGATGGTCGTGTCGCCTCCCCCCGAGCTGATCTGATTGACGAAGGACTGGTCGATCTTGAGTGCGTCGACGGGGAACTTGCGCAAGTAGCTCAAGCTCGAGTACCCGGTGCCGAAGTCGTCGATGGCCACCAACACGCCCCGTTGCCGCAGGTGCCTCAGAATCGCCGCCGCGGACTCCGCCTGCCGCATGAGCACGCTCTCCGTCAGCTCCAGCTCGAGCGATCCGGGGTCGACCCCGGTGGCGTCGAGGATCGCGAATAGCCCTGCCAGGAAGCCCTCGTTCCGAAACTCCCTGGCCGACACGTTCACGGCCATGGTTCCCACGGTCAGCCCCGCGTCCGCCCAGGCCCGGGCCTGCTCGCAGGCCTGGCGTAGCACCCAGTTGCCGATCGGAAGGATGAGGCCACAGTCCTCGGCGACTGGGATGAACTCCGCCGGGGAGACAGCTCCGCGCGTCGGGTGTGTCCAGCGGAGCAGCGCCTCCGCTCCTGCAATTGCTCCCGTCTTGAAGTCGATCTTCGGCTGGTAGTGCAGCGTGAGCTCGTTCCGTTGCAGCGCCCGTCGCAGGTCTTGCTCGATGGACTGCCGTTTCACGGCGCGGGCGTTCATGGCGGGCGTGAAGAACTGGTAGTTCTGTCGGCCGTTCTCCTTGGCCTGGTACATCGCCGTGTCCGCGTTCTTGATGAGGGTCTCCGCGTCGAGGCCGTCATCGGGATACACGCTGACGCCGATGCTCGTGGTGACGTGCAGCTCGTGCTCGTCGATCCGGTGGGCGGTGGAGACGGCCTTCAGGATTCGCGTCGCCGCGATGGCGGCGTCCTCCGGTTGCTCCATCTCGGAGAGCAACACCACGAACTCGTCGCCTCCCTGGCGGCTGACGGTGTCCGACGCGCGCGCGCAGTCCACCAGGCGGGCCGCGATGGATTGCAAGAGTCTGTCGCCGATCGAGTGGCCGAGGGAATCATTGATGTGCTTGAAGCCGTCGACGTCCAGGAACAGCAACGCGGTCTGTTTGCCGTGGCGCCTCGCCAGGACGATCGCCTGGCTCAGCCGATCGTTCAGCAGCATGCGATTGGGCAAGCCGGTCAGGTAGTCATGCTGCGCCGAATGGGCCATCCGCAAGGAGGCCTCCCGGATCGCGCTCACGTCGCGAAACACCACCACCACGCCGGTCGCTGTGCCGACCCGATCATGGAGGCCGGCCACCGAGTCCTCGACCGAGATCTCGACGCCGTCGCGCCGGACGAGGACGCAGTTCGAGCGCATCTGCAGGGCCAGGCCGTCCACCGCGCGGTCTTCCGGCAGGATCGGAATGACCTCGCGGCTCGTGGCGTCCAGCAGCCGGAACACCTCAGAGATGGGGTGGCCCGCGGCATCGTCGCGCAGCCAGCCGTTCATCTGTTCCGCGGCGAAGTTCAAGAACGTGATGTTGCCGGAGACATCGGCGCAGATGACGGCGTCGCCAATGCAGTCGAGGGTGACCTGAGCGCGCTCCTTCTCGGCGAACAGGGCCTCCTCCATCAGCTTGCGCTCGATGGCATAGCGCAGCGCGCGCAGCAGGCCCCGGGACTCGATGCGGCCCTTGACCAGGTAGTCTTGCGCGCCTTCCTGCAGCGCCAGCAGGGCAATCGACTCGTCGTCCAGGCCGGTCAGCACCACGAGGGGAATGCGAGGGGCGGCGGCGTGAGCCCGCTGCACGGCGCCCAGCCCTTCCGTATCGGGCAGGCCGAGGTCGAGCAGAATGATATCGACCACGCGCTCGGTGAGGAGCTTCTCGGCGTCTCGCATGCATCCCACCTGCATGAGCTCCATGGTCTGGGTGCCGTCCTCGGCGAACATCTCCCGAAGCAGCCGGGCGTCTCCCGGGTTGTCTTCAATCAGCAAGAGCGAGCTGGCGGTCATCTGCCCACGCTCTCGCGTGGCAGCTTCGCCTTGGTCAGCCAGAAATCGTTGATGCTCTTCACCAGGCTCTCGAACGCGTCCAGCTGGACCGGCTTGCTGAGGTAGCAATTCGCCCGGAGCTGGTAGCTCTTGAGGATGTCCGCCTCCGACTCGGAGGTCGTCAGGATGATGGTGGGGATCGTCTTCAGGCTCGCGTCGGCCTTGACCTGAGCGAGCACTTCGCGACCATCCATCCTGGGAAGGTTCAGATCCAGGAGAATCAGCTCGGGGCGGGGGGCACGCGCGTGGATTCCCTCGCGCTTCAGGAAGAGCATGGCCTCCACCCCGTCCGTGGCGACGTGCAGACGGATGGACGTGTTCGCCTCACCCAAGGCCTCCCGGGTGAGCCGGACATCGCCCGGGCTGTCTTCGACCAAGAGCACTTCGATGGGCATACCAGCGACTCCAATCGTCTTCATGCGACCTCGCTTCCGGTCAGGGCGAAACGAAAGGTGGAACCGACCCCGAGCTGTGACTCGACCGTGATGGTGCCGCCGTGGCGTTCGACAATCTTCTTGCAGATGGCGAGTCCAATGCCGGTTCCGGCGAACTCCTCGCGCTTGTGCAGGCGCTGGAACATGCCGAAGATCTTGTCGAAGTACTTCGGCTCGATTCCGAGGCCGTTGTCCTTCACCGAGAACCACCGCCGCGCGTTCTCGTCCCTGACGGACGAGATGTGGACCCGGGGGGCGACGTCGGGGGCGTGATATTTGACGGCGTTGCCGACCAGGTTCTGAAAGAGCTGAATCAGCTGGCCCTGGTCCGCCTCGACGGCGGGCAAGGGGTCGTGGGTCACCTGGGCGCCGCTGTCCTCGATGGCGCCCTGCAGGTTGCCCATGGCCCGGGTCAGGGCGTCCTCGCTCGAGAGCTCCTGCAGTGCCTGGCCCGTGGTCCCTATGCGCGAATAGGCGAGGAGATCCTGGATCAGGCGCTGCATCCGATTGGCCCCGTCAACCGCGAACCCGATGAACTCGTCGGCGTCTGCGTCGAGCTTCCCTTTGTATCGTTTCGACAGGAGCTGCGTGTAGCTGGCCACCATGCGCAGCGGCTCCTGCAGATCGTGGGACGCGATGTAAGCAAACTGCTCCAGCTCCTCGTTCGAACGATTGAGCTCTCTCACGGTTCGCAGCAGCAGCGCCTCGGCCAGCTTGCGCGTGGTGATGTCGCGAATCGCCACCGTGGCCAGCATGCCCTCGGCGCTGTCGAGCGGGCTCAGCATGATCTCGATCGGAAAGTCGCTCCCGTCCTTGTGACGCCCGATGAGCTCGACGCCGGCGTGCGCCCGCGGCTCTTCGGAGCGAAGCGCCGCCCCGATCAGCTCCGAGAAGCCTTCCGGAATGATCGTGTTCACCTGCCGCCCGAGAAGCTCGCCGCGGCGATATCCGAACTGGTTCTTTGCCTGGGCGTTGACGAGGACGATCTCCCCGCCCTGGTTGACCAGCACCATCGCGTCCGGGGCGGCCTCGAGCAGGCCGCGGTACCGGCCCTCCATCTGGGCCAGGTGCCTCTCGGCGTCTCTACGCACGGTGATGTCACGGATCGCCGCCGTGACCAGGATGCCCTCCGCGCTCTGCAGCGGGCTGAGCATGATCTCGATGGGAAACTCGCTGCCGTCCTTGCGCCGCCCGACGAGCTCGATGCCAGTCCCGATCTGCTGCGCCAGCGCTTCAGCCGCGGTCCGGGTGCCGTCGGCGATCAGCCGTTCCGCGAACCCCTCGGGGATGATGTTCTTCACCTGCTGACCGACCAGCTCGTCGCGCTGGTACCCGAACTGCTTCTCCGCCTGGAGGTTCAAGAGGACGATCTCGCCGTTGGCGCTCGACACCACCATCGCGTCCGGGGCGGCCTCGAGCAGGCCGCGATAGCGGGCCTCCATCTGGGCCAGGTGCTTCTCCGCGTCTCTACGCGCGGTGATGTCACGGATCGCCGCCGTCACCAGGATGCCCTCCTCGCTCTGTAGTGGGCTGAGCATCATCTCGATGGGAAACTCGCTGCCGTCCTTGCGGCGTCCGACGAGCTCGATGCCGGTGCCGATCTGCTGCGCCAGCGCTTCGGCCGCGGTGCGGGTGCCGTCGGCGATCAGGCGTTCGGCGAACCCCTCGGGGATGATGTTCTTCACTTGCTGCCCGACCAGCTCGTCGCGCTGGTACCCGAACTGCTTCTCCGCCTGCAGGTTCAGCAAGACGATCTCGCCGTTGGCGCTCGACACCACCATCGCGTCCGGGGCGGCCTCGAGCAGGCCGCGGTACCGGCCCTCCATCTGGGCCAGGTGCCTCTCGGCGTCTCTACGCACGGTGATGTCACGGATCGCCGCCGTGACCAGGATGCCCTCCGCGCTCTGCAGCGGGCTGAGCATGATCTCGATGGGAAACTCGCTGCCGTCCTTGCGGCGCCCGACGAGCTCGATGCCAGTCCCGATCTGCTGCGCCAGCGCTTCGGCCGCGGTGCGGGTGCCGTCGGCGATCAGCCGTTCCGCGAATCCCTGGGGGATGATGTTCTTCACTTGCTGCCCGACCAGCTCGTCGCGCTGGTACCCGAACTGCTTCTCCGCCTGGAGATTCAAGAGGACGATCTCGCCGCTGGCGCTCGACACCACCATCGCGTCCGGGGCGGCCTCGAGGAGTCCCCGGTACTTCGCCCCCGACTCCTTGCTCTCGCTCAGATCGTAGCTGAACTCGGAGAACCCCCGCAGCGTCCCAGCCGCGTCGCGCAGTGCCGCGACCGTGCTGTGCGCGAAGAACCGGGTGCCGTCCTTTCGCACGCGCGTGCACTGCTCTTCATGTCGACCGGTGGCGGTGGCGATCCTGAGCACCTGCTCGGGTCGGCCCCGCTCGATGTCCTCAGGGGGGAAGAAGCCAGAGAAGTTTCGACCGATGATCTCGTCCGCTCGATAGCCCTTGATTCGCTCCGCGCCCGCGTTCCAGCTCACGACCTGGCCCCGCGGGTCCATCATGAAGATGGCGTGGCCCTGGATGCCGTCGACGAGCAACCGATAGCTCTCCTCGCTCTGTCGCAGCGCCTCCTCCATGAGGCGGCGCCTGCCCTCCATGAGCGCCAGATGCTTCTCGGCGTCCTTGCGAACGCTGATGTCCCTGATCGCAGCCGTGATCAGAATGCCCTCCGCGCTCTCGAGCGGGCTCAACATGATCTCGATGGGAAACTCGCCGCCGTCCTTGCGCCGGGCCACGAGCTCGATGCCCGTGCCCATCTGCTGGGCGAGGGCCTCGGCCGCGGTCCGGGTGCCATCGGCGATCAGCCGTTCGGCGAAGCCCTGCGGAATGATCGCCTTCACCGGCTGCCCGACCAGCTCGTCGCCCACGTATCCGAACTGCTTCTTCGCCTGGACGTTCACGAGGACGATGTCTCCGCGCTGGTTCACCACCACCATGGCGTCCGGAGCCGCCTCCAGCAGTCCCCGGTACCGGCTCTCCATCTGGGCGACTCGCCTCATCTCCTGCTCGTGGCCGCCGAGCTCGCGCGTCGCTCCGGTCACCAGGGATTCGAGGCGGTCGTTCTGCGCTCTGAGGGTGATCCCCAGGCGCTCCATCTCGCCACGCTTGGCGATCCGGGCGTGGACGAAGATCGCGAGGGCCAGCAAGCTGGCGATGAGCAGGCCGCGGTTGGCCGAAGCGACGGCCAGATCCGGCGGCGCCGTCCGAGCCCACCCCCAGAGCTCCGCAGCGACCGTCAGGGTGATGATGGCGGACGCGGTGATCCACAGCACCGCTTTCGACCGTTGCAGCGCGCACAGCGCCAGCGGGACCGTGAACAGGATCGCGCCGACCAGCTGCGCCGAAGTCCAGAAGTCGAAGGTCGCCACCGCCACGATGAGCAGAACGATGGGCACGAGGGGCGGGATGCGTTCGCCCACCCGCAGCACGCGAAGCAATCCGCGACGCAGTCCAAAGGAACGCTCAGGCTCAGAGGACGAGACGGCGACACCCCAGGCCTTGCGCCACCCTTCCCCAGAAACTCATGAGGGAGTGTGGGCGCTCGCCAGGAGCATAGCCACGAAAATGTCGGTGCTTCACCATAACGAGACTCCTTCTCCACCATCTGATACGACCCCGACCGATTTCTCACGGCGGGTAGACGCGGGAGGCTGCTCTCCGTCGCAGCCCCCTATCGACTCTCACGCTGACCGACTTGAGCCGAGGTGTAGGCCGCCCGCCTTCCGGCGTGGGCTGGGCCCGGCGGGCAGGCCCGTCAAGAGCTGCAGGACAGCATCGAGCAGCCGACGCGACTGCGCGCCCACTCCGGCCGTCGCGCGGCGAAACGGTCGCGCGCCGGTTGCTCGTCGTAGGGGCACCGGAGCACGTCGAGCAACGTGGCGATGAGCGAGGGGTCACCTGCCTCGGCCGCGTCGATCGCCTCTTGCGCCAGATAGTTCCGCAGCACGAAGCGCGGATTCGCGGCGTCCATCTGCCGGCGACGCTCGCCGTCCGACAGACCGCCATCGAGCACCCGCCGGCTCCACACGCGCAGCCACGCCAGCCAGGCGGCGCTGACGTCCCCGGTCAGCTCCGCGGGCTGATACCAGGCATCGGCCAGGGGCGCGAGCAGCGCTTCGTCCGGCAAGCGTCCGTCGGGGTCGAGGGGAACACGGGCGAGGTCGCGAAAGAACAGCACCTGATCGGTCTCGGTGCGCGGCAGCAGGCGAAACAGAGCGCTCACGCGCTGCTCGTCGTCCTCGCCGCGCGCGGGCCCCCAACCGAGGCGGCGCGCCATCATCGTTTGAAAGCCCTCGAAGTACAGGGCTCCGTAGCGATCGAGCCCCGCCTGCAGGGGCGCGGGATCGTCCGTCAACGGCAGCAGCGCCTGCGCGAGCTGCTGCAGATTCCACCCGGCTATCTGGGGCTGGGCGCCGTAGCGATAGCGGCGGGTGTCGGCGTCGGTGGTGTTCGGCGTCCAGCCGGCGTCGAAGCTCTCGAGCCAGCCGTACGGGCCGTAGTCGATGGTGAGGCCCAGGATCGACATGTTGTCGGTGTTCAGCACGCCGTGGACGAAGCCCACCCGCATCCAATCGACCAGCAGCCGCGCCGTCCGCTCGCACACCTCGCCGAACAACCGCCCGACCGTCTCCTTCGCCACGGGCGCGGTCAGCGCGCCCGCGCGTTCGTGCTCGGCGAGGAGCGCGGGAAAGTCCGCGCGAATCGTGAAGTCGACGAGGCGCCGCAGAAGCTGTGTGTCGCCGCGCGAGGCCGGAAGCTCGAAGTTCCCGAAGCGCACGAAGGATGGCGCGACCCGACAGACCACGGCACCCGGCTCGGCGCGCGGGTGGCCGTCGTAGAGCATGTCGCGGATGACGGTCTCACCCGTCGCCACCAGCGACAGCGCCCGCGTGGTGGGGATGCCGAGGTGGTGCATCGCCTCGCTGCACAGGAACTCGCGCACGGAGGAGCGCAGCACCGCGCGGCCGTCGGCGTGCCGCGAATACGGGGTGAGGCCTGCCCCTTTCAGCTGCAAGGTCTGGTGGCCCGCGCTGCGATCCATCACCTCGCCGAGCGCGATGGCGCGCCCGTCGCCGAGTTGGCCGGCCCAGCTGCCGAACTGGTGCCCCCCGTAACAGGCGGCGAAAGGGTCGGCGCCCGCGGGCACCCGGTTTCCGGCGAGCACCTGCGCGAAGTCGGGCGACAGGCAGGTCGCGCGATCGATGCCCAGCGACTCCGCCAGCTCGGCCGAGAACGCCAGCGTCACCGGATTCGCCACGCGCGTCGGGGCGACGCGGCTGTAGGCGGCGTGCTGCACCTGGCGGACGCGCGGGCCTGGCTCGGGGTCAGCCGGCAGCGCCTTCGTGAAGCGGTTGTCGAACGCCAGCCGGTCGAGGTCGAGCATGCGGGAAGCTCGGCTTATCACGCCCAGGGGCGGGCGACAGAAATAGTGCGCTCGCCGTGTCGATTGGCCGGTCGCTCGTTCGTCGCATGACTACATTCCCGGTTGTTGGCCGCGAAACCAAACAGGAGAGACGCAATGCGATTCATGATGCTGATGATCCCCAAGGGTTACGAGAGCGCCACGCCAGGCACCATGCCGGAGGCCAAGGCGGTGGCCGCGATGATGAAATACAACGAGTCCCTGCAAAAGGCCGGGGTTCTCCTGGCGCTCGACGGCCTGCACCCTCCTTCGATGGGCGCCCGCGTCTCGTTCGCGGGGGGCAAGCCGACGGTCACGGACGGGCCGTTCGCGGAGGCCAAGGAGGTGCTGGGCGGGTACTGGATGATTCAGGTCAAGTCGAAGGCCGAGGCGATCGAGTGGGCTTCGCGCTGTCCAGCCTCGAACAACGAGGTGATCGAGGTCCGTCAGGTCCAGGAGATGGCGGATTTTCCGGCCGACGTGGCGGCGGCGGCGGCGGGCTTCGTCGAGCTGCAGGCAGGCAAGGCCCCCAGCCCCTGAACGGACTACAGTGTGCAGCGCTCCGGCGCTGTCGATCCTCGCCGTCGCCGATCGACTGTGTGTTGCCGGGACGCTTCGTCCCGCCAACACACCAACGGGAGGACACCATGACCAAGAGGAAGGGCAAGAGCAAGAGCCAGAGGGCGATGGGTATTCTGTCGGCGGTCGCGCTTGGTTTAGCGCTCACGCTCGGATTCGGGCTCACGGCGCGCGCCAAGGCGCCCGCGGGCAAGTTCGTCCAGTTGCCAGCGGGCGAGCTGAAGTTCGAGGAGTTCTATCCGGGCGGGCCCGTCGAGTCCTTCATCATCGGCTCGAAGGAGGCGAAGCACGGGCCCACCGCCTTCTTCATAAAGTTCAAGGCGGGATTCGACTCGGGCTGGCACGTGCACGAGTCGGAGTACACCGCCGTCATCTTGACGGGGACGATGCTGGAGACCAGCAAGGGCGGCGACGCGCCGAAGCCGCTGGGGCCGGGATCGTACTACCGGCAACCCACCGTCGTGCACCGCACGCAATGCACGGGCACCGCCGATTGCCTGGTCTACATCTTCGAGGAAGGGCGCTTCAGCTTCACCCCCACCACCGAGGACGGCAAGCCGCTCCCCGCACAGGGCGCGCCGGTAGACAAGGGCAAGTAGCGAAAACCCCCGCTCGCATCAGGCCTTGTCGCCGTGGCGGGCGAGATGCGCCTGCAGCTCCTGGAACTGCTCTTCCAGGTGCCAGGGGACGTGCGCGTACACGTCCTCGAACATCGTCCGCAGGGGCGGCTTCGGCTCGACCGACTCGGCGTAGCGGAGCGCGTCGTTGATCTCGGCGGTGATCTCCTCGATCCAGCGCTCCTCGACGTCGGCGGTCAGCTCCCCTTTGTGCGCGAGGTACTTGCGGTAACGATCGATCGGGTCGCGCCGCAGCCACTCTTGCGGCTCGGTGGGATCGCGGTACACGGAGGGATCGTCGGACGAGCTGTGGGCCCCGCGGCGGTAGGTGCGCGCCTCGACCAGGGTGGCGCCTTCCCCGCGCCGCCCGCGCGCCGCGGCCTCGCCGATGACGTGGACCATCGCCAGCGGGTCGTTGCCGTCGACCAGCACCCCCGGCAGCCCGTACGCGATGGCCTTCTGCGCGAAGGTCGGCGCGATCGTCTGCACCGACCGCGGGACGGAGATGGCCCAGCCGTTGTTCCGGCACACGATGATCGCCGGAACCTTGTAGACGCCCGCGAACAGGCAGCTCGTGTGGAAGATGGGCGTCGACGTGCCGCCATCACCGAAGAACGCGATCGCGACGTCGTCCTTCTTCTGCAGCTTCGCCGCCCACGCCGTGCCGACCGCGTGCGGGATCTGCGTGGCGACGGGCGAGGCCACGCTGACGAAGTTGAGATGCCGCACGGAGTGGTGCACCGGCATCTGCCGGCCCTTCACCGGATCCTCGGCGTTGCCGAACAGCTGACACATGAACGTGCGCAGGGAGTAGCCGCGGTAGAGCGCGGCCCCCACCTCGCGGTAAGCCGAATAGAACCAGTCGGTCGTGCGCAGCGCGGCGGCGGCGCCGATGTGGGTCGCCTCCTCGCCGGTGGTCGAGACGTAGAACCCGAGCCGCCCTTGCCGCTGCAGCCGCAGCATGCGCTCGTCGATCATCCGGATGCGGATGAGCGCGTGCATCAACCGCCTGTGCGCGTCTCCCGACAGCGCCGGCTCCCGCTCCGGGTGTATGACCTGCCCGTCGTCGTCGATGACGCGGATGACTTCCATTTTCATGACGGTGGGGGGAGGGCGGGAGAATGCCCTTGCCGCTGATTAATGCCCCGGCCGAGGTGATGTCAAGCGCCCGCCGTGGTAGGTGATCAGCAACGATGGACGGATCGCAGACAATCAAGCCGAACGATATCCTCAGCTACCTCGGTCGCGACTACGTCGTCGAGGGGATCCTGACGTACCACGTGTCCGGGCGGACGCTCCGTCTCGCCCGGGTCGTCGACGGCGACGTGGTCCTGTGGGTGGAACCGCTCACCGATGACGCCGACGATCGCTTGCTGGTGCTAACGGAGGTTCGTGACCTGGCCATCGGCGTCCCGCCGCCGCAGTCGATCTCCTACCGGGACAACACCTTCGTCCTTCGCCTCTCCGGCATGGCAAAGGTGGCGATCGCGGGCGTGGTCACGGGACGGACCGCGGGCGCCGCGGACGTATGGCGGTACCGCGCCGCCGGCGACCTGTTCCTCCAGATCGAATCATCCAGCTCGGGCGGCCACGTGGTCCTCTACGGCGAATCGGTCCACAAGGGCATGATCGATGTCCTGCCCGGAACTACCCCCTGATGGGCAGTGTCTTCGGGACGCTGTTCCGCATCAGCACCTGGGGAGAATCACACGGTCCCGCCGTCGGCGTGGTGATCGACGGATGCCCCCCGCGGCTTCCCATCGCCGCCGACGAGATCCAGGCTGAGCTCGACCGGCGCCGGCCCGGGCAAAGCGCCATCACCACTCAGCGGCGCGAGCCCGACGAGGTCGAGATCCTCTCCGGGGTCCACGACGGCGTCACGCTGGGCACGCCCATCGCGCTCATGGTTCGCAACCATGACAACCGCGGCGGCGACTACGAGGAGATGCGGACGAAATTTCGCCCGTCGCACGCGGACTACACCTACCAGGCCAAGTTCGGGATTCGAGCCTGGCAGGGGGGCGGTCGCTCGAGCGCCCGCGAGACGGTCGGCCGCGTGGCCGCCGGGGTGCTGGCGCGAAAGGTGTTGTCGTTCGTGACGGGCGCGCCGGTCGAGCTGGTCGCCTACGTCAAGCAGGTTCACGACCTGATCGCGGACGTCGATCCCGGGACGGTCACGCGCGCCGCCGTCGAGGCGAACATCGTGCGCTGCCCCGAGGAGGGTCGCGCCGCCGCGATGATCACGGCGATTGACGAGGCGCGCCGGGCGGGCGATTCGCTCGGCGGCGTCGTGGAGGCGGTCGCGCGCGGCGTCCCGGCCGGCTGGGGCGAGCCGGTGTTCGACCGGCTCGAGGCGGACCTCGGGAAGGCGATGCTGTCGCTCCCGGCGGCGAAGGGCTTCGAGATCGGCAGCGGCTTCGGGGGCGTGCTGCTGAAGGGCTCGGAGCACAATGATCCCTTCTTCAACGACGGCAGCCGGATCCGCACGCGCAGCAACCGCTCGGGCGGGGTGCAGGGCGGGATCTCGAATGGCGAGGACATCGTCCTGCGGGTCGCGTTCAAGCCGACCGCCACCATCCTGCGCGAGCAGGAGACAGTCGACGAGGCGGGCGCCGCCACGACCATCAAGGCCCGGGGGCGCCACGACCCCTGCGTGTTGCCGCGGGCCGTGCCCATCGTCGAGGCGATGATGGCGCTGGTGCTGGCCGATCACTGCCTGCGCCAGCGCGGCCAGGTGGGTTAGGCGCTGTCGATTCAGGCTCGAGTCCGAGAGGCGCAATGGCCGTTAGGTTGGGTCGAGGGGCCGCGGGTTAACTTTGCAATTCTCGATTTTGTGGGAACCGCGTTGGCCCGACCTGGGCTCCGTCGGCCCCTTGCTCGAACGAAGGAGAACACCGATGAGGACTCATTGGCGAAGCCAGTTCTTGGCGCTCGTTGTCGTCGTGCTCGCGGCGACCGTGCTCGGGCAGCGCGTTTCACGGGCCGACTACGTGGGGAACAAGTATACGGACGCGGCGACGGGGCAGGTGCTGGAATACAACGTCTACGTCCCCGCCGGGTACGACCCCGCGAAGAAGTATCCGTTGATGGTGTTTCTCCACGCCGCGAACAACACCAACCCGCCGAACAGGACGCTCTCCAGCGACGGCGTGGGCTGGACCGGGACCTTCATCAACACCCCGCACCAGATGACGGACCCCTCGTTCTTCATGATCCCCATCTCCCAGACCAACATGAGCGGCTGGGGCGAGGCCACGCAGCCCATCTCGACCCCCGAGAAGTTCGAGGGGGCGCTGACCATCAAGGTCTTGCAGTCGGACGTGATGACGAAGTACAGCATCGATCCCACCCGGCTCTACATCACCGGGCCCTCGATGGGCGGACGCGGGACCTGGGACATCATCCGGCGGTATCCCGGATTGTTCGCGGCCGCTGCCCCTGCGGCCGCCCCCGCGTCGCCTGACGACGCGGCTCTCTTCAAAAACCAAAACATCTGGGCAATCTGCGGCGAGGTGGATCCCATCGTTCAGGGTGAACGCGACGCGATCACCGCCATCCGGGCTGCCGGGGGCAACCCCATCTATACCGAGCTCGCTGGCCACGGCCACGACAGCTGGCGATGGGTGTACCCTGATCCGCAGTTCGTCCCGTGGATCTACGCGCAGCGCCTCGGCGTGCCGTGGTGGACGGTCACCAAGCCCCCGGTGGGGCCCATCACCGGCAGCACCCCGACCGCGACCCTCACCCCGAACCAGCCGGTCACCATGCCGCCCCCGAACCTCCCCAACAGCTTTGGCGGCTCACCGGGCGCGGCGGGCGGATCGCCAGGCACGGCCGGGACCTCTGGCGGAATGACGGCCAGCGGAGGGACCAACGGAGCCGGCGGGAAGCCGAGCGGCGGCGGAACGTCCGGTGGCGCAGGCGCCCAGGGCAGCGGCGGCGCGCGTGGGACGGGTGGCGATACCGGTGCGGGCGGTGTGACTGCCAGCGGCACCGGCGGCAGCAGCGTCGTGCCGGGTACCGGCGGCGCGTCTACCGTCCCGGCCTCCTCGGGCGGCAGCGCAGGTCCCATCGCCACGGGTGGCACGACCGTGTCCGGCAGCGGCGGCGCGACCTCGGGAGGGACCGCCACGGGCGGGACCACGACTGGGCCTTCGGGCTCTACCGGCGGAGCGAGTGGCGCGCAGGACAGCGGCGGCTCGAGTGGCGGCTGCAGCGTCGCCTCGGGTCGAGGCCGGTCCTTCTCGCTGGCGTCCGTCCTGGCCCTGCTCGGCCTCGTCGCGCTCCGCCGCCGCAAGACCGGCCGGCGCTGACCTCGGGCACTGGCACCCGGCCAAGTGGACCTGGTCGGGTGCTGGCGCGCCCTCGCGCTGATCCAAGCCGAAGTGCGCACACTTGAAGCTGTTTGTCCTCGCCCCGCGGAGCGGTCCGCGGAGCGGGGAGAGGATAAAGGAGAGGGGCGCCACGCTCGCCGCCTGATTGTCCCTGTGTATACGTTGGTGTAGCCTTTGGTGTATGAAATCGAGGACTCTCCGCACGAACATCGAGCTCGACGAGGATCTGGTGGCGGAGGCGACGAGGTTGACAGGAATTCGGACGAAGCGGTTGCTAGTGAGGGAGGGGCTGCTTGCCTTGGTGGAGGCAAGAAGGCGCCGTCCTCTGTCCGAGCTGCGCGGAAGGATCAAGTTCGCGGCGGACTACGACTACAAGACAGCGCGCGGGCGCCTCGGATGATCGTCGTGGATACGTCGGTGCTCGTCGACTATTTGAAGGGCGCTGCCACCCCGGCGACAGAGCGCCTCGCTGAGCTCGAAGCGGACGCGATCCCCTACTACATCCCGGTCGTCTGCTTCCAGGAGCTCCTGCAGGGAGCTCGGAGCGAGAGCGAATGGCGGGCCCTCAACGCCTACCTGACCACGCAACGGCTGCTGGTCCCCGAGAAACCGATCGAGCTTCATCGCGAGGCGGCCCGAATCTTCTTCGACGGGCGGCGGCGCGGCTTGACGATCAGGAGCACGGTCGATTGTCTCATCGCTGCGCAAACCGTGCGGAGCGGCGCGACCCTTCTGCACGATGACGACGACTTCGACCACATCGCGAAGGTCCGACCGCTGAAGACGTTGCGCAAGTGACGGGCGCGGGCCGCCCGCCGGCGGCCCTGGCAGCTATCCCCGCAGGGTCATCCCCCCTGCGCCGCGAAATTGATGGATCCGCAGTCCCGCGTGTTGGGCCACGACGTCTGACTGGAAGCCTCCTTGACGGGCAAGATCCCGGAGCCGGCCGCGGCGTCGAGGAAGTAGGAGGTCGTATTGGCCTCCACCGCGCCGTCGGAGGTGCTGGTCGGCACGAGCATCACACCCCAACCGATCACCGCCTGGCTGGTCTTCGCCGGAACGGTGAAGACCGTGGCGGGCGGCCCCTGCAACGCGAGCGCCCACATCGTGGTCAGGTTCTTGTCGATTACGCCTTCGCCCGGGACGGTGGCGAGGCTTGGAACGTTCAGCTGGAACGGGTCGACGGTGACGGGGGTGTTGGAAGCGGTGTTGTCCACCGAATCCAATCTGAAGAAGACGTAGGCCTTGTTTGGGCCCGACATCAACAGGCCCGGTGCGAAGTCATCGCAAGCGCCGAGTTGCCGATAGGTGAGCGTGGCACTCGGAGCGCATCCACCCGCGCCGAGACCACCTACGAACAGCAGCGGCAGGAACGCAAACAATGTTCTCTCGGACATGGGCACCCTCCTCTTCAAGAATTCGCATGCACGGCGCGAGCCGCGATTCTAGTCCTCGACGGTGGGTTTCCGCTGCACGGTTGTGTAACGGAAGCGTTACGCGTCTGCGCTCAGGGTCTTTGCGCGCTGAGCGCTTTCACGGCGTCGAGGACCTCGGTCGCGTTGACGACCGGATCGACCTTCGGCCACACGCGCGCGATCTTGCCGTCCGGCCCCACCAGGAACGTCACACGGGCGGCCATCGAGAGCCCTGGCACCGCCGACCCGACGCCGTAGGCGCGCTGCGCGGCGCCCGTGGTATCGGCGACCATGGGGAACGGGAGGTGATGGTGGTCGCGGAAGCCGCGGTGGCTGGCATCGTCGTCGTGCGAGACGGCGAAGATTGTCACGCCCGCCTTCACGAACTTGTCGAAGGAATCGCGGAAGGCGCAGGCCTGCTTGGTGCAACCCAGCGTCTCGTCCTTCGGGTAGAAGTAGACCACCGCGAAGTGGCCACGCTGCGCCGACAGCTTCACGGTCGCGCCCCCGGGGTCCTTGCCTGCGAGCTCAGGAGCGACCGACCCTGGCGCCAGCAGGCTGCCCTCGCCCGCCAGGCCCCGCGCCGCGGACAGGGTTCCGGCCGCCAGCGCTCCGATTGCCACGATGAGCTTGTTCACGGGCCGTTCATAGCATCCGCAAGCCGCAGGAGCCGCGCCCGTTTCAGCTCGGCCCGACTTTATCCACGGGCTGCGAGCACGGGCGCGAGGACGTGGGGATCACCGCCCTCGAAGCGCCGCCGATCCACTTGTTGTAGCGCGCGGAACGGCAGCGGCTCCTGGAGTTGCCAGATGCGGCAGGGGGGCATGTTGACCCCGCTGGCATCGAGGATCGCGTTCGTCGCCCGCCGGGCGGCTTCGTTCGCGCCTTCCATCGTCGCGATGTCGGTGTTCGTGCGGACGTAGTCCGCCGCCAGGAACAGGTTCTCGATCCTCGTGACCGGCTCCGGCCGATGGCGCCAGGACCCCGCCGTGTTGATGAACAGCGGCTCGCGGTTGCGGGCGCCGTCGGGGCCGAGCTCAATGCTGTCCGCGAGATACCAGTCGATGAGGTTGCGGTCGGTGAGCCGCGGCCCGCCCGCGCGTCCGAGGTGGGCCTTGAGCTGCCACCAGAGCTCCTCCCGGATCTCGTCGGCGCTGCACGCCACGGCGGGCTTCTTCACGTGGGTGCCGGGCACCTCCCAGTTCGCGATGATGGTCGATAGCACCCCGCGCACCCGCCCGTTGCCGAAGCGGCCGAGGTGGGTGCGCGGCCAGAACTGGGCCTGCGAGATGGCGGTCACCGCCCACGGGGCGTCGACCAGAACGACGTGCCCAGGCACGATCGGCAAGGGGATGTCGAGAAAGAACTGCACGCCGGTCATCCACTCCGTTGCCAGCTCGTCGAGGTCTGCGAACCTCGGATCGATGACCTTCATCTGCTCCGTGACGAGGAGCCGCATTCGCTCGACGGGCAGCGCCGCGATGTAATGGTCCGCCTCGACCCGCTCTGGCCCCTCGGTGGTGGTGATGGACACGTGGCTGACGCGGGCGTCAACGCAGCTGATGCCGGCCACGCGCGCGCCCCAGCGAAGCTTCACGCCGCGCCGACGCAGATGGGCCACCCAGGGGTCGAGCCAGACGTCACCCGTAGGGCCGTCGAGCAGCTGGTCGACCTCGGCGCCTGGCCGCGCATGGTCGATCCAAAGCTGCATTCCCACCGTGCCGATCGTGCGGGTGTTCGCCCTGCGCGGACACATGGCCACCAGCGAGCGAACCGCGATGTCGGCGAAGAACTTGCGGAAGGCAGGAGAGCGGCGATCGGCGCCGACGAAGTCCCACCAGCGGGCGTTCTCGTGCTCGGCCATCCGGCGCTCGGGGCACGTCGTCAGCAACATCAGGAACAGCGCGCTGACGTAGGCGACGTCTACCCAGGGCAAGCCCAGATCGTGAATGACGAGCGTGCGGACCAGCTGGGTGAGATCGTCGAGCGACGCCGGAAACCGCGTGATGACGTCGACCGCCGGCGCGTCCACGCGGGCCAGCCGCGTCCGCGAGGTCGCGGTCAAGTTGTCGAACACGCCCCGGGGATTTCGCCCGAACGGGATCCGCTTCATCGTGTCCGGCAGGTGGCGATAGAAGGACGGAAAGAACCGGAACCCGTGCTCGCCGGGGAGATCGCGCCGGCCATCGGTGCCCGTGCCGGGAACGAAGATGCTCCGCGCCTTGCCGCCTGGGCCGAGCGCGGCCTCGTAGACCGTCACGTCGAAGCCCCGCTCGACCAGCTCGTGGGCCGCGCTCAGGCCCGCGACGCCACCCCCCAGCACCGCCACCGTCGGCATCGATTTTCCAGCAGCGCCGCCATTTCGCACCATGAGCTCTTGTTCGTCCTTGAACGCGACTGGAGGCCGGCGCGCAGCTTCGCCCACGCCGTCATCGCGCGCAAGCTCGATGATCGCGCGTCGCTGTCACGCGCGCCGGCGAGCGACGAGCGCGACTTGCTCTGGTCGGATCCGCGTATTCGCTCGACGGGGCGCCGGAGCGGGTGACCGGCTATCACCCCGTCGGGCAGCGGGGAAACTCGGGTCCCGTCGAGGCTTCTGCCTCTATGGCCGCCATCGCGGCCAGGACGACGTGCTCGCGCCACGGACGGGCCACGACCTGCGCCCCGATGGGCAGACCGGCGCTGCCGACCTCGGCGGCGCGCGCCGCACGGCCCATCTTGTCGCGTCCGCTGGCGCGGCCCGTGGCCTCGTGGTCGCGAACGCGGGTGACGGGGACCACGCCCGCCGGATAGCCGAGCACGTTCCACAACGCCGTGTACGATCCCAGCGTCGCCAGCTCGAGGGCGTCGCCGTGGCGGAACGCCGGCACGGGGGAGGGCGGGCACAGGATGATGTCCAGCGCCGCGCCGCCTTCTCCCCCCGTGTCGAGCGCGGCGGCGAAGCGCTGGCGGTAGTCGTCGAGCCGTTCGACGAGCTGCCAGTAGGCGTCGGTCGTGCGCGGCACCTGGTTGCGGCTGACGACGGCGATGCCGGGGCGTCCCTGCAGGCGCAGCATGAGCTGGATCAGCGGCGACAACGCCGGCGGCGCGCCGGCGCCTGCGGCCATGTCCGCGATGATCGGGCTCTTGCGGCTCTTGCCGAGCGACCGCTTCGCGCCCGCGAACCCATCCGCGAACAGCAGCGAGAAGAACAGCCCGAGGCCGGACTCCACCTCGTAGGGACGCCAGGGCGTCAGGCGCGCCCCGCGGCGTTGTAGCGCGGCAGCCGCCTCGCGAACCGCGCGGCGCGCGGCGGGGCCGGCGGCGAAGATCCCGTCGTCCTCGTAGCAGCCCACGCGTAGCCCAGACAGGTCGACGCCGGCGGGATCGCCGAGCGCGAATCCGGGCGCCTCGGGCGCGCGCCCGCCGTTCGCGACCTCGATGCCGAGCGCCACGTCCGCGGTGGTGCGGGCGAGGACGCCGACCTGGCTCTCGATGGCGCGCTGGCCGAACGGCACGCTGCCGCGGCCCGTGTCAGGGAAGCGGCCCGCGGTGGGCTTGAGGGCAGCGAGCCCGCAAAACGCGGCGGGAATACGCACGCTGCCGCCGAGGTCGGTTCCGAGCCCGAGCGGCGAGCCGCCGCTGGCGATGAGCGCCGCTTCGCCGCCGCTCGAGCCCCCGGGCGTGCGTGCGGGATTCCAGGGGTTGGTGGTGCGGCCGAACACCGGGTTGTCCGATTCGAAGTAGAGCAGCAACTGGGCGACGTTCGTCTTCGCGATGGGGATCGCGCCCGCTTGGCGCAGGCGGGCGACGTGGCGGTCGTCGCGCGGCGCGCGCGCGCCCGTCCGCGAAGCCATGCCGTAGGTGGACGCGGTGCCTTCGAGATCGAGGGACTCCTTGATGGTGAACGGGACGCCGTGCAGGCGACCGAGCGGCTCACCGCGCCGGCGCGCCTCGTCGGCGCGACGCGCCTCGGAGAGGGCAGCCTCGAAGCGGCGGACGCAAGCGGCGTTGAGCGAGGCGTCCAGCGCCTCGATCCGATCGATGTGGGCGCGCACGGCCTCCTCGGACGAGAGGCGCCCGCTCGCGATGCTGTCTGCGAGCGCGTGGGCGGTCATGCCCCAGATCTCGGCCCCGGCTGTCGCGGGTGGGCGCGCGGGCGTGGGCGCGGGCGGCGCGGCGGCGTCCGCCCTCATGATCGTCGAGCTTGGCGGGGTCTTCGTCGGTGTGGGCATCATGGTTCGTTCCTCCTGCCCCGAAGGTACGGGGCCGGCGGATCGCGCGAAATGAGCCGATCGGCTCATTTTGACGACGGACGACGGTCGGCCCCGGGGCGGCCGGGCCGCTAACGCAGGCGTGCCACCCCGGCGCGGCGAAAGCAGCCGAGGGTGTGGTCGTTCACCAGCCCCGACGCTTGCATGAACGCGTAGACGATCGTCGAGCCGACGAAGGAGAATCCCCGCCCCTTCAGATCGGCGGACAGCGCGTCCGACAGGGGCGTGCGCGCGACGATGTCGGCGCGCCCCCGCACGCGGGGCTGCCGCGGCCGGCCTCCCACGAACTTCCAGACGTAGGCGTCGAAGCTGCCGTGCTCCTCCTGCAGCGCCAGAAACGCGCGCGCGTTGCCGATCGCGGAGCGAATCTTCGCCGCGTTCCGGACGATGCCGGCGTTCTGCATCAGCCGCGCCTGGTCACGCGCGGTGAAGCGGGCGACCCGCGCGGGATCGAAGCCCAGGAACGCCTCGCGGTACGCTTCGCGCTTGCGCAGGATGGTGAGCCACGACAGCCCTGCCTGGGCGCCGTCGAGGATGAGCTTCTCGAACCATCGGCGATCATCATGGACGGGGACGCCCCACTCCTCGTCATGGTAGGTGACGAGCAGCGGATGCCCGTCGGCCCAAAAACACCTTCGCGTTCCGGCGGGTGCGCCCATCGACTGTTTTTTTATCACGACCCCTAACTTGTTGCGGGGCGCCTGTGGCCGTATCAGTGTGAAGGGTGGGCGCGGGGATTCCGCGCGCCGCCGGCCCCATTTGCATGAACGTCGCCCCGAACATGTCCGGGCCAAACATGAACATGGCCGAGCTCCAGAGCGCCACGCCGCCTACTTGGCTCGGGCGGTCGCGGCTGTCGCTGTTGCGCGACGTCCTCGTCGGATCGCGAATCCGCTGGGATCGAGCGCGCCAGCTCCTGGGATTGCTAGGCGCGTACTTGCGGCCCTCTCGCCTGCGGCGACGGCTCGAGCGCCTGCGCGAGCTCGGACACATCCGCGAGGTGCCGACCGCCGCGCAGATCCTGGTCGCCGCCCGCGATCAGATCATGCTGAGCGCCAGCGAGGAGACGAAGCTCTTCTATCGCAGCCAGGGCATCCCCTGGGTGTTCCACAACGTTCGCCGGTTCTTGTCGGGGCCCGCCACGGTCCTCGATCCCGCCGGGTTCTTTTCGCCGCGTGACACCATCATCCATCACGTCCTGCAGACGTTTCATCGCCACCCCATCTACGACCTCGTGCTCCTGCGCGGCTTTCCCGACGGCCTGGAAGAGGCGGAGCGCCAGGCGGTCGAGATTCGCGCCGGCTCGCATCCCCACCAGCGGGCGCTCGCCTCGTTGATCGAGGACGGTTCGTACCACGCGCGCCTCGTCGACGAGGTGCGGGCGTTTCGCGCCGATCCCTTCGTGGCACCGCGGCCCATCCCCGCCGGGCTCGTCGACGATGCCACCCTGATGGTCGCGATGGATCAGTTCAAGGACGTGCGCGGCTTCACCGACTACGCCTCGCGGCTGCGCGTGGGGGTCGGCGCGGCGGCCGCCGCGTGGTTGGGGGTGGCATGGAACGAGACGCTGGGGGGCCTGCTGCATCTCAAGCTCGGCCCCCGGCACATCCGGGTAGACTGCTGCGACGCCGAGATCGTGGCCCGGCATTCGACGTCGCGGTAGTGCCGGTTCACTTGGCGGGGACTGGCGCCGGGGGCGCCATCGGCGGCGCCGCGGGCTTCGTCATGCCGGGTGCGCCGCCCGCCCCACCCATCATTGCAGCATGGGCATGGCCTTGGCCTTGACCGAGTCCCCGGCTGCGCCAGTGCGCCTTCATGTCCGCGATGTGCTTCTTGCAGGCTGGTGAGAGCTCAGCGGAATGCTCGCCCAGGCAGAACCCCACGCGTCCCGCCCCCGCGGGCACGTCGCTGCAAAGCTTCTGCACGTCGGCCGCGCAGTCAGCATGCGTCTCCATCGGCGCGTTCATCATGGGCATCACCTGATCGACCATCTTCTTGCACGCCGGCGCCAGGTCATTCGGATGCTCGTTCAAACAGACGGCGATGCGCCCGTGCCCGGGGGCCACGTCCTTGCAATACTTGGCGACGTCGTCGGCGCAGCTCTTGCGCATCTCCTTCATGGGTCCCCATTCCATCGAATGACCCATCATTCCGGCTCCACCGCCGCCGTGGTGCCCGGCCATGCCGGGGCCACCCGCGGGCGCAGCCATCCCGCCAGCGGGGCCGGCCGGCGGGGTAGGGGCGGCGGTTGGCTCGGCGGGCGCGCCCTTGGCGGCTGCAACGGCGCCGGGCTTGGCGTCGGCGGCCGCGGCCAGGGCCGCCTTGCAAGGTTCGGAGAGATCGGCGTCGTGGCTGCGCAGGCACTTGGCCAGCTTGCCCCCGCCGGGCTCGATGCCGGCGCACAACTTCGCCGCGTCTTCCTTGCAACGCGTTCCGATCAGGCTCTTGTGCGCGGGCGCCGTCGCTCCTGCAGGAGCGTCCTCTGCGCGGGCGACGCCCCCCAACACCCAGGGCGAAGCCGCGATCGCCAACAAGACCAGGGACAAAGCCTGACGTTTCATTTTCGGGGTCCTTTCGTTGTTTGGCGGGGGGCCTTGGCGGCCAGCCGGGCGACGATTCCGGATGTCGGGCGCCTAGCGGGCCGCCGCGGGGCCCAAAGGACCCCACCCCGCCCGGATGGTAACCGTTTTCGAGGACTCCGTCTTGGTCCTCGACAGCGGGCACAGTCGGCCGCTTTGCTTGTTCCGCTAAGATGGTCCGCATTGAAACCGTTCGCGAGCGTTGCCGTCATCGTGATCGCCCTGGCCGGCATCCTGGGCCTGTCGATCGCCAGCGCTCGCCGCGAGGAGGGCCAGCTGCTCGGGGAATTCACGCAGTCGACCCCCGCCTGGTGGTGACCACCTCGTCACCGCTCGCCAGAAGCGAGGACGTGAAGCACGCCCTCGGGGCCGTGCGCAACATCGATCCGGTGACGGCCCTGCTGCAGAAGCCGATGCGTCTGCAGGAGCTGGAGGACCGCTACATCGAAGGCGTCCTCGAGAAGGTGGGGGGCAGCAAGCCGAAGGCCGCCGAGATCTTGGGTGTGGATCCGTCGACGTTGTACCGGCGCGAGAAGCAGCGCGGTTAGGACCGTTGGCCGGCTGGCCGGGGTCGGGGCCCGAGGATCCGACTTTGGGCCTCGGCCCGCGTCGACTGGCGAATTGCGAGAGGTCCGCCGCGGAACGCGAAGACGGGAGCCGGAGAGGCGTCGCGCGCGTAAAACGGCCGTTTCCGCATTGTTTCTTCTTGAACAAGGTCGTGTTATCAAGCGGGTCGATGTAGCTGAAAACACTGAAAAAGCAGTTCGGGTCCTCGTCTCGGGCCCGGCCCCGGCATTGACGTTGCTGACATTCGCGGCGCTCCCGGGGGACCGCGACTCTTCTCGCAGGTGGACGCCCCGGATGACCCGAAACGAAAGGACCATCGAATGAGGACTCCGAGAAATCGAGATTGGCGAAAGGTGCTGGCGGCGGTGGTGGCCGTGTCCATCTGTCTGGGGTCGGGCCTCGCGCTCGCGCAGGCGCCGCCCGCGCCCGATCTCGCGACCCGGGTGGCGGATCTGGAGGCGTACGTGACGAACGGGACGCCGAAGGCGCTGGTGTCCTCCGGGCCCGGGCACAATGCCTGGATGATGACGTCGGCGGCCCTGGTGTTGTTCATGACCCTACCGGGGTTGGCGCTGTTCTACGGCGGGCTCGTCCGCCGCAAGAACATCCTGTCCGTGATGGCGCAGTGTCTTGGTTGCGCCGGCCTCGTCACCATCTTGTGGTGGGCCTTCGGCTACAGCATGGTGTTCGCCGGGGGCTCATCGGTGATGGGCGGCATGAAGTTCGCGTTCCTGAAGGGGGTGACATCGCTGCCCAACAGCGACTACGCGGCGTGGGTCTCCCAGAACGTGTTCTCGATGTACCAGCTGATGTTCGCGATCATCACCCCGGGGTTGATCGTCGGGGCCATCGCCGAGCGCATGAAGTACTCCGCGATCATGGCGTTCATCGCCGTGTGGATGCTGGTGGTCTATTTCCCGCTCGCGCACATGGTGTGGGGCGTCGACGGGCTGATGAACGGTGTCTGGAACGCCAAGGCGGCGATCAAGGCCATCGACTTCGCGGGCGGGACGGTCGTTCACATGTCGTCGGGCTGGTCCGCGCTGGTGCTCTGCCTGATCCTCGGGAAGCGCACGGGCTTCGGGAAGCGGGTGTTCATGCCGCACAGCCTGACGTTGACCATGGTGGGGACGGGGATGCTGTGGGTCGGGTGGTACGGATTCAACGCCGGCAGCGCCGTGGCGGCGGACGGCATCGCCGCGAACGCGTTCACCGCCACGACGCTGGCCGCGGCGGTGGCCGGCACCGTGTGGCCCGCGCTGGAGTGGCTCACGCGCAGGCAGCCCACCGTCCTCGGCTTTTGCTCCGGCGTCGTCGCCGGGCTGGTCGTCATCACCCCGGCGGCCGGCTTCGTGACGCCATCGAGCGCGGTGCTCATCGGCGTGCTCGCCGGCGTGGTGCCGTTCCTCGCGTGCACCAAGTTGAAGGCGATCTTCAAGTACGACGACGCCCTTGACACGTTCGGTGTGCACGGCGTGGGCGGCACGCTGGGCGCGCTCGTCACGGGCATCTTCGCGACCCCCGAGGCCAACGCGAACCTGAACACCAACCTTGCCGGAATCGTGGGCAGGACGTTGTGGCTGGAGCAGTTGAAGGCGATGGGGCTCACCGTGGCGCTGTCCGTCGGCGCGACCGTCGTCATCGCCTATGCGGTCAAGGCCGCCATTGGCCTCCGTCCGTCGCTGGAGGAGGAGGAGGAGGGCCTCGATCAGACCGACCATGGCGAGGCCGGCTACCATCCGGACGAAGAAGGCGGCCACGGCGGATTCTTCGCCGGTGGCGCCGCGGCTCGCGTGTCCGAGAGCCCCGAGATCCGTCACACCGAGGCGGCGAGTTGAAGGCGGCTCGGGTAACGGCCACACCACCAACGTTCGCTGTCGAAGGAGACTCGCCATGAAGAGAGTGGAAGCCATCATCAAGCCGTTCAAGCTGGACGACGTGAAAGATCGCCTGAGAGAGATCGGCATCTCGGGCATGACGGTCTACGAGGTCAAGGGGTTCGGGCGCACCGGGGGCAAGACCGAGGTGTACCGGGGCTCGGCCTACGTAGTGGACTTCGTTCCGAAGGTTCGTATCGAGATCGTCGTGAAGGACTCGATGGTCAACGACGTGATCACCGCCATCATGACGGCGGCCAAGACCGGCAAGATCGGCGACGGCAAGATCTTCGTCACCCCGATGGAAGAGGTCATCCGGATCCGCACGAACGAACGCGGCGAAGACGCGGTGTAACCGTAACTACATCACGCGATCCCGAACAGCGATCGCACCAGGGGATACAGGTCCTTGGGGTGATCGCTGTTCGCGATGCCGAGGCGGATTGACACCTTCGAACCGTCGCCCCAGGGCCACCACATCGCGAACAGCAGCATGCCCGCGACCGGGTTGGCCGTCAGCAGCGCCTGTCCGGGGCGCACCTCGCCGCAACGCTCTGACAGCGCGCGAACCTCGTCCGGTGCCGTAGCGAAGGTCGCGTCGGTCCATTCAGCGGGCACCACCGTCGCGAGGACGGCCTTGGCCGCGGCGCCCGCCTCCGTGGCGATCGACGACGTGACGCACTTGAAACGATGATCCCAGGTCCAGTCGCGCGCGGGCCAGTCGGTGCGCAGCCGCGCCAGGGTGTCGAGGATGGGTTGCCACGGCTCGGCGGAGGTGGGCATCCCTTGACATTACCCCCAAAGCGGGTTGGCGTCTCCTTCCCCCGCGCGCTCGCCCTCCACCCGGAGCTCGCAGCCGAGGAACGGGCGGCGTCGCTCAACGGAAGTCGCGGAGGTGACGGCGGCCCGTGGGTCCCCGCGGGCCGTCCTTCGCTTGCTGGCACTCCACGCACAGGTCGACGTACGGCATCAGCTCGAGGCGCTTCGGGGAGATCGGCTCCTCGCACTCGGCGCACAGGCCGAATCGCGCGGGATCTTCGTCGATCCGGGCCAGCGCCGCCTTGATCTTGGTCAGCTCGCCGGCGCGGGCGCGGTTGCGGCTGGACGCGATGGTCTGTGACATCTCCGCCAGCGGTTGCTCGTCCTCGTCGGTGCCGACGGCGGCGGGATCGGTGCGGCCCGGCTCGATGGCGAGATCGCCCTCGCTCAGGATCTCGGTCCGCAGCGCGGCGAGGCGGGTGCGATGGCGGCGAAGCGTGGTGGCGTCCACAGGGAAATTGTAGCGGGAAATGGCGACGAATCGACGCTGCCGGCCGGGCGTTCGCCGCCCGTCGGCGCCGCGGGCGTCAGGTCGTGCGCGCGGCTCGCTGCATCAGGTATTCGCGCAGGTGGGGCACGATGAGGAGGCGCAGCACCTCGTCGGGCGGCGCGAACCGCGCGTAGGCGACCTCGCGGTGATCGACGCGGATGGAGGGGCGCGCCGGCACCTCCACCTCGACGATGGTCACATCGTCGTGCCGGCCCTCGAACAGGTGCTCGCCTCGATAGACCTCGCGCACCTGGTCGGGCGAGACGCGGATGTCGCACTCCTCCGCCAGCTCGCGGGTGCCTGTCTGCGATGGCGTCTCGCCGGCGTGGGGATAGCCTCCCGGCAGCGTGTGCTGCTTTCGATAGGTGTTCTTGACGATCAGAATCTCGCCCGCGTTCCAGATCGCCACCAGGGTGCCGCCCTTGTGCGGCCGCCGGATCCCCCAGTAGAGCCGCAGCAACCTGTGGGCGACCTTGAAGGCCGCCTGATACGCGCGGTCGATCGGGGTGGGCGTGGTTCCCATCTGACTTTCCTGTTTACTATGAAAAGGACGCTCACAGGGTCCTTTGGATCCCCCGCGGGACGGCGCGCGCTCGTCACTCCGCCCGCGACGCTTCGAGCTCGGCCCAACGCGCGTACAGGCGATCGACCTCGGCCTGTCGCTCGGAGATGAGGGCGAGGAGGCTCACCAGGCGGGCGGGGTGGCTGGCGTTGTCCGGCAGCTCGCTCTCGGCGACGGCGAGCTTCAGGGCGGCCTCCGCCTCGCCGAGCTTCGCTTCGATGCCGTCGTACTCGCGCTGGTCGCGGTAGCTGAGCTTGCGCCGCGCGGGCTTTCCCGAGGCGGGATCGCTCGGGTCTCCGGCGGCGGCGCCCGTCCCCGTCGACGTGGCTGGCTCCTTCGCCGTGCGTTCGGCCCGCCAGCGTTCCCATTGCTCGAGGCTGGCGAAGGGGACGACACCGGCGGCCGCGTCGGCGGCACCGCCCTCGCGGCCCTCGAAGGCCAGGATGGTCGTCGCGACGCGATCCAGGAAGCGCCGATCGTGCGACACCAGCAGCACGGCACCGTTGTGTTCGGTCAGGGCGTCCTCCAGCACCGCCAGCGTCGCCAGATCGAGATCGTTCGTCGGTTCGTCCAGGACGAGGACATCCGCGGGCTGCAGCATGAGCTGCGCAAGCAACAGCCGGCTCTGCTCTCCCCCGGAGAGCTTGCCGACGGCGAGGTTCATCTGATCGAACGTGAACAAGAACCGTTCGAGGTAGCCGCGAACATGGACGCGCGCGCCCCGGAACGACACGTAGTCCCCGTCGGGGCAGACGGTGTCGGCGACGCTGCGGTCGAGATCCAGCGCCCCCCGGTCCTGGGCGAAGTACGCGACCGCGAGCCCGTCGGCGCGAAACACCGACCCTGACGTCGGGGCCTCGTCCCCGAGCAGAACGCGAATCAGCGTCGACTTGCCGCAGCCGTTCGCGCCGAGCAGACCCACGCGGACGCCGGGCACGACCAGCAGGTTCACGTCGTCGAAGATCTGGCGCTCCCCGTAGATCTTGCCGACGCCGCGCGCCTCGAGCAAGCGCCGGGGGCGCCGCTCGTTGCCTTGAAACTCCAGGGCCGCTTCCCGGGTGATGTTGCGCGAGGTCAGCTCCGCGACCTCGTTGCGCAGGTCGCCAGCGCGCTGGATGCGGGCCTGCTGCTTCGTCGTGCGGGCGGCAGCGCCCCGGTGCAGCCACTCGTTTTCGCGGCGAAGCGTGTTGCGCAGGACCACCTCGCGCTGTTCCTGGGCCTCCATGTTGTCGGTCTTCACGCGGATGTACGCCTCGAAGTTGCCGGCGACGGAGAGCAGCCCGCCCGGGTTTCGGCGATCGAGCTCCAGGATCCGAGTGGCCACCCGTTGCAGGAAGACGCGATCGTGCGTCACCGTGACCGTCGCGAACCGCGCCCGGGCTATCAACCGCTCGAGCCACTCGATGCTCTCGACGTCGAGATGGTTCGTCGGCTCGTCGAGCAGCAGCAGATCGGGCCGCCGCCCGAGCTCGCGCGCCAGCGCCACCCGCTTTTGCCACCCACCCGACAACGACGCGACCGGCGTGTCCTCGTCGACGTCAGGGCGATCGCGCACGCCGGAGAATCTCAGCGCCACCATGACCTGGCGCGCCTGCTCCGCGCGCTCCCAGTCCTCCACGTCGTGGTCCGCGGCCGCGCCGCCGCCGGCCAGCGCATCCTGCAGGCCCCCGCCCAGGCCCTCTCGGACGACGGATGCGATCGTGGCGCCGTCCGCGAACCGCGGGATCTGTGCGAGGTACCCGACGCGCAGGCCGCGCCGGCGCGACACCGCGCCGCCGATGCGTTCCTCCGCCGCCGCATCCGCCAGCAGGCGCAGCAGGGTCGATTTTCCGGCGCCGTTCGGGCCGATGAGCCCGATGCGATCCCCCTCCTCGACGGTGAAGCTCACGTCGGCGAACAACGTTCGCGCGCCGTAGGCGGCGGTCAGGCCTTGCGCGGACAACAGAATACCCACGTCACGTCTTCCTTCGGCGAAACCCGCGTCCACGCGGCGCGGAGGTGAGACCGTAGCACGGGCGAACGCCCCCGCGCCCGCGCGAGGTGAACCCGCGTGTGGCAACCGGTCGCCCTGAACACGCCGCGGGCGCATGGGCCGATCGCCGCGTAGGTTTGCGGTATGGCCATCAGCGGCGGAATCTCCGAGGGAATCAGCGAAGGGGCCGCCTGCGCCCCCAACATCTCCCCCGCCGGGCGACGCGCCCGACGCCGGCAAGGCCAGGTGTGGCTGGCGATCACGGTGCTTGGTGCGGGCGCCGGCCTGGTCTGGCGGCTCCCGGCCGTGACGCGGGGGCTGGTCTTCGTGCCCGCCGCGCTGTCGGCCATCGCCTTCCTGCAGGCGCGCCGGCACACCTGTGTGCTGCGCGCGGCGCAGGGAACCTTCGAGCACGACGACGGCAGCACGACCGCCGCGGCGTCCGCCGACGTGGCCGCCAGCCGGCGCACGTCATGGGCGATCGCGCGAGACGCGCTGCTGTTCGGGCTACTGGGCGGCGGCTTGTCGGCCACCACCGCGCTCATCCGGTAAGACACCGCAAGGTGCCTCGGAAGGCCTCAGGCGCGGGCGCTGCCGGGGGCGTCGCGCCGTGCGGGCATGGCGACGCCGCGGTTTCCACCGGCGACGTAGGGGTGGTCCGGCACCACCGCCAGACGCGCCTTCGTCAGGCGCTCGATGTCGCGCAGGTAGCCGCGCTCCTCGCCGTCGCAGAAGGACAGCGCGACGCCGCCCGCGCCCGCGCGCGCGGTGCGGCCGATGCGGTGCACGTAGCTCTCGGGCTCGTTGGGCAGCTCGAAGTTGATGACGTGACTGACGCCGTCGACGTCGATGCCGCGGGCGGCGATGTCGGTCGCGACCAGCACCCGGATGCGGCCGTCACGGAACGCGGCCAGCGCCTTCTGGCGCGCGCCCTGCGACTTGTTGCCATGGATGGCCTCGGCTCGCACCTTGGCGTTGTCGAGATCGCGCGTCACCCGGTCGGCGCCGTGCTTGGTGCGCGTGAAGACGAGCACCCGCTTCATGGCCGGATCGCGCAGGACCTCGCGCAGCAGCGGCCGCTTGTTCTCCTTCTCGACGAACAGCACCCACTGGGTGATGGCCGGGACGGTGCTGGCCACCGGGTTCACGGCCACCTTGGCGGGGTTTCGCAGGATCTGGTCGGCCAGCTGCGCGATGTCGGGCGGCATGGTTGCGGAGAACAGCAGGTTCTGACGCTTCGCCGGCATCTTCGCGATGATCTGCCGGATCGGCTTGATGAAGCCCATGTCCAGCATGCGGTCGGCCTCGTCGAGGACCAGCGTCTCCACGTCGCCGAGGCGCACGTGGCCTTGATCCATGAGGTCGATGAGGCGGCCGGGCGTCGCGACGATGATGTCAGTGCCGCGCCTGAGGGCGTCGACCTGCGGGCCCTGCCCCACGCCGCCGAAGATCACCGCACGCGACAGGCGCAGGTGGCGTCCGTAGGCGCCGAAGCTGTCGGCGACCTGCACCGCCAGCTCACGCGTCGGAACGAGGATCAGGGCGCGCGGGCCCCGGCGCGCCCCGGCGCCGTTCGCGGCGGGCTGCGTCTGCGAGAGCCGCTGCAACATCGGCAGCGCGAAGGCCGCCGTCTTGCCCGTTCCGGTCTGCGCGCAACCCAGCAGATCCCGTCCCGCAAGGATGTAGGGGATCGTTTGCTGCTGGATCGGTGTGGGCCGATCATACTTCTCGTCGGCGAGGGCGCGGAGCAGGGGCGCCGCCAGACCGAGGCTGGCGAAGCCGGCGTCGTCGCCATGCGCGGGGGCCGCCGAGGCCGCGAGCTTCGTGGTGTCGGCGGGCGCGGACGGCGAGACTGGAGGAGGCGAGGAGGACGAGGAGTTGGAAGAGGACGTGGTGGTCGGGATCGGATGCATTGATGCGAGTCGCTTTCGTGAGGCCCACCCGGTCCGACTTGCGCCCCAGCCTCGAAAGGCGGCTGGTGGTCGGAAGAGGGTGTGGCGTGATGAACGTCTGTCCGTGCAAAACCAATCAGACAGCGTTCAGACGAAAGCCCGCCAACCGGTTCCGGCGCTCTCCGCCCGGATTCTTGAAGGGCAGAGGCAAGGACGTGATGTGTCCGAGGACATAAATGAGGGGAAACCCCCCAAAAGTCAAGGACACATGCCCTTTCGGCGGTTGTCTGGGGACCCTTGAGGTCGATTCGGATCTCGGCCCCTCATGCAGCCTACTCGACGGAGTCGGGCGGGGGCTGAGGGCCCGGGACGATGCCTGCGATGTCGGGATCTTCTCCATCGGCGGTGGTCCGCTCGGAACGCTCACGCTCGCGGATGTCCTTCCGTTCGGCCTTCTGCTTTTGGCGTTCCTTGCGTGCCAGTTCTTTCCGACGTTTCTCGAATGGATCGATACGAGGTCGCATCAACGCGCAGTGTACCGCGATCTTCGTTTCCGTCACCATCGTTTGCGGTTGGCCTCGCAAGTTGCGCGAGGCGGCGCTGCTGGACGTCGTCCACGCGCCCTGGTCGATGTGGTCGTGGACCCATTCCTTCGCAGTCCGGCGACCCGCGCCGGGTGGGCCGACGGCGGCTCAGAGCGGCTTCACGGCGCGGCCCACCAACATCAGCCCGAGCGGCGTCCGGCCGGCGTTGCCTTCGATGAGGCGATCGAGCGCGGCCAGCACCCTGGCCACCTGCGGTCCGATGCCGAGCTTTCCTACCTTCAGGTAGTCGAGACCCGTCGCGATCAACGGAGCCAACGGATCCACGGTCCGCACCTCGGTCACGGAGAGACCGCTCGACCCGATCAGCTCGCGATACTCGTCGACGCGGAAGGACTTGTGGTCCTTCGTGAACAGGGCGTCGTTGCGGCGCAGCACCTTCTTCACCGTCTCGAGCGGGGCGATGAAGCGCGGGTCGTAGCAGATGAAGACACCGCCGGGCTTGAGCGTGCGCGCAATCTCGGACATCGCGCGGTGAGGATCGGGGAAATGATGCAGGGCATTCGAGGTGAGCACCGCGGAGAACGAGTCGTTCTTGAAGGGCAGGTGGTGCACGTCGGCCTCGACCAGTCCCACGTACCCGACGGTGACCTTCGCCAGGAGCTCCTCCTGAAAATCGGTCCCGATGAGATCGATGTCGGCGCGGCCGAGGCGTTCGAGGCTCTGGCCGAGGTGCCCGACGCCGCACCCCGCGTCGAGCACCGGTCCCGTTACGTCGTTGATCTGGCTGAGGATGTGGGGAAGCACCTGCTCCTCTTCCCAGCGGTTCATGATGACGGTGGGGTTCGCGTAGTGCGGGCCGGCGTTCGACTGCGCTTCCCACTCCGCCGCAAGGCGCGCGTCCTTGTCCTTGGCCCCGTCCGAGAAGCGCGGAAGCCCGTAGCGGATCGGGAATCGCACCTGACAATTCGCGCAAAAAAGCTCGTCCGTGCCGCTGAGCGGCCCGTGGCACTGGGGACAGGCGAGCACCGATGAGAGCGTGGCGTTCAAGGCGACGGCACTTTACTGGACACCGCCGGGGGCGTCCACCGCGAGGCAGTCGGTCGGCCAACGGCCGGTCATAGCGTGAACGTCGCCCTAAGGACCGCCCAGCCTGCCGTCCTGCCGCCCCCGGTCGGGTCGCTCGCGCTGCCGACGGCGGCGCGGCGGAGCGTATAGGCCGCCTGCAGGCGGACATGGCGCGATGGGGCATAAAAGGTCGCGCCCAGCGCGCCGCCCCACGCGTCCACCGGCGAGGTGGGGCCGACCTCGTCATTCAGCCACTCCGCCCGCGCGACCAGCTCCAGACGATCGCGAACGACGAACACCCCGGGCTCGACCGTGAAGCCAACCCGATCGGCCCCGGCCTGGCGGGTCCACAGGATCTCCCCGGTGACGAGGAGGCGGGCCCACTGAAACTGGCCGTCGCCACCCAACCCGAATTCGTTCGCGCCTGGCAGCGTGGCGTAGAACGCCGACAGCCCGGCCGAGAAGCGCCACCATCGGTACCACGGATCGTCGTGTCGCCGAAGCTGGGGCGCGACGCCCAGGGGACCAACAGGCTCGGCGGCGAGCCGCAGGACATCGAGGACGCCGCCGTTCCGAAAGTCGGCGCCGAACGTGGGGGCGACCACGAACGCGCCGAGCGCGTACTGCAACAACCCGAGATCCCCGCTGGCGGTGGCGCCCATCCGGAAGTCGGGCGTGGCGCGGGTGATGATGCGGGCGCGCTCGGGAAGCCGCAGGTCCGCCTCGTCGACCTGTCGCGACAGGCCAAGTGGAACGCGCAAGGAGCCGGCGCTGAGCACGAACGCCTTGTGCGGCGCGAACGCCACGTAGGCCTCGGTGGGGCGGGTCCGGCCCCGGTCGATCTCACCGGCGATGGGGTCGAGCGCGGCGTCCGCGACCTCGCTGCGGGCGGTCGCCTCGACAATGGCGCGCGCGCGCCAGTCGCCGTCGGCGGCGTCCAACCCCACGCGAACCCGGCGCAGGTAGAATCCCGGACGGGTCGTCCCGTCCTCGATCGCAGGCGCATTCGCGCCATGGTGGGCCACGACGGTGTCGGTCTGCACCAGCATGCGCGGGAACACGTCGAAGGCGGCCGGCGGCGGGCCGTCGGGCTGCCCCTGCTCCGCGCGGGCCGCCGGCAGCCACGCGAGCGCTCCCACCATCCCCAGCACGGCGGCGGGAAGACTTGCGCCCCCGCGCGCGGCGTGGCGCGCGCCCGCCCCCGCCGCGCTCACCCGATCTTGCGCTCCAGCGCCTCGATCACGCGCGCCGCATACTCCGTTCCGTCGAGGGCGTTCGCCTCGATGATGCCGGTCGGGCTGGTCACGTTGATCTCGGTGAGGTAGTCCCCGATGACGTCGAGCCCGACGAAGAAATGCCCCGCCTCGCGCAGACGGGGGCCCACCGCGGCGATGATCTCGCGGTCGCGCTCGGTGATCTTCGCCGGCATGGCGCGGGCGCCGACGTGCAGGTTCCCGCGCGCGTCGTCGGGCGCCGGCACCCGCAGCACGGCGCACAGGAGCTCCCCGTCGACCAGCAAGATGCGCTTGTCGCCGTTGCGCACGGCGGGCAGGTACTGCTGCGCCATGGTCCAGCGCCGTCCGAGGTTGGTCGCCTGCTCCAGGATCGCGCCGGTGTTGGTGTCGCCCTTGCGCACGTGGAAGACGCCGAAGCCGCCCGAGGCGTCGAGGGGCTTCACCACCATCTCGCCGCCGTGCTCGGCCAGGAAGCTGCGCAGGCGCACGCTCTCGCGCGTGACGATGGTGGGCGCGGACAGGTGCGGGTAGTCGAGGATCGCCAGCTTCTCGTTGCACTCGCGCAGGCCGCGGGGGTCGTTGATGATCAGCGTCTTGCCGCGCGCGCGCTCGAGCAGCAGCGTGGCGAAGTAGTAGTCGAGATCGATGGGTGGATCCTTGCGCATGAAGACCGCGTGGCAGCTGCGCAATGGAAGCGCGACCTGGACGCCCAGCAGATAGTGGTCGCCAGCGACCCGACGCACGGTCACGGGCCACGCCTGCGCGATGGCCTCGTCGTGCTCGAGGCCGAGGTGCCGCGGCTCGCAGAACCACAGCTCGTGGCGGCGGCTCTGCGCGGCCAGCATCATCGCGAACGTCGAATCACCCGCGATCTGGATGCGGGCCAGGGGGTCCATGATGAACAAGAGCTTCATGGTTCGTCTCGCTCTTCACCGGGAGGTTCCGCCGGCTCGGTCGCGGTCACGGGGGAGGGGGCGTCTTTCATTGGCAGTAGGTGTTCGAGGCCGTGCTTGCGCAAGCGATAGTAGAGCGTCGATCGGTTGATTCCCAGCCGCCGGGCGGCGTGGGCGATGTTGCCCTGGGACTGATCGATGGCGGCCACGATCTCCGCGCGCTCTTGCTCCGACAGGCGCTCGTGCAGCGGGCGGCCGCGCTCCGACGAGGCGGCGACCGGCGCGGCCGCCGCCGCGATCGTCGCGCCGCCGCCGGAGCGCTTGGTGAACTCCAGATCCGCGGCGGTGACGTCCGGTCCGCGGGTCAAGATCAGCGCGCGCTCGATGACGTTCTCCAGCTCGCGGACGTTCCCCGGCCAGGCGTAACCGCCCAGCGCCGCGACGGCGCTGACGTCGAGGCCCCGCACGGCCTTCCCGAACGAACGCGCGTATTTCTGCACGAAGTGCTCGGCCAAGAGCGTGATGTCGCTCGCCCGGCTGCGCAGCGGGGGCAGCAGGATCGGAAACACGTTCAGCCGGTAGTAGAGGTCCTCGCGGAACGTGCCCTCGCTGATCTGCCGCTCCAGATCGCGGTGGGTGGCGGAGACGACGCGAACGTCGACCTTCACCGTCTCGGTGCCCCCCACGCGCTCGAGCTCCCGCTCCTGGAGCACCCGCAGCAGCTTGATCTGCACGTCGATGGGCACGTCGCCGATCTCGTCGAGAAACAAGGTTCCCCCGTCGGCCAGCTCGAAGCGTCCGGGCCGCCGCCCCAGCGCGCCCGTGAACGACCCCTTCTCGTGGCCGAACAGCTCGGACTCCAGCACCCCGGGCGCCAGCGCCGCGCAGTTCACCTTGATGAAGGGCTTCGTCTCTCGCGCGCTGTTGATGTGGATGGCGCGCGCCACCATCTCCTTGCCGGTGCCCGTCTCGCCACGCAACAGCACGGTCGCGCTGGTCTGCGCCACCTGCTCGACGCGGGCGAGCACCTCGCGGAGCGCTGGTGACTCGCCCACGATGGCGCCGAAGTCGAAGGCGCCGTGCGCCTCGCTGGCCAGCATACCCGCGTACTCGGCCAGGCGCTCCGCCAGCCGCTGGTTGTCGCGCCCGAGGTGGAACCGTTCGATCGCCTGCCCGAGGATGCCGCGCATCTCCTTCGAGTCCCACGGCTTCGTGACGTAGCGGTAGATGCGGCCCAGGTTGATGGCCTCGAGCAGCACCTCGACATCGGTGAACGCCGTCACGATGATCCCGATCGCGTCGGGGCGCGCGTCGCGCACCGCGCGCAGCAGCTCGAGCCCCGTCATCCGCGGCATCCGCTGATCCGTGACCACCGCCGCGATGTCGTTGGCCTTCGCCAGCTCCAGCGCCTGCTCGCCGCTCGTGGCGTAGAGCAGCCTGAAGCTCTTTCCGAAGTTGAATCGGAAAGCGTCCAGGTTGTCCTGTTCGTCGTCGACGACCAGCACCGGAAATTTCGAAAAATCGAGCGAGGACGACGCCATCGTGGCCAAACGGTATCACAAGCAGGCAGGGCGGTCCGGGCGCCCGGCGCGCGTTTTTTGGGCGCGGTGGAGAAGTGCTGATACGATCCGCCTCCGAATCAAGCTGTACGCCCGCGGTGTCGTGCCCTTGCCCACGCGCCCCCGTCGCCCGTTCAGAATGATGCCGACGATGCCGACGATGACGATGACCAAAAGGAAGTTGCCCGATCAAAATGAACCCGACGCGCCGGCGTCGCAGGCCACTTCGGCGGCGCTCCCCGCGCGCCGTCCGATGGCGCGGGCCACCCGCATCACGTTGTTCGAGCGCGAGGTTCGCGAACGGCTCTCCCGCGCCGCGCTCGACGTGGTGTTCGCCCGCGCCGAGCGCCTGTCCGAGGGGCAACGCAGCGTGCGCGGGGGGCGCGACGCGTACTTCGGCTCGACGATGTTGACGATCGATCTGGCGACCTTCGCCGATGTGTTTCGGGACGCCTGCGACGCGGGGACGGCGCACCGCCTGGCCACGCTGCTGGAGTCCGACACGACGACGCCCCGCCGCATCCGGGAGATCGCCCTGCGCGAGGCTGCGCGTATCGCCGCCGCCCGCCTGAAGGATCCGCGAACCCAGGTCGCCATCAGGGCCCAGGGCGCCAAGGTCTTCGTCGACGTCGATGTCGAAGCGGGTTACTGACCTGACGGGGCTTGCTGCAGGCGCCATGCAGGAGACGACATACACGTACGCCGGGGTCGCGAAGATCCTCGACATCCCCGAGACCAAGCTGCGCTACTGGGCACAGGTCGGCTTCGTCGGACCCTCGGTGCGAGGGGGCGGACGGATGCTGTTCAGCTTTCAGGATCTGGTCAGCGTCAAGGCGGCCAAGGAGCTGGTGGACAGGGGGTTCGGCGTCGCCGAGATTCGCAAGACCCTCGAGCGGGTGCGCGCACAGTTGCCCCACGTCGATCGACCGCTCGATCGCATCCGGGTCGCCTTCGACGGCGACTCGCTGGTCGTGGTCGACGACGGCAACGCCTACGAGCCGACAGGACAGAAGGTCTTCGACTTCTCGCTCGAGGATCTGGCGCGCCACGCGGCCATCAGGCCGATGGCCTCCCCCGGATCCCCCGACGGCGGGCCCGCGGCCACGGGCAAGGGTCCGCCCATCGCGCACGCGACGGCCTACGACTGGTTCGCGGAGGGCATGCAAGCCGAGCACGATCCCGCGCACGAGCCGGGGGCGGAGGCCTGCTATCGCAAGGCCCTGGCGCTGGACGCGGGCCTCGCCGCCGCACACACCAACCTCGGACACCTGGCCTACGCGCGCGGCGACACGGCCACCGCGCGCGTCGAGTTCGACGCGGCGCTGGCCCTCGATCCCGAGCAGCCCGAGGCCCGCTTCAATCTCGCGAACCTGATCCTGGAAGCCGGGGACCTGGAGCTGGCGGTCGCCGAGCTCCGCCGGGTGCTGCAGACGGCGCCCGATTTCGCGGACGCGCACTACAACCTGGCCGTGGCGCTGGGGCGGCTGGGCGGCCGAGCGCAAGCGCGGGCGCACCTCGAGCGCTACATCGGGCTGGACTCGAGCGCGGCGCCGTGGGCGGCCGAGGCGCGCGCCCTGATCGAGCGGCTGGCCGACTGAGCTGGATCACCTCGTCCGGGTTGCGGCGGCCCGTCCCGGAGCGATTTCGCCAGCTCGGGCGCGCCTTCGGGCACCAGGGGGACGCTCACGCGGAACGAGATCGGCGTCGCGATCCGTCGTTGCAAGAGCCCGCGCAGTCGCCGCCGCGCACGCATCAACCGCGTCCCCACCGTGTTGATGGGAATCCCCAGCGCCGCGCTGATCTCGAGATATGAGCGTTGCTGGAGCATGTTCAACACGAAGACCCCCCGCAGCGGGTCCGGGAGCGCGCCGATGGCCCACGCCAGGTCCGCGTCGGTGACCTGCTGCCACGCAGGCGGGGGCGGGCCCTCTCCGGGATCGACCGTGGCCCCCGCTACCTGGACGTCGTCGATGGTGACCAAGGCCGGCTGGCGTCGTCGTCGTCGCCAGCCGTCGATGAAGAGCCGCGACATGATGGCCGTCACCCACGCGCGCTCGTTGGTTCCCGGCGTGAAGCGATCCCACTCGCGGAAGGCGCGCTCGAGGGCGTCCTGCACGAGATCGCGCGCCTCGCTGGAATTGCGGGTGAGGCGAAGCGCCACACGCATGAGGACCGGCTGTAGCGGCAAGATGGTGTCTTCGAATCCGACCGAGATCGTCGCGTTCTGCATTGATTGTCTCCCCCCAAGAAGGAAGACGCGCCTCGAGAACGGCCTTGCAAGGAAATCGAAAGAATTCGTCGCGCCGTGCCATGACACGGCAACGGGCCTCGAAGGGCCTCCGCTACCCGCTCAAAGCTGCTCGACGAGGATGCCGGGATCTCGCGCCGGGGCCGGTTCGGCCGGAACCGCGGTGGACTTCTCGTCGGGCGCGCCCGACGCGGCGGGTTGGCGTCGGGCCGTCCTTCGACCACGGTCCGCCTGGGCCCTCCGGCGGCCATCGGTCTGGCTGGCCCGCAGGGCCCTCGGTGCCGGCGCCTCGGCGGAATCGGTGCCACCTGCCGCTGCCCCACCGAGCGTCGGCGCCGTCGCCGTTGCCTCGGGCGTGCCTCTCGTGGCAACCGCTTCGTGTGGCGCGGCGGGATCTTCGCGCGGCACGGGCGCCGCCGGCGCCGCCAGGGTCGGCGGGTTCGGTTCGGCTGGCTTGGCGGGCGCAAGAGGCGAATTGCGCAGCGGCACCCCTGCCGCGGACGGCGATCCCGCGATCGGCGCTGTCCGCAGCACGAACCAAGCCGCCCCGATGACCAGCGCGGCCGCCAGCCCGAACCCAAGGGACACCGCCCGCCGGCGGGCCGCCGTCCTGACCGTGATCTCGCCGGCGATCGTCCGCGGTGCCGGGCCAGAAGCGCCCGACGAGGAGATCGGGGCCCGCGTGGCGGCCGCGACGGCAAGCTCGCGCCCGGCGGGCTGCAGGCGCGGGGCGGGGGCTGGGGTCGTCGCGTTCCCGCAGAGCGCTTCGAGGAAATCCGTGACGCTCGCGAACCGGTCAGCGCGTTGCTTCGCCATCGCCCGCCGGACCGCCGCTTCCACGTACGCGGGTAGGTCAGGGACGAAGCGCCCCATCGGAATCGGCTCCTCGGACACGATCCGGTAGAGCAGCATCGCCATGTGATCGCCGTCGAACGCAGACGTTCCCGTCAGCATCTCGTAGACCATCGCGGCGAGGGCGAACTGATCGGTGGTGGCGTCGATGTCGTCGATTCGCCCGGACGCTTGCTCCGGCGCCATGTAGCGCGGCGTTCCGAGCAGCGTCTGATCGCGCGAGATGCTCGACCCCAGCGCCAGCAAGGTCGTCTCGCTGCGCTTCGACAGGCCGAAGTCCACCAGCTTCACCCGGTCCTGCGTGAGGTCGTCGTCACGAATCAACAGCACGTTCTGCGGCTTGAGGTCGCGGTGAACGATGCCCTTGCGATGAACGGCGGACAGCGCGGAGACGATCTGCTCGACGATCTTCAAGACCCGAGGCAGAGGCATCGCGCCTGCCGTCGCCATCAGCTGCCCCAGGTCCCCGCCGTCGAGGTACTCCATGACCAGGAACGGTTGCCCCGCGGGTGTGTGATCGAAGTCGATCACCTGGACGATGCTGGGATGGCGCAGCGCCGACGTGATGTCGGCCTCGCGGCGAAATCGCGTCACCGACACGTGCTCGTTCGCGAAGGCCGGGGGCAGCAGCTTCAGGGCGTATCGCCCCGCCAGCCGCGCGTGCTGCACTTCGTAGACCTCCCCCATGCCGCCCCGGCCGATCAGGTCCATGACCGTGTACGTGTCCTTCAGGACCGTGCCGTACGCGAGCGTCGCGGGCGGATTGCCCGCCACGCCGTCCTCGGCGCGCGCATCGGGGCCCGCCTGGCTTCCAGACGGCGCGGGAGGCGCCGAGGGGTTCGACGCCGGCGCCCCGGGGCTGCGCGCGGCGTTTCTTGCCGGCATGGCCAGGGTCGAGACGGACGAGCGGCGGCGCGGCGTGGGCTCTCGGCCGCGAAGGCTCTGCGAGACCCCGGGCGTGACCCCGGGCGAGCTCCCAGGCGAGATCCGAGGAAAGAACGGGGCCGACCGGGCGAGGAGCTCGACACACGGCGCGCAGGTTCCGAGGTGACGCTCGGTCTGAGACAGGGCGTCCGGGCCCAGCCGGCCCGAGAGAAAATCCAGCGCCGAGTTCTCATCGAGACAAGTCAAAGCCGTACCCATCCCAGGAAGGGAACGATGTTACCACGCGGTTATTCCTCAAGGTGTACGATGGGACCGGGTTGAAACCGAGGCTGCCGTGAACGCGCCACCACAGAATCGCCGAGATCGCGAGGATTGGCTCGCCTCGTTGGCCGCCGGTCGCGCGTCGGTTGGTGGGGCTGCGCCCGACATGTCCGATGCGTTAGCCGAGGCCGTCCGGCAGGCTTTCGCGACGGGCCAAGCGGCTTGGCCAAATCTCCCGCTCGGGCTGGGAGAGTTTGCCTTTCACATCGGGCGCGTGCTGGACGACGAGGCGGCGCGGCTCCCGGATGCCGCCGCGGCTGCCGTCGCTTCCTTGCACGCGGTCGATCTTTTCCTGGCGTGCGGAGCGGCCGCAGGGCTCCCGGCCGCCCTCTCCGAGTTCGACACCCGATATATCAAGCCGCTTCCTTTCATTTTGGGAGGCGTGGGCGCGCTCCCTGGCGACGCCGATGCGGTGTGTTCGCTGCTGCGCCACAAGTTGCTCGTCGCCGATGGCGAACAGCCGCCGCGGATCGCGACGTACGGGGGCCGCGGACCCCTGGCCGCGTGGGTGGCGATCGCCGCGCAGCGGACGGCCCTGAGCCTGGAGCGACACGAGAGCGCCCTGCGCCGCGCGCATGATCGGGCCATGAGCGAGGCGATCGCGGTCGATCTCAACCCCGAGCTGCGCCACATGAAGGCGCGCTACAAGCAGGCCGTCGAGGACGGGTTCCGCGACGCGCTCGCCGAGTTGCCGGATCGCGATCGGGCGTTGTTGAAGCTCGGTCTCGTGGGGGGGCTCAGCCTCGATGCCATCGGAGCCGCCTACAACATCGACGCGTCCACGGTGTCGCGCTGGCTGTCGAAGATCCGTAAGGCCATTCTGGATCGCACGCTCGCGCTCCTGCGGCAACGGCTGCGCCTCACGGAGCCAGAGGCCGAATCGATCGCACGCCTGGTGACGAGTCAAATCGACGTCAGCGTCGTGCGCCTGCTGTAGCGCCCGGGGGACTCGAGCCCCTTCAGGGCGCCTGGAGCGTGACGGTCTTGCAGCTGGATGCCGGGCAATCCGACCCCCGGGTGCCGAGGATGAGGAGCGTGGCGCCGGTCGCCACGACGGCGCCGGTCGCGGCCCAGAACCACCAGCGTGTCCAGACCGGCACGCGATCGTCGTTGCCGTCGCGCCCGCTGGCCTGCGTCCGAACCATCTGGTCGGTGCTGGGCAAGAGCGCGTCCGCCCGCGCGCCTGGCGGAGTCAGCGCGGGAGGTGCGTGGGCGGCGGCCAGGTCGGCTTCTCCGTGTCGGATCGTCACCGTGATCTGCACCGTCGCGCCCCCCGAGACGTCCACGTCGTCGCGGAACATCACGTGCTCGTCCTCCTCGAGCGTGAGGACGTGGTGGCCAGGGCGCACCCAAACGCCCCCCTCGAGAGGGGTCTTCCCTTGCACCTGGCCGTCGACCACGACGTCGTATCCGGGGCGTTTCTCCGTGAGCTTCAGCGTTCCGAGCGCGGTCGAGAGCCGGTGCAGCTCGTTGCGCGCCTCCTCCCGATACTCCGGAGGGATCTCCAGCGATTGCGACAGGAATCGCTCGAAGGCCGCCGCCGCCGCGGGCTCGTCGCCGCGCGTCTCCTCGGCCTTGGCGATGTTGAACTCGAGCTTGGCGGCAGCCGGGGGATAGATGGTCTGCGCGCGCCGGTACTCGTCGATCGCGCCGGTGATGTCGCCGTCCTTCAGCAGCTTGTTTCCGCGCGCCAGCGCGGCCTGCGCCGCCGCGTGGGCGTCGGACGATTCTTCACCGCGGCCCGGCGACGGGGCGGCGACGGCGGGGCCTGGCTCGGTCGCGCGCAGACCATCGGTTTCAGCAGCCACCAGGCCCAGGAGGACGAGAATTTGTGCGGTCATGCTCTCTGGTCCTTGGTGGGTGCCTGGTTGTACTACTTCTTCCTCATGGGCGCGGGAGCAGCCGGCGGGGCCATTCCCGCGGTCGGAGGAGCGGACATGGCGGGCGCGGGCGTCGGAGCCGGCGGCGTGGCTTCACACAAGCCAGGGACGCACGGGCAGATCGGAGGCTCGGGGCCGCGCCGGGTCGGTCGCTCGACGTGGATGGCCTTGGTGTTGATGTCCCGCGCCAGCTGAACCGCCAGGGCCAGGTGAGATTCCTGCGAGAGATTCGCGAGGTTGCGGCTGAAGGCACGCTCATCCTCCGCGGTCCAGACCTTCTTCTGCTCGGCGGCCGCAAGCCGCCCCTTCGCCGCCTCGAGATGCTGGGCGTTGTCGGGCAACTTGGCGACGGTGTCGGGCGCGGGGCAGCAACCTGCGGCGAGGCAGGCGACGATGGGGAGCGCGCCCAGCCACGACGCGCGCGGGATGGCCAGGGATCGTGGCAACAGCGCCTGCTTCTCTTCGTTGTGATTTGTCATGGCGCCTTTGGATAGTAGACGGAGGCGTTCTCGATGCTGATGGAGGTGCAGTTTCCAATCCCGCTCGACGAGGGGGTTTCGAACTCGATGAAGGAATCGTCGCTCATCATCGCGACGATCTTGATGAGGGTGGGGTCCGCGCTGGCGCAGCGAAGGTCGTTGCCCGAGCTATCGGAGGCCTGGCAGGTGAGCACGGCGCTCCCCGGGGAGGCGTCAATCCTGCAGCCGATCCATTTTTGCGCCGACGACATGAACGGCTCGGAGCGGGCGGTTCCAAGCGCCCCAGAGGCAAAAAAGTTGCCCGTGGATGGATCGCGGTCGATGGTCACGTCCATCCC
Source organism: uncultured Myxococcales bacterium (assembly GCA_964443975.1). Lineage (GTDB taxonomy): Bacteria > Myxococcota_A > Polyangia > Fen-1088 > Fen-1088 > DASYCK01. The sequence goes on along the minus strand of CAYUFS010000035.1, from coordinate 5,588 downwards.
ATCGGCACCGCCCATCTTCGTTCCTCCGGTCGCGATCGCCTTCCCTCCCAGCGGGAGCAGGGCGAGTGAAACGATGAACCACCAATGGCGCTTTCGCATGAATGTCCCCCTTTTGATTATTGACACGCTGGTGAATTGACGCCCGCGTACTGGCACGCGGTCGCCTGCCCGGCGCCGGCGCGACCGGCCTGGGCCGCCCAGTACAGGCGACAGTTATACGTATTTCCGCAGATCGCCAGTCTTTCGTCGGGGTGCTCGAAAGATTGGCAGGCTTGCGAACAGGCAGCCATCGACGGGTAGGGGTTCAGCGCGCCACAATTCTGGGCCACGGTTTGGCAGAAGTCGTCGCAGTGGGACCCCCCGCACCCATCGCCACCGGTCGGACTGGCGAACGTGCATCCCAGCTGGCCCCCAGCCATCGCATAGGTTGCCCGGCAGGAGAGGTCCTGCGTGAAGTCGTCGAAGGTGGACGATTGCCAGTGGAAGCTGGCGCAGGTCTCGACGCAGTCATTCATCGGAAAGTAGTTGCCGCCCTGGCATTTCTTCGTGAAGGCCGCACAGTAGTCAGAGCAGGTGCAGATGGCCGTTGGGTTATTGGCGCTGCACCCGGCACCGCCCGCACCGCCCGACGCCGCGCCGGCCTGTCCGCCCGTGCCCGGGGGATTGCAGTTGACGGGCGAGCCAGCTGCTCCGCCTGTGCCTGTCTCGACCGCTCCTCCGGCTCCACCTGCGCCCCCGGTCGCGACCATGCCGCCGGTCGCGACCATCCCGCCCGTTCCGACCGCGCCGCCCGTGCTCGCGCCGCTCCCGGCAGCGCCCACGCCCCCCGTGGCGGAGACTCCGCCCCCGCCCGCGAGGCCTCCCGTCGCGGGGCCTCCACCCGAGCTGCCGGGCCGTCCGCCAACGCCGCCGCCGCCGCTGCCGCCGGTTCCCGTTCCGCCTGTTGTGCCGCCGCCGCCGCCGGTGCCGGCACCGCTGGCCACGACGCCACCGGCACCACCCGCCCCACCTCGCCCCGCACCACCCGCCGCTCCGCCCACTCCGCCCGCACCCGCCGTCCCCGAGGTTCCCCCTCCGCCGCGGCCACCGAGCAACGGGTTCGAGCTCATGTCGGTCCCTGCATCCGTTTGCCCCCCGGTTCCCCCGGCGCCGCCCTGTCCGCCGGCACCGGACTGGCACGTCGTCGTGGCCAGGCCGGCGATCCAGATGATCTTTCCGCCGGCGGCGTTCGTCCAATCGAAGTCGCACGCGTTGCCGACGGAGGTTTGTCCGTTCAACGCCAGATGGACGCGCACCACGCCGCCGTCCCAGTTGGCGAGCCAGTAGCCATGATCGACGAAGCTGCCCGGGCTGGGAAGCGGCACGCCGTTGTCGACGACGCGTTCATCGAAGCTGACCGAGATGGTGGAGTCGGCCTGGACCTCCGCCGTTCGCGAGACGCTCACCAAGATCAGGGGGCGCTTGTCGCTGCACGAGGCCGCCCCCAGCAGGGCGGCGACCAGGCTGACGCCGAGGCGCAGGCCCCTGGTGCGGCGCGCGGTGCGTGTCACCGGCACGGTCATCGATCGTCCCGACGCGCGTCCCGACGCGCCAGCAAGTCGCGAACGGGCGTCGGCGGTCGCGGCAAAGGGCCGAGCGGCGTCAGGGTCCAGTGGTTCGAGCGGCGGATGCCCCCCCCTCGCCATGCGGGGACCTTCGCATATCGACAGGAACGCCGCAATGGAACCACGCATGACGCTTGGAGCGAAACGCCGCGATTCCGGAATATTCCCCGAAACAAAACCAATCATTAATTAACGTTCCCGTGTCTCTGTGGTACGTGGGTGGGACCCTCATGCCACGCAGGGTCCCGTCCCCACGCTGGTTCGTGTATGTCGTCCGGTGTCGGGATGGGTCGCTCTACACGGGCATCAGCACCGACGTCGCGGCGCGCGTCGCCCGGCACAACGCGGGGCAGGGGGCCCGCTACACCCGCTCCAGACGGCCCGTGGAACTGATTTACACCGAGAACAAACGCTCCCGCTCGACCGCGCTTCGACGAGAGGCGGCGATCAAGGCCTTGCCTCGGGTTCGCAAGGACGACCTGATCGCGGGCGGCCGGGCCGCCCACCCCCGCCCGCGACGATCGCGTCTGGCGCACCTGGCTGCGCTCGCGCCCGCGGTGGCGGCCACCGCCCTGGCCCTCGCCCCGTTCGCGACGCGGCTCGCGGCCGCAGCGCGCCTGGTCCCCGATCGGGTGTCCGTTCCCGCGGGCGCCTTCGTGCAGGGCTCCGCCCGCGGCGACGAGGACGAACGGCCTCCGCGCAGCCGCGTCCTGCCTGCGTTCGTCATCGATCGCACGGAGGTGACGCGAACGGCTTTCGCGGCGTGCGTCGCCGCGCGCCGGTGCAAACCGTTGCCCGCGGGGCTGTCCGGCCCGCCCGGGGGGGACGGCCAGCTTCCGGCCACGAACGTGTCCTGGTTCGACGCGCGAGACTTCTGCGCCTTCGCCGGCGGCCGCCTGCCCAGCGAGGCCGAATGGGAGAAGGCGGCTCGCGGACCGGATGGCCGCGCGTTTCCTTGGGGGGCGGAGCCGGCGTGCGAGCGCGCGAACTGGGGCAACTTCGAAGGCGAGGGCCCGTGCGCAGGGACGAACCCGGGGTTTCCCGTGGCCGTCGGACGATACGCCGATGGAGCGAGCCCCTACGGCGCGCTCGACATGGCGGGTAACGTCTGGGAGTGGGTCGCCGACCGCTACGATGATGATCCCCAGCGACGGGTCGTGCGTGGCGGATCCTGCTGCAGCTACTTCGTGTCTCCGCGGTCCGCGAACCGCAACGCGTGGGCGCCTGAGTACCGGGGCGCCGATCTGGGGTTTCGGTGCGCGGCGCCGCGATGAGCCGCGCCGGTCGACCCGGAAGAGCCGCATGGATCTTCGTCCTGGGGGCCGCGGGCGCCCTCACGCTCGGAGCCGCTGGCACCGCTGCTTGGGGCGCGGGAGGGGGGGCGAGGCGGGGGCGACTCATGTCGGAACGAATCGCCGTGAAGGGAGCGCGCGGGGCACCTGGTCGCGGTGCCTCCAGCCGGGCGCACCGTGATTCCGAGCGCGGCGCCGCGAAGACGGCGCCACGCGCGGCGGGCCAGTCGAGCACGAAGGCGGCCGGGGGGGTGGACGGCGGGTCGACCGTCGCTGACCAGGCTCCCCGACCCGCCGTCGACGATCGCGATCGCGATCGCATCGTGCGCATGCAGGAGACGATCGGCGAGATCCTCCACAACCGAACGCTGGGTCGCCTCCGCGTCGGTTTGCGGGTCATGTCCGCACGCACGGGCCGGCTCTTCTACGACAGGCACGGCGAGGCCCTGATGGATCCCGCATCGAACCAGAAGGTGCTGGCGACGACCGCGGCGCTGATGCGGCTCGGAGGGAACTGGCGGTTTCGAACCGAGGTCAGTGGTCTCGAACCCGACGACGACGGCGTGGTGCATGGCAACGTCTACCTGCGGGGAAATGGCGATCCTACGCTGCGTTCGGAGGACCTCGAGCGACTGGCCTCCCGCCTGCGGGCGTCCGGGGTCACGCGGGTGGAGGGGGCAGTGGTGGCCGACGGGCGCCTGCTCGGGTACGACGGGGCGGGGGCCGTCGAGGGCGACGCCGGCGACCTCAAGGCTCCCCTCGTCGTCGATCGGGGCATGACCCTGGTGCGCGTGCGGCCGGGGGCCGCGGCGGGCGCCCCACCCGTCGTGTTGACCGACCAACGCCGCTTCCCCGAGGAGCCCGGGCACAGCGTGGGATTCGTGATTCACGATCAGGCCACCACACGAGCGTCGGGGCGAACGCGCCTCGGCGTGCGGGTCGACGCCGACGATGGGCGCCTGCGCATCACCGTCACCGGGCGCATCGCGCTCGGGGCGGCCGGGGTCTCGTTCCGTCGGCGGGTGCCCCGTCCCGCGCTGCACGCAGCCATCGTGCTGCGGGCGGCCCTCGGCGCGGCGGGGATCACCGTGCGCGAGGGGGCGACCGCGGGTCCCACGCCGAACGGCGTGGGCGTTCTCGGGGTGCATGAGTCAGAGCCGCTGACGATCGTCCTGCGTCGAATCAACAAGGACTCCGACAACGAGCAGGCGGAGCGCGTGCTGCAAACCGTCGGTGCCGAGGTCCTCGGTCCGCCCGCGACCACTGACAAGGGGGTCGCGGTGCTGCGCGCCGTGATCGGCTCCCTGGGTCTGCGGCCGAACAGCTACGTTCCGCGCAATGGGTCGGGGCTCGGTCACGCGAACCGCATCACCGCTAGCGCGATGGCCGAGCTGTTGAGGGCGCTGTATTTCGACCCGCGAATCGGGCCAGACCTGCTGCAGTCGTTGTCGGTGGGCGGCGTCGACGGCACCACGCGCAACCGGTTCAAGGGGACGCTGGCCTCCCGGCGCGTGCGCGCCAAGACCGGCACTCTCGACGGAAAGTCGTGCCTCTCGGGACTGGTGGGCGACGGCGACGACGTGGTCGTGTTCTCGATCATGGTCCAGGGGTTTCGCGGGCGCAGTCTGGCGGCGGTGCGCGCGTCTCAGGTCGGGGCCGTCAACGCGATGATGCGCTACGTGCGGGAAGGCTCGGGCGAGCACATCGAGCTGCCGGCCGGGTTCGATGAGCAAATCGCGGAAACCGACCTCGAGCAGGCGGGCGAGGAGAGTGGCTCGGAGGGTGAGGCGGAAAACCCGGATGACTTGAGGCTGGCGCCCGGGGAGGACGCTGTCGATGCGTTCCTGCGCCAGAAGCGAGGTACCTCTCCGGGTCCCGCTGCCGCGGGCACCGCGGGCGTGGTGGCCCCTGCCACCACGCCCGGTCAGCCCCCTTCGCTCGCCCCAGGTCCTGGGCGGCAACCGGGGGCTGCTCGGGGCGCCGGCGGGTCCGGCGTGACATCGACCCCGATGGGGCCGAACCGCGCGCCCGGGCACCCGCCCTGGTAGCGATTCGACCGGAGCTCCCGAATTTGGCGTAGCCTCTCCCCGGTGACACCCATCGACAAAAAGCTCGTGTTGGCCGTGGTGGTGCTGGCGGCGGTGGCGGCACTGGGTGCCGCCGGCATCGTCATGGCGCGCCTGAAGCGAGGTGGAATCGAGGCCGTCGATGCGCGGGGCCAGACCAAGGTTCCGCGGGGTGGCATCGTCTCGATCGCCAGGCTGTCCGGGCCGGGCAAACCCGACAACTGCGCTGACGTGACCTTCCCGGCGGGAAAGGTCATCGACTACGATCGACTGAGGACGAGAGGCTTCGTGGTCTTGAAGGGCATGTGCGCCCAGGCGTTCCCGGGCGCCGTTGCGCTGGCATCCTGTGCGCGCCACTTCGACGACAATCCGGCGGAGCCGCCCGCAACAGGCGTGTCCCGGTACTACGAGCTCGCGACGCTCGGTGCCGACGACACTTACCGGGGGCAGTGTCTCGGGACGGGTGGCTCGTGGACGGTCGACGCCCAGTTCGCCGCCATGCGGGCCCGCATGCCCGCCACCACCACGCCTCGGCACGACATCGACAGCCTGATCGAGCTCATGCCTTGAAGCACTAGTGCACCGCCGTCGAAATAGCGTCAACGCCGAGGCCGACAAGCCGCGCC
>CAYUFS010000034.1:17753-62896 GCA_964443975.1 uncultured Myxococcales bacterium | reverse complement strand
CGCCGCTTGGCGGCGCTCGGCGGGCGCGTGGCTCGGCGTGGCCCTCCCGCGGCGAGCTCTTCGGTGGTCACTTGCTTCCGGGGCGTTGTACTTAGCGACCCTCTGAGGGTCCCTCTTAGGGTCCTTTCCCTAGTAGAGCCTCTGCAGGAGGGCCGACGCGCTCATGTGACGAAGATGTCGTTTGTAGCCCTGCGAGCGTGTGGGCGGGGATGCTAGGCTCCCCCGCGCATGACGGAGGGAGAAAACGCGGCGGTCAAGTCGGACGAGCAGCTGTCTGCCTCCGAGCTTCAAGACGCGTGGCGGCTGCTGGCCCGCGGGGATCGGGTGGAGGGCTTTCGCCTGCTCCCGCGCGAGGCCCAGGAGGAGGTGTTCTTCGGGCTGAACGCGCGCGAGCAGGCGGAGCTGGTCGCGGCGCTCCCGACGGGTGAGCGTCGAAGCTGGGTTCGCCTCCTCGATCCCGATGACGCGGCCGACGTGATCCAGGCGGCGGACCCCGAGGAACGCGAGGGATTTCTCGGGCTCCTCGATGACGGCACGCGGAAGGAGGTCGCCGCGCTCCTCGCGTACGAGGAGGACGCCGCGGGCGGCCTCATGAATCCGCGCTTCGCACGCGCGCGTCCCGACATGACGGTGGACGAGGCGGTGAGCTACCTGCGGCCCCAGACGCGGGAGCGAGCGGAGACGATCTATTACGCCTACGTGCTCGACACCGATCAAAAGTTGCTCGGCGTCGTCTCGTTCCGCCAGCTGTTCAGCGCGCCCGGGAAGGCGCGCGTGCGGGACATCATGGCGACCGACATCGTCACCGTTCCCGAGACCATGGATCAGGAGGCGGTCAGCCAGGTCTTTGCCGCGAACGACTTTCTGGCGCTGCCGGTGGTCGATGCGGAGGGTCGGATCAAGGGCATCGTGACCGTCGACGACATCGTCGACGTCGTCCGCGAGGAGGCCACGGAGGACATCCAGAAGGTGGGCGGCACCGCGGCGCTGGACGCGCCCTACTTGCAGGTGGGGATCTTCCCGATGATCCGCAAGCGGGCCGGCTGGCTGTCCGCCCTCTTCCTCGGCGAAATGCTCACCGCCACGGCCATGGGATATTTCGAGAAGGAGATCGCGCGCGCGGTCGTCTTGGCGTTGTTCGTCCCCCTCATCATCTCGAGCGGGGGCAACTCGGGCTCGCAGGCGACCACCCTGGTCATTCGCGCGATGGCGCTCGGCGAGGTGCGGCTCGGCGATTGGTGGCGGGTCGTTCGTCGAGAGATCGCCGCCGGGTTGGGCCTGGGGCTGATCCTCGGCAGCATTGGCTTCTGTCGCATCATGCTCTGGGAGCGCGTCTTTCACACCTACGGCGCTCACTACCAGCTCGTGGCGATGACCGTGGGACTCAGCCTGGTGGGGGTGGTGCTTTGGGGCACCCTCAGCGGGTCGATGCTCCCGTTCTTGCTTAGACGGTTGGGATTCGATCCCGCCAGCGCGTCCGCGCCCTTCGTCGCGACCTTGGTCGACGTGAGCGGGCTCATCATCTACTTCACAGCCGCGAGCGTGATCATGAGGGGCACCCTGCTCTGACCCGGACGGCGAATCGAGAAGGCAACCTTCAAGTTGCAGGGTTTCTCGCTGGAAATCCCGCATTTTGCAGGGAATGGAACCTGGAGGGGGCGGATTTCATTGACTCGCCCTGGCATGACCGATGCTCGTCGCAGGGGCCGTGAATCAAGGCGCGCCTGCATCTCAAGAACCCGAGTTTTCACCTGACCCTCCCTTGGGCCGCGCGATGCCGCCCTCTCCGGGCGAGCCCCCGCACCAGGGCCGTGGGCCGACGCCGACTCGCTCCCTCAAGACCACCCTGTTCGGCAAGGCTCGGGATCTCCATGATTCCAGCATCTTCCACACGATCTCCCTGATCCCGTTCCTCGCCTGGGTGGGGCTCGGGGCGGACGGTCTGTCTTCGTCGGCCTACGGTCCCGAGGAAGCCTTCAAGACGCTTGGCGAGCACAAGTACCTGGCGGTCGGACTGGCGGCGCTGATGGCGCTGACCGTGCTCATCATCTCGGCGGCCTACAAGCGCATCATCGAAGCGTTCCCCCATGGCGGCGGCGGCTACGTCGTCGCGACCAAGCTCCTCGGGCGCCCAGCCGGAGTGGTCTCCGGTTGCGCGCTGCTGGTCGACTACGTGTTGACGATCACAGTCTCCGTGGCGGCCGCCGGCGACGTCATCTTCAGCTTCCTTCCGCTCGGCTGGGGGGGCGTGAAGTTGCCCGTCGAGGTCTTCTTCATCCTGGCGCTCACGACGCTGAACATCCGAGGCGTGCGGGAATCCGCCATCGCGCTGGCGCCCATCTTCCTGGTCTTCGTCGTCACCCACGCGGTCGTCATCGTGGGCGGTCTGGTGGCACGCGCTCCCGAGATCGCGGACACCGCGCGCAGTGTTTCGACCGGGTTTCACGCCGGGCTCAGCACGCTGGGGATGGGGGGGATGTTCCTGCTGTTCATCCACGCCTACTCCCTGGGCGGCGGCACGTACACTGGAATCGAGGCGGTCTCGAACGGCTTGCCGATCATGCGCGAGCCGAGGGTCAAGACCGCGCGCCGCACGATGATGTACATGGCCGTGTCGCTCGCGTTCACGGCGACGGGCCTGCTCGTCTGTTACCTGCTCTGGCACGTCGAGCCCGTCGCGGGCAAGACCATGAACGCCGTCCTGGTCGAGAAGATGACCGCGCACCTTCCGCTCGGAAAGGTCCTGGCGATCATCACGCTCTTCTCGGAAGGAATACTGCTGGTGGTGGCAGCTCAGGCCGGCTTCATCGACGGGCCCCGGGTCCTCGCCAACATGGCCGTGGACAGCTGGATGCCCCGCCGGTTCGCTGCCCTCTCGGAGCGGTTGACCACCGGCAACGGCATCGTGCTCATGGGGGTCTCGTCGCTGGCCGCCCTCATGTACACCGGCGGCGACGTCGGCAAGCTGGTGGTCATGTACAGCATCAACGTGTTCCTCACGTTCTCGCTGTCGATGTTCGGGATGGCGCGGATGAACATCCAGCGACGGCGCGAGATCGCCGGCTGGGCCTCGAAGCTGGGGCTTTTCATCGTCGGCTTCCTGTTGTGCGCGACCATCCTGGTCATCACGGTCCTCGAGAAGTTCAAGGAGGGCGGGTGGCTCACGCTGGTCGTGACGGGCGCGGTGGTCGGGCTTTGCTTTCTCATCCAGCGGCACTATCGCTTCGTCCGCCTCCGGCTGGCGCATCTATACAAGGACGTGCGCGACATCGACGCGGGGACGCTGGCCCCCATCGCCATCACGAATCCGAGGCTGCCGACCGCCGTGGTGCTGGTGCCGAGCTACGGTGGCGTCGGAATCCACACCGTCTTGAACGTGTTCCGGGCGTTTCCCAACCACTTCAAGAACCTGGTGTTCGTCTCGGTCGGCGTCATTGACTCGGGTGGGTTCAAGGGCGCCGACTGCGTCGACGAGCTGGAGTCCGAGACCCACGCGATGCTGCAGAAGTACTGTTCCCTGGCCACCAGCCTGGAGCTTCCGTCGGCACACCGGTTCTCGATCGGGACCGAGGCGGTCGCGGAGGCGGAGAAGCTGTGCGGGGCGTTGCTGAAGGAGTTTCCCCTCGCCACCTTCTTCGGGGGCAAGGTCGTGTTCACCCGGGAGCGCTGGTTCCAGCGCTTTTTGCACAACGAGAGCGCGATGGCCATCCAGAAGCGGCTGTACTGGCTCGGCGCCACGATGGTCATCCTGCCCGCCCGGGTGTCGGAGGCCGACGTGGTCGAGGGCGCGGCCGAGCTGGCGTAGCAGGTCTGCGGGTTGGCCCGGGACCTCAGGGTGACAGGGCGCTGGAGAAGGCAGGGCTCTCGTAGACGAATGGGGCTGTCTCGGCGTCGACACCGTCGGGATCGAAGCGCGACATGATCGCCGCCTCGAGGCCGATGAGCTCTGGCTTGAGGTAGAGGGCCGCGTCCGATACCAGGTCGAGCCGCGTGTTGCCCGGCGCCGCCAGCAGGATGAGGGGGACGCCCCGCCAACGCTCGTCGGCCTGCATCGAACGCACGAGGGCTCGCCCGTCGGGGATGTCGATGTCGACCACCACCAGCCCGGGTGGATCGTTCACCAGGACACGGATGGCCTCGGTCCCGAACACGGCGCAGCACAGGCCATAGCCACAGGCGATCGACAGCTCCATGAGAAGATCCCGCGCGATCGGGTCACGCGTCAGCGCCAGGATCGCCGTGAAGATCTCGTCGTCGCGGGTTCGCCGCCGCGGTCCGGCACGGTCCCTGGTCGACCTCGTCACGCGGTCAATCTGACCCGCACCCTGTTTCCGGCGTCTTTCGAAGCGGTTCCGGATTTGTAAATTCGCTCACGGTCATTTTCGTCCCAGGCGGGCGGCGCCTGGAGGACGTACCACGACTACTGAGTCGAGTTGCGCCGCGAGAAGTGGGGCTCGGTGGCGAGGCGGGCGAACGCCTCGGCGATTCCGATCGAACCCGCCTGCAACGCCGACACCTGGCTCGCGCCGATGCAAGCGTCGCTGCTGCCGAACGCATAGGTCGCGAGGTACGCCGCCATGCACTCGTGGATGACAGGTTGCTTGACGAGCGCGGACATCAACGACTCTTCATCCGTGAAGGTCATGGTGGAGCCATCCGCCGCCGGCGCCGTGTCGCTGGAATTGATGTCGTAGGTGCCCTCCTTGGCGCGGTAACGACCGCCCTCGTCGAAGTGCTCGAACGCGAAGCCGATGGGGTCGAAGAGCTTGTGGCAGGCGGCGCACGCCCCCGTCGCGCCCTGCGTCAGCTCGTGCACCATCTCGTAGCGATCGCGCGTCGTGTGCACGTTCGTCATCGCGGTCGTGGTGTCGAGCGGAGGGACGTTGGGCGGCGGCGTGAGCTTCGGTTTGCAGAAGAACTTTCGATACGGGATCAGCCCGCGCTTCGTGGGCGAGTCGTTCGTGGGCGAGGCGTGCGCGGCAAGAAAGGCGCCCTGCGCCATGATCCCGATTCCCAGCCCCGCGGGGCGGGTCACGGACGCGTAGTCCGTCGACGGCGTCGGGAACCCGCCCGAATACGCGTTGCCGGTGGCGTAGTACGCGGCGAGATTCTTCGACGGGTTCGTGGTGGTGGCCGTCAGCAGCTCCTTCATGCCGCCCGCCTTCTGGACGACGATGTCGTCGATGAACGCGTGCGTCTCCGCGACCATGTCATTGCTCACCTGGGCGAACGTCTTGATGTTGGGCTTGTCCAGCGACGAGACGTTCGCGAACTCGAAGTACTGCTCGAAGAAGTGCTGCAACATCAGCTTGCCGCGCTCGGTGGCGATCATGCTCTTCGCCATCGCGGTCAGGTCGCCCAGCTGGCCGGACGCCGCCAGGGAGAGCTGGGCATCGGTCGGGGTCGAGCCCGTGTACGTGTACGCCAGCTCGGTCACCGTCTCGTACGGGGTCAGGTTGCGGGTGCCGCTGCCCGTGTCGGCGCCGATCTCGCTGCGGTAGAGCGTGTTCGGCGACTGGATCAGCCCGATCGTCATCCATTTCAGCGCGGTCGCGAAGTCGGACTTCGTCTTGGAAGTGTCGAAGAAGGCCAGATAGCTGTCGTGCTCGGCGCTGGTCAGGGGGCGGCGAAACAGGCGCTGGCCGTACTTGGCGAGGAAGGTCTCCGCGCAGGCGTGGTCCGCGGCGCCGGTCGAACAGGGAAGCAGCGTCGCCAGGGCGGTCCCCGTCACGGCCGTCGCCACGGACTGCGCGGCGTCCAGGATCGCCCCGGCCTGCTGGGCGCCGAGCGTCGCCGACTGATCGTTGTCGAAGCCGAAGTCGGAGATGGTGTTGGCCGGCAACGACGCGGTCCACTGGGTCGCCACCTCGGGGAACACGTCGCCGAGCGTGTTCTGAAACTCGGCGCGGGTCAGCAGCCGCAGCGATGGGCTGCCGAGGGCCGCGCTGTTGCACGACAGCGTGATCACGGGAGTGCCGCCCGAGCCCGTCGTGCCGCCGGAGCCCGAGCCGCTGCCCCCTGTGCCCGGGCCGTTGCCTCCCGAGCCCGACGCCTTGCCGCCTGTGCCGGCGCCGTTGCCACCGCTGCCCGTGCCGTTGCCGCCACTGCCCTTGCCACCGCTGCCGCTCGCCGAGCCGGCGTCGCTCGCCGAGCACCCGCCGATCGCCAGCAGGGTGCCGAGCGCCACCGCCAGCCGCCTCATGCGAGCACCTCAGACAGCACGCCGGTCTGGCTGGGAAACGTCACGTTGCCGGCGCCCATCGCCTTCGCGATGGTCAGGTAAATGTCGCTCGCGGGCCGGTTGACGACGGGCGCGTTCTTGTCCGTGACGAGCGGATATTGCACGACCTGGCCGCTCTTGATGGCGCCCCCGCACTTCCCGATGGTGACGATGGGCAAGCTGTCCGGCGTCTGCGGATAGAGGACCTCGCTCACGCGATTGTGGTCGGCGCCGTCGCCGATCTCGCTCATCCAGTAGATCAGCGTGTTGTCGAGGACCTTGGTCCCGGGCGCCGCGGGATCGTCGGTGGTCGCGAGCACGCTGACGACGTACTTGACGAGCTGGGTGGTGAACCAGAGCTGCGCCTTCGCGAACGGCTCGCGCGCCGCCGCCATCAGGTTGTCGACGGTGATCGGCGAGTTGTACTGGGCGCCGGGCGCGGCCTGGTAGCCGCTGTGGGACAGCGTGCTGTGGTGGGCCCCGGGGACGCCGGCGAACGTGAAATCGAAGTCGCAGGTCGCGAACATCGGCATCAGGCCTATGATTGGGGCCGCGTTGCAGATCAGCGCCTGCGCCACCAGCTCGAGCTGCGCTTGCAAGATGAGCGGGAAGTTCGTGGCCTGGTAGAAGTAGTCGTTGTTGCCGCTCGAATCCGGCATGTTGCCGGCGCTCGCCTTGCGAACCATCTCGACGGTGGGGAGCGTGGGCTTCGACGAACAGCTCGACTGCGTGCTGGTCGACGAGTCAGATTGCAGGGATTGAATCGACATCAGGTGCGTCTGCAGCTTCGACTGCTCACGGCTCAAGTTGTTGAGCGTGCCCTGCAGGCCCTGGATCTCGGAGGCCGTGAAGGCGAGCAGGTCCTTGCGCAGCTGCACGTCCGCGCTCACGGGCGCGGCCGTCGTTCCGGTGAACAGGGAGTCGAACGCCTGGACGGGGCTCTTCTGGGGATCGATCGGCGTGCCGTTCCAGAACAGCATGCCGTTGCGGTCCATGCCCGACGGGATGTGCGAGCAGGCCCCGAGAATCAAGGGCTTCACCCCGACCGCCTTGCCGATGACCTGATCGAAGGACGACCGGGGCGTGGTGGTGTCCGTGACCAGCGAGCCCGACAGACAGTTCACGATTCCGTCGTGCGTCGCCGCGATCCCGGGGTAGTCGAAGCCCTGGTAGACGTTCACGTACGGCTTGTAGGGCTGCAGCGGCCCCAGGATGCTGATGTTCGTCTGATCGAGGGCGAAGTTGGTGAGGTCACTGCCGACGATCCGCGGCGCGTAGTGCTCGGGGGCCGTGCCGTGCGGCGTGTAGAACAGAAACAGCCGCTTCGGGGCGGAGGTCGTCGCCGCGGTCGCCATGCGGGACAGTCGCAGGGCAGCCGGCACGGACAGGCCCATCGCCAGGCCCGTCATGAACATTCGTCGGGTGAGCGCCTTCGCCGCGCGCTCGAGCTGCAGGTGTGGGGGCATGAGGGGGACTGCTCCTTCTACGGCTGACTGCTTCCTGCGGCTGACTGCTTCGGGCCACTCACCGCAAGGGGGTAACGGCTGGATCGGGTGGTACGTGAAGCCGGGGCGGGCTCACCGTCAATTGATTTCGGGAGATCTTGGCCTGGTACCTGGGGCTTGTCGAGCCACACTACCCCTGAATTCCTCGGGAATCAGGGCCAAAACAGCGGTTCGCGATGGTCGCGCCGGGACCTCCTCAAGCCACTTGAAGGGTCCTTCCCGTCTCGCTAATCTCCCGAGATGCTGCCCGATGGGCCTCTTCGCGAGGCGCTGACTTTCGACGATGTGCTGCTGGTCCCCGCGGAGAGCGACGTCATCCCCAAGGACACGGACGTCCGCGCACAGCTGACGCCCGCCATCCGGCTGGCCATCCCGATCGTCTCGTCGGCCATGGACACCGTCACGGAGGCGGCCACGGCCATCTGCATGGCGCGCGAGGGCGGCATCGGCATCGTCCACAAGAACCTCTCCATCGCGGATCAGGCGCTCGAGGTCCAGAAGGTCAAGAAGGCGGAGACGGGCGTCGTCCTCAACCCCGTGACCATCGGCGCCGACCAGAAGCTGGCGCAGGCGCTGGAGTTGATGCGCCGCCACGACATCTCCGGGTTGCCGGTCGTCTCCGCCGACGGACGCGCCGTGGGCATCATCACGAATCGCGATGTCCGCTTCGAACGGAACCTGGACCAGCCGGTCAGCACGATGATGACCCGCAAGCTCATCACGGTCCCCGAGGGGACCAGCCTCGAAGACTCGAAGGAGCTGTTGCACCGGAATCGCATCGAGAAGCTGCTGGTCGTCGACGGCGCCGGGAAGCTGCAAGGGCTCATCACCATCAAGGACATTCAGAAGGCGCAGCAGCACCCGACGGCCTCGAAAGACGACCTCGGGCGCCTGCGTTGCGGCGCCGCCGTCGGCACCGGCGCCGACCGCTCCGAGCGGGTGGGGGCGTTGCTCTCCGTGGGCTGCGACGTGATCGTCGTCGACACCGCGCACGGGCATTCGCGAGGCGTGCTGGAGGCCGTGGCCGACATTCGCAAGACGTTCCCCAAGGCGCAGATAATCGCGGGCAACGTCGCCACGGCCGACGGCGCCGTCGCGCTCGCCAAGGCGGGCGCCGACGCGGTCAAGGTGGGCATCGGTCCGGGATCCATCTGCACCACCCGGGTCGTCGCCGGCGTCGGCGTGCCCCAGGTGACCGCCATCAGCGACGCATCACGGGCCCTCGAGCGGATGGGCGTCACCGTGGTGGCCGACGGCGGCATCAAGTACTCGGGCGACGTGGCGAAGGCCATCGCCGCGGGCGCGAACACGGTCATGATCGGCAGCCTGTTCGCGGGCACCGACGAGGCGCCGGGCGAGGTCATCCTGTATCAGGGGCGAAGCTACAAGGTCTACCGGGGGATGGGCTCCATCGGCGCCATGCGCGCGGGTAGCCGCGACCGGTACTTCCAGACCGATGTCACCACGGACGCCAAGCTGGTCCCCGAGGGGATCGAGGGGCGCGTGCCCTACCGGGGCGCCCTGTCGCAGTCCCTGTACCAGCTGATCGGCGGCTTGAAGGCGGGCATGGGGTACTGCGGCTGCCATACCATCGACGAGCTGCGCACGCGGGCCCGGTTCGTGCGGGCGACGGCGATGGGGCTTCGCGAGTCGCACGTCCACGACGTGATCATCACCAAGGAAGCGCCGAACTATCGTGAGCAGTGAGCCGTGAAGCGCGACACCGTCCTCATCCTCGATTTCGGTGGGCAGTACACCCAGCTCATCGCGCGGCGCGTGCGCGAACAGAAGGTCTACTCCGAGATCCACCCGTTCAACGTCCCCGTCGCGCGGATTCGCGAGCTGGCGCCGAAGGGGATCATCCTGTCCGGTGGGCCGGCCTCCGCCTACGATGAGGGTGCCCCGCGCGTGGATCCCGCGCTCTACGAGCTCGGAATCCCCGTGCTCGGCATCTGCTACGGCGTTCAGCTGACGTCCTTGCTGCTCGGGGGGCGCGTCGTCGCCGCCGATCACAAGGAATACGGGCGCGCGAGCTTGCGCATCACGCATCCGGGCGAGCTGTTTCATGGCTTCCAGGTGGGCGAGGAGATCCCCGTGTGGATGAGCCACGGGGATCGCGTCGAGGCCCTGCCCGACGGGTTCGGCGTCGTCGCCGAGAGCGCGAACTGCCCGGCCGCCGCCGTGGCGGCCCCCGACAGGCGGTTCTGGGGCGTGCAATTTCATCCCGAGGTCGTGCACACGCCGCGCGGGGGCGAGATCCTCGCGAACTTCCTGTTCCGCATCTGCCGGTGCGAGCCGGGCTGGACGATGGCCAGCTTCGTCGACGACGCGATCGCCGCGACGGCGCGGCAGGTGGGGCCGGCCCGCCGGGCGGTGTGCGGGCTGTCGGGCGGGGTCGACTCGTCGGTCGCGGCGGCGCTCGTGCTGCGGGCCCTCGGCGATAGGCTCACCTGCATCTTCGTGGACACCGGGCTGCAGCGGACAGGGGAGGCGGCGCAGGTCGAGTCGCTGTTTCGCGACGCTTTTCACGCCGATCTGCGCGTGGTGGACGCGTCCGAGAAGTTTCTGGGCGCGCTGGCGGGGGTGACCGACCCCGAGCAGAAGCGCAAGATCATCGGCCGCGAGTTCATCGCCGTGTTCGAGGACGAGGCGAAGCGCGTCGGTGGCGCCGACTTCCTGGTGCAAGGGACGCTTTACCCCGACGTCATCGAATCGGTGTCGCTGAAGGGCCCATCGGCGACGATCAAGTCTCACCACAACGTGGGCGGGCTGCCCGAGCGGATGCGACTCGGGTTGGTCGAGCCGCTGCGCGAGCTGTTCAAGGACGAGGTGCGCCAGCTCGGCGCCGAGCTGGGGCTGCCCCACCACGTGCTTTGGCGCCAGCCGTTCCCCGGCCCGGGCCTGGCCGTGCGCATCCTGGGCGAGGTCACGCGAGAGCGCTGCGACGTCTTGCGCGCGGCGGACACCATCATCGAGCAAGAGATTCGCGCGGCCGGCCTGTACGAATCGATCTGGCAGTCCTTCGGCGTGCTCCTGCCCGTGCGCAGCGTGGGCGTCATGGGTGACGAGCGCACCTACGCGAACTGCCTGGCGCTGCGGGCGGTCCACTCGCGGGATGGCATGACGGCGGACTGGGTGCAGCTGCCCTACGATCTGTTGGCCACGATCTCGTCGCGGATCGTCAACGAAGTCCGGGGCATCAACCGCGTGGTCTACGACATCTCGTCGAAGCCTCCGGCCACCATCGAGTGGGAGTAGCTTCGATGTCGCGGTCCGGCTCGCTGCCGCGACGGTGGCCCGGGGGGGGCGGCGTGGTGGCGCTGGCGTTGGCGGCGTTCTTCTGTGGCGCCGCCGCGCGTGTCACCGGCGACCCGTTCGTTCAGGAGGCCAAGGGCGTCGTGGTTGACTGGCGCCAGGGCACGCTGACGGCGCGCGGGGTCGCGGCGGCCGACTGGCGCACGCCGTCGGCCGAGGTCGCGCGCCTCGGTGCCGAGCGGCGCGCCCGGAGCGAGGGCCGCAGCCGTCTCGGCGAGGCGCTGCGCGCGCTTCCCCTCGGGGGCGGCCGACACCTCGCCCCTGCCGAGATCGCCCGCGCCGTCGAGCGCGCCCGCGCCGATCGCGTCGACTACCAGTCGAACGGGGGCGTCGCCTTGCGGTTGCAGGTCGCCTTTGGCGATTGGGACGAGGCGGCCCCCGCGGCGCACGCCTCGCCGGACGCCGGTCCCCCCTCCGCCGAAGCGGAACCCTTACCCTTGCTGCTGGCGGAAGGAGCACTCGGCGCCGCGCCCGTGCTGCTGATCGGGCAGCAAGAGATCCCGCTCGGCCGCGTCAGCTACGCCCCGACCGGCGAGCTCGGGGCGGGCGTCCACCCCGTGGCCATTCACACCGACAAGAAGGGGCGCCTCGTCGCCGACGACGGATTGAAGGCGGAAGCGCTGACGCGTCGTCGCGTCGTGATCTACGTCCAAAAGCTCACGCGATGACTGGCGGCACTCGACGACGGGTCGCGAAGCGGGCTGGCGGGCGCGCGGGGAGGGCCAGCATCCTCGCTCGGGTGTCGGGGTTCGCGGTGCTCGCGGGGATGGCGGGGATGGCGGGAGGACGGCTGACCTTCGCCCAAGCACCGGTGTCGCCGCCGTCCGTCGCGCCGCCGGCCTCCACTTCGCCGTCCCCTGGCGCGGTGCCCGGCGCGCCTGCCCCGGCGCTGGCGTCGCCGCCGGTCGTCTTGCCGCCCGGCACGCACCTCGGCGCGGCGGACGTCGCGATTGTCGGGGGCAACGTGGCCAGCGCCAGAGAGCGCGCCCTGACAGAGTCCCTTCGCCAGGCAGTGGCCGACGCGATCGCCACCGTCGCCCCCGAGGCGCGCGCCGGCCAGCCAAAGACAGTGGTCCAGGTGCTGGCAAAGGCGCGCAGCTTCGTTCAGCGCTATCGGACCCGCGAGGAAGGGGAGACCGGCCGGGGGACGTACGCCATGAAGATCGAGGCGGACGTCGACGAGGCCGCGCTCCGCCGCGCGCTCGAGCGGGATCGCGACCGGGCTGCGTCCGCGGGCCAAGCGGTTGCGGCCGCGGCCGGCGCCTCGGTGGGCCCGCCCTCGTGTCTGCTGGTGGCGAACGGCCCGGCCGAGGCGGCGGAGGCTGTCTTTCGAGCCCTGCTGGGCGCGGGCATGAAGGTGGAGCGCGCGCGCGACGCCCTTCAGCCCGCGCAGGCCGCGGAGGCGGCGGCGCGGGCGGGGTTGGGTGCGGTCGTCCTCGTGAACGC
This sequence comes from uncultured Myxococcales bacterium, assembly GCA_964443975.1. Taxonomy (GTDB): domain Bacteria; phylum Myxococcota_A; class Polyangia; order Fen-1088; family Fen-1088; genus DASYCK01. The sequence goes on along the minus strand of CAYUFS010000034.1, from coordinate 50,410 downwards.
GACGGCGATCTCGGAAGGGGCCTTGCGCGGGGTCGGCCTCGAGGCGGTGTCCTGCACCCTGGCCATGCGAACGGTCACGTCCGGCTCCGGCGTCGCCTTGGCGGAAGACACGCGGAGCGAACGGGCGTTCGCGGCGCGTGAAGAGGACGCGCGCCGCGATTGCTTCACGCGTGCCGCATCCCTGGCCACGCCCCAGGTGGTGCCGCAGTCGGGCGGGCGGCGCGGCGCCACGGAGCTGCGGACGATCGTGGCGGACGTGGCCGTGGTGGAGCCGGCGACCGTTCTGACGCTGCTGAAGCAGCTTCGCGCCAGCGGCAGCGTGTCGGCGGTCGACTTGCGGCGCGTGTTGCCGGGACGGATCGAGGTCGGGATCAGATCGCGGCTGACCGCGAACGCGCTCGCCACCGCGCTCGCGCGCGACGAGGCGGCGGGACCGCTGGTCCTTTCGGCGGTGGAGGTCTCGGGCGATCTCTTGCGGATGGCCGTCCGGGCGCGCGAGGCGGTCGCGCCCGTCGCGAGCCCTGGCCCCGCGACGCCCGCGGCACCGCCTTCGCGCGACGGCCCGGCTCCCGCCGCCCCCGGAAAGCCGATCACGCCATGATTCGACGGATTCTGCTCGTCGCCACTGCCATCGGTTTCGTCGCGTGCGCGACGATCGGGGCGCCGGCCAACTCGGTCCCCTTTCGCGTCGAGGTCAACGTCCCCGACGCGACCGTCTGGGTCGACGATCACCTCGTCGGCAGCGCGGTCGTCCTCTCGCGCACGGGAACCTTTCTGCGGCTCGGTTTTCATCGGATCGAGATCCGCCACCCCGACTACTACTCGTCCTTCAGCGAGGTTCAGCCAAGAGCGGGCGAGCCGGTCTTGATCCACGCCGACTTGCACGCATTGGTGCAGTAGCCGCAACGGATGAGGCGTCCCGCGCAGGTTTTGCGCGTTTGACGCCGCTCTGGGCGGACTTTCTCGATGGCCCGTTGGTTGCTTTGGGGACGGACGAGGCGTGGACGGTGGGGTCCACGATGATGCGTGCTCGTTCGAGCGATAGGAGTGGGCAGACGATGGGCTTGATGGTCGGAGCTCCGGCCGCGCGCGAGCGCGCGCCATGAAGATGCACGCGGCGTCATGGGTTCGGCGCTATGGCGTCGCCATCATCACGGTCTTCCTGGCCATCGGGTGCCGGCGTCTCATCGATTCATGGGTGGGGAATCAGTTTCCGTTCTCGTTGTTGCTCTTCGCGACGATCTTCACCGTCTGGTGGGGGGGCGTGGGCCCGGGCCTCGCGGCGGTGGTGGCCGGCGCCGTGGCGGCCGATTTCTTCCTGCTTCCGCCGCGCGGCAGCTTCCAGCTGTCGGGCCCCGATCAGGCGATCGGGCTGACGTTGTTCGTGTTCACCGGCGCCGGTATCGCGCTCCTCGGCGGGCGAATGCACGCGGCCCTGCGGGCCGCCAAATCCAGCGCGGACCTTCAACTCCAGATGGCCGCCTCCGAGCGCCGGCGCGTCGCGGAGGCCCTGGCGCTCAGCGAGGGGCGCTATCGATCGCTCTTCGACAATTTTCCGAACGCGGTGGCCCACGGGATGGTGCTGTTCGAGGAAGGCGCGCCCGCCGATCTCTGTCTGCTTGCCACCAACCTCTCCTTCACCAAGACCTTCGGGGCGAAGATCACCGGAAGGCCCGAGGTGAAGTCGGACTTCAAGTACACCCACAAGCCCATCTTCGACCTGTACGTCCGCGTGGCCACCACCCGCGTCCCGGAGCAGATGGAATGGCATGTCCGGGACTCATCCCGCTGGTTCGCGATCGCGGTCCACAGCCCCAACGCCGGTGAGTTCGTCGCCGCGATCACCGACATCAGCGAGGCCCGTCGGGCCACGGATGCGTTGCGCGCATCGGAAGAGCGCTTCCGCTCGCTGGTCGACGGCGTCGAAGGCTACGCGGTGTTGATGCTGGATCCGGTGGGTCAGATCCTCACCTGGAACCGCGGCGCCGAACGCATCAACGGGTATCAGGCCGACGAGATCGTGGGGAAGAACTACGCGTGTCTGTTCCAGAAGGAGGATCTGGAGCGGGGGGGCCCGTGGGAGGAGCTCGCGGCCGCGGCCGAGGAGGGCCGGGTCGACTTCGAGGGCTGGCGGGTCAGGAAGAACGGGTCCCGATTCTGGGCCCAGACCAGCCTCTCCGCGCTCCGCGACGGGGAGCAACGTGTCCGCGGGTTCGCCAAGATCACCCGCGACATCACGGAGAAGCGGAGAAACGACGCCTTGCTGCGCTCGGTCCTCGACCATACGTTGGACGGGATCATCAGCGTCGATGCGCACGGGAAGGTCTCGTTGTTCAACCGGTCGGCCGAGCGTCTGTTCGGGTATTCGGAGGGCGAGGTGGTCGGTCAGGACGTCGAGCGGTTGATACCGGAGCCGTATCGCGAGGAGTACGAGCGCGGCGCCCGCGGATATCTCGGGACGGGCCAGCCCAACCTCGCCGAGACCGGACGGGAAGTCGTCGGGCTGCACCACGGTGGGACGACCTTCCCCGTCACGCTCTCGGTGACCGAGTTCGAGTTCGATCAGCAGCGACACTTCGTGGGCATCGTGCGCGACCTCTCGGAGACGCGACGGCTCGAGGCCCAGCTGCACCAGTCGCAGAAGCTGGAGGCGGTCGGCCAGCTCGCGGGCGGCGTGGCGCACGACTTCAACAACCTGTTGAGCGTGATCAACGTGTACAGCGAATACCTGAAGCCCATGCTCGCCCCCGAGAACACCGAAGGGCTGAGCATGCTCGACGAGATTCACCGCGCCGGCGAGCGCGCCGCCGGGTTGACCCGCCAGTTGCTGGCGTTCAGCCGCCAGCAACTGCTGGAGCCGCGGGTGCTGGAGTTGAACACGGTCGTCACCGAGGCGGAGAAGATGTTGCGGCGCTTGATCGGTGAGGACATCCGCCTCATCGTGTCGCTCGATGCCGACCTCGCCGCCGTCAAGGTCGATCCGGGGCAGATCGAGCAAGTCATCATGAACCTGGCGGTGAACGCGCGCGACGCCATGCCCGAAGGGGGACGGCTGACCATGGAGACGGCCAACGTCGAGCTCGATCGAACCTACGCCGAGGCGCATCCCGGCGTGGAGCCGGGCTGGTACGTCAGGCTCGCGGTGAGCGACCAGGGCCACGGGATGTCACCGGACGTGAAGGCGCGAATCTTCGACCCCTTCTTCACGACGAAGGCCGTGGGCAAGGGCACCGGACTCGGCCTCGCGGTCGTTCACGGCATCGTCCGCCAGAGCGGCGGCAACATCGAGGTCTACAGCGAGGTGGGGGTGGGAACCACGTTCAAGCTCTATTTCCCGGCGGTCAAGCGACGCGCCGCCGGGCGCGCGAACGGCGTCACCCGGTCGATTCCTCGCGGGACGGAGACCATCCTCCTCGTCGAGGACGAAGAGGCCGTGCGAAAGGTGGCCGTGCGGTGTCTGACGAGGGCCGGCTATCAGGTCGTGCCAGCGAGCAGCGCGCGCGAGGCGCTGCGACTCGCGGAGACGCCCGGCGCCAAGGTCGACCTCCTGCTCACCGACGTGGTCATGCCCGAGATGAGCGGCCGCAAGCTAGCGGAGGCCCTGCGGGCGGAGAAGCCCGAGCTGAAGGTGCTCTTCTTCAGCGGCTACACCGACGACGCAATCGTTCGCCACGGTGTGCTCGAGGCCGGCGTGGAGTTTCTCCAGAAGCCGTTCACGCCTGGGGATCTGGCGACAAAGGTCCGCGAGGTGCTGGACAAGCGCCCCGCCCAGCAGGCGGGCGACAGCGACCCGGTCCCATCAAGCGCCACGAAATCTTAGATCGTCGCGGCGGGACCTCGGGATGAGCTGGCGATCATGGACGGCGCCTCAGCCCACGTTGGCGATGCGCATGCGACCGGTTCGGCTGACGGCGGTCGTGCGGGGAACCTCGCCTCGCTCGGCCTTCTGGCGCCGCTTGTCCTCGTACATCGCGGCGTCGGCGGCGTCGAGGAGCTTCTCGCAGCTCTCGGAGATCTCGGGCCAGCTCGACGTGCCGATGCTCAGGCTCACCGGAATCGGCCGGCCGGCGTTGGCGTCCGCGAGCTGCTGGCGCAGGCGCGAGATGACGGGCTGGCAATCGACCGCCGAGAGATCGGGGAGCAGTATCATGAACTCGTCGCCCCCGGTTCGGCATGGGACATCATGCGTGCGCAGGTGGCTCGTGAGGAACTCGCCGACCCACTTCAACAGCGCATCGCCGGCCTGATGCCCGTGCTCGTCGTTGATCTCCTTGAACCCGTTGATGTCCACGATCGCCACCGAGAATCGGCGGTCGGCCCCGGCGCGGCGGGACCGGCTGAACTCTTCCCGTAGCCGCTCCTCGAAGAATCGCCGGTTCCACAGGCCGGTCAGGGGATCTCGATAAGCCATGGAACGAAAGACCTGAAGCTTCGCGACCTCGCGCTTGAGCGTGGCGTTCTGCCGCGCCAGGCGAGCGATCTCGGCCTCGAGTCCCGTTGCGCCGGTCGCGCCCGTCGCTGAATCGGTCGCGGGCGATGGCTTTTTTCTTGGCATCAGGAGGTTCATGGGTTCCCTTCGGTGGGCTGCACCAGTCCTCAAGGCAAACGCCGTGCCGTCGGACGATGGGGCAGAACAGCAGTCGGAAATCCAAAAACGAGCACAATAATAGCCGTGAAATGGGCGTCATGACAGAAATGTGGCGCGCCGAGCGGCCTGGCGGCCCGTCAGGCGCGCCGGCGAGGTGTCGTCTACGTGACGCCAACGGGGTGGCGCTGCCGCCTGACTCTGCGCGGGCCGGGAGCGGGCCCGGAGGACGCGTGGGTAGGACCGTGTGCGACTCTCATCGCAGGGAGGCGCCCCACCGGGAAAGGATCCACGCGGTGGCTCGATCCCGCCTCGGGTAGACGGAGAACTCGTCGTTCACGGTACGGACGTCGGGCAGCAGCTGCCACATGAGGCCAATCGGGCCGCCGCTCTCGTCGAACAGGTTGCCGAGCCACGAGTCGTACCGGGTAGCGCGCTCGGCGTCGGGCTCGACCGTGCCGCATTCGCCGAGATACGCCACCTTCCCGTAGACGGCGGCGATGGCCTGGTGGCGGGAGATCCAGAGCCTGGTGTCGCGTTCGGACTCGAGACCGTAGCTCTTCGGATAATAGTGGTAACTGAGCATGTCCAGGTCGTCGATGGTGGCGAGCTTCGAGAAGCTGGTGCCCTCCACGCCGCGCACCGCGTAGTCGTTCGACAGCCCCAGATAAGCGACGGGATCGTCGTCGAAGCCTTCGCCACCGTCCGCGATGAGGTGCCGGGGAAACTCCTGCTTCAGAAAGGCCGCCAGCTCCCGCATGGTGTCCATGAAGTGGCTGGTGCCGCCGCAGCTCGAGCAGCGGAGCTCGTTGCCGATCTCCAAGGCCAGGATGGCGGGCTCGTCGCGGTAGGCGACGCCGGTGAACGTGTTCACGCGCGCGGCCAGGAGCACCACGTAGTCCTTCCACCAGCGGCGCAGCCGGGCATCGTGGAAGAAGTCGTCGTGGGTGTGGACGACGCCGTCCTCCGTCGACGCCCATGCCGCGTAGGCGGCGAGGCCCCCGTAGTCCGCCCAGTTGTTGACGAGCGGGACGATCACCCGGATGCCGCGTCGCTTCGCCTCCCAGATTGCCTGATCGAGCCCTCGTAGACCCGACTCCCGGAATTCGGACGGTCCGGAACGAATCGTCGAGCGGTCGGCGGAGTCGTTGAAGCCCCACACGCGGGCCACGGGCAGCGACAGGCAGACCAGGTCGTCCAGCACCTCGGTGACCGCCATGGACAGCTTGGCGTTCCCGTCCTGCTGGGCGTAGGTGAAGATCTGCTGAAGGTAGTACACGTTCGAGCCTGTGGCCCGATAGGGCGACAGCCATTCGGTCAGCAACGCCCCATCGTCCCGATGAATGAATCCAGCGATGGGAGGCAAGGGCGGGCAGCCGTTCGGGGGCGCCCAATCGGTGATGCTGACGGGATCGGGGTCGAGCGGGCGGGGGCGGCGGCGGCACCCACCGTCCGCCAGGCACGCCAATGCGGCGACGGCGACGACGACGGCCGGCTGGGCTCGTGAGCGACGAGGTTTCATTTCCTGACGGTTCGACCGGGCGGCGGTGGGGGCGGCGCGCCGGCGCCCCGGCGCCGCCCTATGAAGCGGGGCGAGACAGGTCAGTGGCGCGATCGGGACGAAAGAAGCAAGCCGTCCGAAACTGCTGCCCGAATGGAGTGACGAACAACGACTGATACTGGATGTCCGCCACGATGTCCTCGGAGAGCGGGCCGATGCGAACGGCAGGCTCGGCTTCGATGCGCGCACGAGCCGCGGCCACGGTGGGATGGAGCTCCAGCTCCTGGAACATGCGGACGTCGTCCGTCACCCTCGTGGGGCGGATCTCGACGAGCCCTAGCCGCCGCAAGTTGTCCAGGTAGGCGGGGGTGCGTTCGGGACGATCGCAGCCGGCTTGCTCGCCGAGCAGGCTGAAATGATGGAGCTCGACCCGGCTCGCGCCCCCATGGCGCAGGCGAGACACGAGCGAGAGCAACGGAAACGGGCCCGGCCCGCCGAGGACGCCGAGCAGTCGCATCTCGTCGTCGTCGAGCTGCCCCATCAGGTCGATGAACGCGGGGTGAACGTCGTCGGCCACGGCGCGATCCATGGTCGCGGTGAGCAGCGACAGGTACCCTTCGCGAATCCCTCCCGCGCTCCGGACGACGCCCGCCAGGGCCCTCAACGCCAGGGTGGCGTTCGGGGCCCGCCGCCGGGCGGGGGGGATGGCCGCCCCCCGCTGGCCGAGGGCCAGCAGCAGCTCGGGCAGCCCGCGAGCGGTCTGCGGAAGGGCGACGAGCGGCCCGAGGGCCACGCGCGCCAACGTGCGGATCCCCGCGCTCCGATCTCGGCTCGTGGCGCTCGGCGGCCCGGGGGAGACAATCAGCTCTCGAACGGCTCGGGTCAAAGCAAACATAGGCGCGCACTATATCCCGGTTTCGCTCGGTCCGTCGCGGCGGAGCGCACGCCACGCCGCCTTCCGAGACCCCTTGCGGCGGCGTGGCCGGGTCAGCGGCCGAGGAGAGCTGCGGTCGGAGCGCGCAGCCACGCGTCGATGGCGGCCACCGTGGTCGCGCCGTCGGTCACGCTCGCGAAGTCGTATCGGGCGGCGCGCGCGAGGGAGAGCGCGCGGGGCCGCTCGCGCGGGTCGGCCCACGCGGCACGCGCCAGCGCGAAGCGGGTTTCGCCGACCAGCTCGGCCGCCGTCGTCTTCTGGTCGCGCGCGGCGAGCGCGCGCTCGAGCGGGGCGATGGCCTCGCGGGGGCGACCTTCCCCGAGCAGGGCGATGCCCAGCCCCGTCTGGGCGGAGGCCATCCTGGCCGGCTCGGCCTCCTGCTTCGTCCAGATGGCGGTGGCCATCTCGAAGGCGGCGCGGGCCTCCACCCAGCGGTGAAGCGTGTCGAGCACCTCACCCTCGTTCGCGAGCACCATCGCCACCCAGGGATGATCGGGACCGACGACGCCCCACAGGATCTCCTCCGCGCTGCGCAGGACGTCGAGCGCCTGTCGGTCCTTCCCCGCGTAGTGCAGGGTGAGGCCCTCGGCGTTCAGGATGGTGGCGACGTAAGGGTGCTGCGCCCCGCGAAACTTCACGGTGCCAAGGCGCGCTCGTTCGAGCGCGGCCATCGAGGCGGCCTCGTCGTGCTCGTGCTGGGAGATCACCCCGGCTGCCTGGTCGAGCGCGATCTCGAGGAACGGCGTCCCGCCCATGCGCGTGACGATCGCCTCCCCGATGGCGTGCCACTGGCGCGCGGACGCGAGCTGGCGCTCTCGGTCCGCCAGCGTCGAGGCCAGCAGCGCGGCGCTCTCCGCGGCGACTTGATCGTGGCCGGAGGACAGCGCGAGCGTGAAGGCCTCCTGGTAGCGGCGGACCAGGGTCTCGCCCCGACCGCCGCAGGTGTCCTCGACCTTTCCGCTCGCGAGCAGCGTCTCGGCGAGCAGCGGCGGATATTTCACGCCGCGGGCGCCGTCGAGCGCCTGCTTCTCGATGGCGCGGGTGGCCTCGCAGCGCGCCGACAGCGTCGACGCGAAGAGCCGCGCCTTCAGGACCTGCAGCTCCTCGACGCGGGCGCGCGTCGCCGTGTCTGGCGGGGGGCGAACGATGTTGCGCAGGAGGCGGACGTCGGAGCAACGCGCGACGAGGCCGAGCGAGCTGACGCCCGCGACGGCGTTCTGAACCGCCTTGGCGTTCGCGGTCCCGAGCTCGTCGGTGAGCGCGCGCAGCTCGATCAGCCTGTCGTTGAGACAGCCCATGCGCATGTCGAGGACGTCGCTCGACTGTTCGCGGCGAAGATGCGTCGCCTCGCAGGCGTCCCGGTAGGCGCCGAGCCAGCCCGCGGCGTACTCGTCGAGGTATCGCGCGACGGCCGCGAAGGCCTGCGTCGCGAAGGCCTCGCCGGTGGCCTGGAACGCGCGCCTGATCGCGGCGCGGCGACGGGAGGGCGCGCCGGGTGGGCCCCATGCGGTGCCGAGGCGCGCGGCGCCGCCGTCACAGAGGGGAGGCGGTCCTTCGGGGGTGCGGCGGCGAGCGACGGCGACGAGCGCGGCGAGAGCGGCCAGCGCGACGGTGGCGACGACGATGCGGCGCGGGCGAATGGTGGGGTCCGTCTGCAGCGCGGCGAGGAGCGCCGGCATCGATGGAAACCGGGCGTCCGGGTTCGTCGCGAGCCCGCGCAGCAAGGCCCTGCGCTGCCACGCCGGCACGCTGGACCTCGCGAGCAGGGGGCGGCTCATGTTCCCCGTCGTCACGCTGGTCATGAGCGCGAGGACCGTGTCGCCGTCGAACGGGCGCGCACCGGTGATGGCCTCGTGGAGCGCCACGCAGAAGCTGAACTGATCCGTGCGGGCGTCGGTCGGTTCGCCGGCGAACTGCTCCGGGGCCATGTACGCGGGCGTGCCCAGGAGGGCGCCAGTTTGCGTGAGCTTCACCGACAGATAGCGGCTCGACAACGTGCCCGAGCGGTCGGCTCGATCGGACCAGGCCGGCGCGGCCACGTCACGAGGTTGATACCGGGCGGGCTCCCCGGCGTCGCCGGGCGGTCGAGGGGTCGCTGCAGCGGTGGGCGCGTCCTCCGGGGTGGCGGGGTCGTCTTCGGCGTCGGAGACCTGTCGGGCGAGTCCGAAATCCATGACCCGCACCTGGCCGTCCTTCGTGACCATCACGTTGTCGGGCTTGAAGTCGCGATGGACGAGGCCGGCGGCGTGCGCCGCGGCCAGGCCCCGACCCGCGGCCAGGTAGACGTCGAGTATGTCGCGGCGCGTGCGCGGCGCCGCCTCCAGCCAGGCGCCCACTGTCCAGCCCTCGACGAACTCCATGGCGATGAACACGTCGTCGCCGAACGTGCCGACGTCGAAGACGACGACCACGTTCGGGTGCTGGAGCTTCGCGATCGCCTGCGCTTCGCGGAGCAGCCGCGCCCGCTGATCTTCCGCTGCGCCGCGGGCTCGCAAGAGCTTGATGGCCACCTTGCGATCCAGGTCCGGATCGTAGGCGGCGTACACGTCTCCCATCGCGCCATGCCCGACCAGACCCAGGACGACGAATCGATCTATGGTTTGGCCCCGCTCGAGGGTCGTCGCCCTGGCGGGTTCTGGTGATTCCGTGCTGGGGATGTGCGCCATGTGGCGGTGAGGCGGCGCCCGGCGCGACACCTCGCAAGGTCGTATCGGACCTTCGTGGCGATGGTTTGAGCGCGGCAGTGGCGTGTAGCCGGCCGACCCACATCGAGGGCCAGCAGCGCGCAGCGCCGCGAAACGATCGATTTCTTGGGGCTCGAGGCGTTCGACCCTACGATGGTCGTTCGTGGTTCGGAACCGGATTGACCTGACGATGACGCGGCTGCTGGCCGATGTATCGGCGGGGATCCGCGTGCTGCGGAGCCGCGACGGGCTGGCCCTGACGGAGACTCAGATTCGCGAGCGGGCGCATAACATCGTGATGGGACTGCTCATGAACTACCGGCTCGAGGCGATCGACGAGGATGACGGCGGGGTGCTCGACGCCGAGCCGCCCGCGCTCGATTTCGAGGGCGACGCGCCCGTCACGGGGCAAGGGTAGCTGTCGCCCCGCCTGCCGGGATGGCGTTCAGGTAGCCGCGCAGATCCTCCTGATAGACGGGCAGGGTCAGCACCTCGGGCACGTCGTCGTGGTCCGCGCCGTCCACGAGCACCAGGGCGGGCGTCAGGGCTGGAAAGGCGGCCTTGTGCGCGGCGACGAGCTCCTGCGAGTACCGGGTGAGGACGTACCTGTCGGCGGTGCCGTGAAACGCGAGGTAAGTAGACCTCACCGAGCGAATCTTGGTGAGGTTGTCCCACGACGAGCGCGCGACGAACGAGCGCGGCAGGTCGACGTAGGCGCCGTCATCGACGAGCGCCGCGACCGACGTGAAGGCGGACTCCGTGACCAGCGCGGCGGGCGGCGTCGGGGGCAGCGCGGTGCTCAACGCGTAGGCGAGCTCGGTCGCGAACGCCGCGCCGAGCGAGCGCCCGTAGATCACCGCGTGCCCGGCGTCGACGGTGGTGGCTGGTTGCGCGGCGGCTGGATTCTGCGGAGCGCCGCCCGTCGCCGCGTCCCAGATCGCCCTCACGTCGAGGTCGATGCCCGGCTCGTCCGGCGAGCCGGTGGAGAGGCCGTAGCCGCGCACGTCGACCGCGAGGATGTTGCAGCCGAGCGGGTAGAGGTATTCGAGGCGGGGCCACGTCGTTCCGACGTTGTTGCTCTGGCCATGAAAGTAGATCAGCGTGACATCGGGACGCGCGCCCGACGAAGGGATGAAGTAACCCTGCAGTGTTTGTCCATCGCGCGTCGGGATGCGCAGGTCCTGCCAGGTCGCCGGGATGACGGCGGTGGAGAGCTGGTAGCCGCCGACGGGCGCCGCCAGCGGGTCGTACAAGAAACCGTCGAGCTTGGGCGGCGCGCACCCGAGGGCGAGGAGGGCGCAGGCGATCGCGCCGAGCACACGGACCCTGACCTGCGATCGAGTCGTCATGGTGTCCCGTCCAGATAACCACGAAACCCGAGCAGCACCGACAGGTAGCCGCGTGAGCCGGGCGACACCCAGTCCGGGGCGAGCGGGGCTACGTCGTAGTAGGGCGCGAGCCACTTGCACTCGAGGGCGATCCCGAAGCGGTCAGTCGCCTTCCATTCGCCGCCCACGAGGGGACCGGCGAGGACGCGCGTCGCGTGCACGGGGTGGCCCACGACGACGCCGAGGTCTCCGCCGCCGTAGAGCAGGTGCCCGTTGCCCACCCGCCAGGCGGCGACCGCCGTGGTCTGCGGCGCGAAGCGGGTGTCGGTCAGGTTGGTCAGCAGGTGAAATGATTCGGCTATGGTGATGGCCGGGACCGCTCGAGTCGACGACGACCACAGCAGCGGGTGGTAGGCGACCCCGGTGGCGACGTGGGCCACGCCGAGGACCGCGGCGGTCACGTCGACGTCACCGCTGACATCGACCTGGTCGGTGACCCCGAACCCGCCGCCTGCCATCAGGATCGGCGTCGGGAAGGTCGAGCCCGATGTCTTCAACAACGGCCCGCCGAGCGACACGTGCACGTCCGCGTTGCCCGCGCCGAGCGGCCGGACGGACGTGGTCGCCCCACAGCCGAGCGACAGCATCGAGGCGAGGATCGCGCCCCGCGCGAGCGCCGCCACCCGCCGCGCGCCTACCGGCTGTCGCCTCACGCGCCGAGGGCTCCCTCGGCTATGGCGACCAGCTTGTCGGTCAGGGCGTCCAGCTTGGCGTCCACGATGCGGCGAGCGGGGTCAGCGTCGTGGTAGGCCATTATCTCGGCCGCGCCGCGCGAGAAGGGGATGTCGGCGCGGAACCCGGGGACCAGGCGCTTGATCTTGCTGTTGTCGAAGATCATGCTGTGGGTCTTGTCGCCGAGCAAGCTCGCGCCCCACTCGGGATCGTGCGCGGCGATGACGGCCGACGGCAAGTGCACGATGTCGGCGCGCGCGCCCGCGGCTGCCGCCAGCAGCTCGTGGATCTGATTCCAGCTCAGCCACTCGTCGGAGGTGATGTGAATCGACTCACCGATCGCGCGCGAGTGGCCGAGCAGTCCCACCAGGCCCGTCGCGAAATCCTCGTGGTGGGTCAGCGTCCACAGCGACGTCCCATCACCGTGAACGAGGATCTTCTTCCCGCGGCGCATGCGATCGATGACGGTGTAGCCGCCGTGGCACGGGAACAGCGTCCGGTCGTAGGTGTGCGACGGCCGCACGATGGTGAACGGAAACTTCTCCTCGCGATAGGCGCGGAGCAGGCGCTCCTCGCACGCGATCTTGTCGCGGGAGTATTGCCAGAAGGGGTTATCGAGCGGCGTCGACTCGGTGACCGGCAGGCCGGACGGGGGCGTCTGATAGGCGGAGGCCGAGCTGATGAAAACGAACTGGTGGGTGCGGCCGCGGAACAACGCCAGGTCGGCCTCGATGTGCGCGGGCGTGAACGCGATCCAGTCGACCACGGCGTCGAAGCGGTGCTCGCCCAGCGCCCGCCGAGCCGACGCCGGATCGCGGATGTCCCCCGACAGGACCTGAATCTCGGGCGGGACGGGCCGCGAGGTCCTCCCACGCCGCAGATGGAAGAGCTCGATCCCGCGCGCCACCGCGAGCCGCGAACAAGCGGAGCTGATGATCCCGGTGCCACCGATGAACAGGACTTTCATGTGCACGACCCCTCGGGGGCGAGACAATACCGCGAACCAGGCGGGTCGCCGAAACGCCGTTCCGGGCCGGGGCGCGGGCCCCTCGTCCCTGCGCGTCCCGGCACTTACGAATGGCAGGGGGCCGCTTGATCCGACCATGAACTAGGCTATATTCATGGCCATGTCGAAGGCCGTAAACGTGGCCGATCTCAAGAACCACCTGAGCGAGCACCTCGATGCCGTCGAGAACGGGGAAGAGATCGTGATCTGCCGCCGCAACGTACCTTTCGCGCGAATCACCGCGATGCCGTTGCGGCGCAATCGCACGAGCTTGGCGTTTGACCGCGGAAAGATCAGGATTCGGGGGGAAATTACTGGACCCGCTGTGCCGGAGAGCGAGTGGAACGCCCTTCGCGACGATCACGATCCCCTGAAGTGATCGCGTCGCCGCCTTGAGGGTTCTGCTCGACACCTGCACGGTGATCTTCACGGCGCAGGATCCCGCCCGTCTCTCGAAGACCGCGCGCGACCTGCTGGTCGACCCGAGCAGCGTCGTGTTCGCGTCGGTCGTCACCGCGGGTGAGATCGCATGCCTGACCGAACGGAAGCGGATCGTCCTGCCCAAGCACTGGAGGACCTGGTTCAGGGACTGCGTGGAGCGCAACGGATGGAATCTCCTGCCTCTGACGATCGAGATCATGGAAGAGGCCTATTCGCTGCCGGATCCGATTCACCGAGATCCCGTGGATCGGATCTTGATCGCGACGAGCCGATTGGAGGACATGACCATCCTGACGACGGACCGTCTGATCCTCGGTTACCCACACGTCAAATCCCGCGCCTAGCGCGTACCACACGTTCGTCCGCTTCGCGCTCCGCTACATCGCGACCGTCGCGGGCACCGGCACCGGCGGCGCGACACCGGGCCCGAGACTCGACGCCTCGCGAGCTCGAACTGTCTTGTCGAGCTACAGATTGACGAAGTCGAAGACGGGCGGATTGATCCCGCACTCGCCCCCACCGGCCACGACCTTGCCGTTGGCGTTGACGACGAACTTCGCCCGGCTGGTCGATGAGATGACCAATGGCGAGCCGAGGTGGATGCCATTTCCGTCCCCGGGGGTCACCGGGTGCACGAAGGCTCTGTCTCCCTGGCTCGCGGCGCCGTCGGTGGTGAGATACATGTACACCGTGGTGTCCACGGACCCGCCGTTGCTCCCGTCTCCAGCGCAGGCAATGGGCACATTGTCCAGGTCGGTCGCGGAGTCGCTCGCATTGCACACGCCGCCCGTGTATTCCGTTCCTGCCACGCAGGAGGTTGCGGTCGTCAGGGGCGTGTGTTTGATGATGGACGACATCTTGATGATGACGCAATTGTAGGTTCCGTCTGCCAGGTCGCCGTCTCCCAGTGTCGGGTTGGTCAAGAAGTCCACGAAACCGCCGGCGTCGTTCTGGAAGATCTGCGTCGGATTCGTGCACTGGGCGCTGAGTGACGCATATACGGCATAGACGTTGACCCTGAGAGAGCTGGGGTCGCCCCCGGGGGAGCCGGAGTCTCCGCCGGCGAGCGCCGGTCCGGAAACCATTCCGAGGGAAAGGCAGAGCAAAGTGAGCTTTTTCATTGTCTATGTTCCTCTCGAGGAAGGATGCCTATGACCCGGATCCGACGATTGTGACCTTGTGGGATGTGGCGCTCGGACCGCCGCCCGCGCCGCCGCCGCCGCCGGTGCTGCCGCCGCCGGCGCCGCTGCCGCCGACACTGCCGACGGTGCCGCCGCTGCCATTGCCGCCGTTGTTGACCGCGGTGCTGCTGCCGCAGCCCTGCGTGGCGGCGACTGCCAGCAGGCCGAGCAGCGGAATCAAGAGGCGCGTCTTCGACATGATCATCGGAGTCCTTTCAATCGGATTGTTGACGAGGCACTCGACCGCTGGAATCGGGCCAACGACAACCATCGACCTGAGCCCGGCGCGGCGATCAGCCCGTGCCCCCTGAGGAGGCCCTAAACATTCGGATGATCTCGGCGAACCTTGAACCAGAAACATCACTCAACGTGAGACCGGTAGGGCCGACTCAGAAGCGCCGCATCTGCACGAAGGCGCTGTCACCTCAGGGCCGGGATCGAATAGGTGGCACCATCGGCATGCACGGTCGGCCGTTGAACCAGCCCAACGTCGTCCCCCACGTGTGATATCCGTAGCGGAATGACGGATTCCGGGCCGGGTGGGCCGTTGATCAGTGTCGTGACCATCGTGAAGAACGACAGGCCGGGGTTGATCGCCACGCTCGACAGCGTGCGGGCGCAGCGGTTCACCGACTTCGAGCACGTGGTCGTCGACGGCGCCTCTACGGATGGCGGCGCCGACGTCGTGCGCGCTCGGGCGGCGGCGGGCGAGCTCGCCTGCTTCGTCAGCGAGCAGGACGCCGGCATCTCGGACGCGTTCAACAAGGGCCTCGGCCTGGCGCGTGGTCAATGGCTCAACTTCCTCAACGCGGGCGACGCCCTCCTCGACCCGGGCGTCCTCGAACGCGTGGCCGCCCGGATGCCGGGCGCCGACATCGTCACCGGCTACAGCGTGACGGCGGGCGTGCGCTCGCCGCCCTATCCGGTCGGCAACCAGGAGCGGCTCCCGCGGCGCGCGTGGATCTCGCACCAGGCGTCGTTCATTCACCGGCGAGTCTTCGAGGAGTGTGGCGGCTTCGATCCGCGATTTCGCGTCCGCATGGACTACGAGTTCTGGCTGCGCGCGCTCCCCCGCTTTTCGTACGTCTTCATGGACGAGCCGCTGGTGGACTTCGCCCCGAGCGGCGCCAGCACCCGCCTGCGGCGCGAGTTCTTCGACGAGGAGTTCGCCGCGAACCGCATGCACCTCCGCTTCGCCTTCATCGCCAACCTTCGGGTCCGCGCTCGCGAGCGCTTCCACCAGGCCTTGCGAAGCCGTGGACTGTTCGACGGATACCGCGCGCTTCGGCTCCGGCCGTGACCTCGGGCTGGCGGTGGCCTGTTGCGGAGACACGGCGGTGGGAAACCCATCGACCTTCACCCTCGCCGATGGCGGCATGGCTGACTCTGCGCTTCCGCCGCCGGCCCGACCCTGGGCCCGTGGACCCTGGCGTTCTTCATGCCGATCCTCGAGAAGACCGAGGCGAACCGCGGCGCCAGTCTCTCTGGCGAGGAGATCACGCGGCTCATGCGGCTGTGGATCGGTTGGGGGCTGGTGCGAACGATCGTCGTCATCGCAGGCTGGCTCGCGGCCCTGCGGGCGCTCACCCTCGCGTCGCGCTGGTACATAGCTGCTGACCTCAGTCGGTCCCACTTGCCGCGAGCGCGACGGTTGGGCAAGCTCCGGCGGATGAAGACGACGCTCGCTCGGCTGGTTGTTCTCCTCGGTCTTTCGCTGGTCGCCGCATCGGCGCGCGCGCAGATGGGAGACCCCACGAAGGTCACGCTCAAGACGACGCCGGTCGCCGGGAGCATCTCGATGATCGAGGGGGCCAACGGGTTCGCGGGCGGCAACGTGGCCGCGTCGGTCGGCGACGACGGCGTGGTCGTCATCGACGATGAGCTGCAGCCCCTGACACCCAAGCTGAAGGCAGCGCTCGCCGCGCTGTCGAAGAAGCCGGTGCGGTTCGTGATCAACACCCACTGGCACATGGACCACACCGGCGGCAACCCGGCGATGGCCGCCGCTGGCGCGGTGATCGTCGCCCAGGAGAACGTCCGCAAGCGCTTGAGCGTCGACAACGTCATGCACATGGCGGGGCACGAGATGACCATCAAGGCGCTACCGCCTGCCGCGCTCCCCGTCGTGACCTTCGCCGACGATGTCACGCTGCACGTCAATGGCGACGACGTTCACGTCATCCACGTCGCGCCCGCCCACACCGACGGCGACTCCATCGTTCACTTCAAGCTGGCCAATGTGATCCACGCGGGCGATACCGTGACGGCCAGTTACCCGATCGTGGACATCGACAGCGGCGGTCAGTTCGAGGGATTCATCGCCGCCGGCGATCGCATCCTGGCGCTCGCCGACGACAACACCAAGATCATCCCCGGCCATGGTCCGCTGATGACGAAGGCCGATCTGGTCGTCTACCGCCAGATGCTCATCGACGTGCGCGACCGCATCGGCAAGCTGATGGCCGCCAAGAAGACCGTCGACGAGATCAAGGCCACCAAACCGCTCGCCGATCTCGACGCCAGGTGGGGGCAAGGTTTCGTCAACGCCGACCGCCTGATCGAGAGCGTCGTCAAGACCCACCCCCCGGCCCCCGAAAAGGGGCACGCCAAGGCCAAGAAATAGTCGGCGCTTTCGGAGAACTTTTCTGCGGCTCGTGCGTCTGGTGACTCATGAGCCAACGCGATTGTGCGCCGCGTGATGCGATTGACGAGATCGACATCAGCACGCCGTGTACGGTCTCCTGGGACCAGATGCGGCCGAGGGGCGGGGACGGTCGAGTGCGGTATTGCGGACAGTGTCGGCAAAACGTCTACAACGTCGAGGCGATGAGCCGCGCGGAGGCGCATCGCCTCATAGCGGCGCGCGAGGGGCGCGTCTGCGTGCGCATCTTGCGCCGCCCTGACGGCACGGTGGTGACGGCCGACTGCTGGGCGCGGCTTCGCGCGGCCCGTCGCCGCGGGGTGCTGCCGTTTCTCGGGATGATGGTGCTCGTCGGGCTCGTGGAGCTCGTCGCGATAGGCGCCGGCCTCAGCCGGCTCGGGCGTCTCCTGGCCGGGGGGCCGCCGCCTACCCCGTGGGGGCCCCAGGTCAGGCGGCCGGACGTCTTGCCATCGGACATCGCGACGCCGCCTTTCATGGGCTTCATGGGCGGGCTACCGCCTCCGGAGCCGAAGGTCCAAGAGCTGGGCGGGCTCGTGCCGCGGCAGCATTTGATGGGAAGGATGCGACGCAAATAGCGCCGCCCGCTTCCGTCACGGCTGGCGTTTGAAGGCTTCGGAGGCGGGGAGTTCGAGCTGGTTGCGCGGCAACCCCGACCACCAGCAGAGCTCGACCCCTGCGAGCCCGATGAAGGCCGACGTGGTCGTCCCGGGCGCAAGGCGCGCCTCGAGCCGCGGCGTCACGGCCCAGCCTCCCGTCAGGCGATGGGTGAAGAACCAGCTGTAGCCGAGGCCCAGGAAGTACCCTGACCCGGCCGTGCCGCGCAGCGACGGGTTCTTGCCGGCGTCGGCCCTGATGCTGATGGTGTCGATGCCCGCGCCGCCGTGAATGGAGAAGTTGCGGATGAGCTCCCACTGCCCTTCCAGCTCCATCCCGAACGTGCTGGCGGACTGGCCGTCGCCCTTGGCGGTCCCGAAATGAAACCGCAGGCCGAGGCCGAAGCGCCGGGTGACGAGCTGCCCGAAGCGCAGCGCCAGGTCCGTGCCCTGCCACACGCCGAACGAGTAGCCGTCCTCCCACACCTTCACGGGCGCCTCGTTCACGCCGACGCCGATGTAGTAGCCCTGGTGGGCGCGTGGCTCCTCGATGGATTGCGCGCAGGCTCGACGCTCGGGGCCCCCGCCCGCCAGCGTCGCGAATAGCACCGCGGCCGCGGCGGCCGCGCGCAGATTCCCGGCAGCCTCGTGGCGGCGCGCGTGCCTCACAGCTCCCCCCGGATGCCCAGGATGGGCAGGATCGGCAGCCCTTGCTGCGGGTTCGACTTCCGGAAGTTGAAGTTGTAGTCGAAGTCCTCCGTGTTCGGGCGGTTGTAGAGGTTCTGCACGTCGAGGTAGACGCCGAGGATCCAGCGCTGGTAGATCCAGCGCTTGTCGACGCGAAGGTCGAGCTGGTGGAAGAGGGGCAAGCGCGCGCTGTTCACCGCGCCGTAGGTCGGGTAGTAGCGATCATTGCTGGCGCCATACACCGCGCCGGTGACGGGCGTGATGGGGTTCCCGCTGACGAGCCGGAAGCGGCCGCCCACCTGCCAGTTGCGCGGGAGCTGGTAGCTGCCGAGGACGGTCAGGATGTGCGTCTGGTCGAAGTCGAACAGGCGCCAGGCCGTCGCGCCCGAGTCGCGCCGGGTCGCGCGCGATAGCGTGTACGCTAGCCACCCGCTGAAGTTGTTCGTGAAGTCGTGGCGGGCCACCAGCTCGAGGCCGATGGCGCGTCCGCGGCCGCCGTTGTCATAAAGCAAGGCGTGCGGCAGGCCGTTTGCGTCGGTCACCGTCCGGTCGGTCCTGCTGACCAGGTTGTAGATGTCCTTGTAGAACGCGGTCGCGTCCAGGGTCACGTAGGGACGCGGCTTGTACTCGATTCCCGCCGAGTAGTGCAGCGCCTTCTCTGACTTCAGCCCCGGGTTCCCGAACGACGGATCGACCTGATCGGGCGTGGGATCCTGAGCGAACAGGCCCACGCCCCCCTTGAGCGTCGTCTGCTCGGTGACGGACCAGCGCCCGGTGATGCGCGGCTCGACGACCGATTCCTTCGACAGGCCGAGATAGTCGAAGCGGAGGCCGGGCAGGATCAGCAGCTTCGGGATCGGCTTCACCTCGGCCTCGAGGTAGGCGGCGGGCGAGAAGGTGAGCACGCCCTTGCGATCGGTGGTTCGCGTGTTCGCCAGATCCGGGGGCCCGGGGGGCGTGCCCTCCTGGGGCGGGAGCGGCGCCCGCACGAACACACTGGTCTCGTTGAACAGCAGGTCCACGCCACTCACCAGCGTCAGGCGCTCGCCCAGCTTCCAGCGCAGCGTGTCCCGCACCTGGCTGACGTACGTGTTCAGGTCGAACTCGAGCTGGCCGAAGCTGGCGTTCACCCAGTTTCGCCCCTGCGAGATCTTGAACGAGTTCTCGACGGTGTCGTTGGGGATGAAGTTGTAGGTGATGAGCGAGCGATAGAAGGTCGTCGAGAACGAGAGGCTGTTGTTGGTGATCTGCGCGGTCAGCGCGCCAGGGTTCTTGAACAGCAGCTCGAGCCGGTCGTCGGAGCCGAAGAACAGCACGCGAATGTCGTGCGCGGGCGCCGGCCGGTAGTTGCCGAGGAGCTGGTAGTCGTAGTAGCGCGGCGCCGTGATCAGGTTGATGGGCGCGTCGCTCGGGACCGCGGCGTTCAGCAGGAAGTCGATGTAGCTGCGCCGGGCGGCGATGGCGAAGCCCCCCTTGTCGCCGAGCGGCGCCTCCAGGTACAGACCCGAGTCGAACAGGTTGACGTCGACGTAGCCGCCGACCTTCTTGGGTTGCAGCTTCTTGATGCGCACGTCGACGACGCCGCCCGTCGCGCGCCCGTACGAGGGCGAGAAGTTGCCCGGGTAGAACTCGAGCGAGTCGATGACGCCGACGGGCAACACCGTCCGCAGGGCGCCGAAGTGATAGATGAGCGGGATCTCGGCGCCCTCGACGAAGATCTTCGAGTCCTGCGGCGCCGAGCCGCGGATGATGAGGAGACCGGTCAGCGGCGGCGGGCGCGCCACGCCGGCGAAGTTCTGCACCACCGCCAGGGGATCGCCGAAGGTGCCCGGGACCTTGTCCAGTTCCTGGGCCGAGATGACCGTGCGGCTGACCTCCTTGCGCGGGCGCGTGGCCGTGATGGTCACGTCGTAGGGGTTATACGAGCCGCGCTCGATGAAATAGACCACGTCGACGCGCTCGCGGACCTTGATCGTCTCCGTCGTACGGTAAGGATAGAAACCGGGCGCTTCGATGAGCACCTTCCACTCCCCCGGGGTCAAATCGAAGAACGTGAACGCCCCCGTCGAGTCGGTGGTCGCCTCGAAGCCGAGCGGCTTCTCGCCGTCGTCGCGGAAGACGGTCACGAGCAGGCCCGGCAGCGGCAGGCGGGTGCCTCGCTCGCGAAGGATTCCGGCGAAGTTGGCGATTGACGCCGCGGCTGGCGTGGCCGCGGGCGCGGCCGGTGGTGGCGCGACCGGCTGCGTCCCCTCCGGGGCCGGGGTGCCCGGTGCCTCGGGCGGGGGAGGCGGCGGGGCCTTTGCCTTCACCCGGAACTTGTATTTGTACCCGATCTGAACGGCGAGCTTCTTGCCGTCCAGCTCGGCCGGCTCGAACTCGAACTGCTGCGCGGCCAGCATCGCGGCCTCGTCGAAGCCCATGCCCGCGGGCGTGGCCGGCTCGGTGATCGCGACGCTCTCGACCTTGCCCTCGGCGTCTATGTCGAGCAGCAACACGACGTCGGCCTCGATGTTCTTGTCGAACGCTTCCTTCGGGTACTCGGCCTCGACGAACTTCGTCTGCTTCGGGACCTTGGTCAGCTTCTTCGCCTCGACGCTGGCGCTGGGCTGCGCCTGGTCGGGGCGAGCCGGGATCCCGAGGCCCTCGGGTGACTGCGCGCGCGCGGCGCCGCCGCTGACGGTCGCGAGCATCGCTCCGAGCGATGCCATCGCAACGACGACCGCGCGCCGCTGTCGGTGGGACGACGGCAGCCCCGTCACGGACCCGCTTCCAGGTTGACGATGCCGCCGCGCCACGACACGCCGCCTCGGTTGTCGTGGATGACCGTGAAGATTCGCGCCGTGCTGCCCGGGTAGTCCTTGACGGTCGCCGGCGTCCACGTGTTCTTCAACAGGTCGGGGAAGCTCGTGCTGCCGCTGATGAAGCTGGTGCGCGTGTCGTGAGTGCCGCCCGACTCGACGAACCAGGTGGTGAACAGTCGCTCCGTCGAGGTCACAGGGGCACCCTGCGCGTCCGTTCCGTCCGGGTACACCTCGGCGGCGGTCTCGGCGACGGCCGTCGCGACCGGCGTCTCGACATCGCGTGGCAACGTCACGGCGCCCGAGTCGTCGATGGCCAGCGTGACGCCGCCGACGGTGGCGGTGAGGGCATCGATCGTCGGATTCGTGTTCGCGGGCGTCGTCGGGTCGAAGCGCAGCTTCAATGTCTGCACCGCCGTGACGGTGTCCGTGTCGGTCGTGACCGTCAGGGCGATCTGGGCGGGGAAGCCAGCCGTGCAGTCGACCGTGACCGCGCTGGGCTCGTTCGGCAAGAGGCCGGCGCAGGCGGCCATCAGCACCGCCGGATCGAGGCTGTTCGTGAACAGGGCCGTGTCGCCGGCGCCCAGATCGAACGGCGGCAGCGGAGGCAGGCCCGCCTGGGCCAGGTAGCCGTCGAGCTGTTGCTCCTCGACCAGGCACCGGTAGCCGTCGGCCGCGGGCGCCGCGACGGGGCACCAGCTCCACTTGTACGTCAGGCTCGGATCGGGGGTCGGCGTGAACACCAGCGCGGAGAGCGTGGTCGCTTCGCCGGTGAACGGCGTCGGCGGCTCGCTCTGGATGCCGAGGACCCGCAGCGCCGACAGCCGGTTGTAGGGCGCGAAGTCCGGCCGGCACGCGGTCGCGCCGAGCGACGCGGCGAGAACGAAGGACAGGGCGGCCGCGCGTCGGTTCATTGGTCCTCGAGCCTGAACTTGTACGTATAGCTGAGCGGCATCGCCATGGGCACGCCGGCGCGCGCGCCGGGCTCCCATTCCTGGGAGAGCGCGGTGGCGCGGGCAGCCTCGTCGAACTCGGGGTACGAGGACGACTTCAGGATCTTGACGTTCGTGACCTTTCCGGTCTCGTCGATCGTGACCCAGACCGTGACGTCACCTTCGATGCCCTGGCTGCGCAGGAGCGGTGGATAGGGCGGCTGCCGCTTCTGCCCGCCGCGGAACTTGGGGTTCGTGTACTTGAGGTCCCCGGCCGGAAGGCGCGTGGCGACCTGATTCGATCTGCCAGGGCCCCCCGCCGCAGGCAGCGTGGAGTTTCCTGCCGGCGCCGGACCGACGTCCTTCGGGGCCTTCGCGCGCGTATCCGTGTCGCCCAGGCGGGTGTTGCCGACGGCGAAGGTCGGGCCGGAGCCTCCCTCGGTGGTGGACTCGAGGCTGAGCCCGACCACGCGCACCGGCGCCGTCTTCGGGGGAGGCGCGGGCGTCGCCGGCGGCGGCGGGGGCGGCTTCACCGCCTTGGGCGGCGGTGGGCGCGTGGGCTTCTCGATCGGCGGAGGCGGCTCGGGCGTCGGCTTGTTCTCCGGCGGCGGCGGCGGTGGCGGCGGGGGCCGCATCTCGATGGTCACTTCCTCGTGCACGCGGCCCCGCCCCACGTTGCCGCGCAACAGGATGCCCAGGCCGACCGCGCCGAGGTGGACCGCCACCGACGCGAGCACGACGAGCAACGCGAGGGCGAGCTTGCGGCCGTTCGAGCCTCTTCCCCGGCCGAGCGGATCGAACGCGCGCTGCTCGGGCGTGAGGGGCCGGGTGGTGCGCGCGGCGATCAGGCGGCGCGCGTCCGTCCTGCGCGCGCGCTGCCGTTCGCCGAAGGACGACCCGGTGCGCGCGCGTCCGCGCCCCAGCCGGGCTCGCGGCGCGGGGTCGGGCGGACCTTTGCGGGACGGGATCTCCAACGTTCGTTCTCTTTCTCTGCCTCCGCGCTTCCGCGCTAAGGCGCTCCGGCCGGCGGCGACGGTTCGACGGGGGCCGTCGGAGGCGCCGGTCCTCGCTCGATGTCCAGCGCGAACGCGCTCACCCCGTTCTGCTTGACGGTGTCGATGATCTCGATGACGTGGCCGTACTCCACGCCCTTGTCGGCCGAGATCACCGCCTGGATCTTCGGGTGCGCGTCGGCCTCCCGGCGGATGATCCGAGCGGCGGCCGTCAAGGAGGGCAGCTTCTCGCCGTTCAAGAACAGGTCGCCCCCCTTCGTGTACAGGAAGTTCAGCGTCGACTCGGTCGTGGTGCCCCCGTTCGCCGCCTTGGGCAGCTCCACCTTCAGGCTCGCCTTCACGATCGCCGCCGAAGTCAGCATGAAGATGACCAGCAGCACCAGCACGATGTCCACGAACGGGATGATGTTGATCGACGCGAGCAGCCCCTCGTCGTCGGTGATGTCGTTGAGCTTCGCCATCGGGAACGACTCAGGGTTTGGCCGCGGGCGCCGCGGGCTCGGTGGCCTTCAGGCGCGAGAGCAGCACGCCGCCCAGCGTCTGACAGTTCGTGACGGATTCCTTCACCCGCCCCCGGAACACGTTGAACGCGATCACGGCTGGGATGGCCACCAGCAGGCCCATCGCCGTCGCGATCAGCGACTCGGCCAGGCCGGCCATGACGGCTGAGCTGGCGTCCGCCATGTTGGCCGCGAGGTCCCGGAAGGATCTGATGATGCCCAGCACCGTGCCGAACAGGCCGATGTACGGGGCGTTGCTGGCGAGCGTGGCCAGGAAGTTGAGCCGGCGCTCGTAACGCGCCCGCTCCTGGCCGAGAGCGCCGACCAGCAGATCCTCGACGGACTCTGGACCGAGCGCCGCCGCCTGCAGGCCCACGAGCACCACGTTCGTCTCCAGCGCGTCGTGCTGCTTCAGGAGTGTCGCCGCGGCCTCGAAGTCGCCCTTGTCCAGGCTCTTCGACAGGGCGTCTCGCACCTGCCCCGAATCGAGCCTGCGCCGCCGGTAGAACACCCACCGCTCCAGCATCACACCGATGGAGGCGATCGACAGGATCAAGAGAAGATAGAGGACCCACTCCGAGCGAAAAATGGGGAGCCCGAGGATGGTCTGGATCAAGGTGCCGGTCTTCACATTCATGCGTGACTCTCGATTGCCCTGCGCGGTGGGAACTACTTGATGCTGGCCAACATGTCACGTTTATCACGGCGAGCGCGGGGAGATCGGCCTCGGATCGTCCGGTGCTGCGTGCGCTTCACACTTCTTCACCGCCGCGAACGTAGTCTCTTCACGAAGGGTGTCCATGCTGGTCGTCGCAGCCGCTGTTGGTTGCGGTTCTTTGTACAGGAGACGTCCATGATTGGTTGCCTGATTCTCGGGACTTTCGGTGCCTTTTTCGTGGCGAAGATGATCCGCCACCGCATCGGGTGGGCCGGCTGCCACGGCGGTGCGTACCGCCACGATGCCTACGGACCGTGGGGTGGCTGGCACGGGGGCTGGCACGGCGGAGGGTGGGGACACCGCCGCCACCATCTGAACCACCTCGATGACGGACCTGATGGGCATCGGTTCGCGTCGGCATGGGGAGAGGACGTGGGGGGAGGCTACGGTGCCGGCGGCGCGGTCGGGGGCGCGGGGCGCGGGTTCGGTCGGGGCTTCGTGCTCGGGGCCGTGCTCGACCGCATCGGCGCGACCCCCGTTCAGGAGCGCACCATCCGCGCCGCGTTCGAGGAGTTCCGCGCCGAGGCGAAGCGCGCCGGCGGGGGCGAGGGCAAGCAGCTGCGGAAGGACGTGGCGTCGGCCTTGCGAAAGCCGGCGTTCGACGAGGTCTTGCTCGGGGAGCTGTTCGCCCGGCACGATCGCGCCCTCGAGGACGTCCGCAAGGCCTTCGTGGGGCTGATGGCCAAGACCCACGACGCGCTCGACGAGGAGCAGCGCGTCCGGCTGGCGGAGCTGGTCGAGAAGGGCCCGCGGTTCTGGCGGAGCGGGTTCGACTGGTAGACTGGCCCCGTCGTGGCGCTCCGTGTTCTCTGCATCGACGACGATGATCGCCTGTACGAGCTGCTGGCCAGCTACCTCGGTCCGAACGGCGTGGCGCTGACGCACGCATCGGATGGGCCGAAGGGGCTGGCGGCGCTCGCGGCCGGTGTCTACGACGCCGTGCTGCTGGATGTGATGATGCCGCGCATGGACGGCCTCGAGGTCTGCCGGCGCATCCGCCAGACGAGCGGCGTCCCCGTCATCATGCTGACGGCGAAGGGCGACGAGGCCGACCGCGTGGTGGGCCTGGAGCTGGGCGCGGACGACTATGTCCCGAAGCCCTTCTCGCCGCGCGAGCTGCTGGCGCGGCTACGGGCGGTGTTGCGCAGGAGTCAGCCGGCGTCGCTGACGAACGAGATCGTCGTCGGGAAAGTTGCGGTCGACGTAGGCGCGCGTCATGTCAGCGTGGCCGGCGACGCCGTCGACTTGACCGGGCTGGAGTTCGACCTGCTCATGGCCATGGTGCGCCGCCCGGGCCGGGTGGTCTCGCGCGAGACCTTGCTGGCGGAGGCGGGGCGGGGCGACGTCACCGTCAACGATCGCACGGTCGACGTGCACGTGTCGCACCTGCGGCGAAAGCTGGGAGACGACCCGCGCGCCCCTCGCTTGATCAAGACGGTGCGCGGGGTTGGCTACGTCTTCGCGGAGGGCCGACCCGAGGCGGACGAGAGCGACGCGTGAACCCGCACGAATGGCACCGGATGCGGGCGGGGCGCGGGCCGTGGGATCGCGTGCACCGCGAGGCGCACGGGCGTCGGCCGGGGTGGCGCCGGCGCATCCAGAGCGAGCTGCGATTCTATTACGGGGCGCATCTGCACCGGAAGATCTTCCTGTCCTTCGGCGTGGTCATCATGGTGACCGTGCTCGAGATCGCGGTCGTCAACCACTTCTTCAGCGGCGCGCTGGGTGGCCGCCCTTGGCGAGCGCTGCTTTGGTTCGGCGTCCCGGTGGTGCTCCTGTGGTCGGCGTCGGGCCGGCTGGCGCGGCGGATCTCGCGCCCGCTCTACGAGCTGACCCGCGTGGCGGAGAAGATCGGCGGCGGCGATCTGTCGGCGCGGGCGACGATGCCCCGTGGCGCCACCGGAGAGATCGCGATGCTGTCGATGTCGGTGAACGAGATGGCGAGCCGCATCTCCGGCGAGCTGGTGCGGCAGCGCGAGCTGCTGGCGAGCGTCTCCCACGAGCTGCGGACCCCGCTCGCGCGCATGCGCCTGGTGATCGAGATCGCGCGCGAAGGGGGCATTCGCCCGGACACTTTGAACGAGATCGAGCGAGAGACGATCGAGATCGATGCCCTGGTGGGAGAGCTGCTGGCGAGCGCGCGCCTGGAGTTTCAGGCCGTGTCGCGCAAGCCCCTCGACGCGGCCGAGGTAGCGCGGCGCGCGCTCGGGCGCGCCGGCGTCTCGATGGAGAGGCTGGTGGCGCCGGACCTAGGCCCGAAGCTTGTGGCCGATCCCACGCTGGTCGCGCGCGCGCTCGCGAACCTCATCGGCAACGCGCGCAAGCACGGCGGCGGCCTCGACACCCTGACGGTCAGCGAGCGCCCGGGCTTCGTTCGCTTCGAGGTGGCGGACCGCGGTCCCGGCTTCGCGCCCGGCGAGGAGTCGCGCATCTTCGCGTCGTTTTATCGGGGCCGGCACGCCGACGCGGGCGAGGGCGGCGATGGGGCGGCAGGGCCCGAGGCGGCGGCCGAGACCGGCTCGCTCGGCCTCGGTCTGGCGCTGGTGAAGCGAATCGCCGAGGCGCACGGCGGCGCGGTCACCGCCCGGAACCGCCCCGGCGGCGGCGCGGTGGTGACGCTCGACCTCGCCGCAAGCCCCGAACGGTGACCCCGGGTGGCCTTCGACGCTCGCTTCAGAACGGGGGAGCCGGCCCGCGTTGGCTGTGCCCAGGGCGGCCGCGCCCCCCTCGACGCCGGCCGCGGCCGGGGGATGGTGAGCCCCCGAAGATTTCGTCCAGGAACGCGGTGAAGCCCACCTCGTCGAGGTCGCCATCCACGTCCTCCGCGTCGTCGCCGGCGTAGGGTCCCTCGCCACGCATCGAGGGTGGCCCCTTGATCAGCTCGTCGAGCGAGATCCTGCCGTCCCGGTAGGCGCTCACGAAGTCGCGAAGGGCGAGGGCACGGTCGCGCTCTTCCTTGGCCTGCGTGATCATGACCGCGACCGGATCCTGCCGGGCCGGACCCTTCGCCTTCCGGAGATCCTTGAGCATGCGCGCGGGCGGCGATCGCCGCAGCTCGCGTAGCTCGGCGTCCAGGTCCGCGAGCTGGCGGCGGAGCGCGGCGTTGGTTTGTGCGAGCGTGGCACAGCGGCGCGCGACCTCGTCGTCGGAGGCGGCCGCCACCTGACCCGCGCTCAACCAGATCCGCTTCAGCTCGAGGAGCCTGGCGAGATCACCCTCCTCGTAGGCGCGCGAGAGCTCCTTCATCACCTCGGTCCGGCGCGCCTTCTCGGCTTCGTCCGGGACCTTGTCCGGATGGAGCGCCATCGCCAGATCGCGAAACAAGCCACGGACCGATTGATTGCCCGGCTCATTCGCGGGCCGGCGCGCCGAGTAGCCGCCGGCGCCGAAGGGCGCCTCGGCGCCCGCGGCCGCTTCTGCGTCGCGCGTCGCATCCGCGAACGGGGCCTCGCGGCGATCGGAAAAATCGGCCGCACCGCCTTTGCGTCCGCGCGTCGGCCGCGGCGACAGGACGCCCGCCTCCTGGAGCATGTGGTGGAGCGCGCTCACCACCTGGCGCGTCTCGCGCGGCTGCCGCTTGCGCGCCAGCAACTCCGCGAACAGCGCGTGGATCTCCTCGTCGAGGCGGCCGCACTCGTCGGCGATGGGCCACGCCTCGGTCATCCTTCTCGCCACGTCTTCAATCTTCGCCGTCAAGGCGGCCAGGGACTTCTTTCTCGCGGCCACCGCCCGCATCAGGCGATCGTGGACGCGCAAGAGCGCCAGCAACCGCTCGGGCGGGGCAGCAAGTGACAGCTCGGTCTGGGCCGGTGCCCGTGATTGGCCGTGGCTGGCAGCATGGGCGCGCCGACGATTCATGCGGTGCCGAACCTAGCGGGCAAACGGCCGATGGACAAGCCGTGTCACGCGGACGTGCCCGCGGGACTCTCAATCAGAAGGTCACGCCGAGCGCGAAGCGGGTGAACACCGCGCTCGGGGAGATGTTGCCGAGGTGGACTGCGGCGTCGGCGCGGTGGGGCAGGCCGTCGGAGGGTGGCGCCAACACCAGCGCGTAGGAGGGCGCGTAGCTGTAGCCGACCTCCGCGACCAGCCAGAAGCCGAACATCGGTGTGCTCGACCCGCGCACGTCGCCGAAGTGAACGCCGAAGCCGCCCGAGGCGTCGGCCGCGGGCAACCACTTCGCCTGCGACAGCTCGGTGGGAAGCCCCTGGCCTGACCCTGGCGCGACGGAGGCCTCTTGCAGGGTGGTCTTCACGCGGATGGCCCCGGGCTGGAGCCGCCCGAAGGCGACCAGGCGGCGCCAGACGGGAACGCGGCCCTGCAACGAGACCGCGAGTCTGTCCACGCCAATGGACGACGTGCTGCCGCGCGCCTGCGCGCTCGCGCTGCCGGCATTCCACTCGATGCCCACGGTGAGGCCGGACATGAGCGAGCCAAGGCGATAGCCGGCGAAGAGCGCGCTCTGGGTCAGCGTCCTGTCGCTGGAGAACGCCCCCAGCGCCGCGCTCTGGAGCACGTTGGAGCGGAATCCGAGATCGAGCTCGACTCGCAGTGGGGGCCGCTCGGGCGCGACGGTGGCGGTGGCCAGCGTGGCGGTCCCCCCGGGGTCGGGGCCGTAGGCGCCGGCGACGGGAGTGGGGACGTTCGTCGCTGCCCGCGCCCCGCCGGCAGCGAGCGCGAGGCTAGCGACCACGAAGCTGGTGATCGCGAAGCCCGGGACGGCGAAGCGTCGCGACGAGCGGTGAGCGTCAGGGCGCATCGATTCCCTCCGTGAGCAGACCGGCGTAGTTGGTGTGGTCTTCGGCGGCCGCGACCGCCGCCGCGTCGTATACGGTGGCGCCCCAGGTCCCCACCTGGTGAACGGCAACCAGCGACCGTGCCCCGGCGGGCGGGCTGCCGTCGGCCGCGGCGATGTCGAACAGGCTCGACACGGCGCGCTCGATGGGCAGCGCCTGCGGATGCAGCGTCGCGAGGTCGATCGACGCGAGCTGCGCGCGGTCGGGCATGAACGCCCAGGCGCGATCGCCCCGGGTCGCGGGCAGGAAGCGGACGCCGGGCGCGGAGGTGGTGAACGGCGCCGACGTACGGGCCGCCAGATCCAGGAGGAACAGCGTCGCCGCGTTCGTGCCGAGAATCTTCAATTCGGGATGCAGGCCGTTCACGTCGACCACCGAGGTGACGCCCGAGGTGACGCCGACGGTCTCGACGCTGCGATACGGCTGTCCGGCCACGCGACCGAGCTCCCAGAACGCCACGCCACCGTTCGCTCCCCCCCACAGCAGGGCGACGTCGACCGGCGCGGCGCTCGCTGTGCCGGTGGCGGCGGCCCCTGCCTCGGCCGTCACCATCGACAACCGCTGGTAGGCGGCTGGCAGCGCCACGTCCTCTGCCACCCCCGTCGCGGGATCGACGATGACGGCCTTGCTGGCCGTGGGGACCAGCGCGGCGAGCGCCAGCGCCCCGGCATCCGTGCGCACCCATGCGACGTCGCTCGGGACCCCGCCGACGTCGGACAGGTTGAGATCGGGGCGGAAGTCGCGCCCCGTCGCCGGAACCAGGGTGGCGATCACGACGCTCGAATCGTCGACGCGGATGGCGATGCGCGCGTCGTCGGTGGCGGCGTCTCCGTCGGTGATCGCCACGCCGGCGGGGTGGATGACCCGCGTGTCCTGTCCGGACGACAGCTGAATCGTGATCTCCGGATCGCTCGGGTGCAGCAGGTCGACGAGCGCCACGTCCTGATCGGTCTCGACGATCAGCAAACGGCGCGGACCGCCCGGAAGCTGCAGCACCTCGGTGAAAGTGAACCGCTGCGGGCGACCGCCGAAGCTCCGCAGCGTGTGCGGTGTGGGGTTGCTCGTCGCCCCCGACGAGGGCGGCGCCGTCAGGTCCACGAGCAACAGCTCGTTGGGGTTCTGCACGAGGCCGCTCGACGTGTCGTCCGCGTACAGCACCGCCCATTGCCCGAGGGGATCGAGCGCCAGGCCGCCGAACGGCTGGTCGAGCGGGTAGCGGGAGCGCCCCGCCGGATCGCGGGTGACGATCTCGAGCGCCGGTTCCTGGGGCGCCTTGGCCCACGGCGGGGGCGGCCCGTCGTCGCCGGCAGACACGACGAACAGCTTCGAGCGATCCGCGGCGACCGCGAACGTGCGCGCGCCGCGCTGGATCGGCACCGGCGTGACGGTCAGGGACCGGGACGCGTCCGTCGTCAGCAACAACACCCGCTCGGCGCCCGGATCGGGGACGGCCACGGCGTCGGCGAGGCCGAGCGGAGAGCTGGTCGTCGGGGGCACGTCCCAGAGCCGGTTGCGGTCGCCACACCCGCCCGCGGCGATGACCAGCAGCGTGGCCACGCCTGCCCTCGCGCTCGGCAGGCGCTTCATGGCGAAACTCCGTCGACGACGCGGGCGCCGAGATCGAAACCGGTGAGCGTCTGCGGCGACGTGCCGGAGAACGGGATGAAGGTGATCCGCCCTTCCGGGTGGCTCTGGGCGACGTAGCCACGATTCGCGGTGGCGACCACGCCGGTGGCGATGGGAGGGCTCGCGAGCTTCAACGTGGTGACGTCGAGGCCGGGGATCCCCACCAGGTAAGCGCCGAACACGCTGCCGCGATCGTCGCGCACGGTGACGAGCGCGTGATCCGAGGCCGGTGACAGCGCGACCGCGACCGGCGGTGCGTTCGTCTCCTGAATCCGGCCGGCGCGACTGCCGTCGAGGGGAATCACGCTGAACGCGTTCGCGGCGACGAGGGGCAGCGGCGCGACAGCGCCCGCGTCCGTGGGCCCCGCGTCGCGCGCGCCGCCATCGACGGCGGGCGTGCCCGCGTCCGGTGGGGCGGCCGCCAGGCGATGCAACACGACGGCATACTGGCCGTCCGGCGTGGGGATCGCTGACAGCACCGGCGCGTGGACGTGAACGATGCGGTACGTCCCGGTCGTCAGATCGACGACCGTCAGGCGCTCGGACGCGGCGGCGTTCGAGAACAGAATGGCCTGCTTGCCGTCGGCGGTCAGCGCCGCGGAGCCGATCACCTCCGTGCCGATGGTCTCGCGCAGCACCGTGGCCGGATCGGGGCTGGTGGTCGCGAGCGGCACGATCGCGATCTCGGAGGTGTCGCGGACGACCGCGATGGCCCGCGTCCCGTCCGGCGTCACGTCGAGATCCGTGACGGGCCCCGACAGCGTGATTGCGCCTGCCGTTCCGGTGGCCAGGTCCACGATGCGGACGTCGGGCTGCCCTTCCCGTCGCACCACGGCCTTGCCGCCGGGCGTGATCGAGACGTCGCGTGTGTCGGCGTCCTCGTTCGGGTCATCGGTCAGGGCGACGTCACGACTGACCCGCACGGGGCCCGCGAGCTCGACCACGCTGACGCCATCCGTGGTCACCACGTAGGCGGCGCGCGCGTCGCCCGAGAACGTCACCGAGACAGGCCGATAGCCGACGGTGACGGTGACCGCGGCGGGAGGGATGGTCGTGAGGTCGATGACGCTGAGGTCCTGGAAGCCCTCCAGGCTGCTGTGTCCGGTGGCGCTCGCGAGCGCGCGCCGCGAGTCCGTCCACGCCAGCGCGAAGTGGCCGTCGGGGGACAGCGCCCACGCGTTCGCCAGCGGCGCGACGCCAGGGACCATCACGCTGCTCAGAACCCCGGCGTCCGAACGCAGGATGGTCGCGTCGTGAGAGAGGACATTGAAGACGACGACCTCGTTCGCGCTGCCGGGCACCGCGGCGATGTACGTGGGCGCATTTCCCGCGGCCACGGTCTTGACGGTCAGGGTGGCCGCGTCGACATAGGCCACGCGGCCACTCTGCGGGTTCGCGATCCAGACGAAGTCGCCGGTCGCGACCGGCACCTGGAACGAGACGTCCACCTCCTGCTCGGGGGGCAGATCGCTCTGCCCGGCGTCGGTTCGCCCGGGGATGACGGTAGCACCGCCGCTCCCAAACCCGCCCATCGTGCTGCCCCCCGTGCCTTGCGACGTGCCGCCGTCGAACCCCCTGGGTGACTCGGTGCCGTTGCTGCTGGCGCTGCCTCCCATTCCACAGGCCAGCAGGAAGGCGAGCCCGAAAAACGCGAGGACACAGCCCGTGAACGAACGCTCGTGCGGAGTCATCGGCGGCCACTCCAGCAACTCCGATGCCGCCGGCGCGGGGCGCCAAATGGCGGGCAACTGCAGGCGACCCGCGCGCGCGGGTTCGTGCGGGTGCCGCTACCAGGGCAAGATTGCCCCGATGTCGTCGCGCTCCCTGCGACGATCGTCACCGCCGTGCGC
Organism: uncultured Myxococcales bacterium; assembly: GCA_964443975.1. Lineage (GTDB taxonomy): Bacteria > Myxococcota_A > Polyangia > Fen-1088 > Fen-1088 > DASYCK01. Next base: position 17,843 of record CAYUFS010000034.1, on the reverse strand, counting down.
GGCGCCCGAAGGGCCCATCGTTCGTCGCGGGCGACGGGGGCTGGCAAAAGCTTCGCCGCACGTCGCGTCGGCGGTTTTCGACCGTTTGTC
>CAYUFS010000034.1:16438-17653 GCA_964443975.1 uncultured Myxococcales bacterium | reverse complement strand
GGGGGCTGGCAAAAGCTTCGCCGCACGTCGCGTCGGCGGTTTTCGACCGTTTGTCCATGTTATGGATGGGCAAGCAATGCCAGGAACCCGTGCTTTTTCCCGACACGTGGCGTGTCCCCTCCGATCCTCGGCTCGTGCCCCCGTGCCGTTGCAGGTAGCCTTGCTCGCGCTCTTCTCTCTCGGGTTCGGGTGTCGCTATCGCAACCAACCCCTGGACGGCGCGCAGCAGTGTGGGCCGGCGGGCGGACAGCGTTGCCCCGACGGATACATGTGCGCGGCCGACAACCGCTGCTACCGGAACGGCGACAGCCCGACGCCGGATGGCAGCGATGGCACCGACGCCAGGACGGTCGACATGAGCACGGCGCCCGACGGCGCTGACGCCCGGGCGGCTGATCTGCCAGGCGCCGATCTCGGCGGCGCCGACACGGGCGCCGGCGGCAGCGGTGGCGACGCCGGGCCGAGCTGCGCGGCGGGCACCGCGGGCTGCGCCTGCCTGGCGAACGGCATCTGCAACACCGGCCTGACCTGCGATCAGAACCTGTGTCGGGGCATCTCGTGCGGAGACGGTCACCTCGATCAGGGCGAGCGCTGCGACGACGGCAACACCAGCAACACCGACGCCTGCCTCAACACGTGCGTGCCGGCGAGCTGCGGCGACGGCTTCACACAGGAGGGCAAGGAGGAGTGCGACGACGGCAACACCAGCAACACCGACGCCTGCACCAACGCCTGCAAGAAGGCCGCGTGCGGCGATGGCTTCATCCAGGCCGGGGAGGAGTGCGACGACGGCGCGACCGACAACAACGGCCCGTGCCTGATGACATGCAAGGCCGCGAAGTGCGGCGACGGCTTCATCCGCCGCGGCGTCGAGACCTGCGACGACGGCAACATGGTCGACACGGACGCCTGCAGCAACACCTGCCGGTCGACCACCTGCGGGGACGGCGTGATGCAGGCCGGGGAGGCCTGCGACGACGGCAACACCACCAACACCGACGCCTGCCTGAACGACTGCACCCTCGCCCGCTGCGGCGACGGCTTCGTGCAGACCGGCAAGGAGACGTGCGACGACGGCAACACCAGCAACGCCGACGCCTGCACCACCCTGTGCATGCCCGCGCGCTGTGGTGACGGCTTCCTGCAGGGCACCGAGCAGTGCGACGACGGCAACACCAGCAACACCGACGCCTGCACCAACGCCTGCAAGACCGC
>CAYUFS010000034.1:0-16338 GCA_964443975.1 uncultured Myxococcales bacterium | reverse complement strand
CAACACCGACGCCTGCACCAACGCCTGCAAGACCGCCGCGTGCGGCGACGGCTTCGTGCAGGGCACCGAGCAGTGCGACGACGGCAACACCAGCAACACCGACGCCTGCACCAACGCCTGCAAGACCGCGACGTGCGGCGACGGCTTCGTCCGCCAGGGCACCGAGCAGTGCGACGACGGCAACACTGTAAACACCGACGCCTGCACCAACGCGTGCATGACGGCCCGCTGCGGTGACGGCTTCGTGCAGGGCACCGAGCAGTGCGACGATGGCAACATGGTGAACACCGACACCTGCACGACGACGTGCCAGACCGCGCGCTGTGGCGACGGCTTCCTGCAAGGCACCGAGCAGTGCGACGACGGCAACACCAGCAACACCGACGCGTGCACCAACGCCTGCAAGACCGCCGCGTGCGGCGACGGCTTCATCCAGGGCACCGAGCAGTGCGACGACGGCAACACCGTGAACACCGACGCGTGCAGCAACGCGTGCAAGTCGGCCAGCTGCGGCGACGGCATCCCTCAGGCGGGCGAGGAGTGCGACGACGGCAACACGGTGAACACCGACACGTGCACCAACGCCTGCAAGAAGGCCGCGTGCGGCGACGGCTTCGTGCAGGGCACCGAGCAGTGCGACGACGGCAACACCAGCAACACCGACACGTGCACCAACGCCTGCAAGAAGGCCGTGTGCGGGGATGGGTTCACGCAGGGCACGGAGGAGTGCGACGACGGCAACACGAACAACGGCGACTCGTGCATGAACTCCTGCAAGAAGCACTACAACATCGCGTTCGTCAGCTCGACCACGTACACGGTCGCCACCCTCGGGGGCGTCGCCGGCGCCGATGCGAAGTGCCAGTCGCTGGCCGCCGCCGCCGGCATCGCGACGGGCGCGACGTACGTCGCGTGGGTGTCGGACAGCCACGGCTCGATCGCATCGCGTCTGGGCGCCGCCCGCGGCTGGGTTCGCCCCGACGGCAAGCCGTTCCTGGACGACTACACGACGGACACCGTCTTCTATCCGCCCGAGGTCACCGAGAAGGGCGTTCACGTGACCCCGACCGACTTCGCGATGGGTGGCTACGCGACCTCCGCGGACCCGACGTGCGACGACTGGAACGCGAACAGCACCGCCCTCTCCGCGCTCGGCGATCCCACCGAGGGCAGCGGCGGCTGGAACGGCACCTGGCGCACCAGCGTGTGCATGGGGGCGACGTTCCGGATCTACTGCCTGGGCAAGGACTTCACGAACACCATGACGTTCCCGAAGGCCACCGGCCGCCTCGCCTTCGTGTCCAGCGCCTGGACCGTGTCCGGCGGCATCGCGAGCGCCGACGTTCAATGCCAGAACGACGCCACGGCCGCGGGCCTGCAAAGCCCCAGCACGTTCCGGGCGCTGATGGCGACGTCGACGGCCAGCATGGCGTCGCGCTTCAACGCGTCCGGCGCGCCCTGGGTGCGCGTCGACGGCATCCCGGTGGTGACGGCCGCCAGCGATCTGCTCACGCCCGGCGGCAAGATGCTGGCCGCGCTGAACGTGCAGGCGAACGGCACCTACCTGACGAACTACGCGGGCTGGACCGGCAGCGGCGACCCGACGCTGCCCAGCACGGCCGCGAACACGTGCAACAACTGGACGTCGGCCGCGTCGACGTCGAGCGCGATCTCCGGACGCGTGCTGTTCTCGACGGTGAAGGACGCATTCGGGTTCGACGTCGTCAACCGCTGCGACAGCATGTACGAGGTGTACTGCCTGCAGCAGTGAGCGCGGCGCGCCGGCCCCCCCGACGGGCGCGGAAGGTTTCGCTTCTGAAGGTGCTGTGACGAACGGAGCTGTGCCTGCCTTACCCCCAACGAGCCGCAGTTGGCCGCGCTCCTGCTAAGTGTACCGTCCGCGAATAGGGCAATGATCGGCTGACCAGCCTGCGGTCCTGCTTCTCGGCGTGAGCCGGCGCGCCCAGCGTCACCGCGGCCATGACGACGACCATCAGCCAAAGCAGGGTCGACGGGCGCGATCCGGTCGTTTTCGTCCAGGGTACGACGCATTCGCCCGACATATTTGTCGCGATCGCGTCGGCCCCCCGTTTAGGCCGAGCCGCTTTGTCCTTCTCTTCCGTTGTTGGCGCACAGCGTGCATGTGGCGCGGCGGGGTTACCCCGGTCGCGAATCGTCGATTGATGACCGAAAAATGTGCACACGTGAACACCAGAGTACGGTAGACCGACGTGGCCACCACAAGGAGCGAGTCGAAATGAAAATGAACTTCGGGGTAGGAACCATTGCGAGGGCGTTCATTGCGCTATCGCTCGTCATCTCGTCGGTCGCCGGATGCGGGGGCAGCGGCAGCGGCAGCAGTGGACCTGGGCACACGCTGGTCTCGCTGGCGGTCACGCCTGCGACGGCGTCGATAGCGATCGGCGCCACGCGGGCTTTCAAAGCGACCGCGACGTACAGCGACGCGATGACGACGGACGTCTCCTCGACGGTGACCTGGACCTCGTCGGTTCTCGGGACGGCGACCATCTCCGCCGCGGGCGTGGCCACCGGGGTCGCGGCCGGGACCTCCGTCATCACCGCCACCAGCGGAACGGTGACCGGGCAGGCGACGTTGGTCGTCACGGCCGCTGTCACGAAGCCGGCGCAGCTCACGTCGATCACCGTCACGCCCGCGGCCGCGTCGATCGGGGTGGGCGCGACTGGCCAGTTCGTGGCGACGGGCAAGTACGACGATGGATCCATGAAGGATCTCTCGGCGTCGGCGACCTGGACCTCCTCTGTGCCCGCGATCGCGACCGTCGCCGCCGGTGGTCTCGCCACCGGGGTCGCGGCAGGCGCCACGGTGATCACCGCGACGAGCGGACTTCTGAGCGGTATCGCCACGTTGACGGTGACCGCTCCGGTGAAGCCGGCGGTGCTGCTGTCGGTCACCGTCGCGCCAGCCAGCGCTTCCATCGGCGTCGGCACCACGCGCCAGTTCGCCGCGACCGGCACGTACGACGACGGCACCACCAAGGACCTGACGGCCACGGCGACCTGGTTGACCAGCGTTCCGGCGACGGCCACCGTCTCGACGACGGGGCTCGCGACCGCGCTCGCCAAGGGCACGACGGTGATCTCGGCGACCAGTGCAGGCGTCACCGGGATGACGACGCTGACGGTGACGGCGCCTGCCAAGTTGCTGTCGCTCGCGGTCACGCCCGCGAACCCGACCATCGCGAAGGGTACGACGGTGCAGTTGGTCGCGATCGGCACCTTCGACGACGGCGTGACGATGGACGTGTCGTCGACGGTGACCTGGACCACGTCGGCCGCGGCGACGGCGACGGTATCGGCAGCAGGGTTGGTGACCGGCGCCGCGGGGGGAACGGCGACGATCACGGCGACCAGCGGAACGGTGACCGCGTCGACGACCGTCACCGTGACGGTGGCCGTGCTGACCTCGATTGCCGTCTCGCCGGATCTGAAGACCATCGCGACCGGCACCACGCAGCAGTTCACGGCCATCGGCACGTTCGTCGATCCCGTCTCCACCGCCACGACCACGCAGGACCTGACGAAGATGCTGACCTGGGCATCGCAGACGGTCGCGACGGCGACCATCTCCACCGGTGGTCTGGCGACGGCCAAGGCGGTCGGCACGACCGTCATCACTGCGACCAGCGGCACCATCGTCGGCATGACGACGTTGACCGTCAAGAAGGCCGATCTGGTCTCGATCGCCGTCACGACCACGACGCCGTCGATCGCGAAGGGCACCACGGCCACGTTCGTCGCGACGGGGACGTTCGCGGACATGACTACGCAGAACCTGACCAGCAACGTCACCTGGGTGTCCAGCGTCCCCGGTACGGCGACCATCTCTAGCCTCGGTGTCGCGACGGCGGTGGGCAAGGGCACGACCAGCATCTCGGCGACGCTGGGCACGATCACGGGCGCGCTGACCCTCACGGTCACCGACGCCGCGCTGGTGTCGATCGCCGTCACGGCCGAGCTGCCGGTCGCCAGCGCCAATCCGAAGATCGCCAAGAACACCAAGGTCCAGCTGGACGCGATCGGGACGTTCTCCGACGGGTCGAAGCAGGACCTGACCGAGACCGTCACCTGGGCGTCGTCGACGAACGCCGCCACGGTGTCGAACGCGGCCGGCACGGGGGGCCTCGTGACCGCCGGCAACGCCGCCGGAACCACGGTCATCTCGGCGCAGGTGGGAACGGGGACGACCGCCATCCGCGGGACGCTGACCCTCGTCATCACGAACGAGACGCTGGTCTCGATCGTCGTCACGCCCGCGGCCGTGGCGATCGCGGCCGGCACCTCGCAGCAGTTCACGGCGACCGGCTTCTTCACCGACACCAGCCGGCAGGATCTGACGGAGACGGTCGCGTGGACGTCGGGTACGCCGGCGCGCGCGACGATCTCGAACGCCACCGGCAGCAAGGGCTTGGCACAGGGGCTCACCGTCGGGTCCAGTGTCATCACGGCGTCGTTCGGCGCCGCCAACCCGATCACGGCGACGGCGACGCTGACGGTGTCGCAAGCGTTGCTGCAGGCGATCGCCATCAGCCCCACGGCGCCGACGGTGGCGCTGGGGACGACGCTGACGCTGGGCGCGCAGGGCACCTATTCGGACGGGTCGAAGCAGGACCTGACGACGGCCGTCAACTGGGCCTCGGCGACGACGACGGTGGCGACCATTTCGAACGCCGCCGGGTCGATCGGCAAGGTGACCCCGGTCGCGAAGGGCACCAGCGTCATCACGGCGACCTTCACGATCTCGGCCACCCAGCAGGTCACCGGCACCGCGACGCTGACGGTGACCAATGCGGTCCTGCAGTCGATCGCGGTCACCGCAGCCACCGCGACCGGCATCGAGAAGGGGACGACGCTGCAGTTCTCGGCCACGGGCACCTTCAGCGACGGGACGACCGTCGATCTCACGAAGGCGGTGACCTGGGGCTCGGACAAGACAGCCGTGGCCACGGTGTCGAACGCCAGCGCGACGGCGGGGCTGGTGACGGCGGTTGGGACGGGGATGGCCTCGATCTCGGCGACCAGCACGGCACCCTCGACGACGGGGCAGCCGGTGGTGGGATCTCTCGCGGTGACGGTCAACGACGGCCAGCTGGTCTCGATCGCCGTCACGCCGGCCACACCCTCGATCGCCGCGGGCACGAAGCTGCAGCTTGCGGCCATCGGAACGTTCGATGATGGCGCCCACCAGGACATCACCGACAGCGTCACCTGGGCGTCCGCCACCGGAACGACGGCGACCATCGACGACGCGGGCCTTGCGACGGCGGTCGCGGCTGGCACCTCGAAGATCACGGCGACGCAGGGGTCGGGGGCGACGGCGATCTCGGGGAGCACCACGCTGACCGTGACCGGCGCCAAGCTGGTGTCGATCGTCTTGCAGCCGCAGCCGACGGTGTCGATCGCCAAGGGCACCACGGTGCAGTTCGCCGCGACGGGCTTCTTCGACGACACGACGACACAGAACCTGACCGACACCGCCACGTGGGCGTCGTCGATTCCCACTATTGCCACGGTGTCGAACGCCGCGGTGTCGAATGGCCTGGCGACCGGCGTGGCCACGGGCACCGCGAACATCACCGCCAGCGTCGTCATCGGCATGACGACGATCACCAGCCCGCCCGTGGCGCTGACGGTGACCGCGGCGACGCTGGTGTCGGTTGCCATCACGCCGGCGACGCCGTCGGTGGCGAAGGGGGCGGCCCTGAACCTGGTCGCGACCGGCACGTTCACGGACGGCTCGACGCAGGTCATGACCAACGCGGTGACGTGGGCGTCGGCGACGCCGGCGACGGCGACGGTATCGAACGCCGCGAATCAGCGCGGGCGGGCCACCGGCGTCGCCGTGGGCACGGTCGACGTCTCGGCGACCAGCAACGCCGCCAGCGGCTCGAAGGTTGGGCACGTCACGCTGACGGTGACCCCGGCGGCGGTGGTGTCTATCGCGGTGACGCCGGCCACCCCGGCGCCGACGGTCGCCAGGAACGCCACGCGCCAGTTCACGGCGACGGCCACGCTGACCGACGGCAGCCAGCAGAACATCACGGCGGCGGCGGCGACGACGTGGACGTCCAGCGTGCCGGCGAACGCGACGATCTCGGCGGCGGGGCTGGCGACGGGGGTCGCGGTGGGCACGACGCAGATCTCGGCGACCAGCGGCGGCGTCACCAGCAACAAGGTGGCGCTGACGGTGAACTGAAGCGGGGCGTTCCGCGGGCGCGGTGAGTGAAGCGGGCCTTGTGGTCAATATGTCTCCGACGTGCCCGCGCCTCCGTCGACGCGTCCGCTACCTTCGTGCCATTCGTCGGGCGATTCGACCCTCAATAGTGGGGTGGCGCATCGTTGTGCGTGGCATCGCCCTGCTGTTCGAGGCGGGCGTTCACCGCCCGGAGCTGGGCGCCAAGGGCGTCCAGCTCCTTTCGCTGTTCGAACACGACCTCGCTGAGGTCGGCCACTTGGCGTTCCAAATGCGCGTAGCGGGTTTCCAGCTCGATGAGGCGCGATTCGATGGGCATGGCCTCGAAGGTATAGCCGAACGGGCGTCAGCGCCGGAACACGAGCGAGAGGTTGTTGGCGAGGATGGGCACGACCTGTTCAGGGAGGGCGCTCGGGTGCGCCTGATTCCCGATGCGGCCACCTGGATCGCGCACGATGAGGCGCGCAACGAGACGTCACATGCGTCTAACGGCGGCGTTGCGGCGAGCGGCCGCTCGACTTTGGAACGCTCTCGTCGCTCCGCTACGATTTCAGCGACTCGATCCTTCCCTGTCGGATCGATGTCATTGACTGGACGAGCGTCAGCGAAGGCTTCCGCCGGATCATTCAGGACACCCAGGTTTTGGTGCAGTCTCCGTCCTGGTGTGCCGTCCGCGAAGACCGCCGCTTCTCGGGGGCCCGTGCCATGCACGCGCTGATGGTGACTCAGGCCTCGTGCCTCATGCTGGCCGTGCTGGCGACCGGGGCAGCGCCCGCGCCCGATCTGAGGCTGTCGGCACCGCTGGCGCTGGCGCGGGACGAGACCCTGCTGCCTGCCCATTTGCTCATCGAGACCCTTCGTGCGCCGTTCGGCGACGGCTGGGGCGGGGAGACTCATCTCCACGTGCCCATCGCCCATCGGCTATCGCTGGGTTTGTTCATGCGGGGGTGGAGCGAAGCCATCTGCGATCGTCCCGCCTGTGCCGAGCGCGCGGTCGAGTCAGGCGTCGAGCTGCAATACCAGCTGAAGCCCGGACTCGACCTGGGAGTGGGCATGGGCGTGCAAAAGGGGTCCGGCGCCCGATCCGCGCCGGCGGTCCTGCCGCGCATCCACCTCAAATTCTAGGTGCGGACGACCACCGCCTGCGTCCCGATCCCTGACCGCTCCGGCCGCGACCGATTCGAACCGTGATATCGTCCGCGCCCGTGGGCGGAGAGGACAGACGACGCTCGGGGTGGCGTGATCACCGCGCCGGGATCCGGTGCGGGGTGGCCGCGTTCCTGGGGTTCGCGGCCTCCGTGCTTTCGACCGCACCACGGGCGTGGGCCGAGGACGCCGCGATCGGGGGCACAGAAGACCGCGCTCGCGACGCGGCGCCGGATCCGGCCCGGAAGGTGGCGGCGCGAGCGAAGCTGGTCGACGGTGGCAAGCTCCTGGAGGTGGGTGAGTTTCAGCAGGCACTCTCGGCTTTTCAGGAGGCCTACGCCCTCTATCCGAGCCCGAAGATCCAGTACGACCTGGCGCTCGCGTACCAGGGCATGGGCCGGAGCGCGGACGCGATTGATGCGCTCGACGCGTTCCTTGCCAGCACGGCCGAGACGCGGCAGCCCGAGGTCGAGGCGAAGGCGCGCGGAATTCGCGAACATCTCCTCGCCCGCGTGGCCTGGCTGAAGGTGAGCTCCGATGGTCCCGGTGCAACCATCGTCGTCGATGGACGCGAGATGGGAAAGACGCCGCAGACGCGAGACATCCACATCGATCCGGGGCCGCACCTGCTGTTGGTCGACCGCGGCGACGGGACGCCGCCCTTCACGCAGCGCTTGCAAGCGGCGGCCGGCGCGACGGTTTCGGTGGTGGCCCAATGGACCGGCAGGTCGTCCCCGGCGACGACCCCAGCGTCCCCGGCGCTGGTCGTTGCGCCCGTCGCGTCCGGCCCCGACGTCGGCGGCGCGGCCGCCCCCGGAAGGCGATGGCGCCTCGCGGGGATCGCGGCCGCGGCTGGCGGCGCGGTTCTTCTCGGGGGCGGCGTGCTGTTCGGCCTGGCCGCCCAGTCGGCGTCCAGCGACGTCTCGAAGCGATACGACGCAGGGCGCGACAGCGTGGGCAAACGAGATCAGACGTTGCAATGGGTGGGTTATGGCGGCGGGCTGGCCGCGATCGCCGCCGGGGCTTTGCTGTTCACCCACGGCAAAGCGACGGGGAGAAACGAGCAGTCGCCGGCACTACACGCCTTCGTGACGCCCGGGGGAGTCTTCGTCGAGGGACGTTTCCGATGACGGCGGGCCTTGGCCGGCTGCGCGCGTGGCTTCGCGCCAATCGCGGCGCGTGTCGCATCGGCGTGGTCAGCTTGTTCGTGGCGTTGAGTTGCCGCTACAACCCGAGCTACCTCAACAGCGAGTGCGCGTCGACCGCCCCGCGCTGTCCGCCGGGGTTCTGGTGCGACACCAGCCAAGCGCGCGCGATCTGCACGAACCGAAACGATGGGTCCGTCGGCGACACCGTTGACGCCATAGATGTCGGTGGCACGGCGGGCGGGGGCCGTGGCGGCGGGACTGCCGGGACCGCCAGCGTGGGAGGGATTGCGGGCACCGCGGGTCGCGATGGAGCCGCCGGGGCGGCGGCCGGTCGAGCCGGGGGACCCGCAGGCGAAAGCGGAGGCGGTGGCGCGGCGGGTACGTCCGGGTCCGGCGGCGCTGCGGGCGCGGGCGGGGCGAGCGGCGCCGGCGGAAGCGCTACTGGCGGCACGGTCGCAGGAGCTGGCGGCGCGGGCGCCACTGGCGGCGTCGCCGGCATCGGCGGCGGCGGCGGCGGTGGCACCGGCACGGGCGGTATTGTCGGCACGGGCGGCGGCGTCGGCACCGGCGGCGTGACGGCGACGGGCGGCGGCGTTGGAATCGGCGGCGCGAGCGGCACGGGCGGCGCGACCGCCACCGGCGGCGCTGGGTGCGTCCCCGATCCTCAGGCGACGACGTGCGCGAGCGGCAAGTGCGGGACCGTCATCAACAATTGCGCCGTGGGAGTCGCGTGTGGCGACACTTGTGGCAGCCGCGGCGCCGGCTGCGCCTGCGACACGACGACGCACCAATGCGAGGACGCGTTGTTCGCGGCCTGTGTGACAGGGTGTCCCAAGAAGATCGTCGTTGATGCCTGCGGCGTGGCGCGTCCCTGCGGCGTGAATTGCACAGGTACGTCGCGCTGCTGTGGCGACTCCTGTGTGCCGATGATCCAGTCGTGCATGTAGGCGGCTTTCGCCGTTTGGGGGCCTCCCAGAGCAGCAGGTCCAGGTCCACGAGCGTCCGCGAAGCGTCGTCCTTGGCGCTCTGGCCCCTGCCGAGGAGCCAATCCTGCGTGTCCATCGGAAGGTGAAGGCCGGGCGAGGACTACGGCTATCAAAAGTTCCACGACATTACTGGCTTGTAGCAGGCGATCGGAACCACAGCCGCCACCACGGCCCTTCCCGCCAGAGCCACCCCCGCTAGCCCGCAGCGGCCTACGAGCCGGCGGGCCGCCCCTGGCGGCCTTGCTGGACGTTCAGGCGGCGAACGAGGCGAAGGTGGTGGCGGTGGTGAACGGCGGCGCATGGCAGGCGGCGTCGGTCGCGGGCAAGGAGGTCGTGGCTCGGCTGGCCAGGCGGGGAGCCGCCTACCAGTTGTTCCCCGTCGCAGCTGCCGAAGGGGCGGGCAAGAGCACGGTGAAGGGCACGTTGGACGGGAAGGTTCGCGAGGAGTGCGCTGACTTCTTCGTGGAGTTGGCTGCGCCCGAGAAGGCCCGGGGCTTTGCCGTCGTGAACACCGCCGACGAGGCCGACGTGGTGGTGGCCGCTCCTCTGCAGGGCGCGAAGATCGAGCAGCGCGACGTCGTCGCGGTGGCGACGGTGATCGAACGGGTGGCCAAGATCAAGATCAAGCCTAGGATCGAGCGCGCCTATCACGTCGATCTCGATGGCAACGGCAAGCCGGAGACGGTCCTCCAAGCAACGCACCCGGATCTTCTGGGTGATCCTGCGAAGTACAAGCGCCAATACTATTCCCTGGTCGTCGTGATCCCCGACGGAGATGGCCAGCCCGCCTTCACCGGCTACCTCCAGGCGTCAAGCGACTGGGCGGAATTTCAGGTCCTGTCGGTCGATTCGGTCGCCGACGTCGATCGTGATGGCAAGCGCGGGTTGCTGCTTCGGGTGCGGCACGTCGAGGGCTGGCAAACCCAGGTCTTCCGCTACGATGGGAAGGCGCTCAAGGAGTTGTTTCGCTCCGTCGGAGGAGAAGGGCAGTGCCCGGAAGCCGGCGCAGGGTCCGAATGAACACCGGCGACGACCGCAAAGACCCAAACTGGGAACCGCCCGCGCCGCTACCTGGGATGAGCGCCCGCAGCATGACCAACCTCCTGACCCGACGCATCGCCACTGGCGTCGTGTTGCACGTGCTGAGCCCCATCAGGCAGACCCTGCCCTGGTTGCGTTCGCGGCGATACTGGGAGCAAGCGGGCGTGGACGTCTTCACGTCGGGGGTGGTGCCGGGGTGCGCCTGTTCGGGAATCCGCGCCGGGACATGCCGCTCGAGCTCGTCGCGGCCGGGCGTTCGAGAGCGGCCTCGTTCTGCTCGAGTACCGCTTGCCTGCGCGATGTGAGCCAGCCGCAAGCATCCGGAGGCGCAGCCGCTACTCCGGCGAGTTCCAGCCCCCGACCTCGGCGACCAGGCGGTCGGACTCGGGGGGGCCCCAGGTCCCGGGCTCGTAGTCGTAGAGGGGGCCTGCCTCGTAGAGGATGGGATCGACGATGGCCCAGGCGGCCTCGACGACGTCCTGGCGCGCGAACAGCGTGGCGTCGCCCGCCATCGCGTCCCCGAGCAGCCGCTCGTACGCGTCCATGCGGCCGTCCTTGCCCTGCTCGGGCTCCTCGGTGACCGACAGCTCGACGGGGCGCCCGTGCATCCCTTCGCCCGTGGCCTTGGCCCGCGCCTGCAACGAGATCGACACCTCGGGGCTCAGGCGGAAGCGCACGGAGTTCCCTTGCGCCGGCCTGGCCTCGCTGAAGACGACCGGCGGCGCGTGCTTGAACTCCACCACGACCTCCGTGACCGTCTTCGCGAGGCACTTGCCAGCCCGCACGTAGAACGGGACGCCGGCCCAACGCCAGGAGTCGACGTCGAGCCGCAACGCCGCGTAGGTCGGCACGTACGAGTCGTTCGCCACGTCGACCTCGCTGCGGTAGCCGCGAAACTGGCCGCGGATCAGGCTCTCGGCGTCGAGCGGGCGGGTGGTGCGCAGGATCTTGGCCTGCTCGTCGCGGATGGCCTCGTCGTAGGCGCCCGATGGGGCCTCCATCGCCAGGTAGCTGACGATCTGCAACAGGTGGTTCTGGATCACGTCGCGCACCACGCCGGTCTCCTCGTAGAACTTGCCGCGACCCTTGACGCCGAAGCTCTCCGCCATCGTGATCTGGACGTTCTCGACGTAGTTGCGGTTCCAGATCGGCTCGAGGAACGCGTTCGCGAAGCGAAAGTACAGGATGTTCTGCACTGCCTCCTTGCCGAGGTAGTGATCGATGCGAAAGATGCTCTCCTCCGGAAACACCTTGTGGAGCGTCTCGTTCAGCGCGCGCGCCGACTCGAGGTCGCGGCCGAAAGGCTTCTCGAGGATGACGCGCGCGTTCGTGGTCAGGTTCGCGGCGCGCAGGCGCTCGACCAGGTTCTCGAACGCGCTTGGCGGGATGGCCAGGTAGTGCGCCGGGTGCGTCGCGCCCTTCAGCGCGTCGCAGACCTTGCGAAACGTCTCGGGGTCATTGTAGTCGCCCTGGACGTAACGCATGTTCTCGATCAGCGTGCGCATGGCGCCCTGATCGATTCCGCCGCCGAACTCGGTGACGCTGGCCTTGGCGCGCGCGACGAGGTCATCGAGGCTGCGCATGGATTTGGCGACCCCGACGACGGGAAACGTCAACCGCCCGCGCCGCGCCATCGCGTGCAGGGCGGGAAAGATCTTCTTGTATGCCAGATCGCCCGTCGCCCCGAAGAACACCAGGGCGTCCGACACTGGCCGGCCGTTGTGTGACAGTCTCCCGCTTCGATCGCTGACTGTGGTCATGAGGCGGCAAGCATGACCCGAACTCCGCCGAGTTGAAAGGCAGCACGACCTCCTATGCGCCGGAGCGGCTCTGTTCGCGACGCGGGTGACCGGGCTGCGCGGCTCCTAGGGCCAGAAGTGGCTGGCCATCCGCGCGGCGAACGCCGACCCGCTCTCCACCGGCTTCACGCGGGCGCTCCGGGCCGCGAGCGGGGCGAACGGGGACGGCACCCGGCCGAGCCTCGCTCCGTAGTTGGACAACGCGTAGCCGAACGGCGCCTGGCGCGCCGCCGCCAGGTCGGCCGGGGACACCTTCAAGCCGCGTGGCGCAGGCGCGAAGTCCGCGGTGGGTGTGCCCGTCAGCGTCCCTGACACGTAGACGCCGTTGCCGGTCGTCCGGCCGCTGATGGTGTAGACGACCTTCGCGACGGCGGGGAACAGCGGCGCGACCACCGCGTCGGCGCTGAGTTGCACCTGCATGGGCTGGCTCGGCGCGCCCGCCGCCGAGAGCAGCGCGTACTTGAGATCGGCCGTGAAGAAGGTCGACTCGAGGTTCTCCTGATAGAGGAGGCCGGTCTTGACGTCGTTGAAGCTCACCGGTGACTTCGAGAACGTGTGCGGGGCGCACTCGGTAATTGGCGTCACCTGGCCGTCCACCGCGGTGACGTTCGCCGCCGCGTCCAGCGTCACCTGCACCCACTCGACGGCGGTGCCGGCGCTGCTCACCGCGGCGCTTCGATCCGCGGTGGCCGTCGGAGCCACGGTGCACTTCCCGGTGCCGTCCGCCTTCGAGCTCTTCAGATCGATCAGGTAGCTCTGAACCGTGGGATCGGGTTGGATGAGCGTCGTCGAGTAAAGCACCGTTCCCGAGTCGTGGACGTCGATCATTCCGATGACGTCCTTCGTCTCGAGGGCCTTCGTGGTGGTGGTCGGGCTGCCGATGTCGGTGATGCTGTTCAAGTCGGTGCCGTAGGTCGTCGTCGACAACGCGGTGGGAGCGGTCAACGTGAACAGGCCCTTCGTGCCGTACGACGAGTAGTCCCAAACATCGGCTTGCACGGTCTGCGGCGGCGTTCCCGCAGGATACGGGGCCGTTTGCAGGGTGCCGGTGGTGAAACCGCTCGCGTCCGTCGTCGGCGTCGACAACCAAAAGAGGCGCGTGCCATCCGTCGAGATGCTCCACGCCGTCACGCCCGAGGCGATGGTCGCGCGGGTCGTGGCGTCGCCGAGCTTCTGCGTCTTGACGTCCTCCGCCGGTGCGGTCGTCGGGACGGACCACAGGACCGACATGCCGTCGGGCGAGAACGTGATTCCGCTCGAGGCTGCCCCCAGCACGTCGAGCATCGGCAGGTTCGGGCCCGCCTGGGTCGCGATCGCGCCCGCGTAGGCCGTGTTCGTCGACGTGGCGATGCAGATGACCGCGGGCGCCGTCTCCGAGGCCAGCGAACAGCTCACGGGCTGCGCGGTGCTGTGCGGGAGCAGGACCCTGCCGGCGGTCCAGCCGGGCCTCCAAGCGTAGACCGACGTCGCGTCGTAATAGATGAGGGTCTGGCCCAGAAAGCCGAACGTCACGTCCGTGTCGCTCTGGTTGGTGTCGATGTTCGTGCTCACCGTCACGCAGTTGGCATCGCCGGCGGCGCAGGTGATCGGTGTGCCCGCGAGCGCCTTCGTGACGTTGAAGACGGCGAGGGCGACCGCGCTGCCGCTCGCGCCTGGCGTGAAGATGCCGCACCACTGGTCAGGGGCCGCCGCGCCCGCGGCCGTCGTGGCCGAGGAGCAGCTGTTGCCGGGCCCCACGAGCAGCGTGTTGCCCCCGAACAGGAGGGTGCTCCCCGCGGCGGGCGGCGCCGTGGGAAGCGTGGCCCCGCCGGCGGCGCCCGCGCCCGTGCTGCCACCAGTCAACCCCGCGCCCGAGCCCCCCGTACCCACCGCGCCCTTGCCCGCTGTCCCATTGCCATCGAAGGCCGCGGCGTCTGGGTAATTCTGCTTGGCGCTGCCACCGCCGCCACATCCCACCTGCGTTCCAAGACCGAATGCCAGGACGACCAGAAGCCGGGACGCTCGCGGCGATGCCTTCTTCATTTTGCGGACCTCTCGTTTCGGGGTTTGCGCGCGGGTGCAATTCGACACCCGATGGGCCGGAGGCGCAAGGCCGAACCGCCGCTGATCCGAGCCGCGCTGCATGATTTTCAAACTTGCGAGGGCTATTTTGTGCTTGTGCCTCAGACCCGAAATGACTGTCCAGGATCGCGCCGGCCTCGGCGACAAGGACGAGGCGCGAGGAGGGCGCATAGCCGTAGCCATGTAACCGACGAGCAACGAAGTCATTGCCGTCGAGGACAAGCGAGGCCGGATAGCCATTTCGGGTCTGAGGCACTAGCGGTCGGCCCCCCCGAGCGCGCGCGCCCGGCGGCGACCCGCCGCCGACCTGGAGCGCCGACGCGAGGCTGGTGGCTGCGCGCGCCTGACGTCACCCACGCCGTAGTATGCTCCCGCGCGGCGGAGGCCCCATGCCGAGCACGGAACGCGATCTGTGGATCACCGGTGACCTGGTCACGAAAGAGATCTCGATCGAGCGCATCAAGGGGCAGGAGTCACTGGGGACGCCCTTCGAGTACGAGCTGACCCTGTTGAGCGAGTCCGCCACCGTCGATTTTTCGACGTTCATCGGCGAGACCATCACCGCGCACCTGACCACGGAGGCCGACGAGCCGCGCCACTTCAACGGTTACGTCACGAAGGTGGCGCTCGTGGACACCTTCGATCGTTTCGCGCGCTACCGCTTGACGGTGCGTCCGTTCGTCTGGTTGCTCTCGCCGCGGGTGAACAGCCGCATCTTCCAGCACCTGAGCGTCCCCGACATCGTGAAGAAGCTGTTCCGCGAGCACGGCTTCGACGACGGGTTCGAGGACGCCACCTCGGGGTCGTATCCGGCGCTCGACTACGTGGTCCAGTACCGCGAGTCGGACTTCGCGTTCGTCAGCCGCCTGCTGGAGGGGGCCGGAATCTATTACTTCTTCAAGCACACCGAGGACCACCACAAGCTGGTGCTGGCCGACTCGGAGAGCGCCCACGCCCCGGCGCCCCACTACGCCACCGTCCCGTTCCGCGCCGCGACCCGGGGCCTCCCGTGGCGCGTGGATCACGTCGATTCCTGGGCGATGGAGCAGCGGCTCCGGCCGGGCGCCTTCGCGAGCGACGACTTCAACTTCGAGAAGCCGAAGCTGGAGCTGCTGGCCCGGGCGAAGGCCAAGGCGCGGCACAAGCAGGGCGACCAGGAGGTCTACGAGTACCCGGGCGGGTTCGAGACGAACGCGGACGCCGAGACGAACGTGCGCACCCGGCTGCAGGAGTTGACGAAGGATGTCGAGACGGTCTCGGCGTCCGGCGTCGTGCGCGGGCTGGGCGCGGGTCACGTCTTCACGCTGGAAGATTTTCCCCTCGACAGCCAGAACAAGAAGTACCTGCTGACGACCGCCCACTTCGAGGCCTCGGTCAACGCGCACGAGAGCGGAGGCGCGGAGGAGCTGGTGACCTTCCGCCTCGCGTTCGAGGCCATCGACAGCCTGGTCCCGTTTCGCCCGACGCGCGCCACGCCGTTGCCCCGCATCGAGGGACCCCAGACGGCGATCGTCGTGGGGGGCGCTGGCGAGGAGATCTGGACCGACAAGTACGGTCGCGTGAAGGTGCAGTTCCACTGGGACCGCGAAGGCAAGCACGACGAGAACAGCTCGTGCTGGGTGCGCGTGTCCCAGGGGTGGGCGGGCGGCCAGTGGGGCGCCATTCACGTGCCGCGGATCGGGCAGGAGGTGGTGGTCGACTTCCTGGAGGGCGATCCCGACCGCCCGATCATCGTGGGACGGGTCTACAACGGGGAGAACGGCGTCCCCTACGCGCTGCCAGCCAACAAGACCCAGAGCGGGATCAAGAGCCGCAGCTCCGCGGGGGGCGGCCCCGCCAACTTCAACGAGCTTCGCTTCGAGGACAAGAAGGGCTCCGAGCACGTCTACCTGCACGCCGAGAAGGACCTGCTGATCCTGGTGGAG
>CAYUFS010000033.1:12563-64620 GCA_964443975.1 uncultured Myxococcales bacterium | reverse complement strand
GCTCGCGCCGTCCCGCGGGGGATCTAAAGGACCCTGTCAGGGTCCTTTTCTCAGTAGACGCGTGCGAGCTTTGCTCGCTCGCGCCGTCCCGCGGGGGATCTAAAGGACCCTGTCAGGGTCCTTTTCTCAGTAGACGCGTGCGAGCTTCGCTCGCCGCGCCGTCCGCGGGGGATCCAAAGGACCCCCGTGTGTTACGCTTGGAAGCTCGATGTTTCGCTCGGCGCGCCTCTGCATCTTCCTCGTGGGCGTCGCTGCCGCGACGGCAGCTCCCGGCCGCGCGGCCGCGGAGATCTGGAACCGCGCGCGCCCGAACGGCACGGTCGAGTTCAGCAATCGTCGCGCGCGCCGCCCGCCGTCCGGGACGGCTTCGGGAGCCGGAGGGGTGGCGTCCGAGGCGGGGACGTTCTGGGCGCGCGAGCGCTCGGACGGCGTCGTCGAGTTCACGAACATGCGGCCGGTCGGCGCGAGCTGGAAGGTGTGGCTGAAGACAGGCCCAGGAAAGGCCGCCGCCTTGCGCGGTCACACCGACGTCGTTCCGCCGCGCGACACATCGCCAACACGCTACGCGCGCTACGACCAGGACATCTTCGATCAACAGATGTATTACGGCGTCCCCGAGGCGCTGGTCAGGGCGGTGATCAAGGTGGAGTCGGACTTCGATCCGCACGTCGTCTCCAGCGCGGGCGCGCAGGGCTTGATGCAGCTCATGCCCGACACCGGCCGATCGATGGGCGTCACCGACGTCTTCGAGCCGCGCCAGAACATCATGGGTGGCTCGCGCTACCTGCAGGTGCTGGCGCGCCGGTTTTGCCGGACCCCGGCCATCACGGACGACGACGGCCGAGACGCTGATCGGGCGCTGGTCTGCTCGGACGACGAGATGGTGAAGGTGATCGCCGGATATCATGCCGGCCCGGGCGCGGTGGAGAAGTTCGGCGGTCTGCCCCCTTACGAGACGACGCGCGCGTACGTCACCATGGTGCTCCGAAGATTCGACGAGTACCGGCGCAGCCCTTCCGCCCACGCCGGCGCGTTCGTGACGGAGCGCTGACGTGGCCGGGGTTCACAGCGCTCCCCGAGCGGATCGCGCCGCTGACGATCGCTTCCTCGACCACCTGTCGAGCGCCGCCGAGATGGTGGGAGTGCGCCGGTTTCGCGAGGCGGAGGTCGAGGTCTTGCGGGCGCTGTCGATCGAGCCGTCCGATCCGCGGGGCCTGAAGCTGCTGGCGTTGATCAGGTTCAAGCTGGGTCGGCTGGACGAGGCGCTGGCGCTCTGCCGCGACCTCGCGGCGGTGGCGCCGCGCGATCCCGGCTTGCGGTTGAAGATGGGGCTCATCGCGCTGAAGCTCGATCGGGTGGACGAGGCGATCGAGGAGCTGGAGCTCGCCGCGGACCTTGCCCCCATGGACTTGCGCGCGTGGAGCTACCTGGGGTTCGCCTGCGCGCGCCGTGGAGAGCGGGCCCGCGCCGCCGCGGCGTTTCGCCGGGCCGGCGCCGAGGCGCTGGCCGTCGAGATGGAGACCGAGGCGGAGGCCCAGGCGGAGCCGGGCGAGCTCGAGTGGCCGCCCTCGGGCCCGGAAGCTTTGGCGGCGCGCGCCGACGTCTTCCCCGGCGCGCTGCCGGGCGCGAGCTTCGAGCCGGCGTTGGAGATTTCCGCGCCCATCATGGCGCCCGCGCCTCGGGTGGCGGCGAGTCCCCCTGTCACCGATTCGCCGTCGAGCGAGGGCCTCCTTCCCGCCACGTCCCTGGTCGGCTATGCCGTGTCTCGCCTCGGCCCCCCCCTCGACCGGTCTGCGTGGCTCGGTGCCGCGGCACGCGTCGCGATCGGCGACGGCGCCTTCGTCCGGGGGGACGCCGCCGTCGCGTGCGCGGGGAGGGTGCGCTGGGAGGAGGCCCATCGTCGCGTGCGCGGCCGCCCGACCGCCGAGCGCCTGGGACGCGGCGATACACCCTTCTTTCGCGTGCAGGGCCCGGGGGAGCTGTTCGTCGCTGCGCCGGCTGGGCGACTCGTGCCGTTGCAGCTCGAGGACGATGTCCTCTACGTCCGCGAGGATGCCGTGGCGGCGTTCGAGGGGACGGTGTCGTGGGAATACGGCCATATCCCCCGCGGACCTCTGGGTATGTTGCAGTTTCGCGGGCGTGGCCTGGTAGCGATCTGCGTTCGCGGCGAGATCGGCGCGGTGAAGGTCACTCCCGATCGGCCAGTCCAGGTGACGGCGCGATACCTGCTGGGCTGGGTGGGGCGCGTGGTCGCGCGCGGCGGAAGGCTGTCGGAGGAAGCGCGCGAGGGCGACGCCCCTGGCCTGCCGGGCCCGCTGCCCGTAACGTGTGAGGGAGAGGGCGTGGTTCTGTTCGATGTCGAACGTGAAGGAGGACGTAGCGAATGAGCGCGGACGAGGCACCCACGGGCGGAAATTTGCGTCGCGAGCTGACGAACTTGCCGAACCTGATCACGATCGGGCGGGTCCTGCTGGTCCCATTCGTTCTGCTGTTGATCGATAACTACAATCCCCTGCGCACGTTCCTGGCCAGCCTGCTCTACATCGGCGCGGCCGCAGGCGACGCGCTCGACGGCTACCTGGCTCGCAAGCGAAATCAGGTCAGCGTCCTCGGCAAGTTCCTCGATCCGCTGGCGGACAAGCTGATCGTCACCGCGGTGCTGGTCACGATGGTGGCGCTCGGGCGCGCGCCGGCCTGGCTGGTGGTGGTGCTGATCGGGCGGGATCTGGCCATCAACGGCCTGCGCAGCATCGCCTCCGCGCAGGGCCTGGTCATCGCCGCCAGCGACGGGGGCAAGATCAAGACGGCGCTGCAGCTCATCGCCATCATGATGTTGCTCATCCATTTTCGGTACCCGATCCTGGGCACGGAGCTGCTGTTCGGGCAGCCGATCGCCGTCGACTACCACAAGGTCGGGCAGCTGGTGCTGTACCTGTCGATGATCGTCTCCGTGGTATCGGCCGCCGACTACATGCGAGGGTTCTTCAGCGCGGCGTGGCGCCCTGCGCGCGCCACGCCGTGATCGCGAGGCCAGGGCCCAGGTTGCCGCCGGACGAGGTGGCCCGACGGGTGGCGGAGGGGGCCGAGCCGATATGGCTGTCCTCGCCGGGCGCCCCGGGGACCGAAGCCGAGCGGGCTTCGATCGCCTTCGACGTGTTCGCCGCGGATCCGGGGCGGGTGGTGCGTGGCCGGTCGGTCGATGAGCTCGAGGCGGCCTGGCGCGACGCGCGCGGGCGCTGGGCCATGGGAGTGGGTGCGCCGCCCGCGCTGCCGGTCGGGGTGGGCTGGCTGACGTACGATCTGGCGCGCGCCTGGCTCCCGCTCCCCAGCCAGGCCGCGGACGACCACGGGTGGGCCGCGCTGGAGTTTCGCTTCTTCGATGCGATCTGCGTTCGCGAGGTCGCCACTGGCACGAGCCGCATCCTGGCGTGCGACGAAGGCGCCGCGGATCGTCTGGCGGCGCTCATGGACCGGCCCGCGGCGCGGCGCGCGCCGCCGGCGGTGGGCGCTCTCGCAGCCGAGACGGACCGCGCCAGTCACGAAGCCTCCGTCGAGCGGATCAAACGCTACCTGCATGCCGGCGACGCGTATCAGGTCAACCTGGCGCGCCGGCTGTCGGCGACCGTGGCGGCGGGCGATCCGCTGTGGCTCGCCGCTTCGCTCCGCGCGCAAGCGCCTGCCGCTCACGCCATCTGGCTGGGCGCGCGCGCGGCGCCGGGCGCCGCCCTCTACCGGTACGTGGTCGGCAATTCGCCGGAGCGGTTCCTCTCGGTCGATCCCAGCGGGCGCGTCGAGACGCGCCCGATCAAGGGGACGCGCCCCCGGCACGAAGAGCCTGCCCGCG
Source organism: uncultured Myxococcales bacterium (assembly GCA_964443975.1). Classification (GTDB taxonomy): domain Bacteria; phylum Myxococcota_A; class Polyangia; order Fen-1088; family Fen-1088; genus DASYCK01. Next base: position 60,776 of record CAYUFS010000033.1, on the reverse strand, counting down.
ACCAGGCGCTGCGCGCCGAGCTGGTGGCGGCGCGCAAGGATCGGGCCGAGCACGTCATGATCGTCGACCTCGAGCGCAACGATCTCGGGCGCGTCTGCGAGACCGGCAGCGTCGTCGTCGAGGAATTGATGCGGGTGGTTTCGCTCCCCACCGTGTTTCATCTGGTCTCCACCGTGCGCGGCCAGCTTCGGCGGGGGATCGGGCTCGTCGAGCTGTTGCGCGCGACGTTCCCCGGCGGCTCGGTGACCGGCGCGCCGAAGCGCCGTGCGATGGAGATCATCGAGGAGATCGAGCCCGTTCGCCGCGGCATCTACACCGGCGCCACGGGCTGGCTGGGCGCTGCCGGAGACCTGGACCTGGCGGTCGCCATCCGCACCGCCACGGTGGCCGCCGGAAGGCTGTCGCTCTCGGTGGGCGGCGGTATCATCGCGGACTCCGATCCCGCCGCCGAATGGGAAGAGACGGAGGTCAAGGCGCGCGCGTTCCGGAGCGCGCTGGGCGCGGCTTGATCCCTGCGAAAAAATGCTGCACCTCTCGAGCGGGCGGTGTCTGATAGAGGCAAGCGTGGTGCGCCCCGATCCGTCACATCCCGACCAGATAAACTACGGCTGGTTGATTCGCCTTCGCTGGTCGATGGTGGTGGGCCAGCTCGCGACGATAGTGGGGGTGCGGTTCCTCCTCGGGCTGCCCTTGCCCCTATCGCCGCTGCTCGCGATCGTGGCGATCGAGGCGGTCTCCAACGTGGGTGCGGCGATGCTGGGGCGACGCTGGGCGGCGCGGCAGGCGTGGATGGCGGCGGCGATGGCGTTCGACGTGCTGATGTGCACGGGGTTGCTGTTCTTCACGGGCGGGCCGTCGAACCCGTTCAGCTTCCTCTACCTCGTCCAGATCGCGCTGGCCGCGACGACGCTGCGCGGGCTCTGGACCTGGTCCCTGACCGGGCTGGCGCTCGGCTGCTCGGCCGTGCTGTTTCGGTGGCATCGCCCGCTGCCGGCGCCAGGGTCCCACGAGCTGTACATGGACCTTCACCTGCGCGGCATGTGGGTCGCGTTCGGGGTGGCCGCGAGCTTCATCGTCTACTTCCTCCTGCGCGTGCGGCGGGCGCTCGGGCTGCGCGACGCCGAGCTGGCCGCGTCGAGGCGCCTCGCGGCGCGCCAGGAGCGCCTGGCATCGCTGGCGACGCTGGCGGCTGGCGCCGCGCACGAGCTGTCCACGCCACTAGGCACGATCGCCGTGGTGATGACCGAGCTGCAGCGCCGGGCCGCGGCGCTCGGCGCGGACGCAGAGGCGATGGAAGATCTTCGCCTGGTGCGGGAACAGGTCGACCGCTGCCGCTCGATCCTGGAGCGAATGTCGACCGATGCCGGCGAGATGGTCGGCGAGGGACTGGTGGCGGCGCCGCTCGGGACGTTGATCGCGGGCGCCCTGGCGGACCTGTCGCCGGCCGTTCCAGTGCGGCAAGACATCGCCGCTGGCGATGCCGCGGGCCTGGTGCGGGTTCCCCCCCGCGCGTTCGCCCAGGCGCTGCGCGGAATCCTGAAGAACGCACAGGAGGCCTCGCCCCCGGGGGGCGCCGTCGCGTTGAGCGTCCGCGTCGGCGCGGGGAGCTTGTCGCTCGAGGTGCGGGACCACGGTCCGGGGATTCCTTCCGCGATCCTCGAGCGCATCGGCGAGCCGTTCTTCACCACGAAGTCGCCCGGGAAAGGGATGGGCCTTGGCGTGTTCCTGACCAGGACCACCGTCGAGCGTCTCGGGGGGAACGTTCGCATCACCTCCTCGCCGGCAGGGACGACCGCGGTCATCGTGCTGCCGGCCGTCGTCCGGGAGCGCGCCGGGGTCGTCTCGTGACCAGGCCCGAGCCGCCGCAGGGGGGGCCGCCGTCGGTTCTGCTCGTCGATGACGACGACGCGTTCCGCGAGCGTATGGCGCGCGCGTTGCGAGACCGGGGCTTCGCCGTCGCGACCGCCCAGGACAAGCAAGCCGCCGTGACCGCCGCGCGCGCCAGCGCGCCGCACTACGCGGTCGTGGACATGCGGATGCCGGACGCCACCGGTCAGGAGGTGATCGACGCGCTCGGCGACGTCAGCCCGGCGACGAAGATCGTCGTGCTGACGGGGTATGGCAGCATCGCGTCCGCCGTGGAGGCGCTGCACAAGGGCGCCGTGCACTATCTGAGCAAGCCCATCGACGCCGACGAGCTGGTGGCGACGCTGATGAAGCTCGACGGTGATCCGCCGCTGGACGGTGCCCCCGCCGGGGCTGGCGAAGCGACGCCGTCGCTGGCCCGCGCCGAGTGGGAGCATATTCAGCGGGTGCTCTCCGACTGCGGCGGGAACGTCTCGGAGGCGGCCCGCCGGCTCGCGATTGCGCGGCGGACGCTGCAGTTGAAGCTGAAGAAATACCCGCCCAAGGTCTAGTACCGCGCCACAGCGCAAAGTGACCGATCGGGTCCGAGGTCTTCACCTCGCCCCGCTGGGCGGGGAGGGCAACTGCGTCAAGCGCGTTCGCACGGGAGAATTCCTTCCCCCTTTCCATGCGGTAGCATGGAGAGGATCGGGGAGAGGTCCGGCGACCAGGTTGAGCGGCGCTACGCCGACGAGCGCGGCGATTTTCTTCCGGTTCAAAGCGCCGAGCTCGGGCAGTCCGGCCAGCATCGTCCTCGCTGTGACTGGGCCAATTTCAGGTACCGACCGAAGGAGATCCTCCTGTTCGCGCCAGGCAGGGCGACCACAACCACCGTGGCGGGGTACTAGTACCGCGCCACAATGAAGATGACCGATCGTCCGAGGTCTTCACCTCGCCCCGCTGGGCGGGGAGGGGTCGGCGGCCGCAGGCAGCCGGGTGAGGGGACGACTTAGCGAACGAGAGTGGCGCCCCTCTCCTTGTATGCTCTCTACGGGGGGCGGGGCCAGGACAAACAGCTTCAGGTATCCGCATGGCCCACCGCGAGGGCGATCCTTCGTTACCTTTCGCAGCCAGCAACCGACCACAACCACCTTGGCGAAGTACTAAGTGCACCCGCTCAGGGGGTGGTGGCCGCTGCTCGCCGTGCCGGCATGTTCCGGTTGGCGCGCCGCCAAGCGATCGTTCCCGCGCCGGCGAGGACCACCAGGCTGACGGCCTGGGAGAACGACAGCAGCAGCGGCTGCTGCGGGGGCAACCCCAGGCGAACGGCCAGCGCGGGCGCCGTCCACGCGAGCAGATGGCCGCGAGCGGCGTCACCGCGAAACAGCTCCACCACGAAACGAAGACCGGCGTAGGCCGCCGCGTAGACGAGGAAGAGACGGCCCGGGGGCGCGCTCGGCGAGCCGGTGCGGCTGTCCTGGCGCGTCCAGCGCGCCTCTAACCACAGCAGCAGGGCGAAGACGGCGAATTCACCGGCGGCCTCGTAGAGCTGCGTGGGGTGGAGGGCAGGCGTGTGGGTCGCGCCCGGTGCGAGCGCGCCATCGGCCTGGAGCTCGTCGAAGGCCACGCTGCCCCGCGGGAACGCGACACCCCAGGGGGCGCGACACGTGGCCCCGAAGCAGCAGCCCGCGAAGAAGCATCCGAGGCGCCCGATGGCGTGTCCGAGGGCGAGGGTGGGCGCGGCGAGATCGCCCAGCGTCCAGAACGACCACCGCTCGCGGCGGCAAAACCACAGCACGACGCCGCCGCTCGCGATCACGCCGCCGTAGAAGATGAGGCCGCCCTCCCAGAACCGCAGCGCCGCCGTGCATCCCGAGAAGCGGAGCGCGGTCGTCGACGCGTCGAACGGCGCGAAGCAAGCGTCGAGAAACGCGCGCGCGTTCAGCAGCACGAAGGCGAGCCGCGAGCCAAACATCCCGGCCACGATGCTCCAGAAGGCCAGATCGAGCAGGCGGCCACCGTCGAGTCCCTGGCGGCGGCCGGATCGCCAGAACCGCAGGATGCCGACGGCGAAGCCGAGGCCCACCAGGAAGCCGTAGGTGTGCAGCCCGTACTCGTGATCGCCGATAGCGATCGACACCAGGGTGGGCCGCATGCGGCGATTCTAGTACCTTGGACCCGAAAGGGCTGTTCAGGATCGCGCCTGGCGCCTGGGGTGGTGTGCGCCGACCTGATTGGTCCGTCAACGTCGTGGCGTCGAGCGGTGGCTGCCGGCCGCCCGCCTCATCGCCCTCATGGGGTCGTTCCGCTACTTCTTCGGACTGGGCACATGCTGATCGATGAGGATGGGGTTGCCGTCGGGATCGGTGAGCATGAGGTACGCGGGGCCGGTGGTGGATTCATCGGCAGCGGGGTCGGGGGTGAGGCCTCGGCTCTTGAGGGTCTTCTGAAGGTCACGCACGTCTTCGAAGTCCGGAAGCGTGGCCTTGTGGCTGTCCCAGCCGGGGTTGAACGTCAGCATGTTCTTGGGAAACATGCCCTGGAAGAGGCCAATCTTGGTGGTGTCGTTCTGGAGGACGACCCAGTTCTGGGACGGGTCGCCCGAGACCATCTCGAAGCCGAGCTTTTCGTAGAACTCGCGGGAAGCGACCAGGTCCTTGACGGCAAGGCTGACCGAGAAGTTTCCGAGCCTCATGGTGGGGTCTCCTGATGGGTGAGTGGCGACGATACAGCATCCGGCTGACGACTGTGCCGTTCAGCGGCGGGTCGGCCGCCGGCCCGTCCGCTGGAACGCCTTGTTGCCCGGCGAACTGATGCGGTCCGCATCGACCGGCCCAACGTCGGGCACCCTGGAGAGAGCTGCCAGAAATTCCCTCCGATCACCGCGCTTTCCCCGCGCGGTCAAATATTCCTCAGTCATCAGGGCAGACATCTTCTCCCCAACCGCGGAGCTGATCAGCTGGTTGATCGAGATCCCCTCCTGTTCGGCGAGCTCGCTGAGTCGGCGGTGTAGTGATTCAGGCAGGCGCAAGCTGAGGGTGCTCATTTCTTGATGCCTCCGAGCAAGTGGCTACTCCGCAGGATGACCCCCAGCAATTCCATCTGTTCACCTCGCGCTCGTCGCAGAAGCGCGAGCCGTCGTTCAAAAGGCAGCATCGACCTTGGTCCACGCCCGCCGTGGATTCGTGCAGCCGCGTTTCCCACATCGGCCCTCCCGAGGCGACGAAAGCCTCATGGCTGAACGATCTGGCGTTAACCCGCGGGCGACCGTCCGCGGCCGACCGTCGGGTTCAAAGCCGGGTTGGGCAGCGCATGGGGAGAGCCGCCGAGCATATCTGAGGTGACGGCCAGCAGTCGCCTCAGCTCGGCGCGCGCAAGAAGCCGATGTTTCTTCGCGCCGTTGCAGGTCGCGCAGGCAAGCACGAGATTCGCCATGTGGTTCGACCCAATACTCTGCGTCGGAACCTTCCTCCGTGGAAGGGGAACGTCACGCCGGAGTTCCTTGTTCAGCTTGTTCGACGAGAGGGGAATCAGATGATCGATCGTGAGCGCGCCTCGTCCACCCGTACACGCCTTCGAGTAGTGCAGCATGCACCGCGAACCGTGCTTGGCGCGAAGGTTCTCCAAGAGCGAGGGGCGCGCTGCCTGGAACTCGCCACGCTTCTTCGTCACGTCACGAAAATCGAAAAGCGGCGCGTACTTCTCAAGCGACTCGCCCTCCTCGCATAGGAGATCGCTGAAGAAGATCCGATCTTCGGGATGCTCGAAAGTCACGATAGCCTGTCCAACGACCTGCCGTTCAGCCGCGGCGCGAGGCGCCGGCCGCTGCAACGCCCAGTTGGGCAGCGGTCCCCCCGTCTTCACCGGGGCGCTTACTGGGCACGGCGTGAAATCGACCAGTCCTGAGGTGGGGCGGGCCGTGAAGAGCATCCCAGGTCGCACGCCGAGCTGCCTCGAGTAGAACCTCGAGCTTCGGGGAGACGGGCTCTTTTCTCCTGGTGCTGGCCAAGGCGTAGTCCTTCATCGTCGCTGACCCAATAATACCACTCGTCCACGAGGGGCTTGTACGTGTCCTCGAAGAGGGCCAGACCCCGGTGATATCTAAACCCCCAACGGCAGCAGGAGCCATTCGGGACCTGACGGTGTGGTGTCCCTGGCGGCGGCCGGAGCTAGCCCGGAACAGGCGTCGCAGCCCGGACCGCGCCGGCGCAGCGGGCGCAGAGCTCGGGATGCGCGTCGTCGCCGCCGGCGGGGAGGCGGCGCCAGCAGCGCGGGCACTCCGGGAACGCGGACGCCTCGACTTCAATCTCGGTCTCGTTGCCCGCCGAAACCTCGCCGATGACGATCTCCGAGACGACGCACAGCTCGGTCAGGAACTCGCGGTTGAACATCCAGTTGGGGAGCTCGTCAGCCGCTGGTCGGACGAGGACGCGCGCCTCCAGCGACTTGTGTCCGACGGCGCGAAACGCCTCAAGCGGACGCAGGATGGCCTCACGGCGCGGGCGAATCTCGTCGAACCAGGTGTGGTTCGGGTTCTTCATCTCCTTGCCGGGCAGGTCGACCTCGGGCCGGACGCTGCCGTGGACGTCGAACGGCTCGCCGGTGACTCGGCCCAGCTCGTCGGCGACGTCCTGGGCCGTGAAGCACAAGACGGGCGCCAGCCACGTGGCCAGCTTGCGCAACGTCTTGTAGAGGACCGTTTGCACGCTCCGGCGCGCGAGCGAGGCGGGCGCCTCGCAGTAGAGGGCGTCCTTCACCGGATCGAGGTACTCCGCCGACATGGTGATGACGAAGTCCGTGACCAGCCGGATCACCTCGTGAAACGCGTAGCGCCGGTAGGCCTCGAACACCTGGTGGTCGCGCTCCTCGACGAGGCCCATCACCAGCTTGTCGAGCTCGCGCAGCTCGGTGTCCTCCAGTTGATCGCGCGGCGTGAAGTCATAGAGGTTCGACAGCAGGTAGCGGCAGGTGTTGCGAATCTTTCGGTAGGACTCGCCCAGCTGGTCGAGGATCGCCTTCGAGAAGACGATGTCGTTCTGGTAGTCGGAGGCCGCAGTCCACAGCCGCAGCAGCTCGGCGCCGTTCTTCTGCATCCACACCGCGGGGTCGACATAGTCGATCTTCGCGCCCGCGGCCCGCGCCTTGGCGATCTCGGACTTCGAGTAGACCTTGCCCCGCTCATCCAGCACCCACCCGTGCGTGAGCACGGCCTTGTAGGGCGCCTGCCCGCGGGTGGCCACGCCCGTCAGCAGCGACGAGTGGAACCATCCGCGGTGCTGGTCCGAGCCCTCGAGGTACAGGTCGACCTTGTCACCGGGCGGCACGAGCTTGCCCTCGCAGACCGCCGCCCACGAAACGCCCGACTCGAACCACACGTCGACGATGTCCTCGCCCTTCTTGAAATCGCGCGCGTCGCATTTGCGGCACCGCAGCCCCGGCGGCAGCAGGTCCGCGGCCGGTCGCGAGAACCAGATGTTCGCGCCCTGCTCGTCGAATAGCGCGGCGACGTGCTCCATGACCTCGGGATCGAGCGACACGTCGCCGCAGTGACCGCACGCGAACGCCGGGATGGGGACGCCCCAGACGCGCTGGCGCGACAGGCACCAGTCGGGTCGCGCCTCGATCATGCCGCGGATGCGGTTTTCTCCCCAGCTCGGGATCCACTGCGTCTTCGCGATCTCGTCGAGGGCTCGCCGCCGCAGCGAGCTCGCGTCGTCGGCGGCGCCGAGGCGGGCGAACCATTGCTCGGTGGCGCGGAAGATGACCGGCTGCTTGCAGCGCCAGCAGCACGGGTACGAGTGTCGAACGGAGTCGCCCGGCTTGTTCAGCAACAGCCCGCGCGCCGCCAGATCCGCGACGATCTGGGGGTTCGCCGCGAACACGCCCAGGCCGCCCCAGCGGGCGACGCTGGGCAACAGCCGGCCCGCCTCGTCGACCGGCGCGTAAATGGGCAGGCCGTTGGCCCGGCCGACGACATAGTCGTCGGCGCCGTGTCCGGGCGCCGTGTGCACGAGCCCGGTCCCCGCCTCCAGCGAGGCGTGGCGCGCGAAGTAAAGGCGATACTCGCCACCGGACGCCTCCGGCACGCCGTCCGCCCCGAACGTCGGGGGGTAGGGGGGCGTGTAGCGCGCGCGCTCGAGGCCCAGCACCGCCTCCTTCGACAGCGCGACCCAGCGCTCGGGCGGGCAATCGAGCCCGCACGCCGCGAGAAACGACTCCGCCAGGCCGCGCGCGACGACGAGGTACTCGGTCCCGCCGTCGCGCGGGGTCGGCAGCGCCACGTAGTCGAGCTCCGGGTTCGCCACCACCGCCAGGTTCGCGGGCAGCGTCCACGGGGTCGTCGTCCAGATCACCAGCGCCGCGGGCTTTCCAGCCAGCGCAGGCATCACGTCCCCGAGGCCGTCGACGAGCGGCATGCGCACGTAGATCGACGGCGACGTGTGATCGGCGTACTCGACCTCGGCCTCGGCGAGGGCCGTGTTGTGTGTCATGCACCAGTGCACGGGCTTCTTGTCGCGGTAGATGAGCCCCGCGCGCGCGAAGCCGGCGAGCTGGCGTACGATGGTCGCCTCGTACGACTTCGACAGGGTCAGGTACGGATCGGACCACTGACCCAGGCACCCGAGGCGCTTGAACTCGCCCCGCATGACGTCGACGAACTTCAGCGCGTGGGCCTCGCAGCGCGCGCGAAACTCCGCGGCGCCGAGCTTCGCCTTGGCCTCCTTGCCGCCCAGCTCCTTCTCCACCTGCTGCTCGATGGGCAGGCCGTGGCAATCCCAACCCGGACGGAAGACCGCGCGTCGCCCCATGATGAGCTGCGAGCGGACCACGATGTCCTTCAGGACCTTGTTCAGGACCGTGCCGTAGTGGATGCCGCCGGTGGGGTAGGGGGGGCCGTCGTGCAGGATGTACGCGGGGGCCTCCTCGTGCGCGCGCTCGGCGAGGATGCGCTCGTACTGCCGCTCGCTCTCCCAGCGGGCCAGCCACTCGGGCTCGCGGCGCGCCAGGTCCGCGCGCATCGGGAAGTCCGTCTTCGGTAGGTTCAGCGTCGATTTCCAGTCCACGGCGCGCCGGATACTAGCAAATGGACAGAAGGCCGCCCGGGAGTTCGCCCCTGGTCGGGCGATCATCGGCCGACGAGGCGCGCACCCGACGGCACGCCGGGACCAACGCGACCGAAGTTCTTCGAGGCAACCCCCGGGGGCTCCGCTGGGTCTGGCTCCAACGAATGAAACATCGTCGGAACGGTCGTCGGTTGCCCTGGTCAGGGTCAGGCCTTCGGTTCGTGATGTCGCTGTCGCTCTTGTTCGGTGCGTGCGCCAACAATCCATCGCCGCCAGCGGGCTCGCCCGCCGCCACCGCGCAGGCCCCGCTTCCGCCATTGCCCCGCTCCTCGATCGCGGCCGTGGTCCTGCACCGCGAGGAGCTGGGCCTGTCCGACGACCAGGTCCGGGATTTGGAGCTACGCGATCAAGAGAGAGAGAAAGAAGACGCAGCCATTCGCGACGAGCTTGAAAAGCGGCGCCGGCAGGCCGAGGACGCCCGAGGAGCCGCCGCGAACGGCGGCGCCTCGGCAGGTGGCCCGGGTTCGAGCTCGGGGGGCCAGGGCATGCGGGGTGGTGGAATGCGCGGTCGATCGGGCGGTCGAACGCCACGCCCTCCGGGTCCGCCTTCGCCCTCGCACGAGCAATCCCTCGACGATCGAACTGACGCGAACGACACCAAGGCCTATCTCGACATCGAGGACCGTTTGAACGCGGAACAACTTGAAAAGGCTCGGGAGATCGCCTCGGACTTTCGGGCGCGGCTGTACGAACGCCGCGAGAGCCTGCGCAACGCCGCTGGCACGTCGAAATGAGTGAGCGGCCGGAACGGAGGCGGGTGCCGCACGGATTCGCGTCACGGGGCCGGGTGAAATTCACGGAGAATGCCCCTAGACTGCAGCGATGGCGCGCGTCTCCTGGGATCAGTACTTCATGAACATCGCCGCGGTCGTCGCGTCTCGCTCGACTTGCCCCCGCAAGTACGTGGGCGCCGTCATCGTCCGCGACCGCACCATCCTGTCGACCGGATACAACGGCTCCATCCGCGGCATGCCCCACTGCAGCGAGGACGGTCACATGATGGAGAACGACCACTGTGTCGCGACCATCCACGCCGAGGCCAACGCGATCATCCAGGCCGCGAAGAACGGCGTGATGATCGACGGGGGCGCGGTCTACGTGACCGCGAGCCCGTGCTGGAATTGCTTCAAGCAGCTGGCCAACGCCGGCATCCGGCGCATCGTCTACGGCGAGTTCTACCGCGACGAGCGCATCTTCTCGATCGCGGGCCGGCTGGGCATCGAGCTCCTCAACCTCGCCCCGGAGGTGAGCCCGACGCCGGCGCAATCGGCGCCCTGAGCGCTCCTAGAGAAAGGACCCTCTCCCTGGCCCTCTCCCGCAAGCGACGCAAGCGGGAGAGGGAATATATCGGCGTCGCACGCCGTGTCTCATCGAAACGACGACTACGAGACGGAGATGTCGACGGAGGGGCGTAGCTCGGCGCACACCGCCAGCACGTCGTGGATCCGGTTCTTCTTGAACGCCGCGATGGCCGCGTGATCGGCCGGGCGGCCGCCCACCTTGCCGTCATCGATGTCCGTGTACGCGAGTTGCGTGAGCAGGTAGTCGAAGCGAGGCGCCCACTTTCGCGAGCCGAGGCGCGCGGTGGTGGAGCAGTTGTCGACCATGTACGCCACGCCCCGCGCGTGCATGTAGGGGTTGAGCGAGTCGACCGACTCGATGACCGACTCGTTGGCGGCCTCGGAGTACGGGTGGCCGTGCTCGAGCAACACGTCGATCTGCGCCATCATCGTCGCGATATAGATACCCGCCGTGAACGCATTCACGGGGATCTTGTCCTCGACGCGCTTGGCGCGCACGGCGGCGCCGACCTTCCACGTCTCGGTGCCGTCGATCTTGCCCATGGGGTAGGTCTGGAGCCGGTTGCCCGCCAGCACCACGCCGCGGATCTCGTTCCCCGACGAGACCTCGTCATAGATCTCGGCGAGGATCTCCTTCGCGGGCAAGTACGCGGCCGCGTACGCCTTCTCGAACTCGCCCTTGCCGGCGGCGTCGAGGCCCTCGTAGACGGCGAGGATGCCGCGCTTCGAGATGGTCTTGTTGATGGGACCGGTGATGGACTCGGCGGAGTTGAGGAACGCGGCCTCACGGGTCAAGCCCTGCGATACGTACCGTCGGTACAGGCTCTCGATGATGCCGTGGACCGCGCCGAGCAGGATGCCGCGCTCGCCGTAGATGTCAGACTTGTACTCGCTCTCGAGCGTCGTCTGGAAGGTGTAGGGCGAGCCGAGCGCCACCGACCAGGCGAGCGCGTAGTCGGTCGCCTTGCCGTCGATGTCCTGGTGGACGGCGAAGCTGGCGTTGATGCCGGCGCCGTTGACCTCCTTGCCCTGCACGTAAAGGCGCCGCACCGACGGGCCCATGCCCTTCGGACAGACGGCGACGACGTTCACGTTGGCGGGGAACTTCGCGCCGATGTTCTTCAGGTGCCCGAGCAGGAAGCCGTGCGACAGGCCCAGCGTCGCGCCCGGACGCAGGCACTCGAAGAGCTTGCCGTGCAGGTCGGCCTGCGCCGCGTCGGAGATGAGGAGCAGCACCATGTCCGACTCCTTGGCGACCACCAGCATGTCGCCGAGCGTGCCGGTCTCCTCGGAGAAGCCCGCCTTGCGCGCCTCGACCATCGAGGCGCTCCCGGCGCGCAGGCCGACCTTCACCTTGATCCCTGTGCCTTCGAGCGAGTCACGCAGGTTCTGCGCCTGCGCCGGCCCCTGCGAGCCCCAGCCGATGACGCCGATCTGCTTGACGCCGGCGAACGCCTTCGGCAGCAGCGGAAACAGGTGGCGTCCCCCCTTCACGATCTGCTCGGTGCGATCGCTCATCTTGACGGTCTCGACGTTGAAGATCTTCGAGGAAAAGCTCTGGGACTCGGCCATGGTGGTTCTCCAGTTCTGCGGGCATCGGTGGTGAGGTGAAACGGCGCCAGCGAAGCGCGGACGAGCCGCGGGAAGCTGACGGCAAGCTGACAGGAAGCTGACCGGAAGCTGACCGGAAGCTGACCGGAAGCTGACCGGAAGCTGACCGGAAGAAGCGTACCCGGTCTTCGATGTTGCGAAAAATGATTTGTTTTCAATTCTGTGTTCCATTTTGTGCAACACTACTCATGCCTCATGGATCACGACGCGCTCCGCCTGTTCCTCCACCTCGCGCAGACGCTGCACTTCCTGCGCACCAGCCGCGCCTGCCACGTCAGCCCCTCGACGTTGTCACGCGCGATCCAGCGCTTGGAGCACGACGTCGGCCGGCCCCTGTTCGAGCGCGATCGCCGCACCGTGCGCCTCACCCTCGAGGGAGCGCGGTTCCTTCCGTACGCCCGGGACACCCTCGATCGCTGGGAGCGTGTGCAGCGCGAGCTGGCCGGGCCGACCGGGAAGCTGACCGGCACGATCAGCATCTTCGCGTCGGTCACCGCGTGCCAGAGCTTCCTCCCCGGGCTGCTGCTCGGCTTCCGCGAGCGCCACCCCGAGATTCACATCCAGCTCGAGACCGGCTACGCCGCCGACGCGCTCGCCATGCTGGAGCAGGGCCGGGTCGACGTCGCCGTGGCCGCGCTCCCGGCCCGCGTGCCGCGGGCGCTGGTCGCGCGCGTGTTGCTCCATACGCCCCTCGTGTTCGTCGCGCCCACCGCGAAGTGCGAGGTCGAGCGGCTCTGCCACGCCCGTCCTCTCCCCTGGGCGTCGCTGCCGATCGTGCTGCCGTCGACGGGCCTGGCCCGCGAGAGCGCCGATCGCTGGTTTCGCCGCAAGCGCATCGCGCCCGTGGTCTATGGCGAGGTCGCGGGCAGCGAGGCCAGCCTCTCCCTCGTGGCGCTCGGCTGCGCCCTCGGCGTCGTGCCGCGAATCGTCTTCGAAAAGAGCCCGCTGCGCGCCAACGTGCGGGTGCTCACGCTCGGTGCCGGGGACGGCGCCCTCGGCGAGTTTCGGGTGGGCGTGTGCACGCCGCGCCGCAAGCTCGCGCTGCCGCTGATCCGGGCATTCTGGGACGCGCTCGACGCCGACGCGGCCGCCTCATGATGAGCCCAATGTAGGTCTCACACCGAGCATCTTGCGGGGGCTCTCTTGATTTTCCGGATATTCCCGGAGATTATTGCAGGTCGATGTCGCGGCTCGCCCTCGTCGTCCTCGCCCTGTCGCTTGCCAGCGCGAGCCTCGAAAAATCCGCGCGCGCGCACTCCGAAGGCGAGGACGACGCCGAGGGGACGCCCGGCGCCACGGATGCCTCGTCGCAGGCGAAGGCGGCCAAGCCGGCGGGCGCGCGCGCCTCGGACAAGCGGCGTCGCAAGAGCAAGGTGGCCGGCTTCGCCGTGCGCGACGCCGACCTCCGCTCCGCGCCGCCCCCGCCTCCCTCGGGGCATATCGAGATTCACAGCCTGGCGTGGAACGAAGACGTTCAGGTCGACATCTTCAACGACGACGGCTCGTACGACAGCGACGCCCTGAAAGAGCTGGACCACGCCTTGCGATGCAAGCGAACCGACTCAGAGAAGCCGATCGATCCGCGCCTCTACGTGTTGCTGTCGCACGTCTACGACCACTTCCAGAAGCCGCTGCAGTTGGTGTCCGGCTATCGGAACCAGCGGCGCGAGACGAGCTTTCACTTCCGTGGGTCGGCCAGCGACATCCGTATTCCCGGCGTGGCGCCGAAGAAGATCAGGGAGTTCGCGGCGACGCTGGACGCCGGGGGCATGGGCATCGGCCTCTACCCGCGCGCGCAGTTCGTTCACATCGACGTCAGGCCGCCGCCGAGCTACCGGTGGATCGACAACGCGCGGCCGAACCCGAACTCGCCCGACAAGCGCCCGCCGCGAGGCTGGAAGCGCAAGAAGCTGCAGAGCTAGCCGGGCACAGGGGGCCTCGCGGAGTCCTCCTCGGGGTCCTCCCGCGGGTCCGCGGCCTTTCTTGCATTTCAGGTGGGGGTCCTTTAGCTTGCCTGCGGATCCGAGGTCCATGGCGCAGCAGCGACAGCTCGATTTCGACCCAGCCGACCCCCAGGCCGATGACAAGGGGACTTCCACGACCGGCGGGGGCGGGCGCGGCGGGAGAAAGAAAGGACGGGGGCGCGGCGGCGGTGGGAACGGCGACGGGGACGGGGACGGGGGGGGACCGCAGCCTCCCGTCGACGCCTCCCTCTCCGACGAGGCCCAGCGCCGCTACCTGAACTACGCCGTCAGCGTCATCACGGCGCGGGCGCTGCCCGACGTGCGCGACGGATTGAAGCCGGTGCAACGGCGAATCCTGTACGCCATGCACCACAACCTGCACCTGTACCCCGACGCGAAGTTTCGCAAGTGCGCGACCATCGTCGGCGAGGTGCTTGGCAAGTTCCACCCTCACGGCGACTCGTCTTGCTACGAGGCGATGGTGCGGATGGCCCAGGACTTCTCGCTTCGCTACCGGCTCGTGGACGGGCACGGGAACTTCGGCTCGCTCGACGGGGACGCGGCCGCGGCCTATCGCTACACGGAGGCGCGGCTGGCGCCGCTGTCGACCGAGTTGCTGGAGGAGATTCGCCAGGGCACGGTCGATTTTCGCCCGAACTACGACGGGACGACGGAGGAGCCCATCGTGCTCCCCGCGAAGATCCCCCAGTTGCTGGCCAACGGATGCACGGGCATCGCCGTGGGAATGGCGACGAACATCCCCCCGCACAACCTGAGGGAGGTCTGCGACGCGGCGGTGGCCCTGATCGATGACCGCGCGCTCGAGACGAAGGATCTGCTCAAGTATGTGAAGGGGCCGGACTTCCCCACCGGCGGGCTGATCACGAACTCCAAGAAGGAGCTCCGGGAGATCTACGAGACGGGCCAGGGCAGCATCCACGTCCGCGGCGAGTGGAAGACGGAGCAGGAGAAGCGCGGCGGCGAGCGCGTGATCGTCACCTCCATTCCCTTCGGGCTGTCGAAGGCCACGCTGGTCGAGAAGATAGCCGAGGTGATCATCGACAAGCGGCTGCCGTTGCTCGTCGACGTGCGCGACGAGTCGACGAACGACGTGCGGATCGTGCTCGAGCTGAAGCCTGGAGCCGACGCGGCGCTCGTGATGGCGTACCTCTACAAGCACACTCCGCTCGAGCTGGGCTTCCACGTCAACATGACGTGCCTCGTGCCCACCGCGAACCCGGAGATCGCCGGCCCGGCGCGGCTCGACCTGCGGGCCATCCTCCACGAGTTTCTGCAGTTCCGAGAGGGTGTCGTCACCCGGCGCTTCGAGTTCGAGCTGCGCGAGCTCGAGGCTCGGATCCACGTCCTCGAGGGGTTCGAGACCATCTTCGACGCGCTGGACGAGGCCATCCGCATCATTCGCAAGTCCGACGGCAAGGCCGACGCGGCGGCCAAGTTGATGAAGCGCTTCGACCTGGACGATGTCCAGACCGACGCGGTGCTGGAGCTGAAGCTGTACAAGCTGGCGCGCCTGGAGATCGACGCGATCCGCGCCGAGCTGGCCGCGAAGCGCGCACGCGCCAAGGAGATCCGCGCCATCCTCGCCGACAAGAAGAAGCTGTGGAAGATCATCCGCGCGGAGCTGGTCGAGGTCGCCGCGCGCTTCACCGACAAGCGCCGCACCAAGATCGGCGGCGGCGGTGACGACGTGGAGTTCGACGCGGAGGCCTTCATCGTCGACGAGGAGGTCACGGTGATCCTCTCGCGAGACGGGTGGCTGAAGCGCGTGCGCGAGGTGAAGGATCTGTCGGCGACTCGGTTGCGCGAGGGT
This sequence comes from uncultured Myxococcales bacterium, assembly GCA_964443975.1. GTDB lineage: Bacteria > Myxococcota_A > Polyangia > Fen-1088 > Fen-1088 > DASYCK01. The sequence goes on along the minus strand of CAYUFS010000033.1, from coordinate 45,100 downwards.
GACGCCGTGCTGATGGCCGGGCGGGGCGGCACGAAGGAGTCACTGGCGCTGTTCTCCAACATGGGCACCTGCTACGTCCTGCGCGTGAACGACGTCCCGCAGTCGACGGGGTACGGCGAGCCCGTGCAGAAGCTGTTCAACCTCCGCGACGGCGAGCGGGTGGTGGGGGGGTTGATGCTGACGGCGGCGCAGGCCCCAGCGGCCGCCGTGTGCGCGGCCGCGTCGAAGCGAGGCTTCGGCCTGCGCTTCAACCTCGATCCTCACCGCGAGATCTCCACGCGCGCCGGGCGCCGCTTCGCGAAGCCCGCGGAGGGGGACGAGATCGTCAACGTGGCGGTCGCCCCGGCGAAGAGCGTCGTCAGCGTCGTCACGGCCGACGCACGGGCCCTCGTCTGCGCCGCCGACGAGCTGCCCGAGCTCGCCAACCCCGGCCGCGGCGTCACGCTGATCAAGGTCGATGACGACGACGTGGTGCTGGCGATGGCGGTGACCGCGAAGGGAGACAAGGAGGCGCCGGCCCTCGTGGCCGAGGCTGACACGGGCAAGAAGATCCCCGTCGGGCCGGGACGGTACGCTGTCACCGGCCGCGGCGGACGCGGTCACTCTCTCGGCCGCAAGGTCAAGATCGTCCGGGTCAGCCTCGCCGAGCCGACCTTGGGCCCCACGTTGTTGAACTGATTCGAACCGATTCGTGAACTGACTCGATCGAGCCATCGCATGCCCGCCTCCACCGCGCCGACCTACACCGCCGACAACATCACCGTCCTCGAGGGCCTCGAGCCCGTGCGCCGCCGTCCCGGCATGTACATCGGGGGCACCGACGCCAAGGGCTATCACCACCTGCTGTGGGAGATCGTCGACAACTCGGTCGACGAGGTCATCAACGGCTACGGCGCGCACATCCAGGTCACGCTGCACCGCGATCTGCACTCGGTCACCGTCGGCGACGACGGCCGCGGCATCCCCGTCGACGTCAAGAAGGAGTTCAAGAAGTCGGCGCTCGAGCTGGTGTTGACCACCCTGCACGCGGGCGGCAAGTTCTCGTCGGGCCAGTACCAGTTCTCGGGCGGGCTGCACGGCGTGGGCTCGTCGGTGGTCAACGCGCTCTCGGAGGAGCTGATCGCCACCATCAAGCGCGACGGCGCCGAGTGGCGGCAGAGCTATCAGCGCGGCAAGCCCACCAGCAAGGTCGTCAAGGGGGCCGCCGCCCGCGGCACCGGCACCACCATCTTCTTCCGCCCCGACGCGGAGATCTTCGGCAAGCAGGCGTTCGATCCGGCCACGGTCCGTTTTCGCCTCGACACGAAGGCGTACCTGCACAAGGGCCTCAAGATCACGTTCCGCGACGAGGCGGCCGGGACGACCGAGGTCTTCGAGCACGCGGGCGGCATCGCGGACTTCCTGACGAAGGTGGTGAGCGATCGCGCCAAGGCCCCCACGGTCCCGCAGGTGTTCTACGTGCAGCGCGACGGCGAGCAGGGTTTTCGCCTGGAGGCGGCGCTCCAGTGGACCGAGTCGCCCGACGAGACCCTGCGCTCGTACGTGAACGGGATCCCCACCACGCAAGGGGGCACCCACGAGCAGGGAATGCGCTCGGCGCTGGTGAAGGCGGTGCGGTCGTTCATCGACGCGTCCAACCTCACACCCAAGGGCGTCAACATCACGGCCGAGGACATCCGCGAGGGCATCGTCGGCATCCTGTCCATCTACATGCAGGAGCCCCAGTTCCAGGGCCAGACCAAGGAGCGGCTCGGGAACCCGGAGGTTCAGGCGCAGGTCGACAACACCATGCGCCCCGCGCTGGAGAAGTTCCTGCTGGAGAACGGCACCGCGGGCGCCGCCATCGTCGAGCGGATCGCGCTCGCGGCCAAGGCTCGGGAGGCGTCGCGCGCGGCGTCGCAGGCGGTGTCCAGGAAGACCGCGGTCTCGCACCGCCTGAACTTGCCGGGAAAGCTGGCCGACTGTTCGTCCACCGATCCGAGCTCGAGCGAGCTGTTCATCGTCGAGGGTGACAGCGCCGGCGGCTCGGCCAAGCAGGGCCGCGAGCGGCGCACCCAGGCCATCCTGCCACTGCGCGGGAAGGTCTTGAACACCGAGCAAGCGTCGCTGCAGAAGGTGCTGTCGAACAAGGAGCTGCAGGACGTCGTCTCGGCCCTGGGATGTGGCGTGGGCGAGGACTTCAAGATCGAACGCCTGCGCTATCACAAGATCATCCTGCTGATGGACGCCGACTCAGACGGTCATCACATCGCGACGCTGCTCTTGACGTTCTTCTACCGGCACCTGCGCCCGCTCATCGAGCAGGGCTACGTCTACCTCGCGCAGCCGCCGCTGTTCCGCATCGATCACGGCAAGGACACCTTCTGGGCCCTCGACGAGCAGGACCGGGATCGCATCATCGCCGCGATGCCCAAGAACGCGCGTCCCGAGACCATGCGTTTCAAGGGGTTGGGAGAGATGCAGCCGGAGGAGCTAAAGCGGACGACCCTGGATCCGGCGTCGCGGCGGTTCTTGCGGGTCGCGATCGTCGACGGCGTCGAGACGGATCGCGTGCTGACCGAGCTCATGGGCAAGGACGTCGAGGCGCGCTTCAAGTTCATCATGGAGCGGTCTGCCCAGGCGGATCTCGACATCTGAGCGCAAGGGGCCTCGCACTACGGCGGGCGCGGGGGTGGCGGGCGCGCGGGGGGGCGGGGTATACGGGGGGGAGGTGACCGAGCGGCCGCGATATATCGCCATCGAGGGACCCATCGGTGTGGGCAAGACGAGCCTGGCCGAGCTGCTCGCCGCGGAGCTCGGCGCCCAGCTGGTATGCGAGCAGCCCGACGAAAACCCCTTCCTGGCCGCGTTCTACAAGGATCCCCGGCGGCACGCGATGTCGGCGCAGCTGTTCTACCTGCTCCAGCGCTACCAGCAGCAGGGCGAGCTCGGGCAGGGGGATCTGTTCACCCGGGGCGGCATCGTCGCGGACTACCTGTTCGCGAAGGATCGGCTCTTCGCGGCGCTAACGCTCTCGAACGACGAGCTGGCGCTCTACGAACGCGTCTACCAGATGTTGCGGCCCCGGGTCGCCACGCCCGATCTGGTCGTCTACCTGCAGGCCCCGACCCCCGTCTTGCTCGAGCGCATCCGACGGCGCGGGCGGGTGGCCGAGAAGCCCATCCGCGCCGAGTACGTAGAGGAGGTGTCGCGCGCGTATGCCGACTTCTTCTTTCGCTACGAGGAGGGGCCGCTGTTGATCGTCGACGTGTCCGAGCTCGATTTCGTGGCAAACGCCGATCACCGGGACGAGCTGTTCGCCGTCATCCGGCGCACGCGCGCGGGCGTGAACCACTGGACTCGCCGCTAGCACCTCCGCTCTCGTGCTAAATCATTCCCATGCCGGAAGGGCCGTCCGTGTCCTCATCGAAGAAAATGACGGCCGTGGCGCTCGCCGCGCGAAAGGGAACGCCTGAGCGGACGGTCGTCGTGACCGCCTACGACGTCGCGTTCGCGCGCCTCTGCGATGAGGCGGGGGTCGACGTCGTGCTGGTCGGTGACTCCCTCGGCATGGTCGTGCAGGGCCACGGCTCGACGTTGCCCGTGACCCTCGAGGACATGATCTACCACTGTCGAGCGGTCGTCCGCGGGGTGCCCCGGGCGCACGTCGTTGCCGACTTGCCATTCATGAGCTACCAGGCCTCGGTCGAGGACGGCATGCGGGCCGCGGGCCGCCTCATCAAGGAGGGGGGCGCCGAGGCTGTGAAGCTGGAAGGGGGCGTCGAGGTCGCGCCGCTGGTCGAGCGGCTGGTCGGCGCGGGGATTCCGGTGATGGGGCACGTGGGCATGACGCCGCAATCGATGCATGCGTTCGGCGGGTTCAAGGTGCAGGGCCGAACCACCGCGCAGCGCGAGAAGATCCTCGCCGCGGCCCGCGCCGTCTCCGAGGCCGGCGCCTACGCAGTGGTCATCGAGAGCGTACCCCGGAAGCTCGCCGCGGAGATCACCCAGTCGGTCCGCTCGCTGACGATCGGGATCGGCGCGGGCCCGTCGTGCGACGGCCAGGTGCTGGTGATGCACGATCTGCTCGGCCTCGACCCGTCCTGGAAGCCCCGCTTCGCGCGCCGCTACGCCGCCCTCGGCGAGGCCGCGCGCGGCGCGTTCGCCGAGTTCGCAGCCGACGTGCGCGCCGGCCGATTTCCCGCCGACGAAGAGGGCTTCGAGTGACCGCGGCGACGGAGGCCAGGGTGCCGCCCATGCTGGCCACGCCAGCCGAGATGTCCGCCTGGTCCGACGCGGCCCGCGCCCGGGGCGAGAGGATCGCCTTCGTCCCAACCATGGGGTATCTGCACGGCGGTCACCTCGCGTTGCTCGATGAGGCGCGCCGCCACGGTGATCGCGTGGTGCTCTCGATCTTCGTGAACCCCACGCAGTTCGCGCCGGGTGAGGACCTGGAGCGCTATCCGCGCGACGTGCCGGGCGATCTGGCCAAGGCCGGCTCGCGGGGAGCCGACGTCGCGTTCGTGCCGGCGGCGGCGGCCATGTACCCGCCCCATCACCAGACGACGGTCGAGGTGCACGAGCTCGAGCAGGGCCTGTGCGGGGCAAGCCGCCCCGGCCACTTCGTCGGCGTGGCCACGGTCGTGTGCAAGCTGTTCAACATCGTTCGCCCGCACGTCGCCGTCTTCGGTGAGAAGGATTTTCAGCAACTCGCCGTCATCCGGCGGATGGTGCGCGATCTGGACATGCCGGTCGAGGTCGCCGCGTTGCCGACGGTCCGGGAAGGCGATGGGCTCGCGATGTCGTCGCGGAACAAGTTCCTCTCGCCCGACGAGCGGGTCCGGGCCACGGCGATCCCGCGGGCGCTGTTCGCGGCGCGCGAGGCGCACCAGTCGGGGACGAAGGACTCGGCGCGCCTCGTCGCTGGCGTGGAGGCGGCGTTGGGCGGCTTCGTGACCCGGATCGACTACGTCGAGCTGCGCGACGCCGAGACTCTGCTGCCGCTCGAGACCGTCGATCGGCCGGCGGTGCTGGCCGTGGCCACCTTCGTCGGCCGTACGCGCCTCATCGACAACGTTCGTATCGGTTGACGGAAGCCGAGTCGCCCGCTAGAGCAACGTCAGGAGGAACCGACATGGCGACGCGAAGCTCGACCGCACAATGGGAAGGTGATCTGAAGTCTGGAAAAGGTACGATGACGGTGGGAAAGGGCGCCTACACGGGGCCGTTCACCTTCGCGTCCCGGTTCGAGGACGGCTCCGGGACGAACCCCGAGGAGCTGCTGGCGGCGGCCCACGCGGGCTGTTTCTCCATGGCGTTTTCGAACGAGCTATCCAAGGCAGGGCACACTCCGACGCGCGTGCAGACCAAGGCGACGGCCCACCTCGATGGCGGCGTCATCGGCAAGATCGAGCTCGACACCGAGGCGCAGGTGCCCGGCCTCGACAACGCGAAGTTTCAGGAGATCGCCGAGGGCGCGAAGAAGAACTGCCCGGTCAGCAAGCTGTTCAAGGGCGCCGAGATCGTCCTGACCGCGAAGCTGGTCTGACCGCTCCGGCGCCATCGCCCCCGGGCTTGGCCGATCGTCAATGGGTGGCGACGCGGGCGATGTGCCCCAGCTTCCCGTGCAGGTCCAGCCGGTAGAATCGGCGCAGCTCGGGCAGCATCTCGGGCAGGCGCCGGGGCGAGACGTACTTGTGGTCGAGGGCCCGCGCGTAGCGCCGGGCCTCGCCGTTCGCGACGCGATATCGATCGTGCTCGTCGACATCGAGATCGGGCGCGAAGGTGACCTCGTCGTACAGGCGGCGCCGCAGCCCCGTGCCGTCGCCGGGCGAAGGACTGCCGGCCGCACGGGTCGTCAGCAGGGCGCAGCAGGCGAACTTGTCGACCTCGGCTTGCAGCTCGAGCTCGAGCGCCGACACCCGCCGGTTCTCGGCCGCGCAGACCGCCAGGTAGATGAAATGGCTGACGCCCTCGATCGCCACGCAGAAGTCGGCGAAGTTGCTGTCGTCGAGCATCGCGCCGGGATCGTTGCGCTCGAGGTTCGACAGGGCTTCCTCGTCCACGAACAAGCCGAGGCCAAGGTCATCGGCCCCGTCCTGCCGCACCAGCACCTGCTCCCGCGGCGAGCGACCGGGATTGGCGGCGTCTCGTTCGCGCTCGCCGATCACGAACTCATCCACCGCCAAGCGTGTGTCGACCCGATACAACGCCTCCAGGCCCAGCTGCAGCCGCCCCAGGACCGACAGCGACGCGGGAGCGCCACCCGCGGCCGAGACAGCGGCGGGGTCTTCCCTCAATGCACGGTCCCCCGGGCCTGGCAGAGCGGAATGACGCCCTCCTCGGCCAGGCGTCGGGCCGCCCAGCCGTTCTTCGTGCGCAACCAGCGCTCGTAGAGTCGCACCACGTCACAAGGACCGCGGCCGCGCGCCGTGCGCCGGCTGATCGTCATCAGCACCTCGACGAAGCGGGTGAAGTTCGCCGCCAATTCGGCGAACACGTCGGCCGACAGCGGGCCCCCTATCGCGGATGCCCCGCGCGCCAGCTCCGAGTAGGCGGTTCCTCCGAGGTCGATGTAGTAGTCGACGTCGACCAGTTTCCGCCCGAGGCTCTCTCCCCAGAAGCCCGACAGATACAGGGACGTGTCGCCGATCTCCCGCAGGTGGGCGCGTCGTTCGCGCGGCGACGCGTCGAGCGCGTCCATGAATCGGGTCCCGAGGGGGCGATCCTCGATGGGTTGGGCCACGTAGGCTGCCAGCAGCCGGACGAGGTAGGGCTGGGTCAAGCCGCTCGGCTCGAAGCCCTCCTGCTTGCAGGCAAGGTCCACTTCGTCTCGGAAAAATGACTCCAAAGATCCCGTGAGCTCCATGATCAACCTATGACATGCCTATCGGCACAGAATCAAGAAAACATAATAATTCCAAAGCGATAACAATATATTTCGTTGGCAGACAGATTCTGGAACTGCCAAAACCCGCTGCGGAATCCTTTGACTTGGGCGGACTTGTGACTAACCTCTGCCGCTAGCACTCTGACGACTAGAGTGCCAAGGATTCGCCGACGGGCAGAAAACCATCGAAGGAGACAGTCATGAAGGTTCGTCCGCTGCAAGATCGCGTCATCGTCAAGCGCCTCGCCGAGGAAGAGAAGAGCCGCGGCGGGATCATCATCCCCGACACCGCCAAGGAGAAGCCCGGCGAGGGCGAGGTCATCGCGGTGGGCTCCGGGAAGGCCAACGAGAAGGGTCAGATTCGGCCCCTCGACGTGAAGAAGGGTGACCGCGTGCTGTTCGGAAAGTACTCCGGCAGCGAGATCAAGGTCGACGGCGTCGACCACGTGATTCTGCGCGAGGACGAGATCCTCGGCGTCATCGAAAAGTAACTCGAACTCACTACCGCGAAGGGAGACGAAAAGATGTCAGCCAAAGATATTCTGTTCGATGCGCAAGGGCGCGCCCGGATCCTCGAAGGCGTCAACATCCTTGCCGATACGGTCAAGGCTACCCTGGGGCCCCGCGGCCGCAACGTCGTGATCGAGAAGTCGTGGGGCTCGCCCACGGTCACGAAGGACGGCGTCACGGTGGCGAAGGAGATCGAGGTCGAGGACCGTTTCGCGAACCTCGGCGCCCAGATGGTCAAGGAGGTCGCCTCGAAGACCTCCGACACGGCCGGCGACGGGACCACCACGGCCACCGTGCTGGCGCAGGCGATCTTCCGCGAGGGGACCCGGATGGTGGCCGCCGGTCACAATCCGATGGATCTCAAGCGCGGCATCGACAAGGCAGTCATCAAGATCGTGCAGGCGCTCGCCAAGATCTCGAAGCCCACGAAGGGGCACAAGGACGTGGCCCAGATCGGGACCATCAGCGCGAACGGCGACGAATCGATCGGCAAGATCCTCGCCGAGGCGATGGAGCGGGTCGGCAAGGAGGGCGTCATCACCATCGAGGAGGCGAAGTCCATCGAGACGACCCTCGACGTGGTCGAGGGTATGCGCTTCGATCGCGGCTACCAGTCACCGTACTTCGTGACCGACGCCGAGCGCATGGACGTCAAGCTGGAGGACCCCTACCTGCTCATCCACGAGAAGACGATCTCGAGCATGAAGGACCTGCTGCCGGTGCTCGAGCAGGTCGCGCGCGCCGGGCGTCCGCTGCTCATCATCGCCGATGTCGAGGGCGAGGCCCTGGCAACCTTGGTGGTGAACAAGCTGCGTGGCACGTTGCAGATCTGCGCCGTCAAGCCGCCGGGCTTTGGCGATCGCCGCAAGGACATGCTGAAGGACATCGCCATCCTGACCGGCGGGCAGGCGATCACCGAGGACCTGGGCCTCAAGCTCGAGAGCCTGACCTTGAAGGATCTGGGGCGGGCCAAGCGCGTCTCCGTCGACAAGGAGAACACCACGATCATCGACGGCGCCGGGAAGAAGCCCGAGATCGAGGGCCGCGTCAAGCAGATTCGCGGACAGATCGAGGACACGAACTCGGAGTACGACAAGGAGAAGCTGCGCGAGCGGCTGGCCAAGCTGGTGGGCGGCGTCGCGGTTATCCGCGTGGGCGCGGCCACCGAGACCGAGCTCAGGGAGAAGAAGGCCCGCGTCGAGGACGCTCTGCACGCGACGCACGCGGCGGTCGAGGAGGGCATCGTCCCCGGCGGCGGCGTGGCGCTCATCCGCGCCCTGCAGACGCTGGACAAGATCGAGAACGTCACGGAGGAGGAGCAAGTGGGCGTCGCGATCATCAAGCGCGCCTGTGAAGAGCCGTGCCGCCAGATCGCGTTGAACGCGGGCAAGGAAGGCGCGATCATCGTGAACAAGATCCGCGAAGGGAAGGGCGCGTTCGGATACAACGCGGCCACCGACGAGTTCGAGGATCTCATCGAGGCGGGCGTCATCGACCCGACGAAGGTCGTCCGCTCGGCGCTTCAGAACGCCGCCTCGGTGGCGTCGCTGCTGCTGTCGACCGAGGCGCTCATCGTCGAGCGGCCGAAGCCGGAGGCGCCCGCGGCCCCGGCCGGCGGTGGCGGCGACATGGGGGGCATGGGCGGGATGGGCGGCATGGGCGGCATGGGCGGTATGTAGTCGCTGCAGCTCACCTCTGTCGTCTTCCAGCGGCGCGGTTCCCGGATCATCGGGGCCGCGCCGCTTTCAATTTCAGTTCGTCGAGACGATCAGCGACACCGTCGCCGTCTGGCGGCGATACTGACCCTGGCCGATCGCGTTCGCGTAGAAGGTGTAACGGGCCATCAGTTGCAGCCGCTGGCTGAGGTCGCGCGTCAGCTCGCCGCGCACCTGGCTGCGCGTCTCCTCCTCGATGGTGGCCCCCGGCTGGCCCGAGGTCCCCATCACGAGGGCAACCTTGTCGGGGTAGCTCACGTACACGAGCTCGGTGCGCGCGGCGAAGTAGAGACCGAGCGGCAAGGGGGCCGTCAGGCGAATCGACGCCACGTGGCGGATCAGCGACTCGGCATAGCTGTTGGACCGGTTCCACTGGATCGCGTACCCAGCGCCCACCAGGATGCGGCCGGTGCGGGTCAGGTCGAGCTGCGCCGAGAGAAACTGATCCGTGTGTCGGGCCCCCGAGGGGTCGGGGATCGTTACGCAGACGTCGGGGGCGCAGCCAGGGGTCTGTACCTGCAACCGCGGGCCCGAGAAGCGCCGAAGCTCCACGTTCGCGGCGCTGACGAGCTCCCATTCCGCGTCCCCCTCTGCGGTCTCGTGGACGAAGCGGTATTCCAGCGACGCCACGGGCGCCCGGAAGTCGTAGTCGGGAAGCGGCTTGTAGACGAACCAACGGTGGCCCACCGACAGGCCAAGGGTCGCCCCGTCACCGATGGCGTGGAGAGCACGCAGCGAGGGGACGAGAGAGCGGAAATCGCGCGCCTCGGCGACCATGTCGCGCTCCGCGGCGAGCGCGCGTTCGGTGGCCGTACCGGATTGCGTCGCTTCGTAGTAGGTGGCGCCCACGCCGGCGCGCGTGCGGGGCGACAGCATCAGATTCCAGGCCCCGGAGGTCTCGACGATGCCGACGTTCTCGCTGCGCGCCGCGGGCGCGGCGAACAGCTTCGCGGCGCCGAGCACAGAGAAGGCCACGTCCTGCGAAGCGGTCAGGCGGTCGGAGACGGACAGGCCGACGACGGCGCGCGCCAGCGCCGAGCCGACGACCCCGATGCGATCGCCCGGCAACTGTTCGACGCGGTGAACGTTGTTGTCGTATTCGGCGCCAATCTCCGCGTGCGCGCTGACCTTCTCGTCGTCGTCGCGGGCCCATCCGGGGGTCGGGCAAGACAGCGCACCGGTCGCCAGGGAAGCGGCGCGAAGAAACGCCAGGAGGCGGCGGTGCATGCGACGCGCGAGTGTAGCGCAACGATGTCCGGTTCGAGCCCTCGCCTACTTGGCAGCGGGTGCACGCAGGGCCGCCGCGGAGGAGGAGAGCTGCGCCGCGCGCGCACGTAGCGCGCCGAGGGCACGCTCCATCACCTCCAGGCTCACCGGTGCCGCCCCCGGGACCCCCAGGCGGCGGACCTCGTCGAGGGACGCAGGATCGAGGACCCCCCGGAGCTGGCTCGCGAGCGAGCCCCCGCCATCCTGGGCGGACAGGGTCGGGGTCGCGGAGGGCGCGCTCGAGGGAGGGGTCGGGGTCGCGGAGGGCGCGCTCGAGGGCATGGTGATGGAGACGGAGGGCGCGGCGCCGGAGGTCGGCGGGCTGTTGCTGCCCACGGCCGTATCGGTGCCGACACCGCTCTTTGGCGCCCCACCTCCGATCGTTCCCGAGGCCGGGGTCGCTCCCTCTCCCGGCTGCGTTCCCCCCCGCGGCGGCGTCACGGTGGTGCTGGCGACTCCGATGCGGCCCTTGGCCTGTTCGAGCGGCGAGAAGGGATCGCGCTCGAGCTGACCCGCGCGCCGCTTGAGCTCGTTGCGGCTGCGCAGATTGGCGAGCCGGCCCTCGAGTCGGTTCGCCTCGGTCGTGAGGCGACGCGCCTGGTCGGCCAAGATGTCCGCCTTGGCCTCGCGATCGGCCCGATCATCCGACGGATTCACGCGGATCTCGGGCGGAGCCAATCGTGCGTCGGGGGACGGCGACGACTGGGGGCCGGGACCCAGGCTGGCGTCGAGGTCTGTCAGCCGCCTTGCCATCGCCTCGGCGTCGGCCATCCGGCTGCGCAGACGATAGTCGTCGCGGATGCCACGAGGATGGCGTTTCAGCGCGTCGATCTCGGCGTTGAGTCGGTTCAGCTCCGACTGAAGCTTGGCTCGTTCGACCAAGCCTGCTTCGGGCCGAGCCCGCGTCGGGGCGGCCTCGGCCTCCGCGCGACGCGGAAGCGCCCAGAGGCCAAGCAAGGCGACGACGATCAAGCCGGTTCGAAACACGATTTGAGGAGCTTCTCCAGGACGAGCGTTTTAGCGGGTGACGGAACCATCAGGCAATCCAGGCAGCCCGGAACCAAAGCAACGTTTGTACCAGGGTCAGGGACCGGCCGGGGCCGCGTCCGTCCATAAGAACCGATGGTTTCGACCCCGGTGCGCGCGGAGACCTCAGTTTTTTGAAAGAGTTGCCGAGAAAACCAGGTGCGCCTGCCCCCTCATTTGGCCGGCCCGAGGTCTGTCATGCTTCAAGTCGTGTCCTCCTTTGCGCGGGCCAGATCCCGCATCGTCCTCCATACCATTTCCGTCATTCTTGCGGTCTGTCCCGCCGTCGCGGGGATGCTTGGATTCGCCGCGTTGGCTTTCATGGCCAGCTGCGCCTCGGCCCCGTCGGCGGGGCCCGCGGTGGCGGCGTCGAAGGCGCCGACCGCGTCCGACTATTTTCCGCTGGAGGTGGGTTGGAAGTGGGCCTACGAGCTCGAGCGGGACGGTCAGCACCTGCTGGCGGTGTATGCCGTCTCCGACCGCGTACCCGACGCCGCCATCGTGCAGGCGGGCGACGAGCGCATCGCGTATGCCGTGACGCCGCTCGGAATCGCTCAGAAAGAGGGGCCGGTGGTCGGCGACTTCATCTTGAAGAATCCGATCGTGCGCGACACGACCTGGAACGTCGCCGCCGGGACCGCAAAGATCACGGCCGTCGACAAGATCGTGACGGGAACCTCGGGCGACTACCGCAACTGCGTCGTCGTCGAGATCCTGCGACGAGATCCGACGCGCCTCACGCGCACCACCTTCGCGCCTGGCGTGGGCCCGGTGGAGATCGAGGTCGAGGTCGAGTCGCAGGGGCGATTCGTGACGACCACTCACGCAATCCTCCGCGGCACCACGAAGCCAGGGCAAGATCCCCTCGCGCTCGTAAACTGACGCCCAAGGGTCGTCACGCCGGCGCCGTCCCGCGGGGGATTTAAGGGACCCACTGAGCGGCCCTTTCCTAGTAGATTCGCTGAGTGAGCGTCGGCGCATTTCCTCCGAGCACGCGCCCGTCCTTGGCGTTCGCGCTCGCAATCGTCGTGATCGTGGCCGGGGGTTGTCGGTCGTCGGGCACGTCGGCCCTGCGGGGAGCGAGGCCTGGTGCGGCGGTGACATCGGCGGTGGCGGTTACCACGAGCAACATCCTGCGCGAGGACTACGTCGGCTCGGCGGCGTGCGCGCCGTGCCACGGCGACGTCTACGAGGCGTGGCAGCGCTCGCCCATGCACCGAATGACCCGCTTGCCGGAGTCGACCGACGTGCGCGCGCCGTTCGATGGGCGAACGTTTCGCTTCAAGGCCGACACCGCGCGCTTCGAACGGGTGGGTGACGCGCGATTCTTGCGCCTGCAATCGGCGTCGAACGGGACCCACGTCTATCGGGTCACCAAGGTCATCGGGGGCCGGTATCGCGAGGACTTCGCCGGGGTCGAGGTCACGGCCGCCGAGTCGGGCGCGGCGCTCGTGGGCGATGGACACGCGGAGCTGATCCTTCCCGCGTCCTTCGTCTTTCAGACGCAGCGTTTTCGGTTGAAGGGGTACTCGGTGATGGTCGGGGAGCGGCCCGGGATGCGCGCGGGCGGCGTCTGGAATCAGACCTGCATCTTCTGCCACAACACGATTCCGTACTTCGACGACTTGTGGGGGGCGTTGCACGGTCCGGGCGCGCCCGGCTATCAGGGCGAGGTCGTCGACAAGCTCTTGCCCGCGCGGGCGCGCATCGACTACCGCGTGGACGATGTGAGCGGGTTGCTCGCCGCGCTGGATCGGGAGACGGCCGCGCTGGGGGCGGGGACGTCGGTCTCCTCGCGCGCCGCCGAGGGCGCGGACGAGCCGGCGCGGCTGGCGCTCCGCCGGGCGATCCTCGAGGCCCGGTCCCGCTTCGAGCCGCGGCATTTCGTGGAGGTGGGGATCGGCTGCGAGGCCTGCCACGGCGGCGGACGCGAGCACGTCGATGATCCGCGCCGGGTTCCGACGTTCGCTCCGCGGGCGCCGTTCCTGGAGCTTCACGCGGCCGGCGTTGGCGCGGTGCCGCCGTCGGAGGCCGAGTGGCAAAACCGGGCGTGCGCGCGCTGTCACCAGGTGCTGTTCTCGCGCTATCCGCGCACATGGGAGGGCGGAACACGACGCCATCCCGCGGAGGCGGGCGGCAGCCACATCACCTCGGGCGAGGCGCGTGACTTCTTGCTGGGCGGCTGCGCGCGCGCGATGACCTGCTCGACCTGTCACGATCCCCACCGGGAGGACGCGCGCGAGCGCCTGGTTCGCCTCGGCACACCCGTGGGCAACGGGGTGTGCACCACGTGTCACCGCGAGCTGGCGACGGATGCGGCCCTGAAGGCGCACGCCCACCACGACCCGACCGGGGCCGGGGGAGCGTGCGTCGCCTGTCACATGCCCAAGAAGAACATGGGGCTTGGCTACGCGCTCACGCGCTACCACCGAATCGGCTCGCCGACCGACGCCGCGCGCGTGGAGGGCGATCGACCCATCGAATGCGCACTGTGCCACGGGGACAAGACCGTCGGGGCGCTGCTCGACGACATCGCGCGGCTCTGGGGCAAGCACTACGACGAAGGCGCGCTCGCGCGGCTCTATGGCTCACGCGACCAGAACGTCTTGCTCGCCACGATCGCGCGCGGGTTCGCGCACGAACAGGCCACCGCCATCGGGATCGCCGGCGAAACCCGCTTCAAGCCGGCGGCGGCGGCCATCGCGCGCGAGATCGAGAGCAACCCATATCCGCTGGTGCGCCTGTACGCCGCCGCCGCCCGCAACGCGCTCGAGGGTCGTCCGCCCAGCACCCCTGTCGAGGACGCGGAGGGAGGCGGCGACGTCCCGCCCGGTCACCCCGGCTCGGGCGCCGACCCCGACGACGAGGACTGATCTTGTTCGGTGCCGTCGCGGGCGGGCGGGGAGGGGCCGTCGGGGGGCTTGCCGTAGCGTTCGAACTTCTGCAGCACGATCCTCATCTCTTCGTCGTCGAGCGTTCGCGGGACGCCGACCTGCAGGGCGCGCCAGTACATCGCCGCCAGCGTCTCGACCTCGACCGCCAGCGCGAGCGCGTCCGCGACGGTCCCGGCGAACACGGTCATTCCGTGGTGACCGTGCAGGCAGGCCCGCCGTCCCGCCAGCGCCCGGAGCGCGTGGTCGGAGAGCGCCTGGGTGCCGAACGTGGCGTAAGGCGCGCAGCGGATGTCGTTGCCCCCCGCCACCGCGATCATGTAGTGGAACGCCGGGATGTCGCGCCCGAGACACGACAACGTCGTCGCGAACATCGCGTGCGCGTGAACGACGGCGCCGGCCTCGGGGCGGTGACGGTAGAGGTCCCGATGGAGACGCCACTCCGAGGAGGGAACGCGGCCCTCCGTCGCGGTGAAGGTGCCGTCGTCCTGGACCCGCACCAGATCGCGCGCCTCCATGCCGCCGTACGGGACGGCCGAGGGCGTGATCACGAAGCCGCCACCGAGGCGGACGCTCAGGTTCCCGGACTTGCCCTGGTTGATGCCGAGATCGTTCACCCGGCGCGCGGCGTCCAGCAGCGCGGCGCGCTGTCGCTGCTCGTCGGGCGCATCGTGGTCGTCGCCGGGCATGCGGGCTTCGAGGCCGCTCAGTCCGCGACCGTGACCTCGATATTCCAGGCCGTGCCGAGCCAGGAGAGCAGGTCGGACTCGCCTCCCTCGATGGCGTCCGCCGCCGCGCCGCTCAGCACGGTCCCGTAAATGAGCTCGCGGGCGTCTTGCCGCGTGATCGTCTTCAGGAACTTCTGGAAGCTCCCCTCGTCGGGAAACCGCGACTCGAACAGATCCAGGTGCCGCTGGTAGGCCTGCTCGCCGAGGGCGGCGACGATCTGGTCGACCTCCTCCCTCTCGTCCTCCGAGACCTTGCCGTCGGAGAGCACCACGGCCTTGACCAGTCCGACCAGGGCCGTCTTCTCGTCTTCATTCAGATCTTCGAGTTCCATGGCCGCACAATCGCCGTCCCCGGGCCCGCGGTCAAGTCCGCCGTGACCCGGGCACGCCCCGGGCGTGGTCGGAGCGTCAGCCGCTGTTGCGGAGGCCGGCGGCGATGCCGTTGATCGTCAAGTGAATGGCCCGGCGCAGCTCGCTGGCGTCGCCGCGCGTGGCGCGCACCCGGCGCAGGAGGTCGACCTGAAGGTGGTTCACCGGGTCGATGTAGGGGATGCGGTTTCGCAGGCTGCGCGCCAGCGACGGGTTGCTCTCGAGGAGGGTCTTCGCGCCCGTGATCAGGAAGAAGGCCTTCCGCGTGTCATCGTGCTCGCGCTCGATACGCGAGAAGATGGCGTCGCGGAGCTTGCGGTCGGTCACGAGGCCGGCGTACCGCAGGGCGATGCCCATGTCGGTCTTGGCGAGCACCATGTCCAGCTTGTCGACGACGGTCCGAAAGAACGGCCACCGGCGATACATGGCCTTCAAGAGCTGCTCTCGATCGTGTCGGCTCGTACCCTTCGCGCGGCCTCCGCTCGCCAGGAACGCCGCCACCGCCGAGCCGAAGCCGAAGAAGCCAGGGATGCTCTGGCGCGATTGGCCCCAGCTGAAGACCCAGGGGATGGCCCGCAGATCCTCGACGCGATCCGAGCTGCGGCGGGCGGACGGCCGGCTGCCAATGTTCAGATCGCTGATCTCGTTGATGGGGGTTGCTTCGCGGAAATAGCGGATGAACCCGGGCGTCTCGTACACCAGGTTGCGGTAGGCCGCGAACGCCAGGGCGGAGAGTTGCTCGAGCGCTTCCTGAAAGCGCGGCTCGTCGCCGCCCAGATCCGCCCCCGGCAGCAGGCTCGCCTCCAGGGTCGCGGCGACCAGCGTCTCCAGATTCACGGTGCCCACCGTGGCGTCGGCGTACTTGCTGGCGATGACCTCCCCTTGCTCGGTGAGTCGCAGCTGGCCGTTCACGCTGCCTGGTGGCTGCGCGAGCACCGCGTGGTAGCTGGGGCCGCCGCCACGACCGACCGTGCCGCCCCGGCCGTGAAACAGCCGCAGCGTCACGTCGTGTCGGCGCGCCACCTCGACCAGGCTCTGCTCGGCCTTGTAGAGCTCCCAGTTCGAGGTCAGGAAGCCGCCGTCTTTGTTGCTGTCGGAATAGCCGAGCATCACCTCTTGCAGGTCACCCCGGCTCTCGACGAGCTGTCGATACGGCGGCAGCGACAGCAGGCGGTCCATGATGGCGCCGCAGCCCCGCAGGTCCTCGATGGTCTCGAACAGCGGGACGATGTTCATCGACAGCCGGGGCTCCTCGCCAGGGACCAGCAGCCCGACCTCCTTCGCCAGCAGCGCCACCTCTAGCACGTCGCTCGGCCCGGCGGTCATCGAGATCACGTGGCTCGGCACGCACTCGGGCCCGAAACGATCGTGCAGGCGCTTCGCCGTGCCCATCGTGGCCAGGTGCTCCGTCGTCTCGACGCTGTAGGTCAGGTGCGGCGACACGAGCGGCCGGGCCGTCGCGATCTCGGCGAGCAGGAGCTCCTGCCGCGCGGTCTCGGCCAGAGCCTCGTAGACGTCGCGGCCAGTGGCACGCGCGAAGATCTCGCGGACCACGCGGCCGTGCACCTCACTGTGCTGGCGCAAGTCGAGCGGCGCCAGGTGGAACCCGAACACCGTCACCGCGCGCCGCAGGTGACGAAGGCGGCCCCCGCGGATGAAGTCGAGCTTCGCCGCGGCGAGCGCCTGATCGACGATGTTCAGATCGGCGAGGAAATCACGGGGCGTGGAGTAGGGAGCCGCGGGGGCGATCGCCGTGCGCGGGCCCCCGGTCGCCCCCACCAGCGTCGCTTCCGTGGCCGCCAGCCGTGCGTAGACGCCGGTCAGCGCGCGCCGGAACGGCTCCTCGGCGCGGCTAGTGGCGCGATCCGGCGATTGCTCGGCCAGCGCCTGCAGCTCGGGCGGGATCTCCACGTAGCGAGACGACAGGCTGAGATCGCTGCCGAGGGCGTGGATCTCGGCCAGATAGTGCTCGAAGATGACCCCCGCCTGCCGCGTGACCGCCTGTTCGGTGATGTCGTGCTTGACGTGGGGGTTGCCGTCGCGGTCGCCGCCGATCCAGCTCCCCACGCGCAAGAAGGGCGCCAGCTCGACGTCGCGCCCGAGCGCGTCCTCGAGCCCGGCGTAGATGCGCGGGATGACATCGAGGAACGTGGACCGAAAGTAGCCCAGGCCGTTCTCGATTTCATCGGCGACGGTCGGCTTCACCTGCCGGAGCTCGCTGGTTTTCCAGAGGATGGCGATGTCGCGTCGCAGATCCGATTCGAAGGTGGCGTCGTCCTGGCGATTCGCCCCCAGCCGCGCCGCGATCGCGTGATGCCGCTCGAGGATGCTCTTGCGCTGAACCTCCGTGGGGTGGGCCGTCAACACCGGCTCGACCCGGGCGCGTTCCAGTCGGGCGATCACCCGCCGCGGCGAGACCCCCGCCGAGCGCAGGCGCGCCAGGGCAGCCGCCAGGCTCTCCTCGTCGGGAATCACCGAATCCCGCGCCGAGGCCAGGCGCCTGCGGCGCTGGTGCAGATCCTCCGCGATGTTGGCCAGATGGTGAAAATAGCTGAACGCGCGGACCACGCTCGTCGCGTGCGCGGCGTCGAGCGCGCTGATGGTCGCTTCCAGGAGGGTCATGCTCTCGGCGTCTTGATCGCGCCGGTAGCGGACGGCGGTGCGGCGGATCTGCTCGACGAGATCGAACATCGGTTGTCCGGCGTCGTCGCGGATCGTGTCGCCGAGCAACCGCCCGAGCAGCCTGATGTCCTCGCGTAGGGGCAGATCCTCGTCGGTCTTCTTGGGAGCTCGGTGGCGGGCCATTGGATACATGCGAAAGGTATCACTTCTCATGTTTCGTCTTCTTCAAGTTTCGGTTTTGCGCAGGTAGCGAGGAGGCCAAAGGAGGAGGCCAAAGAGGGAAGAGGAGGGCGCCGGGAGGACGCTGATTGTCCAAAAGGCTTGCGAACGGATACACTACCCCTGGCGGCGGCCATGACCTCGGGGGACGCGTTAGTAGAGCGGGAACTGCGGGACGCCCGGGCGCGCGAGGCGGACTATCGGGCGCGTCTGGCCCGACATCGGAATCTGTCCGCGAAGCTGCGCGCCCACGCGGCGCTCTTGCGCGAGGCGCTGCGCAACCCGGCCCCCGGTGGCTCGATCATCGCTCGGCTGCTGGCCGACGTGGCCCGCCTGTCCAGCCAGGCGCTCGAGATCCCGCGCGCCAGCATCTGGCTGTTCGACGAATCCAGGCAGTATCTCGTGTGCCGCTTCCAGCTTCCGCTCCCCGATGTCCACGCCCCGCCCGACGGCCCGCGAATCGCCACCGCGTCCTGTCCGGGATACATCTCCGCGCTCGCCAAGACGGACTCGGGCGCGGTCGCGGTGGACGACGCCTGGCACGATCCCAGGACCTCCGAGCTCGGCGCCTATCTACGGGCCAACGATGTCGGCGCGCTCCTCGACATCCCGATCGTCGGCCCTGGGGCGCTGCACGGCGTCCTGTGCCATGAGCATCAGGGAGGGCCCCGAAGCTGGCAGGAGGAGGAGATCGACTTCGCCACCGACGTGGGCGCCATGGTGGCGCTGGCCCTCGAGGCGGAGCGGCGAATCCACGCCGAGCAAACGGCGCGCGGGGCCGCCGCGAGATATCAGCACCTCGTCGAGTCTCTGCCGGTCACCGTGTACTCGTTCCAGGCCAAGACGGGCCAGCTCGACTACTTGAGCCCACGCATCGTCGAGCTCGGCGGGCGCGGCGCCGAGCAGTACCTCGTGTCGGGCGGCATCGAGCGATGGGTGGAGGCCATCGAGCCCGAGGATCGGGCCCCGGTGAGACAACGCCTGTCGGGGAGCATCATCGAGGGGTTCATCGAGGAGCTGACCTACCGGATTCGAATGCCAGATGGCGCGCGCCGCTGGGTGCGCGACACGTGCTCGGTGGTCAGGGACGCCACCGGCCGACCGATCGCCGTTCAGGGCACCCTGGCCGACGTGACCCGTTTGAGGGAGGCGGAGCTGGCGCGCGCAGAAATCGAACGTCGGTACCGGACCCTGCTGGAGAACGCCGACCTGCCGGCGGCCATCCTCGCGGCGACCGGGCGCGTGGAGTTCGTCAACGACTGCTTCACGCGGCTGACGGGGTTCACCCGCGATGAGTGTCTCGGAGCCGACGTCTTCGACCTGATCTTCCCGCCGGACGAGCGCGAGCGGGTGCGGGAGGACTTCCTCGCCAGCATTCGCCGGGGCGAGATCGTGCCGCGCTTCGAGAGCACCATCCGCACCCGCAATGGCTCCCGGCGCAAGCTCCTGTGGACGAACACGCTCATCCGGGCGTCCGACAGCACGGTCGTGGGGAGCTGCAGCCTGGGCGTCGACATCACGGATCGGCTCGCGGCGGAGGTGTCCCAGCTCGAGCACCAGAAGCTGGAGAGCCTGGGCCGCCTGGCGGCGGGGGTCGCGCACGACTTCAACAACTTGTTGATGGTGCTGAGCGGCGCGGTGAGCACGTTGCGGGAGCCTAGGTCCGCGCCCGCCGAGCGTGCGTCCGCGCTGGTCGAGATCGACGGCGCGGTGGGGCAGGCGACGGCGCTGACGCGGCAGCTGTTGACCTACGCGCGGCGCGAGGCCATCGCGCCCGCGCTGCTGTCCGTGGACGCTGTCGTGCAATCGACGCTGCCGGTGCTGAGCAAGCTGGTGGGCCCGGAGCTGCGCCTCTCGCATCGCCTGGGGGCGGGGCAGGCGCGCGTCGTCGTCGATGAGGCGCAGCTTCGCCAGGTGCTGCTCAACCTCGTCGGGAACGCCGCGGACGCGACGCGGGGCCACGGCAGCGAGGTCCGAATCTCGACGGACCTGGTCGTCCTCGAGCCGGATCAGGTCCGGGCGAGGGGCATCGTCACAGACGGGACGTTCGTGGTCCTGACCGTCGCCGACGACGGCCATGGCATCCCCGGAGATCTGGCGGAGCGCGTGTTCGATCCGTTCTTCACGACGAAGGGCAAGGGGCAGGGGACGGGACTGGGGCTGGCGATGTGCGAGTCCATCGTGCGGCGGGCGGGCGGATTCATCGCGATCGAGAGCGTGGCGGAGCGGGGCGCCACCGTCCGCGCGCACTTCCCGGTGGCCGAGACGGAGGCGCCCCGGGTCGCGCCGTCGCTGGTGGAGCGGCCAGGGGTCGCGTCGTTGTCCGGGCGCCCGCGCGTCCTCGTCGTCGAGGACAACGAGCCCATCCGCACCCTCGTCGTTCGCGTGCTGGCGGACGAGGGCGTTGAGCTGTTGGAGGCCGCGAGCCTCGGCGCCGCGCGCGCCGCGCTGGCGGGCACGAACGTCGATGTCCTGTTGGCTGACGGCGAGCTGCCGGATGGCAGCGGGATCGAGCTCGCGCGCGAAGCGGTGGAGCGGGGACAGGCGCGGCGGGTGATCCTGATGTCCGGAGCGGAGGTGTCGGTCGGCCGCGCGGCGTTCATCGATGCCGTCGTCCCCAAGCCGTTCCGACTCGACGGGTTGGTCGAGTCGGTCAAGCGCTTGCTCCCGTCGTCGTGACCGCGGCCCGCCGGCGGCCGCGTGTCCGGGTCAGTCGGCGGTTCCGAAGACCGAGATCGAGGGCAACCAGTGCAGCCCCATCGTCTTGACCGCGCGGACGAACTCGTCGACGTTCACCGGCTTCCGCACGAAGCTCATGGCGCCTTCGTCGAACGCGGCGAATCTATCCGTGTCGTGGGCGGATGACGTCATGACGATCACCGGCAGGTGGCGCGTGCGGTCGTGCTTCCGGATGGCTTTGAGGACGTCGAGGCCACTCGCCCCCGGGAGGCCGAGATCGAGGAGGACGGCGCACGGCAATTGCTTGGGCTCCTGCGAGGGCTCCCCGACCAGGTAGGCGATGGCGCCGTAGCCGTCCCGCAGGCGAACGATCGGCGTGCGGACGCCGGCGTTCTCGAAGGCATGCATCGTCAACTCTGCGTCTGCATCGTCGTCCTCGACGAGGAGGATCGAGCGCTCCATGGTCGCGCGATTATCCCCAAGGCCGCCCGACCGTTTCAAGGGCAGACAGGCCGAGCGATGCGCAAGAAGAAATACTGGAAGACCGCAGCCGCCATTGGCGGCCTAGGCGGGCGGGGGGGCCGACTCCACACCGGGCGCCGCGGCGCTGGCGCTCGGCGCGGGCTTCGCCTTCGCGGCAGCGGGCGCGCGCCGGGGAGCGGCCGCGGCGGGCTCGGCCTTCGCCTGGGGTCGCGCGGCGCGCGGCGCCGGCTTCTTCCTCGCGGCTGCCGGCCGTGCCGGCTTTGTCGACCTGGCCGACCTCGCGGCCGGCTTCGCGCGCCTGGCGGGCAAGGCGGACGCGGCCGGCTTGGTTCGCTTCGCCGCGCGGCCGGTAGCCGGGAAGTACCGGGTCGCCCGCTTTTGCCCACGCGTCAGGATCGCCTTGTCGGCGATGAGCTTCTTGACGGAGAGCACGAGCGTCTTCGTCGCGGTGCCGAGGGCCGCGGCGATCTCCTCGATGCGCTGCCCGGGATGCGCGGCGATGTACGCGCCGAGGCGCTCCGTGAGGGCGGCGATGATGCCTGGGTCCCGCTTCCGTCCGCGACCGGTCGCGGAGCGCCGTCCTGCGGAGGCCGCGCGGGTCCGAGGTCGCCGCGCGGAATACGCAGCGCCGGAAGCGCCGCCGAACGCCTCGGCGATCAGATCGCGCGCCTGTTCGGCCGAGGTCTCCTCGATGGCCTGGTCGAGTTGCGCGACGAACTCGGTGACGAGAGCGGCGATGGAACGTGTGGACAGCCTGGGCATCGATGATCTCCTGCGAAGGCGAACACGCTAGCACCATTCGAGCCTTTCTCGTAGTGAGCCCGAAGGGCGGCTCCGCTACCGGCTCGCGATCCGGGCGACGAACAGGACGGCGCCGCCCAGGGCGATGGCCAGGCTGATGACCTTGACGCCGCGGTCGCGGAAGGCGGGGATGCGGCGCGCGGCGAGGATGACGGGCAGCGCGAGCGCGAGCACGCCGAGTTGACCGAGCTCGACGCCGAGGTTGAAGGCAACCAGCGCTAGAGGCACCTGGCTCCGCGAAAGCGCGATCTCGCGCAGCGCGCCGGCGAAGCCGAATCCATGGATCAACCCGAACGTGAAGGTGATGCGCCAGCGCCTTGTCGCGTCCTTGACGAAGAGGTTATCGACACCGACGTACGCGATGGACAGCGCGATCGCGGGCTCGACCAGGCGCGGGCTGGGGGCGAAGATGGAGAGCGCGGCGAGCGCGAGGGTGATCGAGTGCGCCAGCGTGAAGGCGGTCACCACGCCGAGCAGCGCTCGTAGCCTTCCGCCCACGAGGATCAGGCCCAAGAGGAAGACGAGGTGATCCAGGCCCGTCACGATGTGCTCTATCCCGAGCTTCACCATCGACCGGAACATCCCGCTCGTGCTCGACGCCGGGGCAGCCGCGTCGAGGGTCCAGTTCGCGTGCGCCCGATCGAGCACCCTGACCTCGGGCTTCCCCGCGCGGAACATCCGGGCCAGGTGCCGATGCCCCGGGGCCAGTCCCTCGAGGATCGTCGCCGCCAGCGTGAGACGCCCCGGGACTCCGGCGCAGGTGAAGCGAACCTGCAACACGACGCCGCCGTCCGCCTCCATGGCCCACGCCCGATCGAGCGACTGGGGGCACGGACGTCCGTCGGCGGTGACGGCCAAGCCCGCGCCGAGCGCGCGCGCGATCGCCTCGCGACCCGCGGTCAGCTCTCCGGAGTCGAGCGAGCCATCGTGGTTCGAGTCGATCGCCGGCAGCAAGCGCGCCAGCTCGCGATCGGCCATGCCAATGTCGCCGTACAACACCGGTCCCTCCAGCCGGTACTCGCCGCTCGAGACCCCGACGGCGTGGGCATCGGCCGTCCGCTCCGGCAACATGCCGGCGAGCGCGGCCGCGGCCATCGCGAGGACCGCGACGGCGCGATCCGCTCTTCCCGGGCTCAGGGCCATCGAGCCGGTCATCACCGCAACGGCGACTCGGCGACCGCCGCGGAGCCCGCGCCGCGACCGTAGGGCGCGTCGGTCAGGGTCTCGAGGAAAGCCACGATCGCGTCGATGTCCTCGTCGGACAGCGGGGGTGGGGCGCCCTCGCGCCGGTTGTAGACAGGGGCGTAGATGTTGACGTTGGCGCGATACTTCGGGGGTACGTCGTCGAACGGTTGCCCGGGCGGGTAGATGCGCCCGGGGGCGACCGCGCGCCGCGCGTAAAAGGTCACGACATCGCGCAGGCTCTTGTAGACGCCGTTGTGCCCGAACGTGTCACGGGTGGCGACGTTGCGCAGCGACGGCGTGCGAAAGGCCGAGCAAAATCTCTCCTCGTTCGGCGGCAGCTTGGCGCTCTTCCGCTCGCAGAGCCCGAGATCGTAGGACGTGGCGTCCTGATTGCCGGGCAGCTCGCGATTGCGGGGCAGGGCGATCGCGTCGTAGCCGTAGTCCGTGAACATCGACTCCGCCGGATTCGTCGACGTCTCGGCCATGCGGTGGCAGCCCGCGCAAGCGCCGCGGCGCCGATCCTTGAACGCCTCGAGACCTCGCCGCTCCTGCTCAGTCAAGGTCGCAAGGCCGCGGACGTACGCGTCGTACTTCGAGCTGGCGGGCGTCATCTCGTCGCTCTTCAAGAAGGCCTCCAGCGCCACGCCGACCCCACGCACGAGCGCCTCCGGAGCCGATGATGGCCCCAACGCCGCGCGGAGCTCCTTCGCGTAGGGTGCACGCGCGAGCTTGGCGGCGAGCCGGCCCGGACCTCCCGCGTTCATCTCGTCGGGGTTGAAGAGCGGCTGGCGGACGAGCTCCGCGAGGCTGTCGCTGCGTCCGTCCCAGAAGAAGCCGCCCCGTGGCTCCGGCGCCGGGGCCTCGTCGTCCTCGAACATATGCAGGGCGGGGACGAACCTCATGTAGAGGACGGAGGGGGTTGCACGGCGAGCGAAGTGCCCCGGACGGCTTCCTAGCGCGACCCCGATGCGCGAGCCGTGGCGCCCCGAGAAGGCACGCGCTGGATCGTGGCAGCTCGCGCAGCTCGTGCCCGGCGGCTCGGACAGGCGGTCGTCGAAGAAGATTCGCTTCCCCAGCGCCACCAGGACCGGGTCGTCGGGCGGTCCCTGCCGCGGCGGCGCCGGCAGCACGTTCGTTCGGCGGGCCGGGACCACCGGCGCGCGGGGCAGGTTCGGCAGGTGGGTCGCGGCCCAGGCGCGATCGATCGTCGGCTTGGTGGTCGGCTGGGACGCCGGCTTCGGCGCGGGCCTGCTCTTCCCGCAGGCTGCGACGGCCAAGAAGAGCGCGGCGCCGAGGGCCAGGCGCCGCGCGGAGACTGCTTCGTGTTTCAGGTTGGGCCTCTGCGTTCGACCGAGAAGGTTTGCTTCGCCAAGCGCCCGC
Source organism: uncultured Myxococcales bacterium (assembly GCA_964443975.1). Lineage (GTDB taxonomy): Bacteria > Myxococcota_A > Polyangia > Fen-1088 > Fen-1088 > DASYCK01. Next base: position 20,358 of record CAYUFS010000033.1, on the reverse strand, counting down.
TCCGCGCCGGCCCGGCCTTTCCGCCCTGTGGTGACGCGACCGACGCCGCGACTACGGGATGTTGTCGTAGGTTCCGACCACGCTTCCACCCTGGTCGGTGCAGGTGATCTGGCTGCCCGGCGTCGTGGAGCACACGCCACTGCAGGCGACCGGCGGGGCCATCGTGCAGACCGCGATGACCGTGCCGTTCGTCCGGTACGAGGTGAACTTCCAGTTCTTGTCTCCGACTGCGCCCACGCGGTCCATGACCATGAAGCCAAACTCTTGCGAGAAGGCGAAGGCGTTGACCACCGTGTTCGGGGCGGGCAGGTCGGCGTTGGGGTTGAACGTCGCGGGGAGCGCGGCGTCGAGGTTGTCGCCGCCGTTGCCCGCGACGAAGGTCGCCGGGTGGTTGCTGGCGAAGTTGAGCGCCTGGAAGTCGTGCACGTGACCATGGATAGCTACGCCGATGTTCGGCGGGTAGTAGTTGCCAGGGTAAGCGGCGTTCATGACCGACTGAAGGCCCGCGTTGCCGATGGTGGGCGGGTTGGCGGCCGAGTAGCCGAGGATGGGGTGGTGGACGGCCCAGATGTTCAGGAGCCGCGCGGGGGCCAGGCTCGCCGCTGCCGCGAGCTCGCTGGTGTAGGGCTGGAACGTCGGAGGCGAGTAGGCGCTCTTCGAAGCGTTCGCCGAGTCGAACACCACGAACTGCGTGTCGCCAAAGGAGACCGCCCAGGGATCGTTGAAGTTCCCGGCGTTGTCGTTCGCAGGCGCGTTACACGTCTTGACGTCGGTGTGGTCGAACGGGTTCGGGTCGAGGTACCGGTACCAGCCCTGGCCGGCGCGGTTGCAGACCTCGTGGTTTCCGCGGACCATCACCCAGGGCGCCGCCGCGAGGAGCGGCGCCGCGGGCGTGAAGAAGTCCGCCATCCAGGTGTCCGACCCGTAGCCCCACGGCGTTCCGGCGCAAGCCGTATTGCCAGGCGGGCAGGGATTGTCGCGGTACTGGTAGTCGCCCACGTGAAGGACGAGGTCAGGTTGCATCGCGGCGCTCACGGCTGCGATGACCGGGAAGGGCCACTGCGCCCAATCGCCGCAAGCCTGGTACGGGTTCCCTATCGAGATGCGGCACCCCGTGTCGCCGACGATCACCACGCGGTTCACCACCGGCTTCGGCAGCGGGAGGTTGATCCCGGCCACGCTGGCCTTGCTCGCCCCCGCGGGGACGAGGAACTCGCACGTCGTCGTCGCGAAGACAGACGGCTTCGAGTTGCCCGACGTCATCGCCTGCGCGAGCGTCGGGTCGGTGCTGGTCGTCCGGATCGGCGCGGCGCCGGCGGCGATCCGGAGCGTCATCGGGCTCGGCACCCCGTCGACGGTGATCGCCGGGCAGACGCCGTAAGGAGTGAGGAGCCGCGCGATCGCCTGGTTGTTCGCCCCGATCTCCACCCACGCCGTCTCCGCCAGCGCCGAGTCGGGCGGGCATTCGACGAGGACGTTGAAGGTGCCGTTGCAGCCCGCGTCCCCGTCGGAGACCGCCAGGGTCAGCGACACGGTGCCGGGCGCCGCGCAGGTCAGCGTCGGGTTCTGCGCGGTGCTGCTGCTCAGGGTGCCGGAGGTCGTCGTCCAGCTGTAAGTGATGGCCTGCGGCCCGGCGTCGAGATCGCTGGCGGAGCTGAACAGCGAGATGACGTTGCCCACCGGTGGATTGGCGCTGACGGCGTCGATGTTCGGGCAAACGTTGACGGTCCCCGTCACGAGCACGCTGCCCGTCTTGGCGGGGACGTGACAGTCGATGGCGACCATGACCGAGGTCGTGGCGTGCGCGGCGACCGCGAACGGCGCGGACGTCCCCGCGCAGCTCGTCAGCCCATCGGCGGACGTCGCGGTCAGCGCGAGCGTGTAGCCCGATCCGACGGCGATGTTGCTGATGACCGCGCTGACCGTCGACGAGCCCGCGACGTTGATCGTCCCTGTGTAGCTGTTCGGCCCACTGATCGCGTAGGTGAACGTGCTCAGCGTGACCCCGGGGGCCGCCTGAAGCGCCAGCGCCACGGAGCCGGTCGTGCCGTCGGAGGCGCTACCACCGCCAGTCCCCGGGGACGCGGTGTCACAGCCAACCATCGCCGAGAGACCCACCGCCACGAGCGCCAGGACGTTCAACACGAGATTATGCCGATGGAAGTAATGCACGTCGCCTCCGATGAATAAGGTTGGCCGTCGAAACGACCGCACTTTGCTTGAGGCGCGCGCTCCTCCGCGCGACAGTTGAGTGACAACCTGCCGACGTTCAGGCGAAGAGCGCCTCAGGTCAGGTCCCTGGGGGCGGACGTAAGGCGGCCGGCGGCTTTCCAGCGTGACGACGATCGCGGGGCAGTGAGGGCGGTTCGACCGTCTCGTCGGAGGGCGGACTCGATCGCGCCAGGCCGCTTCGGCGTCGGTGCCCAGCCGCTCCAGGCCGGGTACCGTCGCGTTTCCGTCGCGTTCGGGCTGCTTCATTCCTGGAGCGATATGAGATCTTCAGATCCATTGCCCCATGCATACCGATCTGCCAGGATCATCTGCATGAGAACGACGTTGAACCTCGATGATCGGCTGCTGGAGGCCGCCCGAAAGGTGACCGGACAGACCCAGAAGACCGCCGTGATTCATCTGGGGCTGCGCGCCCTCGTGGACCAGGCGGCGAGACGCGAGCTGGCGGCCCTCGCGGGCTCTGCGCCCGGGGCGCGGGCTCCACGCAGGAGGCGAGAGGTCGCGCCTCGACGCCGATCGTGATCCTGGTCGACACGTCGGTGTGGATTGAATTCTTGCGCGACGACGCCATCGCCACACAGCTGAATCCCAGGCTGGTTCGTGGCGAGCTGGTGGCGCACCCGTTCGTGCGTGGAGAGCTGGCGCTCGGACAGCTCGGCAAGCGGCGGGCGGCGTTTCTTCGCGGTATCGAGACCCTGCCTTTGATCGACGTGGCGCCCCACGATACCGTCCTGCGCATGGTCGAGGATCATGCCCTGGCCGCGAGCGGGGTGGGGTGGGTCGACGCCCACCTGCTCGCCGCGTGCGTGGGGGCCGGCGCGCGTTTGTGGACCCGGGATCGCGCGTTACGATTGGCGGCCCTGCGGATTCGGAAGCCCGGAATTCTCGACCTCAGATAGCGAGGCTTTCGGCGATTCGTCAGACTTGCTTCTGTTGCCTGGCTCCCCATGAATCAGCCCGCGTCCGACTTCACCCCCGACCTCGTGCGCGCCCGCGCGGCTCGCCGGCCGCTCGTCGCGCGCCTCTTCGGCTGGTCGTTGTTCGCGGCGAAGGGTCTGCTGGTCGTCGCCCTGATCGTGGCGGCGCTGATCTGGCTGTCGACGGACCATCTGCGCACGTTCGGCGGCCGCCCCGACCCCGCGCGCCTGGCCGAACGCGCCGTCGCCGCCCACTTCACGGGCGGGCGCTTCGTGAACGTCGAGGCGACCACGCTGATGGCACCACGCTCCTATCCGCACGCCCTCTCCGAGTGGCTGTTCGGGAAGCAGATGCGCACCCCGACCTGCCCGCTACCCGTCGTCGCCGACGCGGCGGCGCGCCTCGCCACCCCCGCGTCGTCGGGCTTGCGCATCACCTGGCTCGGTCACTCGACGACGATCATCGAGGTCGACGGCGCCACCGTTCTCACCGATCCGATGTGGAGCGAGCGCGCCTCGCCGTCCCGCTGGGTCGGTCCGCGCCGCTTCCACCCGCCGCCGCTCGCCCTCGCCGACCTGCCGCGCATCGACGCGGTCCTGATCTCGCACGAGCACTACGATCACCTCGACATGCCCACCGTGAAGGCGCTGGCGGCGCGCGGGCTCGCCTTCCACGTGCCGCTCGGAATCGGCGCCCACCTCGCGGCGTGGGGCGTCGCGGCCACGCAGATCCACGAGCACGACTGGTGGGAAGCGGCGGCGCTGCCGGGCGGCGTCCGCATCGTCGCGACGCCCGGCCGTCATTTCAACGGGCGGGGTGTCCCCTGGCGCGTCGGCGCGCTGTGGACCTCGTGGTCAATCGTGGGCCCACGCCACCGCGCCTTCTTCAGCGGCGACACGGGACCCACCGAGTCGATGCGCGAGATCGCGGCGCGCGAAGGCCCGTTCGACGTCGCGTTGATCGAGATCGGCCAGTACCACGAGGCCTGGGGCAACATCCACCTCGGCCCCCGCGGCGCGCTCGACGCCTTCGCGAAACTGGGCGCGCGGACGCTGATTCCGATCCACTGGTCGACCTTCGTGCTCGCTTACCACGCCTGGTCCGAGCCCGCGGAGACGCTGGTGCGAGAAGCCGAGCGCCGCGGCGTGACCGTCTCGACCCCGCGCCTCGGCGAGCCGGTCGAGCCGGCGGCCTCCCCGCCGACGCCGACGACGGCCTGGTGGCGCGCCCTCCCGCCCGTCGCGGCGGCCTGCCCATGACCGCGCATGGATCACCGAAGCTGGCGCGTGGGCGGTTGGACCCCGCTGCTATCCTGCGCGCCATGACTCTCCTGAGACGGGCCGCGGCGCTTGGGTTGTTCGTTGCGCTGGGTTGTGCCGGGGCGCAGCGGCCCGACGGGCTCGGTGCGGGCAGCGGCCCGGCTGCCGACGGGGTCTCCCCCGCGGATGAGGCGGGGCGCGTGTTCGTCTACGTCGGGATGGCCGGGGGCGAGATCGCGCTCTTTCATCTGGACGCCGCGTCCGGGACCCTCGCACGTCGTGGAACGGTGTCGGTGGGGCGCACGCCCTCCTCGCTCGCCCGCTCGGTCGCGCGCGAGTCGCTCATCGCCGTCGACGGAGTGACGGGACAGGCGGTCTCGTTTTCCATCGACCCGAAGTCGGGGGCGCTGAGAGCCGTGGGCCGCGCGGCGACGGGCGGCGCAACCTCCTCCGGGGCAACGCTGGACGACACGGGCAAGTACGTCCTCGTGGCGCACCCGGCTGCCGGGCGGGTCTCGGTACTGGCCATCACGCCGGCCGGAGGCCTGAAGGCCATCGACACCTTCGCCGCCGGCGCTGGCGCGCGCGCCGTCGCCGTACATCCGGCCGAGATCGTCTTCGTCTCGAACTTTCGCGCCGACAGCTTGTCGCAGTACACCTTCAACACGGGCACGGGCATGCTGACAAACAGGTCCGGGGCTATCGAGTTGTCGGCGGGCTCGGGACCGACGCGGCTCGTCTGCCATCCGAGCGGGCGCTGGGTGTACTCGCTCGACGAGGGAACCGATTCGATCGCGGTGTACGGCTTCGACGGGGACCTCAAGGCGCTGTCGCCGATCTCGTTGCAGATTGTGTCGACGTTGACCGACGGTGTCGCGCGCGGCCGCAGCCGCCCCGCCGATCTGGCCGTCTCACCGACCGGTCGGTTCCTCTACGAGACGAACCGCGGTCCCGACGACGTCGCGGCCTTCGCGATCGAGGCGGCCGGGACCCTCAAGCTCGTGGGCCACGTGCCGAGCGGCGGACGCGCCCCCGGTGCGCTGGCGGTCGACCCGAGCGGGCGAGTCCTGATCGTCGCCAACGAAGGCGGCAAGAGCCTCAGCGTCTATTCGATCGATCCCACCACGGGAGCGCTCGGGGACCGACACGCCATCGCGCTCGCGGCGTCCCCCCTCTCCGTGCTCGCGGTTCGACCTTGATCAGTGTGTGTTGAGGAAGACGAACGGGCCGTAGGAGTAGAAGTCGTCCTGGGCGGACGAGACGTCGCCGAGAATGACCTCGGGGCGGCCATCCCCGTTCAGATCGGCAATGACAACCGAGGTCACGGCGGGGTTCACAGGGTAGGGCACCGGGTACGTGGCGGCGGCGGCAAAGGTGCCGTCGCCGTTGTTGACGAACGTGCTGAAGCCGGTCGCGTTGCTGGTCACGATGTCGGACCGGCCATCTCCGTTCAGGTCCGCGAGCGCGATAGACCATGCTCCAGGGTCGGAGTCGCTGGTGCCTTTCGGGGCGAAGTGGCCCTTGCCGTCGTTCAGGAACACGCTCAGGCCACGCTCGACAAGGCTCGCGACGGCGAGATCGACGAATCCATCTCCGTTCACATCTCCGACCCCAACGACGCCGCGCGTGTGGCCCTCGGCGATGCTGACGGCCGGAGGGAAGGTCCCGTCTCCATTGTTGAAGAAGACACGGACGTCGTGGGCATCGACGACCGCCAGGTCGGAGCTACCATCTCCATTTAGGTCCTCGACCGCGACGTCGGCATCAATGAGACCGGTGTCGAAGGTGGTGCCGGCGGAAAACACGCCGTTTCCGCGGTTGAAGAGCAGCGTCGCGTACGCATCGTGGGTGGTGCTGAGAACCAGGTCCAGCCGGCCGTCGCCGTCGAGGTCCAGCGCCACCAGCTTGGTCGTCGCCCCGCTGCCCGCGGGGTACCCGACGCCGGGGGCGAAGGTGCCAGCTCCCTCGTTCAGAAGGATGCGGACGCCGCCGTTGCTCGGCAGCGCCACCGCCAGGTCCGGCACGTTGTCACCGTTGAAGTCGCCGATGGCGCTGGCGGCGCCGGCGAGGGACGTGTCGGCGTCATAAATAATGGGGTTGGACAGGATTCCGGCGCCCTTGTTGATGAAGACGTCCACCCCGCCGGCGGGATCCGAGGCGACCATATCCAATTTGCCGTCGCCATTGAGATCGCCGATCGTGGGCAGCCCTGCCCCCTCGTATTTCGCGGGAGCCAGGAAGGCCCCCGGCCCCTGGTTGACGCGAACGCTGACTCCACCATCGGTCGCGAGGACGATGTCCGGCCTGCCGTCACGGTTCAGATCCCCGATGGCGACCCCGGCCGCGTTCACACCGAGGAGACTGTAGCTGGGGAAGCCGCCCCAGAGAGGGTAAGCGGCGATCGCGAACGTCCCGCTGTCCGTGTTCAGGATGACGTCACCCCAGCCCGACGCGATGTCCAGCGTGCCGTCTCCGTCCAGGTCTGCGAGGGCAATCGGCGCGTTACACAGGTAAGGTGCGGCGTTCCGCATGAAGGTGCCGTGGCCCTTATTCAGAAGCACCCCTTCGGCCGTCACGATGTCCGGGCTGCCGTCGTGATTGACGTCTCCGATCGCCACCGCCTTGTTGGTCGACGTGAACGGGGAAGGCATCGGGTATCGGACGGCCGCGAGGAACGTTCCATCGCCCTTGTTGACGAGGACGTTGGGCTCGTCGGCCTGGGAGGTCTCGGGCGCCTCACAGACCACGACGATGTCGGCGAATCCGTCGCCGTTCAGATCGCCGATAGCGACCCCCGTCGGGATCGAGCCAACGGTGTTGGACCGTGGGGCGCCGAAGGTGCCGTTCCCGGCATTCAGCAGCACGGTCAACTTGCCGTTAGCGGCGGATGACTCGCTCGCGACGGCGATATCGGGATATCGATCGCCGTTGACGTCTCCTACTGCCATTGCGCCCGGCGCAGAGCCTGCCGCGTAGCTGGCCACGGGGGCGAAAGTGCCGTCGCCACGCCCGATGAGGACACTGAGCATTCCCGAGCCAATGAAGGCCATGTCCAGCTTACCGTCGCGGTCGAAGTCCGCGATGACGACATTCCTGCCGGAAGCAGCGAGAGAAGATGGCGAGGCGAAGGCGCCGCCCCCGCTGCCGAACATGACGCTCACGGGTCCGTCAGCAGCGAGCCCACCAGCCAGGGCGATGTCGATGAGTCCGTCGCCGTTCAAATCCCCCAACGCCACGGACGTCGGGCCTTCGGTAGACGGATAATTGATGAAACGCACGAACGAGACCCCCTCTGGACCCCGCCCTCCGGCTCCCGACGCTCCCGCCGGACCGGAGGCGCCCCCGCTCGCCGTGGCGCCCGCCGCTCCGTCGCCGCCCGCCGTTCC
>CAYUFS010000033.1:0-12463 GCA_964443975.1 uncultured Myxococcales bacterium | reverse complement strand
GCCTCCGTTCGCGGTACTGCCCGCTGCTCCGCCTCCGCCCGTTGTGGCGCCCGCTGCTCCGCCTCCGCTCGCTGTGGCGCCCGCCGCACCGTCGCCGCCCGCCGTTCCGCCTCCGTTCGCGGTACTGCCCGCTGCTCCGCCTCCGCCCGTTGTGGCGCCCGCTCCGCCCCCGTTCGCGACGGCGCCTGCCGTTCCGCCTCCGTTCGCAGTCACTGTCCCGGGACCACCGGCGTGCCCGGCGGCTGCACCTGTCCCGACGCTGATGCCTCCCACACCCGCACCGCCGCTGCCCGCGACGCCGCCCATGACGCCGCGGCTCGAGCACGCCGCACCGACAATGAGGCAAACGAACAATGCCAGGGGGGCGCTACAGGGAACGTTCGACAAGTCCTGGGTTCTCCTTGCTGCCTGGGGAAGTGCCGTCGGCTCCGCCGACCCATAAATGTAGCCGATGAGAAATGTTGTCAAATCCGGCGTGCCCCGGTCCACAGGCCACGGATGATTGTATAAGATTCGTGCGCATGCCCCGCGCCCAAGAGGGCAGAGCTGGCCTTTCGCCGGCCAGGAGGTCCCCGATGCGAGCGAGATGGATCTTGGTTCTTTTCGGCTCGACGTTGGGGCTACCTCTAGGTTGTCGCGCGGACCGGCATCTCGTCGGTGCGGGTTCAGATGGAGGGATCGACTCTTCGGTGGGCGGTGCCAATCCGGGAAGCGGTGGGGCGAGCACAGCGACCGGGGGCATCACCCCCGGGACCGGTGGGACGAGTCGGGGGGCGGGCGGCCAAGTTGCCGCGACCGGTGGAGCGACCGGTGGAGCGACCGGTGGCGCCGCTGGCGGCGCCAACCAAGCCGGTGCGGGCGGCCTGGGGACGGCCGGCGGCGTCGGGGGCGGTTCGCTCGTGCCGAAGATGCCGTCGTTCGCCATGGTCGTGGGCGCCGGCTTTGCTCAACGGACCCAGGTCGCCGACGTGAACGGCGATGGAAAATTGGATGCGCTATTTTGGAATGACACCTGGACAGCCGTGCAGATCGAGCCCGGAAATGGCGACGGAACTTTCCGGGCTCCCGTCTCGATTCCGGTCAAGGCGGATGCGTGGTCGTTCGCGGCCGGCGATCTGGATGGCGACGGAAAGGTGGACCTCGCTGTGGCACACAGCACGGGTCCATCGGGATTCGTCAGCGTCCTGTCAAATCTGGGCAACCTGACCTTCGCCCCCGCCGCCGAATTCCCCGCGGTCACGGTGGCGAAGGTGCAATTGGCGGATTTCGACGGAGACGGGAGGCTCGACATCGCCGCCGCGGGGGCACGATCGCTGTGCAGCATCCTGATCAACAAAGGCGGCGGAATGTTCGCGCCGAGTGGCGACTGCACGTTCCCGACCGCCAATAACCATATTCGCCTCACCACGATGTTTGCCCCGGGCGATTTGACGGGCGGCGGCAAGGTCGATCTGGCGGCAATCTTCACGGACTTCCGGGCGGTGAGCATTCTCGCAAACAGGGGCGACGGTAGCTTCTTGCCGGGGGCGGACTTGCCGGCGACCGCCGGGTTTGGCCTGCAGGGCACGCTGGCGCTCGCTGATCTGGACGGCGATGGCAAACCCGAGATCGTGGTCGGACCTGGGAGTAGTGATCTGATCAACGAGTGGTCGTTGGCGGTGTTTCCGAACCTGGGCTCCGGCAGCTTCGGGCCGGCCGTTCTCTACGCAGGAACCAGGGTAGTCGCGGGCGGCGTCACGATTCTGGTCGGCGATCTGAATGGCGACGGCCACGTGGACATCGTGACCTACCACCACATGTTCCTGAACAGAGGGGACGGTACGCTGATGGTCGTCGATCCCCCCCCTTGGCAGAGTGCGTCGGCGATGGGCGACGTGAACGGCGACGGCAAGCCCGACCTGCTCGTGGAAAGCGGCGTGCTCATCAACACGACTCCCAACTGATACGGAGAGCCCCGGTTGTCAGCCCCCGTTACAGTCAGTGCGAGGAAGAGGACTTGAACCTCCACTCCTTTCGGAACCAGATCCTAAGTCTGGCGCGTCTACCAGTTCCGCCATCCTCGCGTCGAATGGTTGCGGCACTTTAGCCGCTCGATTCGCTCGCGTCATCAGATGACGGGCATGGTCCGCTTGCGGAACGCCCGGAGGTCGGCGAGGCTTCAGGAGGTCAGGCGGGCGGCGATCTACACCCTGATGCTGCGACTCATACGAGATTCGTTCGGAGCGCTCGTCCTGCTGGCGGCGGGATGCGTCCTCGCGACCGGCACCCTCGGCGGCTGCTCGTCTTCCAGCGCGACGCCGGATTGCAGTCAGGGGGGTTGCCCGGTGCCGTCCCCGTCGCCACCGAGCTGCGAGACGAGCGCGCCCGGCACGACGAGCTGCGGAGCGGCGGGTGATAGCTGCTGCACGAGCCTGGAGGTTCCGGGCGGAACCTTCTATCGCACGTACACGAACGACGGGAGCGGCGCGACGGGGCTCGCGGATCCCGCGACGGTCAGCAGCTTTCGCCTGGATAAGTATGACGTGACGGTGGGGCGCTTCCGGCAATTCGTCAACGCGTGGAAGCGCGGGGCGGGGTTCACGCCGGCAGCGGGCTCCGGCAAGCACGCACACCTCAACGGGGGGCGGGGGCTCGCGGACAGCGCTCGCGCCGGAGCCTACGAGACGGGGTGGTCGGCGACGGACGCAGCAAACCTGGTCCCGGACGACGCGAGCCTCGCATGCGATCCGAGCTTCGCGACATGGACGAGCGCTCCAGGAAGCCAGGAGGCGCTGCCCATGAACTGCGTGACCTGGTGGGAGGCTTACGCGTTTTGCATCTGGGACGGAGGCTTTCTGCCGAGCGAGGCCGAGTGGGAGTATGCGGCGGCGGGGGGAGCCGAGCAGCGCGAGTACCCGTGGGGAGCGACGCCTCCGGGGATGGCGAACGAGTACGCGATCCACGACTGCTATTACCCGTCTGGCACGGTGGAGTGCACCGACGTCTCGAACATCGCGCTGGTCGGGACCGCGGCGTCGGGCGCCGGGCTCTGGGGTCAGCTCGATCTGGCGGGGAACGTGTGGCAATGGAACCTGGACTGGTCCGCGCCATATTCGGCGTGCACGGACTGCGCGTCGTTGACGGGAGACGCCATCCGCGTGCTTCGGGGCGGCAACTTCAGCGTCTATGGCGGCACGGCGTACCTGCTCCCCCCGACGCGCAACGAGGACACCCCGTCGGATCGCAGCTACGACGTCGGGTTCCGGTGCGCCAGGACCCCCTGAGAACGCCTCCCCGGTCGCCATCCGGACGCAGGGCGGGCGCGGCATCCGCGCCGGTGTCAGAAAGCGAGCGTCGCCTCGCCAAAGGCCAGGTGGCTCTGTGGGTCAAACCCCATGCCGAGCCCCAGCGGGGTCGCGACCAATCGATTGTGCTTGTTGACGAAGGCGACGATGTCCTCCTCGTGCGGCGCGACGACCATCGCCGTGACCAGGCCGGCCACGACGGTGCCGAGGCCAATCGTCGCGAAGGTGGCGAGCCGGGTTTGGTTGGCGTCGTTGCAAGCGCCCCAGTCGTTCATCTTGCGAGCAAAATTCGGATCGAACACAGAAGGCGATGAGCAGGTCTGCCACGTCACCGCCGCGAGGACGCCGGCCATCACGCCGGCGCCCGCGCCTGTCAGCATCGCCGCGTACGCGGCACTACGCTTCGCTTCGAGGCGCTCTACATCGGGAGCGAGCTGTGCATAGAGCGGTCCGTTGGTGGGGCGGATCGTCTCGAGGTACGTGCGCAGCCCGGCGACGCTATCCAAGTAGTACTGGTTGCCTACGCTGAACCGCGCTTGCTGCTGGAGGATGACATGGTTGGCTGGTAGCAGCTGAATGGGATCTGCCGGGGGCGCGGGGGACGGCGTCGTGGTGTCCGCGGGGGCACCCAGGATGTCCTGGCTGTGCGCGAAGCCGCCTTGGGCCAGCGTGACGGAGCACAGGCTGGCGATGACCGCGATTGCATGGTTTCCCGACGATCTTGAATTCATTCGCGACAACGTCCGACGAGTTTTCATGGTTTCGTCCCCCAAAGAGCCTTGGCTCGACAAGACCGCAAGGTGCGTACCAGGACCGGCGCGTCTCAGGTCGGGTTCGGGTGACCTGGGGGGGCACCCTATCTGGCGCGGACGAGGCGGTGCTCGGAGGGCGACCACACGTAGCCCCGCAGCGCCGATGGCGGTGGCGACCGCGACGGGGGGAAGCTGACTCGCGCCTCCGCCGTGCCCGCTCGCGAGGGGCGAACCGGGGCAGCCGGAACCTCCGCTGGCACCGGGGAGGGCCCCTGTTCAGCGGGCGCGGCGGCGACTTCGGGAGCGGCGGCGGCGGCTGGGCTCGCCGGCGCCGCGTTCGCCGGCTGCCGGGCCGGGACCGGTGGTGACGGAGGCGCCAGGCTGTCCGAAGGGCCTCGCTGGGAACCAATCCCCGCTTCAGCTCGGGATAGCGCCGCCAACAGCGGTTGCCGCACCGAGGACCAGCCGCCGACCAGCGCCGCCGCGATCGCGCCGACGATCACCAGCGTCCAGACGACGGGCGCGCTGCGGCGCCTGGGAATCCGCAAACGCATCTCCACCTCGTCCTGCTCTTGAGGCCCGGCGGCGTCCTCGGCGGGTTCATTGAAGAGCCGGTCGCCCTCCTCGAAGAATTGCCGACTCATGGAATCATCGGCGGTCTTGACCAAGCTCCCGGCGCCGGCCTTGCGGGGTGTCGACCCCCGCGGCAACCCCACGGCCGCGAAGCGGGCAGCGCGGGCGGGGGCCGTCCGCGCGAGGCCTTCTTTGTGTTGCCCGGACGGGCCTAGCGCGATCGGCTTCATTCCCGAGAACATCTGATGGGCGATCGCTGCGAACGCCACCTGATCGTCGTGGGGTTCCATTTCCTGACCAGGCGCCTGCGCGTCACGCGCGCGGGGCCTTTGCATCAGGTGTCGCTCACCGAAGCCCACGAGCCGCGTGGCGCCCGGATCGCCGTCGACGACGAAGATTTGGTCGGCGCCAAGCGCGCCGTGCACGAGGCCGGTGGCGTGGGCGACGGCGAGCGCCGAGATCACCCCTCCGAGCAGCGCGTGCGCCTCGGGGAGGGGGAGGTTGCTCCGCCGTTCGAGCAGCTCCTCCAGCGTCTCGCCTCGCGGCCGCTCCATGACGACGAACGGCGTACCATTCTCGAGCCGGCCCGTCGCCAGCGCCCGCCCGATGTACGGATGGTTCAGGGCTGCCGCCGATGCCAGATCACGCGTGAACCCCTCCACGGCGAAGTCGTCGACCCGCGTCGCCCCGGCGAAGACCTTCACGACGATCCGCTCGCCGAGCTGCGCACAGGTCGCTTCGTAGACGTTGCCCGACCGACCAAAGCGAGCGCCGATCTGATAACGCCTGCCGGCCCGATCAGTGAAAACAGCGCCCGTGGGAGCGGCCGGTGCGTTCGCAGCGGTGTGCCCCCGTTGCGTGCGACTTCCGGCGGAATCAATGTCGCTCATTCGAGAGACCTCACTTCCAGGATCTCCCTGATTAAGTAGCACGCCAGCGTGTTTCCGGCATGTGACGGGTGCTATGTCTTGGCGGATTGCCAGATCGTCAATTGCCGGCGTTCGCCACGGGCGCGGGCGGGGCCGCCGGCATGGCGCCGATCCAGCTCGCGACCAGCGCGTCGTCGGAATCGTCGACCACGCTCGTGGCGATGGGGGGCATCTGCATGCCAGGGCCCCGATGGCTGATGAGCTCGTAGAGCAGACTCTGGTCCGGCGCTCCCGGGACGATGCGGATCATCCCGCTCCAATCGGGTGTCTGGGCCACCACCCCGACCGTCGTCGTGAGCTCGTCGAAGGCAGCGACGGTCCGGCCGTCGAGCAGCGTTGGGTCGAGACGCAGCAACATTCCGGCGGAATAGGCGGTCGCGTTGGAATTGTCGTTGTGACAGGTGGTGCCGCAGTTGACGTGCAACCACGCCAGCGCCGGCGCCGCCGCTCCCGTGCCGTCGTCACCGATCACGAGGCTCGTGTTCGGTGGGGGAGCGCTGAGCTGCCCTTCCTCGACGAGGGCCTCGAGCGTGAGCCCGGTGGCCCCGGGCAGGCCGAGCAGGACCTGATCGAAGCCGAGGATGCGGTCGGTGCGGCCCCGGTGGCACTTCTGGCACTCGTCCTGGGTGGGCAGGTGATAGGCGCTTCCGTCGGCGAGCGTGATGTCGCCGCCCATCGACAGAGTGGCGGCGGATTCGTCGTCGTTCCACAGGTACGTGCCGTCGACCCAGTAGCGATCGTGCACCTTCTGCCACAGGCGCGTCTCCACGCGCCGCCCCTCCTTGCTGAATTCCTTCCATACCTTCGTGCCGACGGGAAAGATCCAATCGCTTGGATCAGTGTTGTCGATCACCCCCGCCGCCGGCAGGCTTATCCACCTTTGCTTCTCGGCGCCGTCCGCCCACAGCGGCACCGCGGGGGTATACGGCGTCACGCCCGGAGCCACGAGCTTGCCGACGATGTCGGCGTAGAGACCCGTGCAGACGAGATCGCTCGACGGCAACTCGGTGTCCACCGCGCAACTGGCGGGGAGCATCAAGGGTGCGTCAGGCGGCGCGATCTGCTTCAGCCGGCCGCACGCGCCCATCAAGGTGAGCAGGAAGAATCGAGGCAGTTTCATGCGAGGCCCTGAGTCGCGGCCCACGGCGGCGGTCGCGAAGACGTTGCCAGCAGGATGCGATGGCGTCAGGCGCCGCCCGCGCCACCGGCGCCGCCGCCATCACCCCCCGCGCCGCCCGCGCCGCGGGGCCGCATTCCGCCGTCGCGCATGCCCATGCCCCCGTCGCGCATCATCACGCCGCCGTCGAATCGGCCCCCGAAGTTCGATGCCCCGGTCTGCGCCTGCGGCGTGAGCGAGCGCAGGTAAACGATCACGCCCTTCGCCTCGTCGTCGCTCATGTCCCACTTGTGAAACGCCGACCAGGTCGGGTACATCACGATGCTGGAGTCGAAGTTCGGGTCGGTGGCGCCGCCGGGGAAGGCGCCGTTGCGAAAGATGTTCTGGAGCTGATCGTCACTGAAACCGCCCGTTTGCTCGGGCGTGTGCGAGACGGTCTTGTAGGGGCCACTCGTGGCCGTGTCGCCGTGGCAACCCGTGCATGCATATTGGTCCGAGCCCGCGTCAGCGCCACCCCCCGCGCCCGCAGCGCCGCCACCGCCGCCCGGTCCTCCGGGTCCGCCCAGTCCTGGGACACCGCGGCCGGGGAGCACCACGCCCGAGTTGTAGCGGGCGTTTCCAGCCTCCCAGTCCGCCTCGAGGGCCGCCGAGATCGTCAGCAGGGACGACCCGCAAAGCGTGCCCGCGGACGCGATGACCGAGACGGTCCCGGCCTTCTGCGCCGTGAGCATGACGCCCCCGGTGTCGGGATCGGCGGCGAGGTCCGCCATGGTCTTGTCGGAGACGCTCCATGCGATCGCATCCGGGGCGACGCCCTGAACGACGGCGGGAATCTGAAACGTGTGCGTGCCGTCAAAGGCCGTGTACATCGGCGAGAAGATGACCTCCAGATCGTTCTTCCCACAGGTCGTCAGGGTGCCGGTGGTGCCGCCGTCGGGCCCCGTGGACGATTTCGAGCTGGAGCAGGCGATGCCGGCGGGAGCGATGCTCGCCAGCAAGAAGAGCAGGCATGGGATGTCAGTTCTTGGGGCCATTCGGACCTCCGATCGAGATTGGAGCGCCTCTGCCGCAGCCGGTCGCGCATCGCACCTGACAGAAGTCGAGGCAGGGCAGTCAATGCGTCATTGGTGCCGCGGCGCTCCCTTGGTTGTCATGAATTTGCGATGGTGACGCTCGGAGGTCGCGGCATCGCGACGGTTGTCGCGTAAGGCAACGATGCGTCGCCTAGACTCGATCGGAAATTGGTGAGCGCCGGGCCGCAGCTGGTTACGCGCGCGGATCCTGATGGCGCTGCCGACTACGCCGCGCAAGATCTGCCACGACGCCGGTTGCTTCGGCGAACGCATGCACCGCTCGCCGAGCGGCATTCGGCGACGTGGCGATTCTCACCCCGCGTGGCATCCCTGATGCAGATACTTCAGTCAGGTAGACGAGAGGCACGAGCACATGTCAACCCAGATTGTCGCGCGTCAGGCAACGGTTGTCCGCGTCGAGAGCACGCGGGAGGGGGAACATTGACCGGCCGCGAGGGGCCATCCACGCCGCGCAGGCTTCAGGTCGTCGCGGCCGCGCTAGCCGCGATCCTGCTGCTCGGTGAGATCGACCACTTGACCGGCGCGGATGCCTCGGTGGCCTTGCTATATCTGATCCCGATCGCGGCGAGCACCTGGCTCGTCGGGCCGCGGGTGGGGCTGCTGTTCTGTGTCCTGTCGGCCGGGGTGCGCCTGCATGGCCTCAGTGTCACCGGGCAGCTCGTGCATCCCATGTCCTTCTATTGGAGCGCCGCCGTCGAGCTCGGGTTCTTCATCGTCGTCGCCATGATCCTGGCGAGGCTCCGCGCCACGACCGCGCGGGAGGCGACCATGGCGAGGACGGATCCGTTGACGGGCCTGTTCAACCGACGAGCGTTCATCGAGCTGGCCACGCGCGAAGTCGCGCGGGCTGAGCGCTATCACCGTTCGGTTTCAATCGCCTACATGGACATCGACAAGTTCAAGGCGGTCAACGACGCCGGAGGCCACAAGGAGGGTGACCGGCTGCTCGTGCAGGTCGCCGAGACTCTGAGGGGCAACCTGCGCTCGTCGGATGTCGTGGCGAGATACGGAGGCGACGAGTTCGTGGTGCTCCTGCCCGACACGGGCGACGCGGCCGCCGAGGCGGTCCTCGAGAAGCTGATGGGGGCTCTGCGCGGCGCGACGAGGGCCGAATGGCCCGCCACGTTCAGCATCGGTTTCATCACGGTCGACCGTCCCAGCGTCTCGCTCGATCGCTTGGTCCAGGAGGCGGACACGCTCGCCTATGCCGCCAAGCGCGCCGGCGGCGACTGCGTCAGGCACCGGCACCTCGAACTCGGAGGCGCGGCGGAACGCGTGGACTCGGTCCGGAACGCGGCAGCCGAGAAGGTGGAATACCCGAAGGCGCTTGCAGGCGGCCGGGGCCGCTGACGCTCGGTAGCGCCATCACGGCGCGGCCTGGTCGACCGGGCGAGCCTGCGCGGCATGGTGCGTGCAGGCACGACACGCCATTGCGACGAGTCCGTCGCTCCTCATTCACGGAAAGGGAATCCTCATGAAACGCGGTCTGCTGGTTGGAATCCTGCTGAGCGCCGCCGCTGCAGGCGGCCTGGCCCTCGCCGACAATGCCGATCCCAAGGTGGCGACACCCGCTGCCCAGGTGGGGCATGATCACGGCTCTCCCGTGACCGCGGGTGGTCATGATCACGGGATGGCGGGAAAACCAGGCGGGGAAGGGGGCATGATGTGCGGCCAAATGATGGGGGGAATGAAGGAGGGAGGCATGATGGGCGGAGGCATGAGGGAGGGCGGAGGCATGATGGCGGCAGGTTTGACGGCGATGTTCGGTATCCAGGGCGCCAAGTTGGCGGTCAAGAACGTGGACAAGGGGGTGCAGATGGTGTTCACATCGACTGACGCCGCCGCCGCCGGGCGCCTGCAGAAGATGGCGGAGGCGATGCGCCTCATGCACGAGGCGATGACGCCCTGAAGGGGCTGGGCGCGCGTGGGATTCGGGTCGGACAAACGCTCTGGATGAACAGTTTCGAAGGAAGGGGATCGCCATGAAGCACGCCGTTGTTTGGATCGACCACAAGGAAGCGCATATTCTCGAGGTCGACGCCGAAAGGGTCGATGAGGCCAAGGTCCGCGCGCCGGGAGGGCACATTCACAGGCACCCTAAGGACATGGAGCAGCGGGTGAGGAATCACCCGGACGACGAGCACCGGTTCTTTCGCGAGGTGGCCAAGGCGCTCGTCAACGACGGGCAGGTCTTGCTCGTGGGGCCGTCGATGACGAAGCTGCACTTCTACAGGTTTGTCCAGCAGCACGACCCGGCCCTGGACAAGAGGATTGTCGGCATCGAGTCGGCCGACCATCCGACCGACGCCCAGCTGGTCGCGCATCTGCGGCAGTACTTCAACGAGGCGGCCCCGAGAGGCCGCGTCGAAGAACGCAACGAGAAATAGCGCGGTCGGTGGCCGGGGCCGCAGGAATGGATGGCGGCCCAGCGACCAGGTCGGGCGACAGGTCGAGCGGGCGCGCACGTGGGCGCACGCAAATCGTGCGCCCACTGAATGGCAAGCCGCAGAGGTTGCGGCGTACCGGACCCTGGTTCAACCGGCGGCGCTCATCGGGGCGCTGCTGGTCGCCGTGCTCATCGCATCTATCTCGGTGCCTCCCTTGGTATCGGGTTTGCTGCGATCATCTACATGCCCGAGCTGTCCGTTCATACCGTTGCCCCCGTGCTTCAGTTCCCGGTGGTGCGCCAGTACATGACGCCTGGCCCGTTCACGATCGCCCAGGATCAGTCGCTCGCGATCGCGCGGAGCGTGATGCTCGAGCACCGTGTGCGGCACCTCCCCGTGCTGGCGGCGGGGCGAATCGTGGGAATGCTCTCGGAGCGTGATCTGCTGCTGGTGGAGTCCTTGCCCGGCGTCAGCCCGGGCGAGGTCCGCGTCGAGGAGGCGATGGTTCAGAACGTCTTCACGGTCGCGCCCGACGACCCCGTTGGCGAGGTGGTCGCGGTGATGCTGGATCGCAAGCTCGGGTCGGCGGTGGTGCTCGAGGAAGACCACGTGGTCGGCGTGTTCACGACCGTCGACGCGCTCGCCGCGCTCACGGACCAGCTCGCGCAGCGCTGAAGACGGGCGCCTGCCGCCGTCAGACGGGGCTGCCGCTAGAATGCCTCCCTGACCATGCCGGAGAGGTCCCGCCAGTCCCCCAAGACGATCGTGCCGTGGCTGGTGGCTGTCGCGTTCTTCATGGAGTCTCTGGACACCACGATCCTGAACACCGCCGTCCCCACCATCGCGGCGGCGCTCCGGATCGCGCCACTCAGCATGAAGTCGGTGCTCTCGAGCTACACGCTCAGCCTGGCGGTGTTCATCCCGGTCAGCGGGTGGTTCGCCGACCGGTTCGGAACGCGCCGCGTGTTCTCCTCGGCGATCGGCCTGTTCACGCTGGGGTCGGTGCTGTGCGGGATCTCCACGAACGTCCGCTTGTTGGTCGCCTGCCGAATCCTGCAGGGGGTGGGGGGCGCGATGATGGTTCCGGTCGGGCGCTTGACGATGGTGCGCACGTTCGCGAGGTCCGAGCTCGTGCGCGCGATGGCGTTCGTGGCGATTCCGGCGCTCATCGGGCCGATGCTGGGCCCGCTGGCCGGCGGGCTCATCGTCCGCTTCTCTCACTGGCGCGTGATCTTCCTGTTGAACGTTCCGTTCGGGGTCGCGGGGTTGTATCTCGTGCTGCGGTACCTGCCCGACTACCGGGCCGACGAGGTCGAGAAGCTCGACTACGTCGGGCTCTGTCTGTTCGGGTGTGGGATCGCGTTGCTGTCGTACGTGCTGGAGGTCTTCGGCGAGCACACCCTCGGGGCCGGCGAGATCCTGGGCTTGATGGCGCTCTCGACGACGATGCTGTTGGTCTACGTTCGCCACGCGATGCGCGCCGAGCACCCGCTGCTGAGACTGGACCTGTTGCGGCTGCGGACGTTTCGCGCGGCGATCGCGGGCAGCTTCCTGACGCGAATCGGGGTGGGCGGCTTGCCGTTCCTCTTGCCGCTCCTGTACCAGGTCGGGCTGGGCTATTCGGCCGTCCAATCGGGCTTGCTGATCCTGCCGCAGTCGCTCGCGGCGATGAGCCTGCGGCTGCTGATGCCGAAGCTGCTCAGCCGCTTCGGCTACCGTCGCGTCTTGCTGACCAACACCTTCGCCATCGGGGCGCTCCTGGGCCTGTTCGCCCTGGTCGGGGCACACACCCCGGTCTGGCTGATCGCTGTCCAGGCGTTTTGCTTTGGCTTCTTCTCCTCGTTCCAGTACACGAGCTTGAACACGCTCGGCTACGCCGACGTCCCTGACGACGACACCAGCATGGCCGCCACCATGGCCAGCACCACCCAGCAGCTCTCGGTCAGCTTCGGGGTCGCCGCCGCCTCGTTGACGGCAGCCCTGTTCATACCGGACCGGTTTCACGCGACATCGAGGGAGATCGTCCACGGCATTCATCAGGCGTGCTTCGCGCTCGGCGTGCTGACGATCCTCACGACGCTCTTGTTTCGAACCTTGCGTCCGGGCGACGGCGACAACGTCAGCCGCCACAAGGCGCCGATGCCGGAAGCATGACGGGTCGGCTCGCTTGCGCGCGGGCTTCGCGCAGGCCCCCTTCCGCGCGCGTCGCGAACGGGTTAGACCTGTCGCGATGGGAGCGCAATGGAAGCAGAAGTGGCGGCTGGAGGCGGCTGACGCCAAGGGCCGCGTCTTCACGAAGCTGGCCAAGGAGATCATGATCGCGGCGC
>CAYUFS010000032.1:0-64910 GCA_964443975.1 uncultured Myxococcales bacterium | reverse complement strand
CACTTCCAGCTTTTTCAACCGCTCACGCCTCCGCGGAATGTCCCTTCAGGGCTAAGGGTGGATACGAGGCACTCCTCGAAATCCTCTCGCCCTTCGAGTCGAGAGACGTCCGACTGGTCCATCGACGAGTCCGCCGCAACTTCGACCTGGGTCTTCCCTACCGCCTCCCGAACAGCTCGAATCGTAAGACGCACTCCTCTTTGGGCGCGACGACCGCGTCCAAGGATCCGAACGGGCTCCGATTCCGCAATGTTGCGGCGTTTTGCTGCCGTGCTCATTTTCAACCTACACTGTCATAGACGGTCCGCTCCGATCGCGCTGACCGCGCTCGACGTGAACCAGGCACAGAAGACGCTCGCGAAGCGAGGCCCCTATGACCACCATGTTGCCTGTTCCCATGCCGTCGTCGGGGTAGACCGCCATTGGGTCTGCAAATGCCGTGGCGGCTTCCGGAAAGGACACCCCGCGCGTCTCGAGATTCGACTCAGCCTTCGCGGGGTCCCACTCGAAGTCCCCTTCCACTACCGTGGGCAATAGCGACCGACCCGCCCGTCAGCCTGCAACAGCTTGTTATGCGGGCACGTCGACATAGCTTGAAGACGTGCGCGGCATCGGAAGTTCCAGGCCTTCCTCGCGCAACCCGTCAAGGTGAAAGCTGACGGCGTTGGCCATCTCGCGCTCAACTTCGTCGCGGGTTGACGCGCTCGCGACGCAACCAGGCAGGTCGGGCGAATACGCGGAAAACCCAGTCGACGTTTCCTCGACTACGATTAGATATCTCATGGCTTCAACCCTGATTGCTTTAGCACGCTATTGAGGGTTCCAGCAGCAAGATCATCCGCTGGCGCCCCGGCAATCGTGACGAGACCGGGCTTGGAAGGATGCTTGAATTGCCGATGGGAGCCACGCTGTCGGACCTGCCGCCAAACCGTCAGTTTCAATCATTCTGATCACCTCCCGGGCCTTCATCGTAAGAATGGTAGATAGCCTTCAGCCGGAACTCGAATCAGTCCAGACCGCGCCCCATGAGGTACCCAATCCGCTTCGCACCGGCGATCAGAATGCAGCCCACGGCGCCCCAGACCACCGACCCAACCCTGCGGTTCCGGGGAAGGCGGAGAGATCCTGGCCAGTTGCCGCCATGAAGCCGAGACACAACATTCCAGACACAGCGACGACCACCATCGCGCTGACAAGAAGACGAACAATGAGCGTCGCCGCCTTTTGAAATGGGTTCACAAAACTACCTTGGGCCAGATCCGGATAACTGGCAATATACAGGTCTCGGTAACCGAATACCGGCCCGGGCTTCGCGTCCCATCAATTGGCCAGGAGGGCGTGCGGTGTAGGTGCAATCCCACGAGAAGCTTGGTGTTTTCTGTGGCCAGCTTGGTGGGTCCTCTCGGCGATAGGCGGCGAGGAATTGCGGCGTAACGCCGGCCGATCAGGGGAGGCGTTCGAGGGGGCTGCGGACACCTGGGATTTGGGCAGCGCGGGCGGCGGGTTGGATATCCTTCTGGACTGCGGATTCGTGGCGGTGGCGACGACGACGCTCCCGGGTCGCTGAGTCCAAGGAGGTGCGGGCGGCGGGAAAGATCCTGCCAGGCCGGGGTACTCGAGGCGAAGGGCGTCCGGCAAGGCCACCCAGCTGGCGCCGATGCGCAGACCCAGGATGAAGCGGCGAACCCAGCCGACGTAGGCGCGCTCGGTTCGCCTGACGTGGTGGCCGCTCGAATGGCCTGTCCGAGCGGTAGACCCCGAACCCCGGTCGGGGCGGACAGGTGTCCGCGGACAACTGCCTTGTCCGCCCTCTGTCCGGGCGCGGAGGCGCGGGATCTCGGGGGTTGCGCTTGGCACGCCGGCTGCTGAGACGCAAGGCGCCTTCGACCCCTCGAGACCAATTCAATTCGACGAGACAGAAAGACGGAGATCACCATGGACATTCAACAGAAACTGACGGGCTTCGCGATGATGGGAGCCACCTGGATCATGTGGCTCCTGGTCGCCCTCTCGATTGGCGGCATCGCCGTCGCACTGGAGCGCGCCATCTACCTGATTCGCACCAGCGAGAACGTTCGCAAGCTGAAGGTTCAGATCCTGGCCCTCCTGCGGCAGGGCGACGTGGCCGGTGCCCGCCAGCGGCTGGAGCGCTCATCCTCACACGTGGCGGTGATCGTCGCCGCCGGTTTGCAGGACCCCGGGGACGGCGCCGCCTCCGCGGAGGAGCGCATGAGTGGGGCCATGCAAATCGCGAAGCTGCGGATGGAGCGCCGGCTGGCGTTTCTGGGTACCCTCGGCTCGAACGCGCCGTTCATCGGCCTGCTGGGCACCGTCATCGGAATCATTCGCGCATTCCACTCGCTGAATGACAGCGCCGGCAAGGTCACCGCGGGCCTGATGGCCGACGTCGGCGAATCGCTGGTGGCCACCGCCATCGGCATCCTCGTTGCTCTGCCCGCCATCGCCTTCTTCAACACCTTCCAGCGCATCATCAAGGTACGCCTGGGCCGTGCCGACGCGTTCGGCAAGGAGGTGCTCGCTCACCTGAAGGCCGAGAGGCCGGTCATCACGGGGCCGGTCGCCTAGGTCCTGGGAGCTCGCGCGTTCACCGTCCCATTTCGCTTCACCTCATCGCACAGGAGATTCCCATGGCCGCTCAAGCTGCTTCCGACGACGAAATGATCACCGGCATCAACGTCACCCCGCTGGTCGACATCACCCTGGTTCTGCTGGTCATCCTGATGGTCACCGCCAGCTACGTCGTATCCCGCGCCATCCCGGTCGAGCTGCCCAAGGGCGCGACGGGCGAGGGAACTCCCACCACGCTCACCGTCTCCATCGACCGTGACGGCAAGACCTTCCTCGACGCCGATCCGATCGCGGAGCCGGCACTGCGCGCGCGCATCAAGGCCGCCCACGACGCCGATCCGGAGACCCGCGCCGTCATCGCCGCCGACGGTCGCACCAGCCATTCGAACGTCATCCACGTCATCGACCTGCTGAGGCGCGAGAACGTCACCAGGTTCGCCATCAACGTCGATCCCGAAGACATCGCGAAGCGCTGACCCCCTGACCTCCGACCGCGAAAGTGATGTTCTCGCCAAGCCCGCGTCGAACGAGGATCTCCTCATGCGAACACGAATTGAAATTGTGATCTGGGGAGCGGTGGTCGTGGCCAGCGTGGGCCTTCACGCGGTGGCCTTCGGCGGGCTCGGCGCGGGCCGCACGGATGGCTTCGGGCGAACGAAGGCGACGCCCCCCACCCTGGTCGACTTCTCCGTGCCCCCGCCCAATGAGGCGCCCCCGCCGCCCGCTGCTCCCAAGCCAGCCGCGAAGGCCCCGCGGCCGGCCCTGGCGCATCCGGCTCGCGTGAAGGCGGCGCCCGCACCCAGCGCGCCACGTCGTTCGGCCGGGCCACCTCCCGCCGACGAATCGCCGGCCGATTTCACCGGCGTCACGATGACCAACGATGGTCCGGGCCCCGGCTGGGCCAGCGCCACGGGCAACGGCGAAGCGATGAAGGGCGCGGTGGGTCGACCCGGCGCGCACGTCACCCACCGCAATGTCGAGGGGGCCGGCCCTCCGGGCCCTCCCGTCGTCGCCGCCGCGGATCTGTCGCGCCCGCCGGTGCCCCCCGATCTGGTCGACGCCGTGAGACACGCCTACCCCTCCGAGGCGCGCATAAAGGGGATGTCGGGCAAGGCAGTCGTTCGCCTGCGTATCGCCCCCGATGGGCGCACCAGCGACAGCAAGCTCGTCAGCGAATCGGCGACCGGGTTCGGCGCCGCCTGCCAGGCGGCCTTGCGCGGTTCGCGTTGGTCCCCCCCGGTCGACCGCCAGGGACAGGCGGTGGCCACCGTAGTGAATTTCACCTGTCGCTTCGAGGTCCAGTAGATTCGGGTCACCATGGGCGCCCAACCACTGGCGAAACCGCCGTCGCAACCGCCCGCCCCGATGTTGGACATGCGCAACGTCAAGAAGGTCTATCGAGCCGGCCTCGTCGAAACCGAAGCGCTGTCAGGTGCCACGCTGACGGTGAAGCGAGGCGAGTTCCTGGCCATCATGGGCCCGTCAGGCTCCGGGAAGACCACGTTCCTGTCGGTGGCGGGCCTGCTCGACAGCTTCGAAGCGGGCGACTACTGGCTCGACGGCGAGAACGTCCGCGACCTGTCCGATCAGCGCCTGTCGAAGCTGCGCAACCAGAAGCTGGGCTTCATCTTTCAAAGCTTCAACCTCATCCCAGACCTGGACGTGTTCGACAACGTCGACGTGCCGCTGCGCTACCGAGGGCTGCCCGCCGCTGAACGCGACCAGCGGATCGAGGAGACGCTGGCCAAGCTGGGCCTGGTCGCGCGCATGCGGCATCTGCCCGGGCAGCTGTCGGGCGGGCAGCAGCAGCGCGTGGCCATCGCGCGCGCGCTGGTGGGCCGACCCCAGTTGCTGCTGGCGGACGAGCCGACCGGCAACCTGGATTCAGCTTCGGCGCGCCAGATCATGGACCTGCTGGCGCGCATCAACGCGGAGGAGGGCATGACCACCGTGATGGTCACCCACGATCATGAATTCGCGGCGCGCGCGCATCGGAAGCTGCACATCCTGGACGGCAAGCTGATCGATCCCGCGCGGGCGCCCGCCGCCGGCAATGGGTGAAGCGTGGCGCTGCAGCTGTTCACTTATCACGCGCGCCTGGCAGTGAAGAGCCTGCGGCGCGATCCGGGCCTGTCCGTCACGATCGTAACCGTGATGGCGGTGGTGGCGGGAATGTTCTTCACGGCCCTGGTGCACTACCTGCGCTTCTACGGTCCGCTCCCGAAGCTGGCCCCCGGTCTGCACCACGTCGAGGTCAGCCAGCCCGCGGGCCAGGTGCTGGGCGCCTTCGCGGGAACCACCGCCGAACCCAACGCCATCGCGGGGCGACTGCGCGTCAGCTATCCAATCTACCGCCGCCTGTCGGGCAGCCACATCCCCGCGCGCGAGGCGGGGACCTTCCGCTCGCGCCTGCTGGTGAGGAGGGGCGGCCCGGCGTCGCCTGACGGCGCGGCCGCCGGGTCGCAGGTCGGGTCGTCGGCGACCGCGCCGCCGGGACGGCCGCGCAACGCGCGCTTCGTGAACGCCGACTTCTTCTCGCTGTTCATGCTGAAGCTGCGCGACGGCGCGCCGTGGACCCACGAGCAAGAGGCGCACGGCGACGCAGTGGTGGTGCTGTCGAAGCGGCTCGGCGCCGAGTTGTTCCCCCACGGCGATGGTCTGGGGGCGTCCGTGCTGATCAACGAGGTGCCGTTTCGGGTGGTGGGAATCTGCGCCGATGACCAACCCATGGTGCCTGAGTGGGATCGGGCGTCGACGGGCGGGCCGCAGGATCTCCTCTACCTGCCGTTTGCGTGGCACATCCCGCTGCTGGCGTTGCCAGAGATGCCCATCCACGTGTCGCCGGTCGGGACGGCCTATGCGGACCTGCTGGCGTCGGACGAGATCTTCGTGTCGTACTGGCTGGACCTGCCGACGCCGCAAGCCCGCCGCGCGTACGAACAGTATCTGGCCGCGACGCTGGGCCCGCTCGGCGTCACGTACCACCTGCGCGACTTCGCCGGCCTTCGGGCGGCGTTCCCCGCGCCGCGGACCGCGGTCAGCTTCTTCCTGTTCCTGACGCTGGTGATTCTGGCGGGTGGGGGGCTCATCATGGCTCGGCTGTTGCTCGCGAAGGGGATCGCGCGCGGGGACGAGCTGGGCATCTTTCGCGCGCTGGGGGCGCCGCGCCGAGCGCTGTTCGTCCGACAGATGCTCGAGGCCGCGCTGCTGTCGGGCCTGGGGGGCGCGCTGTCGGTCCTGATCGCGGCACCGCAGGCCATCTTCTACAACGTGGTCGTGGCCGACACCGATATCCCGCTGCACCTGACCCCGACCTCCTTCTTGATCACGCTCGCCGCGACATTGACCGTGGGGGTTCTCTTCGCGCTCTATCCCGCCTGGTGGGCGGCCAGCCGTCCCCCCACGATCTCCCTGGGGCGGCACTGACATGAATCTCGAGGTTGGCCCGCTGCTGCGAACGCTGCGTCGCCAGCCAGGCGTGCTGACGCTGTTCGTGCTCGAGATCGCAGCCGGCGTGGCCACCATCAGCTCGCTGTTGATCTCGGGCTCGTGGTACCTGCACGTCGCCCGCCGGCCGAGCGGCCTCGACGAAGAGAACCTGATCATGATCTCCACGTACTCCACGGGGCACAGACCCGCGGGGCACGGCGGCGATCTCGAGACGGCTGTGCTGGCCGAGCAAGCCTCGGACAGGGAGCGCACTCGCGCGACGGCGGATGTCGAGGCTGTCACCCAGCTCAGCACCTGCGTGCTCGACGATCGCTGGAGCTATCCGTCGCTGTTTTCCAGCCTTCGCGCCGACGGCACGCGGCTGGCGGAGGAGGTGGGATGGGGGATTCGCGCCGACGCTGGCCTCGGGCCCGCGCTGCGGGTGCGGTTCGTGGCGGGCGCCGCGCCCGCGGGCGGCGCCGCCTCGACGGACGTCATCCTGACGCGAACCTTCGCTGAGGGCTTGTTCGGCAGCGCCGCGCACGCGATCGGCGGCGCCGTGGTGTCGGGAGCGGACGAGAAATTGAAGGTCGTCGGCGTCATCGAGGACGTGCGGATGCGGATGCCCTTCATGCCGAACGGCGCGAATGTCGTGTTCCTGCTGGGGCCGGCCCCGCTCGATCACGAGGCACGGCTGATCGTCCGTGCCCGCCCGGGGCGCCGCGATGCCCTCGTCGCGGCGCTGCGGGCCGCCTTCGCGCCGGACGCCACCCGTCGCTTCGTTCACGTGCGCACCTTCGACTCCACCGACAGCATCCACTACCGCGTGGGCAGCGGGCTGTTCCAGTTGCTGGGGATGTTCGGCGCGATGTTGGGGATCGTCGTGTTGCTGGGGGCGCTGGCGGCCACGTCCTTCCTGGTCGCGCAGCGAACCCGGCAGATCGGGATCCGTCGGGCGCTCGGCGCCACCAGGGCGGACATCATCGGTTATTTCCTGCTGGAGAGCGCCCTGGCGACCACCGTGGGTTCGATGGTCGGCGTCGCCGGCGCGGTGGTGCTGTACAGGATGATGCGGCGGGTGTTCATGGACCTCGCGCTGGATTTCCGGTTGATCGGGCTGTCGCTGGCGCTGCTGTGGGTGGCCAGCATCCTGGCGACCCTGGTCCCTGCCTTGCGCGCCGCCCGGGTGTCCCCCAGCGTCGCGAGTCGGAGTTTGTGAGATGAACCGCGTTCTCGCCTTTCAAGCCACCCATGTCTTCCGGTCCGAGGTCGGCCGCCGGCCCCCGCAGGTCGAAGGAGCTCCCCCATGTTGAAAGTCCTGATCATCGACGACCAGCCCGCCGTGCGAACGGCGCTAGAGACGCTGTTCGAGGTGCATGGCCTCGAGGCGGTGTCTGTCGGCTCCCCGGAGGAGGGCCTCCACCTGCTCTCCACCGAGGACATCGGGGCGGTGGTTCAGGACATGAACTTCACGCAAGAGAACACCGACGGTGCCGAGGGCGCCAGGTTGTTTCGCACCATCCGCGAGCTGGATCCCGACATGCCGGTGCTGTTGATGACGGCGTGGACGGCGCTCGAGACCGCCGTCACCTTGACGAAAGAGGGCGCCGCCGACTACATCGCGAAGCCCTGGGACGACGACAAGCTGGTCCGCACCGTCCGCAACCTGGTTCACCTGCGGACGCTGCGGCAGGAGAACACGCGGCTGCGTGCGCAGGGGAATCGCGCGCGAAGGGCGCTGGCGGAAAAGCACGATCTCCGCGAGGTGATCTATGCCAGCCCGCAGATGCACGAGGTCGTGCGCCTTGCCGTCAGCATCGCGCCGTCGGACGTCCCGGTGCTGATCACGGGGCCGAACGGTTCGGGCAAGGAGAAGCTGGCGGAGATCATCCAGGCCAACTCGCGGCGGCGCGACAAGCCGTTCGTGCGGGTGAACGTGGGCGCGCTGCCCGAGAACCTGTTCGAGGCCGAGTTGTTCGGCGCCGAGGCGGGCGCGTTCACCGGCGCGACCAGGCTGCGCGTGGGTCGCTTCGAGGCGGCCGACGGCGGCACGCTGTTCCTGGACGAGCTCGGGACCTTGCCGATGGTGGCGCAAGCGAAGCTGTTACGGGTGTTGCAGACGGGGGAGTTCGAGCGGCTGGGCTCGTCGACCACGCGCAAGGCCAACGTGCGCTTGATCAGCGCCACCAACGCGGATCTTCCGCGGGCCATCGCCGCGGGGCAGTTTCGCGAGGATCTGTTCTTCCGCCTGAATGTCATCGAGCTCTTCGTGCCGCCGCTCGGCGATCGTCCCGACGACATCCTGCCGCTCGCCGAGCACTTCCTGGCCCGGCACGCCCAGAAAGAGGGCCGCGGGCAGCTGAAGTTCGGCGACGACGCGGTGACGGCGTTGGTGAACCATGAGTTCTCCGGCAACGTCCGCGAGCTTCAGAATCGCATCCAGCGCGCGGTGCTGGTCGAGCTCTCCGACACCATCACGGCCGGGGATCTGGGCTTGCCCGCCGGCGTGGGGAGGGTCGAGCCTGGGCGCCGCACGACACCCTTGGGGCTCGGCCCGCTGGCGGGCGAGGTGGGAGTGGCCGCGCCGCCGCCGGGGGCGCCCGCGCGGGCCGCCGCCAACGATCCCGCCGGCGACGAAGAGCGCGCGGGTATCGAGGTCGCGCTGATGCGCGCGGGCGGGGTGGTCGCCAAGGCGGCCGCCGAGATGGGTCTGTCGCGACAGGCGCTCTACCGGCGCATGGAGCGCCTGGGGATCGTGATGGAGCGCCGCCCGCGATGATGCC
This sequence comes from uncultured Myxococcales bacterium, assembly GCA_964443975.1. Lineage (GTDB taxonomy): Bacteria > Myxococcota_A > Polyangia > Fen-1088 > Fen-1088 > DASYCK01. The sequence continues at coordinate 56,109 of CAYUFS010000032.1, read as the reverse complement.
GGGCACGACGGCGCCGAGCGCGGCGGACCGCACGCGGGGCGCGGCATGGCGTCGCTAGGTGGTCGCCGCGGCGGAATCGCCACGGCGTTGATCCTCTCGGCCAGCGTCGTCGCGGCGACGCTGGCCGTCCTGTTCGTGTGCTCGCGGCTGCTGCCGGGCGCCTCGCTGGCGACGCTGGCGGTGGTCGGGGGCGTCACGGCGACCATCGTCGCGGTGATCATCACCCGGCTGGTGGGGGCACGGGTCGTGTGGAAGGGCGTGTACGCGGTCAGCGACGGACTGCTCAGCCTCTCCGAAGGCGACTACGGCGTCCGCTTGGTGGTCGAACGCCACGACGAAGTGGGCCGCATGGTCGGGCGATTCAACACGCTGGCCGAAAGGCTGCGTCGGGATCGCAGCGGCGCCTACCAGAAGGAGATGCTGCTGGAGCAGGTGCTGGCGGCCAGCACCACGATCGCGGTCATCGTCAATGAGGCGGACCGCATCGTCTACTCGAATCCGGCGGCGACGCAGTTCTTCGGAGGTGGCAAGCAGATCGACGGGGGGCTCCTGCGCGAGCTGCTGGCCGCCGGTCCGCGTGAGCTGCAGGACGCGGCGACGGCGCCGCGCGATGTGTTGTTCACCTGCGAGCGGCCCGGCGCGGCCGAGCCCGAGACGTTTCACCTGGCCAAGCACCACTTCGAGATCTCGACCCAGAAGCACACGCTGTTCATGTTGAAGCCCCTGACGAAGGAGCTGGCGCGCAAAGAGGTCGAGACCTGGAAGAAGGCCATCAGGATGCTGAGCCACGAGGTCAACAACTCGCTCGCGCCCATCACTTCGTTGATCCACTCGGCGCGGCTGATGCTCTCCAATCCGGCCGGGTACCAGCAGCGGCTGGGGGGGGCGCTCGACACCATCGAGGAACGGGCGACGCACCTGAAGACCTTCCTGGACGGGTACGCCGGCTTCGCGCGGCTGCCCCTGCCCGCCAAGCGCGAGGTGCCGTGGAAGGAGCTGCTGGGGGGCGTCGAGGGGCTTTACCCGTACCGGTTGGAGGGGCCACTGCCGGCCGAGCCGGCGTACCTGGATCCCAGTCAAATACAGCAGGTGGTGATCAACCTGCTGAAGAACGCAGCGGAGTCGGGGAGCGTGCCCGACGACATCACGCTCGCGATCCGGCAGGAAGCGACCGGCGGCGTCGAGCTGATCGTGCGCGATCGAGGCAAGGGCATGCCCCCCGAGGTGCTGCGCAATGCCCTGCTGCCGTTCTACTCGACCAAGAAGTCGGGCACGGGGCTTGGTCTGGCGCTGTGCCGCGAGATCGTCGACGCGCACGGGGGCCGGCTGTCCTTGCACCCCCGCGACGGCGGCGGCATCGCGGTGCACTGCTGGCTGCCCGCGGCGGCTTGAAGCTCGGCGACGATTCGTTCGTCAATTGACCTGCGAGCGTCTACTATGGCCGCCGGTGAGGGGTCTCGACTGGGCCAGATGGAACGCGAGGGCCGGCGTCCTCGCCAGCCTGACCGCTTGTGCCGTGCTGGTCGCGCAGGGCCGTGGGCGCGCCGCGGAGCTCCGGTTACGAGCCAGCGGGGACTGCGCCGCCGCCGCGGACCTCACGGCCCAGATCGACACCCTCCTCGGCCGGTCGCTCGCGTCGATCGAGGGCGTGGACTTCGAGGTGGCGCTAAATCCGCTGGCGCGCAACAAGTGGGCGCTGCGCATCGACACCATCGAGCGGGTGCCCGCGGCATCGTCGACGACCCCGGTTGCATCGGGCGCCGTGCCCGCGGGTGCGCGCAGGAGCCGGGAGTTGGTCGGGAAGAGCTGCGCCGAGCTGGCCGACGCTGCGGCGGTCGCCATCGCGATGACGATCAGGTCGGCGCCAGACATGTCCGCCTCGCCGCCGGCGCCCACGGCAGACGCCGCCGCCGCTCCCGCTCCGCATTCGCGTCTCGCGGCGCCGGATTCGGATCCGCGTCGCGTGTTGCCGCCGCCGGCGTCTCCCTGGACCTCCAGCCTCGACCTGGTGCTCGTGGGCGACGAGGGGACGATGCCCAGCGCGAGCGTGGGCGTCGGGTTGGACGTGACCCTGCGCCACCGTTGGTTCGGCCTGATGGCGGGCGGGGCCATCCTCGCGTCACAAACGGTCAGGCGCGCGAACGACACGGGTGGCGAGTTCGCGTTCGCCTGGGGATTCGGACTCGCGTGCGCCCGTCACGACCTCGGCCGCCTGGCCGGCTCGGCGTGCGGGGGCGTCGAGCTCGGCCGGCTGGCGGGGCAGGGCGTCGGCGCGAACGTTGTCCCCAGTGTGAAGAGCACGCTTTGGCGCGCGATCCGCGCGGAGCTGGGCGGCGAGGTGGCGATTGCGCCAAACGTTCGGCTCGTTCTCCGCGCGGGAGCGACGGCGCCGCTCGCGCGGCCGGTGTTCAGGGTGAATCAGCTGCCCATTCACCAGGCGAGCCCGGTCGCCGCACGAATCACCTTGGGCGTCGGCTTCTCTTTCTGAGGCGCGCGCGCTGCCGGACGCGCCTACCGCAAAATAGTTCAACGGATGGACCCGGGACCGGAGACTGAAAGGGAGGCAGGACCCCGCGTGGAATTGAAGGTCACACGAAGCATGCTCGCCGAGGACGACCGCGATTTCGACGCCATTTATTCGCGCTACTTCCCTTTTGTCTGGCGTTGCCTCCGCGGCCTCGGCGTCACGGAGTCGTCGCTCGACGATGCCGCGCAGGACGTCTTCGTGGTGGTGCATCGGCGGCTCGCCAGCTTCCTGGGCCAATCGACCCTCAGGACGTGGCTCTACGGGATCGTGCGCAATGTGGCCGCCAACTATCGGCGCACGCGCCAGCGAAGGACGACGGGTCACCAATCAGCGCCCACCGCGGAGCTGCCGAGCCGCGGTCCCGGGCCGGTCGAGCAGGCCCAAGACGCCGAGGCGGCTCGCTTCATCGAGGCTTTTCTCGGACGCCTCGACGACAAGAAGCGGGACCTCTTCATCCTGGCCTTGCTGGAGGACTTGCCCATTCCCGAGGTCGCGGCCACCCTGAACGTGCCGCTCAACACGGCCTACACCCGCTTGCGGGCCGTCCGCGCCGAATTCGAACGCGCGCTGCGGCGCCACGGAGGACCTCATGCACCCTGACGAGCTCTCGAAGGACGTGCTCTCGCGGGCACGCGCCACCCTGTCACCCACGGCGGCCGATCAGGCGAGGGTTTGGGCCTCCATCGGCGCGGCGATCGCGACGCCCGGCGCACCGAGCGGCGAGGGCGCGACGCGGGTGGGCTCGGCGTCTCGGGAGAGCGCAGCGGGCCGGGGGCCGAGGGCCTGGGCCTGGACGGCCAAGCGCCTGGTGGGCGCGGCGCTGGCGGCCACCGTCGTCGCGGGCGCAGCCGGGGCCGTCGGATATCGCCTCGGTCTTCGTGTCGGTCGCGGCGAGGGGCGTCGCGACGTCGCGGGAGCCAGCGGCGCGGACCGCAACGTCGACCACGGCGCCGTCGGGAGGCCATCCGCGATCGCCACACCGGAGGCTGTGGCGGGGACGGCCCCGCGCGTTCCGGTCGAACCGATGCGCCCGAGCGCACCTACGTTGGGTAGCGGCCGAGCGGCGCGGGCGCCCGCCAGCGGTCGCGGCCCCGGCGGCGGACGCGCCCCTGCCGCCGCGTCACTGGACGCGGAGGTGAGGGCCCTGCGTAGTGTCGAGCGGGCGCTGCGAGACCAGCAACCACGCCTCGCGCTGGCCTTGTTGCGCGAGCTGGACGCGGCCGTACCGGACGGGAAATTGCGGGAGGAGCGCGAGGCGACCAGCACCATTGCCCGTTGCCTCGCCGACGAAATGCCCTTCGGTGTGAATCTGGCGCGCGATTTCGCCGAACACCATTCTGGCAGCGTCTACCTGAGGCGCGTCGAACAGGCTTGCGGGAAAGCTGCCTCGGGGACCGACGAGTGAGCGCGTGGGACAAACGGATCGGCCGGGTGCCGGTGACTAACGTGGCAAGGAGGTCCTGATGAACAACTCTCGCGCAATCGTGATGGCTGGCCTGGCCCTGGTCAGCCCGCTCGCCGCCTGCTCCAGCACCCCACAGAACGTGGAAATCGGTCAGAGCGTCGGCGAAAAGTTGGCGGACTACGCCGCCACATGGAGCGGCTACGCCGAGGCGTACGACTTCGGCGGCGGGTCGGACAACTTGCGTCTGGTCCTCGACGCGAATGGACAGGGCACGCTGACGATCGGTGACGCCGCCCCGCTGCCGCCACCCAATTCCAGCATGGGCTACCCGCCCGGGGCCAGCGGGACGTCCGTGCTCGTGGGCTTGGGGAACGGGCTGACGCCCGGCTTCGACTATCCGGTCTACGACGCGAAGGTCGAGAGCAGTCGAATTCGGCTGACCACGAGACCCCACGATCTGTACCGGGCATGGTGCGAGGTCCAGACCCCGATCCTCGACGACACCGCGCCGACGCCACAGTATCTCTGTGTCCACAACTGGCCCACCAGCAGCTCTGGCGTGCTCTTCGAGTCCAATTGCACGCAGACGAATCCTCAGACCAACGAGGCGGTCCCCATCGACTGCGCCAAGTACGTCGCTTGCCTCGTCGCCCCCGTCTGCACCTGCAACGCCACCGGTTGCACGCTCTCCGGGGCTGTGCAGGGCGCCGACCAGCTCGACGCCGCGTTGACGAACCAGGGGACGGAACTGGAAGGGACCTTGCTGCTGATCTCGCCGAACGAGACCCGCCTCAACGTGCGCATGACCCGGCAGTAGGAGGCCCCCGTCTTCGTCCGCGATTCGGCCCCCTGTCACGAACGCGTGACGGAGGGGACTGCTCGGTCGCCGCCGCTACCCCTCTCTTCCCGATCGGCCACACGTTCCGGGCGTTTGCGAGATGGCATGGGGGCTGCATTTTCGGCGGTCAAGGAGCCAAACCATGACTTCAACGAAACGCCTGTTCGTAACGTGTCTCGCGCTCGGTATTGCCAACCTCGCATTCACAACGAAGTCGTTCGCCACGACCGGGGATGCCTCCGGCGAAACGCCTCTGGTCGCGCCCCATCGTTCGCCGCGGCCTGCGCTGGTGCCGCCACTGCGCCTCGCGGATGTCGTCGTCAATACCCCCCAGCCGTCGCCACCTCCTCCTGCCACCGCCGTGCAACCCGAGCCGGTGGTAGCGCCGGTCGTGGCGCCGGTAGCCCCGGCCCCCCGTCGTGAGGTCGTGCATCACCACGACGACAGCTACATGTCCACGATCGCCGTCAACGCGCTGATGGGCGCGCTCGCGGGGGCCCTGGTCGGGGGCGCCCTTTACTACCTCGAGGACAACCGCACCCACGCCCAGCGCATCGCCTACTGGGCGGCCGGCGGCGTGCTGGTGGGGGCGGGCGTGGGCGTGGTGCAGATCATGGTCGAGAGCCGAACGGAGACGGTCGCGCAGTCCCGTCTGCCGCAGGATCCGGCGCCTACCTATCGGCTCGCCCTGCTCACCAGCAGCTTCTAGGAATCATCATGAGCGAAACCACGTCACTCGACGACGGCCGAATCACCTTCGGAGCGCCGGAGCCGAACGAGAACGAAGCTACCGATCCGGTGTGTGGCCGGCGCGTCGATCTCTCGGCGGCATTCGCGCCCAAGCTCGAACGGGACGGCAAGACCTATTGCTTCTGCTCGAACTCCTGTCGTGCCCTGTTCGAGTCGACTCCGCCGGCTTCCCCAGGGTGAGTGGCGGGGCGGCGCGACGGCGGCCGCCTCACGGGTGACTCTTCAACCACGACAGCAGCCGCGAATAAGCGACGGTGAATTCCAGGGGTTCGAGGGGTTGGGTGGCGTTCCAGGTCGCGGAGACGCAGTGTTGGTGCGGGCCCTTCTCGACCCAGGTGGTCATGTTCAGCACGCCGGGCTCAGACCCTCCCTTGTACGCCACGTGGTCCCAGTCGTCGCGCGCCAGGCCGCCGACATTGATACCCATGAACGGCAGGTCGTGCACGAGGCCCATCAGGTGGCAGAGCTCGCGCGCGGTGAAGAACCACTCGACATCGAGCGCGGTGGGCGCGGTCGGATAGGCGGCCGGCGCCGGCAGCGCTCTCTGGTCGAGCTCGGGCAACAACGCCCGTCGCTTGACTTCATCAGCCTCACGGAACCGTCGCAGGAGATCGTCGTTGCCGGGGCTCTTGAGCACGAACAGCTCGCGGGTGGTCAGGTACGGGCGATTGCGTGACGCCAGGGGTTGGATGGCGTCGCGCCCGACGAGCCTGATCAGTGTATCGGTGGCGGTGTTGTCGCTGAGGGAGATCATGAGCGCGGCCAGGGAATAGACGGTGAGCGGCGCCCCGTCCGGCCAGCTCTGCAGCACCCCGCTTGGAAGACTGCGGTTCGCGCTTCGAAGCTCCACGATGTCCCTCCAGGACCGCCGGTGGGCGTCTATGTCGGCTCGCAGCGTGGCCAGCGTCGCGAGCTTGAAGGTCGAGCCCACGGCGAGCGCGTCGTCAGCGTCGAACGACCCGACGTCCTTGCCGTCACTCTGCACGAGGACGCTCACCTTGCCGGGGAGCGCTCGAAAGTCGGCGATCGCCTCGCCGATGGTCGGGACGGTCGCGTCCCGCGGATGCAGCATCAAGCCGACAAATCGCCCGCCTTCATCCAGGCTCACATCCGCGCCCAGACTCCCGCGTTCGAACCCCACGACCCATTGCCCGCCCTCGGCGGAGACTCCCTTGTAGGCGCCGTATTGCGCCCGGAAGCGCTTCGCCAGCGCCGTGATCCGCGCCAGTGGCACGGCCGCAAGAAACGACGGCGCGAACCATTCGGGTGCGGGGAGACTGGCAGAGAAGAGTCGGGTCAATGCGGCCTTCGGATCGAGGCTCGCCGCCGGTCCAGGCGGGGCGGCTGCGAGCGGCGGGGTGCTGGCGGGCGCCTTCGAACCAGCTGCTGCGCCGGGACCGGCGGCGGTGGTGGCGCACGCGAGCGCGATGGCGGCCAGTCCGAGCCCGATGACCCCGTTCATGTTTCGCATCCGCCGACCTCCTCCGAGTTCTCGTCCGTCCCGCGCGCGCCGCGCCGTTTTGGGGGGCGATGGGCGCTGGCGAAGAGTATCTTTGCCTCGTGTCGAATCAAGCGGATGCCGGGGCCGTGGTCATCGGGGTGCCGGCGTGGGTGGACGAGCTCGCTCCCGCAGGGACCCTGCTCGAGAGCGACGACGCCCGCATGGAGCTGGTCATTGCCCTGTCGGCCCGCAACGTGGCCGAGGGGGGCGGGCCGTTCGCGGCCGCCGTGTTCGAGGGCGCGCGCCTCATGGCAGCCGGCGTGAATCGGGTGCTCGAGAGCGGGTTGTCCATCGCGCATGGCGAGATCGTGGCGCTGATGCGGGCGCAACAGACGGCCCGGGATCTCGAGCGCGCGACGGCCGACGGCCCGACCACCGGGCCCCTCACGCTGGTCACGACCACGGAGCCATGCTGCCAGTGCTTCGGCGCGCTGATCTGGTCAGGCGCGAACCGCCTGGTGTGTGGGGCCACCACCGCCGACGCCGAGTCGATCGGCTTCGACGAAGGCCCGAAGCCGGAGCGCTGGCCGGAGGTGCTCGAGAAGCGCGGCATCGCGGTGACGTTGAACGTGCGCCGTGACGCGGCCAAGCGGGTGATCGAGGAGTACGCGCGCCGCGGCGGCCCCATCTACGGGCTTCGGCATCCAACGATTCACGCATGATTGGGACGCGAGAAGGCAAGCACGTTGACCGCGCCGCGCCCGACCACCGCCCCCGATCGCGGCGCGCCCTACGGCCTGCACTGGTTCAGGCGCGACCTGCGCGTCGCCGGCAATCCAGCCCTGCGCTGGAGCTGGAGCGAGCACCGCGGGCGGGTCCTGGGGTTGTTCTGCTTCGACGCCCAGTTCCTCGCGCGTCCTGACTTCTCGTGGGATCGGTTCGGTTTCTTCCTGGCGACGCTGGCCGCGCTGCGCGCGGAGCTGCGCGCGGCGGGCGGCGATCTGCTGGTGCTGGACCGCGCCCCTGCCGAGGCCTTTCCGTTCTTGTGGGCCGCGCTCGAGCAACACGGCGTTCGTCGGCCCGCGACCGTGTCCTTCAACCGTGACTACGAGCCATTCGCGCGACGGCGCGACGAAGCCGTCACGGCCCTTCTTCAGGATCAGGCGGGCGTCACCGTTCACACGGAGAGCGATCACCTGCTGATCGAGCCCGAGGAGCTCAGGAAGCCCGACGGGGCGGGCGATGCCGGGAACCAGCCGCGCTACTTTCAGGTCTACTCGGCGTTCGCACGTCGCTGGTTCGAACGCCTCGCCTCGCCGGGCGTCCGCGCGCGCGTCCACGCGCAGCGCCAGGGCCTTGCCTATCTCGACGCGCTTGCCGGCGATCCGGCAGCCCATCGCGGCCTGTTCACGCTGACCTGGCCGGCGCTGTTCGCGGACGTCGCGCCACCCGCGGACCACCTGCAGCGGTTCATCGACGAGACCGCTCCGCGCGTGGGCGTTCCGCTCCCGGTCGCCGGCGCCCTCGCGGCGCGCGCCCGCCTGGGGTCCTGGAGCGGCCGCCTCGGCGCGTACAAGACCGAGCGCGATCTCCCCGGCGTGGACGGGACGTCGCGCATGTCCATCTATTTCAAGAACGGAGCCTTCACCGCGGCCCAGGTCATCGCCGCGCTCGACTTGGAGGCGGTCGCCTTCGGCGAAGGCACGGGACGGAGCGCGTTCCTTCGCGAGATCGTCTGGCGCGAGTTCTATTACCACGTGCTGTGGCACCGGCCCGACGTGGAGACGCGCGCCTTCCTGCCGCAGTTTCGGGGGCTCGAATGGGAGAATCGCCTCGACTGGTGGGACGCCTGGAAGGCCGGGCGAACGGGCTATCCCATCGTCGACGCGGGCATGCGCCAGCTCGCCACCACTGGCTGGATGCACAACCGAGTGCGGATGATCGTGGCTTCCTTTCTCACCAAGGATCTGATGATCGATTGGCGATGGGGCGAGCGCTACTTCATGGAGCGCCTGCTCGACGGGGATCTGGCGCCCAACAACGGCGGGTGGCAATGGGCCGCCTCCACGGGCTGCGATCCGCAGCCGTACTTCCGTGTGTTCAACCCGACGCTACAGAGCAAGCGCTTCGATCCCGACGGCGTCTACCTGCGCCAGTTCCTCCCGGAGCGCCGCGCAGACGACGCGCGTGCCATTCACGAGCCCCGCGCGCCCATCGTCGATCACGCCGCGCAGAAGCAAAAGGCGCTGGCCTTGTACAGGCGAGGGGGCTCGTAGGGCGTGTCATCCGGCGCTGCCACGAGTAACGAGGGCGCGGAGGTCGCCGTACGACCCCTGCGCATCGGGGTGTCGGCGTGCCTGCTCGGCCGCGAGGTGCGCTTCGACGGCCAGCACAAGCGCGATGGATTCCTGGTCGACGAGCTTGGCCCTTTCGTCGAGTTCGTCGACGTCTGTCCCGAGGTCGAGGTGGGCATGAGCGTCCCGCGCGAGACCTTGCGGCTGGTGAGGCTCGGCCGGCGCGCGCCCGCGGGCACGGCGCCGACGACGAACCTGGTGGCGTCGCGATCCGGCGAGGACTGGACGGAGCGAATGACCGCGTTCGCCGAGAAGCGCGTGAAGGCACTCGCGCACGAGGATCTGGCCGGCTACGTCTTGAAGAAGGATTCCCCGAGCTGCGGTCTCCTGCGCGTCAAGCGCTACGACGACGCCGCCGACGAACCGCGCGCCGAGCGCGACGGTCAGGGCCTGTTCGCCGCCGCGCTCCAGCGCGCGTTCCCGCACCTCCCCATCGAGGAGGAGGGACGCCTGCGCGACGCGAAGCTGCGCGAGAACTTCATCGAGCGGATCTTCGCGTACCACCGCCTGCGGGCGCTGTGGGCCACCCGGTGGACCCTGCGCGCGCTCATCGCGTTTCACACCCGGCACAAGATGGCGCTCCTGGCCCACGACGAGCCCGGCTACGGCCGCCTCGGGCGGCTGGTGGCGCTCGGAAAGTCGCTGCCGCGCGAGGAGCTCCGGGCGCGCTACGAGGCAGGCTTCATGGAGACCCTGGCGAAGCTGGCGACGCCGGGGCGCCACGCCAACGTCCTGACGCACATGTTCGGGCACTTCAGCGACAAGCTCGAGCCGGCGGCCCGCCAGGAGATCCTGACGGTGATCGAGGACCACCAGCGCGGCTTGCTCCCGCTCGTGGTCCCGCTGACGTTGATCCGGCACTACGTGCGCCTGTTGAAGGTCGCGTACCTGGCCGATCAGACGTACCTCGACCCGCACCCCAAGGAGTTGATGTTGCGAAACCGGGTGTGACGGGCCCGTCGTCGTGGGCGCGCGTTGCTCGCTGCGCTCCCGCTCGTTGCACTATCTTCGCACTATCTTCGCACTATTGTCCGAGCAGCTCGGCGATGACGCTCGCGTCGCCGGACGTCGCCTCGGGCGGTATCTCGGGGCGGACGACCCGCGGTCCGGCGGCCCAGCTCGGCATCGGCGTCGCCATCGACGGATGATCGCAGTTGAGAAGGATCATCTCCCCCAGCAGCTGGACTTCGTCGTTCGCATTCAGGCGGATGGCGCCCGGCGAGGCATGCAGCTCGACCCTGCCCCCCTCGAGGCGGGCGGTCCCGGCGGCGTGGTGAACCAGCTCGCCGCCCGACCGCAGCTCGATGCGCTCGCGCGCGTCGACCTTGAACGTGTCACACGACGCCACGACCTCGTGCATGCCTTCGAGATCCAGCACGGGGGCAACCACGGACGCACAGAGGAGGCTCGCTTCGACAGTGTGGTCGATCATGCCGATGCGCTGGACCCCCGTCAGGGTTGCCAGCCGGGGCCACCTGGCGCCGAGCACCGATAGCACGGATGCCGGCCGGTACCTTTCGGGCCGATCTGCATTCTCCTGCGACGCCCCCCAAACGAATGGTGGGATTTCTCGCGCGGCACCTGCCGCAAGTCAACGCCGGTCGAGCCGACTCGCCCCGATACGGATTCAGCCGACCGCCGCCTCGACGAACCGCGCGAACGCCGCGCCCGAGTCCCAGCGCGAGAACTCGTCCCCGAGGCGGCCTGCCGCCGCGGTGAACGACGGCTCGGACAGCATCCGTTCCAGCGCGGCGGTGACCTGCGCGCGGTCGACCTTCCCGGCGCGAAGGAGCAGCCCGGCGCCGCTGTGCGCGATGGCGGTCATCGCCAGGTACTGGTCGAGGTTGAACGCGATGCCCAGCACCGGGCGTCGCTCGGCGAGGGCCTGGTAGCCCGTCGTGCTGCCGCCGTTCGACACCACGATCCGCGCGCGCCTGGCCGCCAGGTGACCGGGCAGGAAATCCGCGACGTACACGTGCGGAGGCAAGCGGCGCGGGTCGAGGCGTGTTCGGCCCGCGGTCGCCGCGACGACCTGGAGTCCCAGCGCCGCCGCGGCCTCGATGACCAGCCGCAGCCGGTCCACGCGTCCCGAGGACCCCAGCGTCACATACAGCGTGGGCCGGCTCCAGTCGAGCGTGGCCCACCAGGCGGGCAGCGCGACGGGCGGCGACCACAGGACCGGACCCAGGTAGCGCTGGTGGGCGGGCAGCGCGTCCGTCGGCACCAGCGCCGGCACGTCGGGGAACAACGTGTAGTCACCGTGGGTCAGGATCTCGGGCAGCGATCCGAGCTCCGGCAAGTCGTACTGCCGTCGCAGCGCGTTCACCGGCCGCGCGAAGTGCGCGAACACGTGCGGCAGGGCCTTCGGAAAGTACTGGGTGGCCAGCTTCACGCCGAGCAACCGAACGATGGGATGGTCAGGCAAAGGAAAGCCGGCCTGGCGTCCGAACGGGCTCCAGTAGGCGTTGATCAGGTTGGCGTAGGGGAGGTTGGCGACCGCGGTCGACACCGCCAGCGAGAGCCGGAGATCGCCGACGACCAGCGCCGGGCGCACGTCGCCGAACAGCGCCAGCTCTTCACGAACGTAGCGGGAAAGCGTTCGCCGCCCGTAGGGTCGCCTGCCCGAGGCGACGCGGCCGTCGACCGTGCGGGCCGAGAGCGAAAAGATGGGGTGACGGACGAACGTCGTCCCCTGGAAGATCATCTCGTCGAACCGCGCGGCGGCGAAGTGGATCTGGTGGCGAGCGGGATCGAGGGCGCGCGCAAGCGTGACCAGCCTGACCACCTGGGCCAGCGACACCGCCTCGCACACGAACAGGATCCGGCGCATGGTTTCCGCGCTACGCGGTGGGCGTGGGCCGCGCGTCGCTCACGGCGCGCAGTCCTCGAGCGCGGCGCGCGCGAGCCGGCGCCACTCGTCGGCGTCGGGCCCGAACGTATCCAGATCGACGCGCGCGCTGACCGCGGTCGCGAGCGGCCGCGCGCGCCCGCAGTCGCCGCGATCCGCGAAGAACGCCGCCGCCATGGCCTGGTTGCCCGGGAAGTCGGGCGCGCGCGCCAGCGCTTGCAGGAAGAACTGCGAGGCCTTCCGCGAGGAGCCGACCGAGATGATCGCCGGGGCCTTCCAGTAGAGGTTCGCGAGGCTGCGCGCTGCGGCCGCGTGGTCGTACAGCGGATTCGTCTGCTCGAGGCGCAGCAGCGTCCCCTCGATCTCCGGGATCACGCCGAGCGCGAAGATGCGCCCGTGCGTCAGCGCCTCGCCCGCCAGGTTCGCGGACAGCCACAGCAGCGCGTTCGGGGCGTCGGGGCTGGCTGACAGGGCAGCCCGCGCGGTGTCTATCCCGCGCTGGAAATGGCGTCGCGCCTCCTCATCCGTGGCGGCCGCTTTCCCCGATCGATAGGCTGACTCCGACGGACTGTACCCGGACGTTCCCATGGCGTGGCTCTCCCCCGACGCTAGCGTGACCAAACCTGCGCCGAGGGCCACCACAGCGGCGAGGCAGCGTCGTGTCGACGCCGTCACCGCGCCACCGCGGGAAGCCCGTGCGCGAGGGCGACCAGCGTCTGCGCCACGCCGGCGTACCCGCGCGCGTACCACAGCCACCAGCCGGCCATCATGATCCCGTGGCCGATCAGGATGAACACGTGGCTCCACATCTCGACGACGTCCGACCTCCCCCCGAGGTAACGGCGCCAGTGCATCACCTCGTCGACCAGGCTGTAGAGAAAGGAGAGCGCGGTCAACACCAGCGCAGGCACCGCGAACGCGGCGCCGCCAGAGTAGGCCGCGCAGAGCAGCACGCAGCTCGTGATGCCGAGCCCGATGATGATGTGGTGGACCATTGCCTCGCCGCCGCGCAAGGCCTCCTTGTAGATCGTGCGGTGCCCGATGGTGTCCAGCGCGATCGCGAGCGTGAAGATGACGGCCCCGAACGGCACCAGGTACGCCTCCGTGGGAACGGCCGCGCCCGCGCGGTGGCCGACCCACACGAAGCCCCCGGTGGCCATGCACAACCCGACCATCAGGCCCACCCACGCGAGATAGACGATCCAGTCCACGCGGCGGAACTCGCGCATGCGGCCGACGTAGACGCCGAAGGCGCCGAGGGCCGAATCCGAGCGCGGTGGCGCGACGGGCGCGTCGGCCGCCCGCACCCAGGACGCGCGGGTCTTCATGGCGCAGCCCCGAGCGCGCGCGCGGCCACGTGGTCCGGGCCTGCGGCCCCCGCGAGAGGGAGGTCGAACGGCAACGGAACGAGCGCGGGGGAGTTGACGGCGCCGCCGCCTTTCGCCGGCCAGAGCCCGCGCCACGCCGCCCGCGCCACGGTTCCGCACACGGCGCGCGCGATCAGCCAAAGCTTGCGCGTTCGCGAGACCACCGCGCGGCCCGCCCGCACGTCGAAGCCACGGCGCGCGATGACCGCGCCGATCTCGCGATAGATGAGGCCCGCCGCCCGAATCGCGACGGCGCAGCGGAGCGGCAGGCGCCCGAGCCCGGCGTCACCGGAGCCATAGAGCGCGTCCGCGCGCCGCAGGACCTCCGCCACCGCCGCGGCGGCCCGCTCCGGCGCGGCGGTGACGGCGCCATCCCCGCCCCACAATGCCGCGGGCAGGTACACGCGCCCGCGCAGCTCGTCCTCGGCGACGTCGCGGCAGATGTTGGTCAGCTGCATGGCGAGGCCCAGATCCGCCGCCCGGCGCAGGGTGCCGGCGTCGCGCACGCCCATCACGTGCGCCATCATCAGCCCCACGGTTCCCGCCGCGCGATAACAGTAGAGCAACAGCTCGTCCATCGTCTCGTACCTGACGAGGCCCACGTCCATCGCCATGCCCTCGATCAGATCGTCGCAGTAGCGCCGCGGGATCCCGTGTCGGGTCACCACGTCTTGCATGGCGGCGAGCACCGGCTCGTCCTGTGCGTCCCCCGCGTAGACCGCGCCCAGCTCCAGCCGCAACCGGGTCACCGCCGCCGCCCGGGCCGCGGCGTCTTCGGGAACGTCGACGGCGTCGTCGCACCGCCGACACCAGGCGTAGAGCGCCGCCGCGTCCCGGCGGCACCAGCGCGGCAACAGCTTTCCCGCGAGCGAGAAGCTCTTCGAGTGGCGCGCCAGGATCTGCAGCGTCGCCGTCTCCTCGTCGCGGGTCATGACGCCAGCGCCTGCCCGGCGCGCTCGAAGTCCTCGATGATCACGCGCGCCGTCGCCTTTCCGGAGTTGATCACGCCGGGCACGCCCGCGCCGGGGTGAGTGCCAGCGCCCACGATGTAGAGCCCCGGAATCTCGGGATCGCGGTTGTGGGGACGGAAGTACGCGCTCTGCGACAGCCGAGGCGCGACCGAGAACGCAGAGCCCTGGTAGGCGTTCAGCTGCTCGCGAAAGTCCACCGGCGTGAAGATGCGCTGGGTGACGATCTCGCGCCGCAGCCCCGGTAGCACCCCCTCGAGCGAGGCCAGGATGCGGTCGGCGTACGCGGCCCCGTCCCGGGACCAGTCCACGCTCGCCGAGCCCAGGTGGGGCACCGGCGCGAGCACGTAGAAGGATTCGCACCCGGGCGGCGCCAGGCTGGGATCGGTCACGGTGGGCTGGTGAAGGTAGAGGCTGAAATCGGGCGGCAGCGCCGGGCCGTGAAAGATCTCCTGCAGCATCTCGCGATAGCGCGGCCCGAACAGCACCGTGTGGTGCGCGTTGCCCGGATACTTCCGACGCGTGCCGAAGTAGATGAGGAACAGCGACATCGACCAGTGCATCTGCTCGAGGCGCGCGCGCTGCCGATCCGCCGTCGGCGTGCCCTGGTAGAGGTTGCCGTACGTGTGATGCAGATCGGCGTTCGAGACGACCGCGTCGAACGCCTCCTCGCGCTCGCCTGGGCCCGCGCTGACCAGGTGCACGGGCTCGTTCGCGGGCCCGCGGCGCGCGACCCGGATCCGGTTCACGGGCGTGGACAGGCGCAGCTCGCCGCCGAGGCGCTGGTACAGCGCCGCGAGCCCGCCCACGAGCGCACCCGTGCCCCCGCGCGGAAACCACACGCCCCACTTTCGTTCCAGGAAAGGGATGAGGGTGTAGATCGCGCTCGTCTCGAAGGGATTTCCGCCAATCAAGAGCGCGTGAAACGACAGCGCCTGCCGCAGGCGCTCGTCCTTCACGAACTGGCTGACGGCGCCATAGACGGAGCGGTCCGCGCGCAGCCGCGCCAGGGCAGGCGCCACCCGCACCATGTCGAAGAACCGCAGGAACGCCGAGTCGACCAGCCCCTCGTAGCCGGCCTCGAACACCTGGCGGCTGTAGTCCATGAAGCGCTCGAAGCCGGGCAGGTCATCGGGCGCCATCGCGGCGATCTGCGCGTGGATCGACGCGCGGTCGCCGCCGTAGTCGAAGCGACTGCCGTCCGCCCACAGCAGCCGATAGAACGGCGTCACGGGATCGAGCGTCACGTGGTCTTGCATGCGCTCTCCGGCGAGCGCGAACAGCTCCTCGAGACAATGCGGCGCCGTGATCACCGTCGGGCCGGCATCGAACGTGAAGCCCTGCTCTCGATAGACGTAGGCCCTCCCGCCGGGGAGATCGCGCGCCTCGAACATCGTCGTTCGGAAGCCGGCGGCCTGCAGCCGTATGCCGGCCGCCAGCCCGCCGAAACCGCTCCCCACGATCGCGATCCGCCGGTCACCCATACGCGCCCTCCAGTCGTTCGATCTCCTGGGCGATCAGCTCCAGTTCGTCGCGTTCGCCGACCTCGGCGCGCAGGTCGCCGAGCGCCCGCTCGAGGTAGGTCGCGGTTTGGCGGCGCCCCTTCAATCCCACCGCCATGCGCAGTTCGGCGGCCAGCGCGCGGGCGCGGGCGCCGTCGAGCTCGCCGCCCCCTCGGAGGGCGCGTGCGCTCGCTTGCAAGTCAGCGAACGTGGGGTCGTCGAGCTCCCGGGCGGCCAGCGCCCACGGCCACGTCGGCCGGCCGTTGCGCAGATCCTCCAGCGCCTTCGAGTCGGGCGTCTCCGTCGCCGGCGCGTTCAGGTTGCCGAAGTCATCCAGCATCTGCAGGCCGACGCCGAGCCGCCGCCCGAAACGCGCGAGGGCGTCCACGCGCGGCGCCGCGGCCTCCGCCGCGAGGGCGCCAAGGCGGGCCGCGAGCTCCATCAACGCGCCCGTCTTCAACATCGTGCTCGTGGCCACCGTGCGGTAGACCCACTGTCGGGGCATGTCGCCGATCGCGACGGACAAATCGAGCGACTGCCCCAGGTGTCCGCGGTACAGCGCCGCCACCAGGGCTCGTCGTATCTGGTCGCGCGCCGTCACCGGCAGATCCCCCGCCTCGACGAGGTCCATCGCCCAGAAGTACATCCACGTCCCAGCGTTGAGCGCCAGGGGAACGCCGTGCAGGCGGTGCAAGCAAGGCGCGCCCCGACGCCGCAGCGATCCATCCTCGATGTCGTCGACGATCAAGCTGCCGGCGTGAATGACCTCGATCAGAGAGGGCAACGAGGCGGGCAGGGCGGCGGGCGCGGTGCCCCTGGTCGCTCCCGGGCCGTCGCTCAAGCGCCACGCCAGCGCGCAGAGGCGCGCCCGAAACTGGTGACTGGGACGGTTCAAGATGTCGCGCGCGAGGTCGCCAATGGCACGATCCCAGATCCCCCGCGGCAGCTCGGCCGACGAAAACGGGGGCTCGGGCCAGTCCTCCGGATGCGAGAGCTCCTGCAATCGCGCCGGCGCCAGCGTCTGTTCGACAATCTCCGCGAACGTCGGCGCTTGCGCGGGCGGTCGAGATCGAGGTCTTGCGTTCATGCCTGCTCCCTCCCTGACGGGTGTCCCCACGCACCGAGCGCGCGTGACCAAGAAATGCCCGCCGGCGGGCGACCCAGGAGGACGCGGGCGCGATCCCCCCATGTGCTGCGTCCGGCGTAGAAGCGCGCGATGGTCGCCTCGGGAAGTCGGTAGAACCGCTCGAACGCCCGCCACCGGGACGGCGGCGGCAGCGCCTCGAACATCAACCGGTTCAGCAGCCGCCCGAAACGCTGCTGGGGCGCGAGCGCCCGCGCGATGACCGCCAGCGCGGCGTGGGCCTCGGGGACCGAGCGCGCGCGCGCCACGGCCAGGGCGACCGGCACAGCCAGGGGAACCGAGTAGCCAGTGACGGCATGGAAGAATCCGCCGCGATAGCCGATCGTGACGGGACCCCCAGCGGCCGTACCCTTCGTCGGTCCGCCGGTGCGCGGCTGCTCGATCGGCAACGGCAGCACGCCCACCTCCCGACGAAGCACCCGCGCGCCGGCGACGCCGTTCCGCCCGACGTAGGCCAAGACCTCGCGCTCGCAGCCCCCGAGGTCCAGGCGCGGGTCGTCGCTGTAGTACGTGTCCTCGACGAGCACACGCCGGGACGAGAACGGGAGCACATAGATGAAGCGGTAGCCGTCCGTCTGGGGCAGGGTAGCGTCCATCAGCACGGGCGCAGACCATGGTCCGTCGGCATCCAGCTCCAGCTCGAGGCCCACGAATTTTTGGAATCCGTAGCGCTCGCCATTCGAGCGGAGCGTGGGCCCGCGGGCGTCGATGACCATGTCTCCCCGCAACACGGTCCCATCCGAGAGCCGCACGTGATTGGTATCGACCACGACCGCACGCGTCCCGAGGCGCACCCGAGCGCCGGTTGCTTGCAAGCGGGTGCCCACGACCTCGGCCAACCCGGCGCTGCTGATGGCGGAATAGCCCGCGGCGATGGTCCGGGCGCGTCCGGGAAATCGCACCTCATGGCGCGGCCAGCGGCGCGCGACCATCGGGGAGACGAACGTCCGGCCCTCCTCGTCGAGGTCGGTGTCGTGGAACGACCACGTGTGGTTGCCGCCGAGCGTGGCCTCGCCCTCGAGCAGCGTGAGGTTCGCCGCGCGCCCGGCTTCGGCGAGCGCGAGGGCCGTGAGCCCTCCCGCCAGGCCACCGCCTACGATGATGTAGTCCATGACTCCCGAGCGCTCGCGCTCAGTGGGACAGACCGTTGTCATTCCGGGGAGATGAATGCGACTCCCTCACGCCCCCAGAAATGGTCAGCCACACTATCGACAGACGCAGCCGGTGCATCGTGAACGGACGCTGAAAGGACGAGCCCATGTGCCTTCTCCCTGTGAAGATCGCTTCGGTCACCGGGCCGAACGCACCACACCGCTCGACGGTTACCGCACAGTTGGCGGCTTCCTCGCGCCAGCGCTAGGGCACGCCGTCGATATTTCGTCACAACTGGCCTACGATTCGCGCCGGCGTTGGGTCTCACTCCGGCTGCGGGCGATGAACCGGCTCGCATTCCGCGGCGTGGCTGTTACCTTTTGGCCCCTGGCGCGTTCATCAGACATTCCCATCAACGGACCCGACTCCGACGACGCCTTGATGGCGCGGTTCTGCGGTGGCGATCAAGAAGCCTTTGCCGTGTTGTACGACCGCTACGCGCCCCAGCTCGAGGTGTTCCTCCGGCGCTTCGTGCGCGACCGCGCGCTCGCGGAGGACCTGTTACAGACGACGTTCCTGTCCTTCGTGCGCGCCCGCGGACGCTACGTGTCGACGGCAGGTCTACGTGCCTGGATCTACGCCATCGCGGCGAACGCGGGCCGAGACGCTTTGCGGCGGCGCGGCACGCGGGCCGAGGAACCCCTCGATCCCGACACCCTCGCCGGCGCGGTGGGAGACAGCGAGCTGGCGATGTCGGATCCAAACGTCGCGCGCGCCGTGGGCGAGGCGTTGCAGCAGCTGCCGCCCGAGCAGCGCGAGGCGGTCCTGCTGCACAAGCTGCACGGCCTGTCATTCCCCGAGGTGGCCGTGGCCGTGGGTACGACCGTCGGGGCGGCAAAGGTACGCGCCCATCGGGGCTATCAGCGATTGAAGGTCCTTTTGGCTGCGTGGGAGGACGCATGACTGAGCACAATCCAATGGACGGCGACGCCGGAAGGTCGTCTCGGGCCCTCTTGCGGGCGCGCGCCGCCGCGCTGGCCGAGCTCGCTCGCCAGCCGCGGGCGGTGCCCTGGTGGCGAGATGCCCTGAGCGCGTTGTTGTTGATCGTCGCGACGACAGCGATGGTGATGGGCATCGGGGCGTGGCTATCGATCGTCGAGCTCGACCGCCTGCGGGGGCGCTGGCTTCCGCTGCTGCTGCTCGTCGCCGTCCAGGTCGTGGGCGTGTTCGCCGCCATTGCGCCCGGCAAGACCTTGATGCGTTGGAGCGCGGCAATGCTGGCGGTCTCCGCCGCGGTCGCCATCCTCGTCGGCCGCCACGGAGGAGCTGTGTCGCCGTTACCCGGCTTCGCGTGTTCCACCAGCCATGTGGCCGTGGACCTGATCCCCCTCGCGCTGGTGCTGTTCTACTTGCGCAAGTTCTCCGCGACGCTCGGACGCTCGCTGCTGGCCGGCGTGGCGGCAGCGGCGACCGGCGCCATGGCGGGCGAGCTGAGCTGCGGCCGCGGCTGGTCGCACGTCCTCGTTCATCACATCGGCGCGGGGGCGGCCATCGCCATCGCATGCGTGCTCCTGTCCCGCGTTCTCGCGCCGCAGACGTTGGCGCCCTGATCTACTCGGACGCCGTGAGGGGTGTGCCGGCGTTGATCTGCAGTGTGTTGCGGCTGGCCTTGCGGGGCTTGGTGGCGTCCGTGCAGGCGTGGGCGATCGACGGCGCCAGCTTCGTCCACAGCTTGTCGCTGAGCTCCCGCGCGAGGTTGGCGCGGCTGTCGGTGAACACCGCCTGCGAGACGTGGCGCCCCGTGAAGCCGCTTCGCACGCGGATGGTCAGGCGCGTCTTGGCGTCGGTCCCGCGGACGTCACCGTCGACGTAGCCGACGAGCGCGAGGTGCGTCGCCACGTCGCGAAACTGCTCCGGGGTGTCGACGGGCCGAACACCGGGCACCAGCTCCAGCCCGCGCGCCGCCAGCAATTGCCCCACCTGGGTGGACAGCTCGTCACCGTCGTCGTTCCGAAACGCGAACACGACGACCTTGCCCTGCTGGTTGGGGACGACGTTCGAGGGCCTCGAGAACAACCACAGCGAGCCCTGGCCGGTCGCTCTCCCCTTGTGTCCACCGGCGCCCGTCGCCGCCGTCCCTGTCTTCAGGCCCTTGTGCGCGCGCTTGCTTTGCTTCTTGGCGGGCGTCTTTCCGCTGGTGACGCGGGGGCCGGCGTGGGCGAGGGCGGCCACTGCCAGCCAGCCGAAGATGGACAGCGCCACGATCCGGGCGAGCTGTGAGGGCGCGCCGCGAAGGCCTGGGCGGCGAGGCGCGGACGGCATCGGCGCAGGCTATCCGAACCCGCGTCCGGTTTGAAGCGACGGAATGTGGTGGCCGTCGTGACGCGCCGGGCTGTGCCCTCGTGCGGATGCCCATCAAGAAGTGAGGTGTTTCTGCCGTTTTGGAGCTACGCGACAACGATCGCCCTCGATCCGTTGCCTACACGTCAGGGATCAACGCCAACCAGAACAGCGAACGGACTGCCACGACATGCGCGAACCGACTCGAACTCCAGCCGTCCCCGAGCGAGCGTTCTTGCGGACCTGCACGGTCATCGCCGCCGTCGTCGCCGCGGCCGTCGCCGTGGTCTTCGGCGCCGCGGGATGCGGCCAGCCACCAGGCCAGTTCTATGTGGTTCACAACCAGGTGCCGTCCGCCGGCTGCGTCATCCCCGCCGACAAGTCCGCCCCCTATCAGGGCGAGGGGACCCTCGACATTCGAGTTCCCGCGACATCGGACGCCGCATACGTCCTCTTTCCCCTGCTCGAGAACGACATGCTCACGGAGGGCGGCGGCCTCGCCGAGCCCAACCGCATCTCGCTCTCCGGCTTCGAGGTGGACGTGACGTTCGTCGACGGCTCGGCCGCGGCGGCGGAGCAGTTCGCGGCGATGGCGGCGGACACCTCGGTGGCGGGGCTGCTTCACTATCAGACACCGTGGTCGGGCAGCGTGGCCCCGGGCGGCGGAACCACGGCCGCCGTGACCAGCGCGTTTCCCGCGGAGACGGCGCTTCGCCTGCGCGACAGCAACGTCCTGTCCGATCATTCTTACATCCGGGTGACGGCGGACGTGCGCGCCGTCGGCGCCACGCGGACCGGCGGCGTAACCTCCGACACCTTCAGGTACCCGATCCGGATCTGCGACGGCTGCTTGATCAACAGCATCACCGCCTGTCCCGCGAGCGGTGCCGTGCTGACCGGCGGGATCTGCAACGCAGGCCAGGACGCCCCCGTCGACTGCTGCATGCAGGGCACGGAGCTCATCTGCCCCGCCACCACCGCCGCCACCAAATGATGAGCCTGCGTTCCACCGCTGGGTTGTTGGCGTCGCTGCTGGGGGCTGCCTCGGCTTGCCAGACCACCACGACGGGGCACGAGATCCCTTACGCGCCCGCGCCCATGGATGACGGCGGGGCCCGGGGAAGCACCTTCGAGACGGGATCGCCCGGAGAGGCGCCGACGATCACGCTCGAGGCCCCATCGAACGGAGCGCTGTGGGCGGCGACGTCGGCCCCCGACGTTCGGGCGCGCATCACGACGTCGGCGGGGTTCATCGATCCCGCGTCGCTGCGGTTCTCGCTGGCGAAGGCCGACGCGCCGGCGGGGACGGCGGCCGCGGCGACGGGGCTGTTGACCGGGCC
Source organism: uncultured Myxococcales bacterium (assembly GCA_964443975.1). Lineage (GTDB taxonomy): Bacteria > Myxococcota_A > Polyangia > Fen-1088 > Fen-1088 > DASYCK01. The sequence continues at coordinate 34,193 of CAYUFS010000032.1, read as the reverse complement.
GCAGGCCAACGCCGAGTACACGGGTCGACCCGACCTCGCGGGGCTCGCCGGCGGAACCTACACCCTCACGCTATCGGCCGCGACGTCGACCGGCGCGTCCGCGTCGGCGCAGGTCACCGTGCAGATCGACGCCGGCCCGAGCGTGACCGTGGTGACGCCCGCCGCGGGCAGCCACCAGAAGGGCAGCATGGTCGTCAGCGTCGTGGTCGACTCGTCCCCCTTCGAGCCCACGATGTTGCCGCTCGAAGCCACGCTGGCCGGAGTGCCCATCGACCTTCCCTCGACCGGCACGCCCAACAGCTACCAGGGCAGCGTCGACTTTCGCGGCTTCGATCCGCCCCTGCGGGGCGACCAGCTGCTCGCGGTCACCGCCCGCAACGCGAACGGCACGCGCACGCTCACGACGGTGATGTTCGTGGTCGACAACGACGGTCCGACGATCGTGCCCATGTCCCCGCTCGCGTCCGACGTCGTGGGTCGCGTGATCCAGGTGTCCGCGAACATCACCGACGACGCGGGCGTGGTGGATTCATCCGTGATCGCGGTGATCGGCGACGCCGCGGGCAACGCAAAGTTCCAGCTCGACCTGCTCCCGCACGGCGGCGGCGTCTACAGCGCCCCGTTCGACACCGCGCAGCTCACGCGGTGCGGACTGCTGTCGGGCGGGCTACCGACGGCCGGGACCTACTGCATCGTGTACCCGACGATCTCGTTTCGTGCATCGGACGCGCTCGGGAACGAGACCGCGCTCGCGTACTCGTTCGGCGTCGACAACCAGCCGCCGCTGCTCGATCTGAACCCACCCGAGATCCGGGTCTCGCGGCGGAAGCAGACGCTGCAGTGCTCGTGGGCGTTCGATCCCCTCGGCGACCACACCATCCCCGGCAACATGCCGGACGACGACTGCGCCGTCGGCCAGGTGTTCCAGATGCGCGTGCGCGCCGAGGACGACGTCAACGGCGCCGGCTTCCTGCAGGTCGCGCCGCTCGCGACCATCGATGCGGCGCGCATCGACGTCTACGTCCTGAACGACACCTCGCAGCCGCTCACCGTCGACAGCGATGGTGATGGCGTCTGCGATCTCATCAACCCGAAGCTCGTCCCGACCACGAACCCTCCCACCACCTCGCGCGAGGTACTGAAGATCCGCCTGGCCCCGGTCCCGCCTCAAGGCGCCGCCGACTTCACGCCCGATCCGTCGCTCGCCAACGAGCCCCGCTGCGACGAGGGCGATGACACCTCGATTCCGAAGCTGCTGTGCCGCCCCGAGGAGCCCACCATCGCCATCAGCTACGGCCCCAAGCTGCCCGCGATCTGGAGCCTGGAGCCGATCGAGCCGGATGGCCTGCGTTGCTTCGGCAATCAATTCGACGCCTACGCGAATCACATCGGCGGCACCTCGGCGGGCGGAGGCTTGCCGGCGCCCGGCTGGGCCTGCGTCGCGGTTCAGGCGACCGACAAGGTCGGGAACACGGGCGTGTCCGCACCGCTGCGCGTGTGGATCAATTACAGCGGCGCCCAGGTTTGCCCGGCGCAAGCCGGGGGGGCCACCTCGCCGCCCCCCGATTGCACCGGTCACTACGACCAGCCCTCGGACACCGTCAATGGCACCGCGTGCCGCAGCCGCCGCTTCTCGCAGCCGTCGGCAGGCCCCGAGCTCTGCCTCGACGGCAACTGCTCATAGTCGCCGTATCAGCGAAGCCGTATCAGAAATAGCCCGCGGCGACGAGGGCGTTGTATGACGCCGTGGCCATCTTCATGGCGCCCGTCGCGTTGGGATGGACGCCATCCACGGTGTCGGTGGTGTAATCGAAGCCGGTCCAGTGATCGATGATGTAGACGGGCGATGTCGGCGTGCTGTTGGCGGTCGCCCAGGCGGGGGTCACCATCGCGTTCAGGGCGACGGCATTTTGCGGGGCGGGCATGAGCGGGATGATCTTCGAGATGAAGAAGATCACGCCGGGATTCTGCTTCCGGAACTCGGCGAGCACGGCCTGGTAGGCCGACAGGATCAGCGCGGTCGGCTCACCGTCCCAGCAGTCGTTCGTGGCGAAATGCATGAGCACGATGTCGGGCTTCTCGGCCGCCCAGGTCTGCAGCTCGGCATAACTTCCGCATCCCTGTGGCTGCTTCGTGCACTTCGGGCGCTGGCTGTCCATGGGCAGATAGGTCACGCCATAGCCTGGGTGCCCCTCGGTCTTCACGCTGGGCGTGCCGTTGCCGCAATTGTTGGTGACCGTGCCCATGAATTGAAAGTTGTTGTGACCACCCGCAATCAGCACCTTCGAGAGCACCTGCGGGTAGCAGGTGCTGCCCGTGACGGAGTCGCCGAACGGCATGACCTTCCAGACGCCGGCGTGGTTCGAGCCGCCCGCGCCGCCGCCGCCATTGGCGCCGCCGGTACCGGATCCTCCAGAGCGCCCGGCCGTGCCGTTGCCGCCGTTGCCGCCGCCCGTTGCCGCGACGCCGCTGCCACCGGCGGCACGGCCGCCGGTGGACGAGCTTCCGCCAGTGCTGGTGCCAGCGCCGCCCGAGCCCCCGCCACCGGCCGGTGCCCCGCCGCTTCCTGTCGCGCCCCCCGATGTCGAGGCGCCTCCGGTGCCCCCCGGGCCAGGCCCGTCACCTCCCGTGCCCGGCGCGCCTGTGCCCCCCGAACCGGTCGAATTTGTACCCGCGCCGCCCGTACCCGGTGACGTCATGCCGCCCGTCCCGGCCGGCTGCGTCGCGCCTCCCGACGCGGCGGCGCTCGACCGGCCGCCACTGCCCGAAGTCGCGGAGCCGCCGCCCGTACCCTCCGAGCCGCTCGACGGCGATCCGCCGCCACAGGAGGCGAGCGCGAGCAGCGCGAACGCGCGAACCAGAGCTCGGGCCCGCCCCGCGGGGGCCGAGGCCGGCACTCCACACGAGGGGGCAGGCTTGGGGGCGAGGGCCTTCAGGGTCAAGGGCGTGATCATGTTGCCAGGAAAGGTCCACCGGCGGGGAAAACCTTTTCGAAATCAACCGTGGGGCCATGCGCCTGTTAACAAATCATTGACCATCCGGAAACGCCTGGGTGCCATTTCCCCGCGTAAGAAATGGAATCGATGATCTTCGATCGAACGATCGATCCCGGCCGGCTCTTTCTTCGTACGTTCCTGAAGCAGGTGGAGATGGTCCCCGACGCCAGCGCCGTCATCAGCGGCGACCGGGCGCTCACGTACGGGGAAATTCGACACTATTCCGGTGACTTGGCGGCGCGCCTGCAGATCTTGCGCATCAAGACCGGGGCTGCCGTCGCGGTGGTCATGCAGAACGGCTGGGAGCCGGTCGTCGCGTCGCTGGGGATCCTCCTGGCGGGCGGCGCTTTCGCCCCGGTCGACATCACCGGGCTCGGCAAGGAGCTGGGCCGCCGGCTGGACGAGATCGGGGCCGACATCGTGGTCACCACGCCCGCCTTGCTTGCGTCCGGGCTCGATTTTGGACGGAAGCGCCGGGTGGTGGTCATCGATCGCGCTTCGACATCGACGGTGGACGGCGCCGCGATCGACGACGACCCGAAGCCGGGCCAGCTGGCCTGTGTGATTCATCGTGGCGACGCGGGCGGCGGCCGTGGCCGGCGCGTGAAGGTCAACCATGCCCAGCTCGCCCAGGCCGTGCAGGACTTCAGCAAGCAGACGCGGATCGACGGTCAGGACCGGTTGGTGTCGGTGGACCCGTTCGACTCCGAGGCGTTCATCTGCTGCGTGTTCTCGTCACTGGCGGTCGGCGGCACGGTCGTGCTGCCCCTGGCGGCCGAGCTGAACGACCCCACCCGGTGGCTCGAGCTCGTGGATGACTACGACGTGACGGTCTGGAGCTCGACGCCGGCCGCCATGCAACGGTTGGTGATGGAGGGGGAGGCCCACCCGGCGTTCTCGCTGGCGACCTTGCGGCTCGCGGCGTTGGACTGCGAATGGATGCCGGTGCGGTTGCCGACGGAGATCGAAAGGGCGATGCCCGGCGCCCGGGTCGCGGCGTTCCACACCGATCTGGACGACGGCGCGAGCCCGAATCGCCGCCTCGAGCTCATCGATCCGGTGTGGACGACCGGCCTTTACAGGCGCCTGCCCGCGGGACACGACGCCACGCACCACTTTCACGTGCTCTCCGGAGGGCTGGAGGATTGCGCCCCACTCGTGCCGGGCGATCTTTACGTGGGCAGTCCCACGCCGCCACCGACGCGATGGCCCTTCGGCTCGCCTGCCCGCTCGGTGGCCGTGAGGCGGCCCAACAGCAGCGAGTCGTTGTTGCGCACCGGCTACCGCGCGCGGCGGCGCCCCGACGGCGGCATCGAGTTCGCCCCCTGGCTCGACCGCAAGACGTTCGCCGTGTCGAAGGCACCCTCGGTGTGGTGGGCCCGCGCCCGCGCCTGAGCGGCGCGGGGGAACGTCACTTCTTCGGGAAGACGACCGTCACGACGGAGTATGGAGGCACCGAGACGGCGACGGAGCCGCCGTTCGCCGCCGCGAAGATGTTGTCGCCGGTGACGGGCGCGTCCATGTCGGTCATGACCGGGGCGTAGCTGTAGCGCGCGCCCACGCACCCGAGCGTCGTCCCCGTCACGTTGATCGTGACGGCGGCGGTCACCGTGGCGCTGGTGTTGGTGAGCATCACGCTGACGCTTCCGTCGGCGTGCTTCGACGCATGGGGGTAAAGGTTGGCCGCGGCCGCGCCGGTGGCCGTCGCGGGGATCAGCGCATCGCCCACGCCCGCCAGGTAGTGCGCGATGAGCGCGCCGTGATAACCCCAGGCCTGGGTGTCATCGCCCCCCAGGTAAGACCCGTTGTGCAACTCGAGCCAGTGGACCGCCAGCGCGCCCTGCTCCATGAAGTTCGCGTAGGCTTCGGCGGCGAAGAGGCCCGGGATCTGGGTGTGCGTGTACGGCGTGCCCGCGGGCGGAGCGAGGGCCGCGTTGATGTCGGCCGGACCCGTGTTGGGTCCCCACTCGGTCACCGCGATGGGCATGGTGGCGCCCTTCGCGCCGCAGCCGTTGGCCGCCGTCGTCAGAGCCGTCCGCAGATCCTTGTACATCATCGGGATGTCGGTGTGGGCCACGCTGAGGAGGTTCGTCAGGGACGAGCCCGCGTACCAGTGGTTGACGATGAAGTCGATCGACGTGCAAGCCTGCGGCAGCACGGCGCCGTTCCAGTCGGCGTATTCGTTGTACGGCCAGTGCGCGATCGCGCCGACCTTGACGGTGGGGTCCACGGCCTTCATGGCCGTCGCGAACGCCTTGACGGCGGTGCCGTAAGCGGTCGGCGACAGCGCGGCCGCCTTCGTTCGGTTGCTGCACGTAGTCAGCGGGGCGAGCGACGGATACGGCAGGTGCATGTCCGGCTCCCATCCGCAGCTGCCATAGTAGTAGCCGTTGCCGTAGAGCTCGTTGCCGATCTCCCAGTTCCGGATCCCGACCGGATCAGGGTGGGAGATGCGCAAGAAGTTCTTCCCGTCGTCGACCGGCAGCGGGGCGGCGGCGCGCAGGCCGGCCCAGTAGCCGACTGTTTGCCAGTCGATGGTCGCGTCGGTCGTGTCCTTGCCGATGGACGTCGTGCTGGTCGGCGATCCGTTGGCGTACGCGACCCAGGCCGCGGCCTCCTGGGGCGACCCGGGCCCCGTGGCGGTCGAGTTCATGCCGTAGTTGATGGTGATCATGGCGTTCGCGCCCGCGTTCTTGAGCAGCGAGACGAAGTGCCCGAAGTCGGCGTCCGGCGCGACATAGATGGTGTTGTTGCCCGAATTCGAGGTCGGTACGAACGTGGCCGTGTGGCTCTCCCAGTGATAGGCGTCGGCGTATGACCCGCCTGGGTAGCGGAGGGAGGTCACGCCGGCGGCCTTGAGCAGATCCGGGGTGGTGGCGAGCTGCATGCTCCCGTCGTAGACGGCCGTGTGGACGCCCATGAGGTCGGGGCCCACCGTGGCCAGAGGGGTGGCACCCGTGTTGACCGCGACCGTCGCGGCGGTGCCCGTCACGGGGAGGGGGGCCATGCAAGCGACCACCGTTCCTCCCATTCCTCCTGGAGCAGAGCCGCCCATGGCCGCGGCGCCGCCCTGGCCGGAGCCCGCGGTTCCGGCACCTCCGGTGCCTGGCGAGCCGCCGCCGGTGCCCGGGCTGCTCCCGCCAGCTCCACCGCCGGAGCCGGACACGTTGCCGCCGGTCCCGCTCGACGTCCCGCCCCCCGTCCCTGACGAGCTTCCGCCGCTCCCGCTCGGCTGGCCGCCGGAGCCGGAGGAGCTTCCGCCGGTTCCGTTCGACTGGCCACCCGAGCCCGCGTTGGTGCCGCCGGAGCCGTTGCCGCCCGTGCCGTTTCCGTTCGACCCGCCACTGGCGCTGGACCCGCCGGACCCGGAGCCGTTGCCCTTGCCCCCCGTGCCCCCGCCAGCCGTGCCGCCCTTGCTGCCGCAAGCCGCAAGCAAGCCAATCGCGGCCAGCGCCGTCCAGGTTCGCATCAATGAATGTCCGCGTGAACCACGGGCGAAACCACTGGTGAAACTTCGCATGACGACACTCCGATGTTGGGGAAGCAGACCCGCCGAATTGCGTGGCACCGAGTGCGCGGAAGGTCCCGGGAAAAACTGGTCTCTCCTACCACGAAAATGGCCCCGCGTAGGGCAAGGCCGCCCCGGGGTGCCGCAGGCGCGCTCCTGCGCAAAGCCCAATGCCGGTCGGTCAAGCGGCCTCGGGCCTCGGGCCTCGGACCTCGGGAAGCTTCGTCGCGGGCGAATCTGGGGAGGGAGGCCCGATGCCAGAAGCCGGAGGCCCGCTCCGGCCTTGCGTCAACGCCGTTGGTCGCGTAGGACTGCCGCTCCATAGCTCGTCGCGGAGTGGGCTGTCGGAACTTGAAACCAGCCTGGCGACTGGTGGACCCCGCCAAGGGAGGACACCATGAAGACCCGAGAGCCTGAGCGTGGCAAGGCACGTGCGCTCGCATGAGCCAGGTCGAGCGTGATCTGAGAGTGGCCTTCCTCGGCACCTACCCGCCGCGTCGCTGTGGTATCGCCACGTTCACGCGGGACCTGGCTTCAGGGCTGAAGGCGGCGAGCGGTCGGGTCAAGCCGATGGTCATCGCGGTGACGGACGCGGGGGGTGACTACGCCTACCCCGAGGAGGTCGAGTACGAGATTCGCCAGGGGACGAAGGGCGACTACGCACGCGCCGCCGAGCTCATCAACTACAAGGACGTACGGTGGGTCTCGTTGCAGCACGAGTACGGCATCTTCGGTGGCGACGACGGCGCCTACGTCCTCGACTTTCTGGCCGCGCTTCACGTGCCGGCGGTGGTGACGCTCCACACCGTCCTCGAGACGCCCACCGATTCGCAGCGGACGATCGTGCAACGGATGGCCAAGGCCGCCGTGATCGTGGTGATGAGCGGCGTGGCGGCGGACCTGCTCGGGCGTCGTTACGACGTGCACGGCGCGCGGGTTCACACGATCCCGCACGGGATCCCCGATATGCCGCCGCGCGATCAGGAGAAGCTGAAGGCGCAGTTCGGGGTGGCGGGGCAGCGCATGTTGTTGACGTTCGGGTTGCTCGGGCCGAACAAGGGCATCGAGACCGTCATCCGCGCGCTCCCGGCGGCGCTGGCGGCGTGTCCCGACCTGGTTTACTTCGTGGTGGGTGCCACCCACCCGGCGGTGCTCCGCGAGCATGGGGAGGCGTACCGGACCACGCTCGAGCGCGAGGCGGAGCGGTTGGGCGTCCGTGATCATGTCGTCTTTCGCGACCAGTACGTCACCACCGAGGAGCTGTGCAGCTACCTGCAGGCGACGGACATCTTCGTGAGCCCGTATCTGAACGAGGCGCAGGTGACGAGCGGCGCGCTCTCGTATGCCATGGGCGCCGGCGCCGCCGTCGTATCCACGCCGTACTGGCACGCCAAGGAGCTGCTGGCGGAAGGGCGGGGGTGTCTCTTTCCCTTCGCTGACGCCGGCGCGCTCGGCCGAACGATCGTGTCGTTGTTCAACCATCCGGCGGAGCTTCGTCGGGTGCGCACGGCCGCGTACGACTTCACGCGCGCGTTCTCCTGGCCCCAGATCGGCGCGCGGTATCTGGCCGTGGGGGAGTCGATGATGGGCGCGGGCGTCAAGCGTGTGCGGCGCACCGAGCCCCCGCGCGCCAGCAGCTTGCCCGAGCTGCGGCTCGATCACCTGCTGCGGTTGACCGACGACACCGGCATCATCCAGCACGCGACGTTCAGCGTTCCCATGCGCGAGAGCGGTTACTGTGTCGACGACAATGCGCGTGCCCTGCTGGTGGCGCTGCGGGCCGATCGTTTGAACAGTTCGCCGGACACGAAGCGCCTGCTGACGACCTATCTCAGCTTCTTGCTGGCCGCGCAGGGCGCCGATGGCGCGTTTCGCAACTTCATGAGCTACAGCCGCGTCTATGGGCGTGAGTCCGTCTCGGATGACTGCATCGGGCGGGCGCTCTGGGCGCTGGGTGCGGCGGTTCAGGGCGCGCGGGACGAGGGCTACCGGCTGTTGGCTCGCCAGATGTTCGAGCGGGGCCTTCGCTTCGTCGACGAGCTCGGGCCGCGCGGATCTGCCCTCACCATGCTGGGCCTCGTCAGCTTCTTGACCGCGCACCCCGAGGTGGGGCCGGCGATGGCGCTCTTGCGCCGTCTCACCGAGCGCCTCGTGGAGACGTTTGGGCGCGAGGCGACGCCGGATTGGCGGTGGTTCGAATCCAAGCTGACCTATGACAACGCGCTGTTGCCGCTGGCGCTGTTTCGCGCTTCGGCGACGCTGCAGGACCGGGCTGCGCTTCGGGTGGCCGAGGAGTCGCTCGGCTTCCTCGAGCGCACGTGCTTCAGGGACGATCGCCTGGTGTTGATCGGAAACGCAGGTTGGCACGCGCGCGATGGGGCGAGGGCCAGCGCCGACGAGCAACCCATCGACGCGGCGGCGTTCGTGCTGGCGTTCCGTGGCGCGTACTTGACCACCAGCGATCACCGCTATCTGAAGCGGATGCGGGAATCGTTCGGGTGGTTCCTGGGCGCAAACCGGCTGGGGTTGTCGACCTATGACACCGCCACGGCGGGCTGTCGTGACGGGTTGGGCGCGACGTCGCTGAACCTCAACCAGGGAGCGGAGAGCACGGTGTCGTTCCTGCTGTCACTCATCGAGATGCTGGAGTTGGCGGGCGAGGGCCTGGAATACGCCGTGCCTCCTCCGGTCGGCGCGTGAAGGAACGAGGAGCGCCGTCCATGATCACCCGAACGTCTCACCGCCTCTTGCACGACCCACGTCGGGTCATCGCGAAGCCCTATCTTCCCGGCGAGGAGATCGCGCCAGCGGCGGCCGGCACGCGCGCCGGGCTGTTGATGACGCGCATCCTCGCCATCCCCGAGGAGGAGGTCGGGGCCTTGGTCGAACAGACGCTGGCGCTGTTCGGGGCCCGCCACCGAGGGTTCGAAGAGATTCTTACGCGTCACTTCGCGCTCGTCGCACACCAGGCGGGCGACGTGCCGCTGTCGCGCGCCCGTCGTCTGCTCATCGGCGCCTATTTCACCAACGAATATTCGGTGGAAGGCGCGGCGCTGTTCAACCCATCGATTGTACCGCTCATTCCGCCGTCGCCGTCGCCAGCGCCCTCGTCCGACCCGGCCAGCGCCGACCCGGTTCGCTTCGTGATGAGCCTTCGCGCGGTCGGCGAAGGTCACATCTCGTCGATCGAGTTCCGGACGGGGATGATCGATGGCGCGAGCCAGGTGACGTTCGATCCGCTGAGCGGCTTGCTGGTCACCGGCGACAGGACCCCGCCGACCTTCTACGACAACCAGAAGTTTCGGGCGAAGCTGGTCGAGCTCGACGCCGGCAATGAGCTGGCGTGGGAGGTCCTCGACCGGATTCCAGGGCGATTCACGCTGGCGGAGCTCGAGCACTCGCTGTCCCTGCTGGAGCACGAGGGCCCCGCGCACGCCATCGTCTACGAGACGGCGAAGATCATGCGCGTCCTGGCCTCGTCGAGCTACGTCACCACCTTCCCCCACGACTCGGCGCTCTCGGAGCGCGTGATCTTTCCCGCCGGGCCCCACGAGACCCGGGGCATGGAGGACGCGCGTTTCGTGCGCTTCGTCGAGGACGACGGGGCCGCGACGTACTATGCGACCTACACGGCCTTCGACGGCTACGAGATCGTGCCGCAGCTGATCCAGACCGACGACTTCATCTCGTTCCGGATCGCGACGTTGAATGGCCCCGCCGCGCAGAACAAGGGCATGGCGTTGTTCCCACGGCGCGTCGGCGGCCGCTACGTGATGTTGTCGCGCCGCGATCGCGAGAACCTGCACCTCGCGATGTCGCCGGACGTGGGGCGCTGGGAAGACGTGGTTCCGCTGCATCAACCCAGCCGTCCCTGGGAGCTGCTGCAGATTGGGAACTGTGGCTCGCCGGTCGAGACAGCCGAGGGTTGGCTGGTGATCACGCACGGCGTGGGACCGATGCGGCGCTACGTGCTCGGCGCGCTGCTCCTCGATCTCGATGACCCGCGGCGGGTGGTGGGGCAGCTGCGCGAGCCGCTGCTGGTCCCCGAGGAGGGCGAGCGAGAAGGCTACGTGCCGAATGTCGTGTACTCGTGCGGCGCGATGGCCAACGGCAACGATCTGATCCTTCCCTACGGGATGTCCGACGGGGCCGTCGGCATCGCGGTCATCGACTTGCCCCAGTTACTGGCCAGGCTCCATTCCCCGGGACGCTTGTAGGTGGTGTTGCCCGCGAAAGGTGAATATCCTCGTCTCGAATGATGCCGCCCTTGCGAGGTCCTCGGAGACAACTCAATCGTCGCTCGTTGGTGATGTGCCTGCTTTCCGTGGCCTCGATCTCGGGCGCCGGCGCTTGCGGGGAGCGCAAGCACCACTGGGCCAAGGACCGCCCCGCGCCCGCGGCCGAGAGCACTCCAGCGCCGGTGGACGACCCCCCGGCGCCCCCGCTGCCCCCGGCGCCGCCTGCCCCCCCGGCCCCCGCGCCGATCCCCCCGCGACCGCGTCCCGCGCCGCAGCTCGCGCGTGTCGCCGCCGAGCCGAGGCGACACGTTCGTGCACCCGCGAAGCCTCACGAGGGCCCGCCGTCTTTTTGTGGGCCACGCGGCCATGGTGACCACTACTTCGTCCGCGGGGTCGCGCCGTCGGACGTGCTGAACATTCGCGAGAAGCCGGACTGGAAGAGCGCCGTCGCTGGCGCGATTCCGCCCAACGCGACCGGCGTGGTCGCCTCCAACGAGCGCGCGGTGACGGCTGGATCCATCTGGCGCCGCGTGACCTGCGGCAAGATCGAAGGGTGGGTGAACGAACGCTTCCTCGCCCGCGAGCCTGGCGTGGCGCCCGCGTCGACGAGCGCTGTTCCCGCGCCGTCACCGCCTCGTGAAATGGTCGGGCGGCCATGACCTCGAACGAGGCTGGGCTCGAGGTCGAGCCGCACGGCGCGATCGCCGCCACCATCCGGTCGCTGGCGCAAGCGTTCCGCTCCAGCCCCGATCTCGCCTTCGCCGCGAGCTCCGAGGGGCGGGTGTTGTTCGCGAACGATGCGGCGCTGGCGGGGGCGACGGATCGAGAGCCCGGTGGCGGCGCGGCGCGGCTGTTTCCGGAGGAGGTGCGGTCGCGGTTCGACGCCTTGCTGGCGGCGGTGCTGGCCAGTGGAGCTCCGTCCCGCTTCGAGTGGGGCGAGATGGGCCCCGGGGGGGCTCGCCGGTGGTACGGCTGCACGTTGTCGCCGCTCCGCGAAGCGGGAGACATCGTCGGGTGCCTCTGCGTGTCCTCGGACGTGACGGAGCTGAAGCGGTCCGAGGCGCGCCTGCGCCGCAGCGAGCAGTTGATGGTGGACACACAGGGGGTGGCCCACCTCGGAACCTGGGAGTGGGACGTCAGCGAGCCACACGCGATCTGGTCCGCGGAGCTGTATCGCATCTACGGTCTGTCGCCCGAGACGTACACGCCGAGCTACGAGGCGTACCTGACGATGGTCCATCCCGACGATCGCCAGCGGGTGATGGACGCGACGAACCGCGTGTTTCACGAGCACGTGCGCTACTCGCATGACGAGCGCATCTTTCGGCCGGACGGGTCGATGCGCTACCTGCACACCTGGGCGCATCCGGTGCTGGACGACGGCGGTCGATTGATCCGGCTCGTCGGCGTCTGCCAGGACATCACCGAGCAGAAGCTGGCGGAGGAGAAGGTAAAGCAGCTGAACGCCGATCTGGAGCGCAGGGTCGCCGAGCGGACGCGCACCATCGAGAACTCCATGCGTGACCTCGAGGCGTTCAACGCCATGGCCAGCCACGACCTTCGCGCCCCGCTGTCCGTGATTCAGGGTTCATGTTCGTTGATCATGGACGCGGTCGCCGCCGCGGACGTACCGCTGCCGCCCCGGGTCAGCGAAAACCTGGGGCGCATTCAGCGCTCGGTGACCCGGATGACGGCGCTGGTGAACGATCTCCTGGCGCTGGCCCAGGTGGGGCAGACTCCCCTCGCGCGCGTCGAAATCGATGTGTCGGCGCTGTGCCACGAGGTGATGTCGCAGCTCCGGCGTGGGTCGCCCCATCGCGACGTGACCGTTCACATTCAGCCCGGGTTGGTCTGTCAGGGCGACGCGGGGCTGGTTCGCGCGGCGGTCGAGAACCTGCTCGGCAACGCGTGGAAGTACTCCTCTCGTGTCGAGCACGCGCGCATCGAAGTCGGTCTCGACGCCGCGCCGGACGGACGCGCGGCGTTCTTCGTCCGGGACAACGGCGCCGGGTTCGACATGAAGGACGCGCACCGGCTGTTCGCGCCGTTCGAGCGCCTGCACAAGGCCAGCGAGTTCGAGGGCACCGGGGTCGGCCTGGCCGCGGTCCACCGCATCGTCGAGCGCCACGGCGGCCGCATCTGGGCCGAGGGCGAGCCAGGCCGCGGCGCGACTTTCTTCTTCGAGCTCCCGTCACGGTGACGGCTCCGCGTCCCGCAAGGCGACCGTCCGCGGCCCCTTGCGTTCATCGATCGATGCTCTTCATTCCGGCCGGGGCGTAGCGGTCCCCGGCGATCTCCTGCGCTGGAACCGCGGCCTCCAGCTCCGCCACCTCGCCCGCGGTCAAAGCGATCTCCGCCGCGGCGACGTTCTCTTCGAGGTACATGCGTCGCTTGGTCCCCGGGATGGGCACGAGGTCCCGCCCCTTGGCCAGGACCCAGGCGAGCGCGAGCTGTCCTGGCGTCGTCCCCTTGCCGTTGCCCTCGCCTCTGCGGGCGGCGAGGGCCTTCACCCGCCCGACCAGGACGAGGTTCCTGTCGACGGCGTCGCTGGCGAAGCGTGGATAACGGGAGGACCGCGAGTCCAGGGGGCCGAGCTCGCTCGGCCGGGTGATGGTGCCGGTCAGGAAGCCGCGTCCGAGGGGGCTATAGGGCACGAATCCAATCCCCAGCTCGCGGACCGTGGGCAGGATCTCGGCCTCGGCGTGGCGCTCCCACAGCGAATACTCCGTCTGCAGCGCGGTGATGGGATGCACCGCGTGCGCGCGCCGGATCGTGGCGGGGGACGCCTCGGACAGGCCCAGGTACCTCACCTTGCCGGCGCGGACGAGCTCCGCCATCGCGCCAACCGTGTCCTCGATCGGCGTCTTCGGGTCGACCCGGTGCTGATAATACAGATCGATGTGGTCGACGCCCAACCGCTTCAGGGAGGCGTCGCAGGCCGCACGCACGTAGGCCGGATCGCCGCGAAGGTTCCAGACCGTCGGATCGTCCCGCTTGCGTTCGTTGGCGAACTTCGTCGCCAGGAAGACGTCGCCGCGGCGCCCGCGAATGGTCTTTCCGACGAGCTCCTCGTTGTCGCCGATGCCATACGCGTCCGCCGTGTCGAGCATCGTGACGCCGAGGTCGAGGGCCCGCAGGATCGTCGCGGCGGACTCCTCGTCGTTGCGCGGCCCGTAGAACTCGCTCATCCCCATGCAGCCGAGGCCCATCCGGGAGACCATCGCGCCTTGCGAGCCGAGCTTGACCTTGTCCATCGCCGGACTCTCCCACGCCGGGCTCGTCCGTGCCACGCAGGCCGCTTGCGACCGCGGTAAGCTGGCCCCAACATGAGCGATGCCCGCCCCGCCCGCGCCTCTGCCTCGGAGGCCCTGGCCGACGAGACGCTCGCGCGCGCGACGGCCGGGGGGTCGCTGCGCGAGCTGCGCGCGTTCGGCGGCGCGGTCACCAGGCGGATGCGGCTCGGTGAGCGCGAGCTCCTGATGTTCTCGAGCGGCAACTATCTCGACCTCGCCCACCACCCCGAGGTGGTCGAAGCCGCCGCGCGGGCCGCCCGCGACTGGGGGTGCGCCGCCGCTGGCTCTCGGCTCATCAACGGCAACCTGACCTGTCACGAGGCGCTGGAGGCGGAGCTGGCGGCCTTCTTCGGCGCGGAGGCAGCGCTGGTGTTCGGCACCGGCTACATGCTCAACGTCGGGGTGATCCCGGCGCTGGTGGGCGAGGGGGACGTCATCCTGTCGGACGCCCTGGCGCACGCCTCGATCATCGACGGGGCCCGGCTGGCACGCGCCGAGGTGGTCGTGTTCCCCCACAGCGACGCTGGGGCGCTCGAGGAGGCCCTCCGCGCGGTCCGCGGCCGGGCGCGGCGCGTGCTGGTGGTGGCGGACGGCGTCTACAGCATGGACGGCGACGTCGCTCCGGCGGCCGAGATCGCGGCGCTCGCGCGCGCGCACGACGCCATCGTGTTGCTCGACGATCCCCACGGCACGGGCACGCTCGGCGCACGCGGTCGGGGCGTCGCCGAGTCGGCCGGCGTCCTCGGGGGGTTGGGCGGCATCGACCTCCTCGCGGGGACCCTCGGCAAAGCGATGGGGTCGTTCGGCGCGTTCGTCGTGTGCTCGGCGAAGGTCCGCCAGCTCTTGATCAACACCGCGCGCAGCTTCATCTTCTCGTGCGCGCTCGCGCCACCGCAGGTCGAAGCCGCGCGCGCGGCGCTGCGCTTGCTGGACACCGAGCCATGGCGCCGCGAGGCGCTGCAGGCGAACGCGACCCATCTGCGCGCCCGCTTGCAGGCGGCGGGCATCGCCACCGCGCCGAGCACGACGCACATCGTGCCCGTGATTCTGGGAGACAACCGGCGGACGATGGTGGCCTGCGACGGACTGCTCGCGCGCGGCTTTCATGCGCAGGGGATCAGGCACCCCTCCGTGCCGCAAGGGACGGCGCGGCTGCGCATCACGCCGATGGCCACGCACACGATCGCGGAGATCGACGCGCTGGCGGACGCGGTGACCGCCGTCGTCAGCTGATCCTGGCGACGTGCGTGCGCGCCGGGCCGCTGGCGTTCGGGGCCAACTCAGGATACGAACTTGAGCCACCCCACATGACGATGACAAAGCACCGAGGAGCCTTGGCCGCAAATCGATTGGTCTCGCCTTTCGTGGCGCTCGCGCTCGCGGCGGCCACCTCGGCGCTCGTCGCCTGTTGCGCGGCGCCGCCGCCGCCGCCCGCCGCGCCGCCGGCCGCCGTTGCCGCGACCCCGGCCGCGCCTCCGGTGCCGGTGCCTGCGGCGCCGATCGTCCCCGAAGCCGGCGCGCCGAAGCCCGCTCCCGTGCCGGTCGCGGCGGTCAGCAAGGCGCCCTTCGGCACCGTGGACGGCCACCAGGTGGAGCTGTACACGCTGACCAACACGAACGGCGTGGTCATGAAGGTCATGACCTACGGCGCCACGGTCACCAGCCTGGTGCTCCCGGATCGAGACGGAAAGCGAGCCGACGTCGTGCTCGGCTTCGACGATCTGGACGGCTACGTCAAGGGGAAGTCGTATTTCGGAGCGACCGTGGGCCGGATCGCGAATCGCATACGCGACGCGAAGTTCGCGCTCGAGAAGAAGACCTTCAAGCTGGCGCCGAACGAGAAGCGCGATCACCTGCACGGGGGGGTCAAGGGCTGGGACAAGGTCGTGTGGGCCGCGGAGGCGACCGAGTCGCCGACCGGCCCGGCGGTGACGTTCCGCTACGTTTCGAAGGATGGCGAGGAAGGCTATCCCGGCGTGGTCACCGCCTCGGTGACGTATACGCTGACGAACACGAACCAGCTCCGACTGGCGATGCGCGCGACGACCGACAAGACCACCATCGTGAACATGGCCCATCACACCTACTGGAACCTGGCGGGCGAGGGCGCGGGGACGATCCTCGAGCACGAGCTGCGGCTTTACGCCGACAAGTTCACCCCCGGCGATCCCATGATCCCCACCGGGAAGCTGAAGCCCGTGAAGGGGACCCCGTTCGACTTCACGGCGCCGAAGCCGATCGGGCGTGACCTGAAGGCGGCCGGGGGGAATCCCGTCGGCTACGATCACAACTTCGTCGTCGATGGCGCCCCCGCGACGCTGCGCCCGGTGGCGCGCCTCGAGGATCCGCGCTCGGGCCGCGTCATGACGCTGGAGGCGAATCAGCCCGGGGTCCAGTTCTATTCGGGGAATTTTCTCGATGGCAAGGTGAAGGGCAAGGGGGGCCACGCCTACGAGCAGTACGCCGCCCTGTGCCTGGAGACCCAGGACTTCCCGAACGCCATCAACGTCCCCGCCTGGAGAGACCAGGTGATCCTTCGCCCCGGGCAGACTTACAGCCACGACATGGTCTACACGTTCACCACCGAATAGGCCGAACGGCAATCACGAGCGGAAACGGACCGCGGCAAACGCCGTGCTGATGACGAAACCTCTCTGGCTGATCGAGTGGCGCTGCGAGGGCGAGGCGTTGCGCGCGCTCGAGCCAACGGACGCCGAGGCCGCCGCCGCGGCGCCGGCGCTGGCCGCGTACTACAACGACCCCGTCAACCGGCGCCTGCTCGGAAACACGACGTCACTCGCCGCCGGCGACGTGGCTGCCTTCTATCGCGACCTGCGCGCATCCGGCGGCCGGCCCCTGTTGCTGTGGCGCAACGGTGTCCTGGTGGGCGACGCCGACCTTCGCCGGGTCGATCCGGCCGCCGGCACCGCCGAGTTCGCGATCCTCATCGGCGACCGCGCGCTGCAAGGGCGTGGGCTAGGCACTCGCTTCGCCACGATGGCGCACACGTGGGCGTTCGCGACGCTCGGGCTCGCGCGCCTTCACGTGGCCATCGTGGCGGGCAACGTCGCCTCGACGCGTCTCTTCGAGAGGCTGGGCTACCGGCGGGACGACGGACCGGGGGCGCGGGCGAGCGCCGACGATGCGGACGACCTGACGATGTCGATCACCCGCGCCGAGTTCGAAGCGGCGCGCGGAGGCGCCGGAGCCGGGCCCGGGCTGGGCGTTGGCGTGGAGCTCGTGCTCCGCGCCCGCGAGGCGCCCAGCGGATTGGCGCCCACCGAGTAACGGCGTCGCTCACCTCGCTTGCCTCGTCTTACGTTGCGCCCTAACGTCCGGCCCCAAGGAGACCTCCCCATGCGCACAATGCTCCGCCCCCTGTCCCTGCTCGCGCTCGCCGCGCCGCTCGCGCTGACGGCGCACCCCGCCCTCGCCGACCTCGAGCTTCCGCGGCCCAGCCCCTTCGCGAAGGTGTCCCAGGACGTGGGCCTCACGCAGATCACCGTCGACTACAGCAGCCCGGCCGTGAAGGGCCGCAAGATCTGGGGCGCGCTCGTGCCGTTCGACAAGATGTGGCGAACCGGCGCGAACCAGGCGACCAAGATCTCCTTCAGCAAGGACGTCACGCTGGTCGACAAGGCCGTGCCGGCCGGCACGTACGCGCTGTTCACCATCCCGGCGAAGACGGGCGAGTGGACGCTCATCCTGAACAAGAACCCCGAGCAATCGGGGACGGCGCGCGACTACAAGCCGGACCTCGACCTCGTGCGTGTCAAGGTTCTCGCCAAGCCGGCCCCCCACCGCGAGCGCCTCGCGTTCCTGTTCTCCGACTTCACGGACGACAAGGCGTCGCTGGATCTCGAGTGGGAGAAGCTGCGCGTGTCGATCCCCATCAAGGTGAACACGGCGGCGCAGGCGGTGGCGAACATCACCGCCGCGGTCGACAACACCTGGCGCGTGTACGCGAACGCGGCCCGCTACATGCAGGAGACGAAGAAGGACAGCGACGCGGCGATGAAGTACATCGACCAGTCGCTGGCGCTGAAGGAGGACTGGTTCAACGTCTGGATCAAGGCGTCGCTGCTGGCCGAGAAGAAGGACTACAAGGCCGCCCGAGAGCTGGCGCAGAAGGCCTACGATCTCGGCGCGAAGGCTGGCCCCGGTTTCTTCCTGGAGGCCGACGTGAAGAAGGCGCTCACCGATTGGAGCAAGAAGGGCTAGCAGCCCGTCGATCAAGTCTCCCGTCGCCGAGAACGGGCGGCGCCGTCAGCTGCGTCTCCGCTCGGTCCCCGCGGGAGGGCCACGCCGAGCCACGCGCCCGCCGAGCGCCGCCAAGCGGCGGTTGCCTCGATTCGAGCGCTGGGCTTCAAGCCGCGCGCCAGCTGGTTATGTGCGCTGAAGCCGGTTCTATCGGACGATTGCCCCAGTTTCGCGGGGGCTCGAACGTCGCGGCTCGCTCGGGGTTCACGCTTGCGCTCGGCGGGCGCGTGGCTCGGCGTGGCCCTCCCGCGGCGGGCTCTTCGGTGGTCACTTCCGGTCCCCTCTCCCACGAATGTGGGAGAGGGCTAGGGAGAGGGAACTGAATATGCAGAAAGAAGCCTTTGGACCGGGCCTCGACTGCCCTCTCACTGACGCTCGCCCGCAAGCTGGAGAGGGAATATATGGCCCTGGTTCGCGCGCGCCGTAGGAGAGGACGCGCAGCGAATCAAGCGGGCCGGGGCGGGCCCGCCGGGTTCGCGTCGACGAGCCGGCGGTAGATCGCCTCGTAGCGAGAGACCATCGGCTCGACCTGGAAGTGGGTCTCGACGTGCCGGCGCGCCGCGCGCGAGAAGCGTTCGAGCAGCGCGCGATCGCCGAGCAGGCGGACGACGTGGGCGGCCATGCCGGCGACGTCGCCCACCGGCGCGAGCAGCCCCACCTCGCCGTCCGCCACCACCTCCGGTATTCCGGCCACGCGGGAGGCCACCACGGGCACGCCGCAGGCCAGCGCCTCAAGCGCGGCGAGGCCGAAGCTCTCGGTCTCGCTGGGCAGCAGGAAGACATCGGCGTGGCGCAGGACCGCGGGCAGATCGA
Organism: uncultured Myxococcales bacterium; assembly: GCA_964443975.1. Classification (GTDB taxonomy): domain Bacteria; phylum Myxococcota_A; class Polyangia; order Fen-1088; family Fen-1088; genus DASYCK01. The sequence continues at coordinate 15,085 of CAYUFS010000032.1, read as the reverse complement.
CCCGCTCGCCGAGGAATTCCACGTCCGCCTCGAGGCCGAGCTCGCTCACCAGCGCCTCGACGCGCGGGCGTTCAGGGCCGTCCCCGACCAGACGAAGCACCACCTTGGTCCCGGGCATTCGCCGGCGCGTCTCGGCGAAGATCCTGACCACGTCGTCGACGCGCTTCAAAGGCCGGAAGTTCGACACGTGAACCAGCACGTACGGCGCGGTGTCCCCTGTCGCGGTCCGGGCGGCTGGCGGCGCGAAACGGACCGTGTCGACGAAGTTCGGAACCACGTCGATCGCGACCGTTCGGGGCACGTCCAGGTTGACGTAGGTCGCCTCGCGCAACCAGGCGGACGGCGTGGTGACGGCGTCGCTCGCGACGATGGAGAACCGCGTGAGCGGCAAGAAGCTGGGATCGCTGCCCACGAGCGTGATGTCTGTCCCGTGCAGCGTGGTCACCAGCGCGGGCGCCTCCGGCAGCAACACCTGGCGCGCGAGGTAGACGCTGATGGCGTGAGGGATGGCGTAGTGCGCGTGGAGGACGTCGAGGCGCTCGCGCTTGCACACGTCGACGATCGCGGACGTCAGGCCGAGCGCGTAGGGGCTGTCCTTCAGCTGCGGGTAGGTCCGTATCTCGACGGGATGAAAGCGGAGGTTCTGCTTCTCACCGCCGAGCCGGCTCGGTCGATCGTCGCTGAAGACGTGGATCTGGTGGCCGCGCGCCGCCAGCGACAAGCCGATCTCGGAGGCGATCACGCCGCTGCCGCCGAACGTTGAAAAGCAGGCGATGCCGATGCGCAGCGGCCGGAACGGGGCGGTCATCACGGACGCAGCTCCTGCAGGGCGGTGACGAAGGGGCCGGCCTGCGCGAGCCGCGCGAAGACCAGCCGCTTGAACGGCGTGGCGCCCAGCTGCGCGGCCAGCGTCGGCCAGCCGTAGACGCGCTCCTGCGGAAGGCCACCCGGGTAGAGCAGATCCTGGAGGCGTTGCAGCTGCCGCCGCGTCACCGTATCCACCTCCAGGAGCTCGCGGGCGTAGCGATTGGTCAGGCGCGACAGGACGTGGGCGACGCTGCTGCGGGTCCGCTCGGCCGCTCGTTTGAGGTGCGGCTGGGCAGCCACGATCGCGCCGACGATCTCGGCGACGCGTGGCGCGATCTCCTCGTCGACGATGCGCCTCAGCGCCTCCGGCTGCGCCGCGTTGGGGGCGCGCGCCAGCGGCAGGTGCTCGGCCAGCTCGGCGAACGGGCGGCTGACGTCGCCAGGCTCGAGGCGGAGCGCCTCGAGGATCCGTCGGGCGCGGGCATCGACGCAGACGAAGCGAGCGCGCGGCACGACGAGCGGCGGGGTCAGGTCGTAGCGCCCGTAGAGCGGCATGAGCTGCGCGAAGTAGCTGACCTCGGCCGGGCCGCCCACGTAGGCCACCGTCGGCAGCAAGAAGTCTTGAACGATCGGGCGCAGCAACGCCGACGTGGAGAACCGGAGCGGCTCGGCCGCCAGCGCCGCCAGCAGCTCGGAGTGGGAAACCCGGGCATCTGAGCCGGAGATTCGCCACGTCTCGGCGGCCAGGTCATCGCGGGCCGCCGCCTCGACGTGCCGGCCGGTCGGGGCATCGCCCTCGCAACGCTGCAATCGGTTGCGCGGGCCGCGGGCGTTGCCCGCGTGAAAGAACACCAGCGACGAGCCAGGGCGCAAGGGCACTTGCGCGGCGAAGCCGGCCTCGCCGAGCGCCGCCCCGCGCGCTTGCAAGACCTCGTCGATCGCAGTCGCGTCCTCGAGCGCGCGCCGGTATACGGGGCTGGCGAGCCCGGCGATCCGCGGGTCGCGCGGGTTCAGGAACAGCAACCCCTCGTCGGCGAACACCGTCGCCAGGGCGCCTGCGAACGCATCGGCGAGCGGTCGGCCCGGCACGTAGTGAGCGCGCAGCACCGCGAGCACCTCCGCGGCGCCAGGCCCCGTCCCGAGGTGGCCGGCGAGCGCGTCGACGAGCGATGTGACCTCCGGGCCGAGCACCCGATGCGCGACGGACACCCGCGCCTCGGTGGGCGACTCGGCCGTCAGGGAGAGCGTCACCGGGGCGCCTCCGGCGTCCGCGGCCTGACAGGAGGCGATCTCGGCGAAGTCGTGATCCTCGGTCTGCAGCCAGAAGAGCGGCACACAGCGTACGTTCGATTCGGCCTCGATGGCGCGCGCCACCGCGATGGCGGAGGCCGCCTTGTAAAACGTGTAGAGGGGGCCGAGGAAGAGCCCGACCTGCTGTCCGCTGACCACGACCGCGCATCGCCCGTGGATGAGCGCGTCCAGGTTCGCCTGGCGGGCGGCGCTCGCTGGCAGCGCCGCCTGCTGCTCGCGCAGGACCGCCGCCAGGGCGGGGGAGACCGTCCGCCGCGCCGCCTCGCTGGCGCGCGTGATCCGCGCCGCGGCGTCGCGGAAGTCGTGCGGAAAAAACGCGCACGCCGCGGGCTCACGTGCGAGATAAGAGGCAGAGAATGCGCGACCCACGGAGGCGGCCCACTATACTCTGCCCGCTTCGGCTGCGCCGTGGGTCCCGCGACCGCTGCTTCGGCAGGAACCCCGGCGCGGACCGCCGGCGTCCCTTGCCTCACCTTCCTGCAGGACATCGTCAAACATGCGCAACCGGTTCGTCTCGCCTGGTTCCTTGGCCCGGGCCCTCGCCTCGGGTGGCTTGCTGTCGATGACCCTCGTCACCACCTCCGCGAACGCCGCCGGCCCCCCGCCCCAGCCGAACGCCGCCCAGCTCCGCCTGGCGCTCGGCAAGCTGGGCGTCGTCGGCAGCGTCCTTTACGTGGCCGCCCACCCCGACGACGAGAACACCGCCCTGCTGGCGTATCTTGCGAACGGCGCCCTCCTGCGCACGGGTTACCTCTCCATCACCCGCGGTGACGGTGGACAGAACCTGGTCGGGCCGGAGCAAGGGCCCGAGCTCGGCATCATTCGCACCCAGGAGCTGCTGGCGGCGCGCCGGATCGACGGCGCCGAGCAGTTCTTCACGCGGGCGCGCGACTTCGGGTACTCGAAGAGCCCGGAGGAGACGCTGCGCATCTGGGACAAGGACGTCGTGCTGGCGGACGTGGTCGCGGTCATTCGTCGCTTCCGGCCCGACGTCATCATCACCCGGTTCTCCCCGGAGCCGGCGGACACCCACGGGCATCACACCGCCTCGGCGATGCTGGCCGTCGAGGCGTTCCGCGCCGCCGCCGATCCCCTCTACCAGCCGGAGCAGCTGACGAACGGCGTGACGCCGTGGCAGGCGCGACGGCTGCTGTGGAATCGCGCCACGTTCTTCGCGAAGCCCGGCGAAGACTTCTCGCGGTACGACAAGCTGGACGTGGGCGGGTTCAACCCGCTGCTCGGCGCTTCCTATGGCGAGATCGCGGCCGACAGCCGCAGCATGCACAAGAGCCAGGGCTTCGGCGTGGCGCGGGCGCGCGGGCCCAACGTCGAATACTTCTCCACGCTGGCCGAGGCGCCGGGGACCGCTCACGGTGCCGTCTTTGGTGGGTTGGATTTTTCGTGGGGGCGGCTGCCGGGGACGGCCGCCGTGCGCGCTGCCATAGACGCCGTGGCGCGCGGCTTCGCCGACGCCGCTCCGCAAGCCTCGCTTGCCGGGCTGTTCGCGGTCGACGGCGCGCTGGACGGCGTCGGCGACGCCCACTGGCGAGCCCTGAAGAAGCGAGACGTCCGCGAGCTGATCGTCGCGTGCGCGGGGCTGTTCGCCGACGCCACCGCCGCCGAGTTTCGCGTGACCCCGGGGGCGGAGATCGAGGTGACCGCCACCGCGGTCGCGCGCGCCGCGGCGCCCGTCACCTTGAAGGAGGTTCGGTTCCCAAGAGCGGGGACGGAGGCGGGGACGGACACGGACACGGTGGCCGTGGGGAAGTCGCTCGCGGCGGCGCCCGGGCTCGTGGCGGCGCCCATCGAGATCAAGCGCAAGCTGAAGCTCCCGGGCGAGCTGCCGCTCACGACGCCGTACTGGCTGGCGTCGCCCCCCGAGCCGGGGAGCTACACCGTCGCGGATCCCCGCGACATCGGCTCCCCCGAGGATCAGCCGCCGCTGCACGTCGAGCTCGTCTTCGAGATCGAGCACCGGCCCCTGGCGGTGTCGCGTTCGATCTCTTACAAGTGGACCGATCCTGTGGCGGGCGAGCGCTATCGACCGCTCGAGCTCACGCCGCTCGTCTCGGTGTCGCCCGACACGAAGGTGCTGATGTTCCCGCTCCGTGGCCATCGGCCCGAGCCGCTGACCGTCCGACTGGTCGCCGGCGCCGCGTCGGTGAAGGGGACGTTGCGGCCCGACATCCCGGCGGGGTGGGCGGTCGAGCCGCCGAGCGCGCCGTTCGAGCTCGCGGCGAAGGGAGACGAGCGCGAGCTGGTGTTTCACGTGCGGCGGGCCCCGGAGCACGCGACGGGCAGGGGGGAGGAGGCGCTGCCCCCGATCGCGTCGTCGCTGCGGCTCGTGGCCGAGGTCGGTGACGCGCGTTTCTCGCGCGGCGTGGTCCACATCGAGCATCCTCACATCCCCGTGCAGACGTGGTTGGCCGAGGCCGAGGTGCGGCTGGTGCCGGTCGCCATCGAGACAGGCGGGACGAGGATCGGCTACATCCCGGGTCCGGGGGACGACGTCCCGGCCAGCTTGCGGCGGATCGGATACGAGGTCACGGTGCTGGGCGACGAGGCGCTGCGCGGCGGGTCAGCGGCCCTGGCCCACTTCGACGCCATCGTCGTCGGCGTGCGCGCGTTCAACACCAACGATCGCCTGCGCGGCGCGCACGCCCTGCTGATGAAGTACGTGGAGGCGGGGGGTACGCTGGTCGTGCAGTACAACACCAACAGCCGGCTCGGCCCGCTGACCGCGCCCATCGGTCCCTTCCCGTTCGAGATCAGTCACGACCGCGTCACCGACGAGACGGCGGCGGTGACGTTCTCGACCCTGGCGCATCCGGCGTTGACGACGCCGAACAAGCTCACTGGCCTCGACTTCGACGGGTGGATCCAGGAGCGGGGCCTCTACTTCGCGGGCAAGTGGGACCCGAAGTATCAGACGCCGCTGGCGATGCACGATCCTGGCGAGAAGCCGTTATCCGGGAGCCTGCTGTGGGCCAGGCATGGCAAGGGGACCTTCGTCTACACGGGGCTGGCGTTCTTTCGCCAGCTTCCGGCGGGAGTCCCCGGCGCGTATCGCCTGTTCGCGAACCTGCTCGCGGGCGGCAGGGCCGCGGCTGCCGGCAAGGCCGCGCATGGGCAATAGCGAGGAGACGGGGCGCGCGCCTGGCGAAGGCGCCCGCGACGAGATGCACGCCGCGCCGCCGTTCCTGACCTGGCGCGGGATCTACGCGATCGTGCTGGGGGCGCTGGTGGTGCAGGTGGCGGTCTACGCGGCGCTGACCGCCGTGTACCGGTGACGACCGCGATGAGCGCGCTCGACTGGGTGGTCCTGTTCGGGACGCTCGGCGCCATCGTCGCCTACGGGGTCTGGAAGACGCGACACACGGGCGACATGGCGGGCTATCTGCACGGCGGCTACGCGGATCGCTGGCACACCATCGGGCTGTCGGTGATGGCCACCCAGGCCAGCGCCATCACGTTCCTGTCGACGCCGGGGCAGGCGTACACCGACGGCATGCGCTTCCTGCAGTTTTACTTCGGGGTGCCGCTGGCGATGGTGGCGCTGTCGATCGCGTTCATCCCGCGCTTTTACCGGCTGCGCGTGTTCACGGCGTATGAGTTCCTCGAGACCCGCTTCGATCGCAAGACGCGCCAGCTCGCGGCGTTCCTGTTCCTGGTGCAGCGGGGGTTGTCGGCGGGCATCACCATCTACGCGCCCGCCATCGTGCTGTCGACGGTGCTCGGGTGGTCGCTGAACCTCACCTCGCTGTCGATCGGGGCGCTCGTCATCCTGTACACGGTGGCGGGCGGAACGCGCGCGGTCAGCCAGACCCAGAAACATCAGATGGTCGTGATGCTGGGAGGCATGGCGGTCGCGTTCGTGGTGGTGGTGAACCGCCTGCCGCCGGGGTTGTCGTTCGGCCGGGCGGTGGGCGTGGCCGGTCTGCTCGGCAAGATGAACATCGTCGACTTCTCGCCGGGCCTCGGCAGTCGCTACACGTTCTGGTCCGGCATCACCGGGGGGTTCTTCCTGGCGCTGTCGTACTTCGGGACCGACCAGTCGCAGGTGCAGCGCTACCTGTCGGGGCGCTCGATCACGGAGAGCCGCCTGGGCCTGCTGTTCAATGGCCTGCTGAAGATTCCGATGCAGTTCTTGATCCTGTTCGTGGGCGTGATGGTGTTCGTGTTCCATCAGTTCAACCCGTCTCCGGTGTTCTTCAACGCGGCGACGCTGGCGGCGGTGCGCGCGTCGCCGCGCGCCGCCGAGCTCGGCGCGCTGGAGACGGCCCAGCACGAGGCGTTCACCGGCAAGCAAGAGGCGATCGCCGGCTGGCAGGCGGCGCTCGATCGCCATGACGTCGGGGCGGCGGCGGCGGCGGCGGCGCGCGTGCGGTCGGCGGAGGCGGCGGCCGTGGCGATCCGGGCCGACGCGCGGCGGCTGATCCACGAGACGCTGCCGCGCGCCGAGACCAACGACACCGACTACATCTTCATCGGCTTCGTGATGGCGAACCTGCCGCGGGGCCTCGTGGGCCTGCTGCTGGCGGTCATCCTGTGCGCGGCGATGTCGTCGACCGCCAGCGAGCTGACCGCGCTCGGATCCACCAGCGTCGTCGATTTCTACAAGCGCAGCTTCCGCCCCACCGCGCCCGACGCCCACTACGTGCGGGTGGCCAAGGTCTTCACGGGGGCGTGGGGGGTGCTGGCGGTGCTCTTCGCGGCGTTCGCGTCCATGCTCGACAACCTGATCCAGGCCGTGAACATCCTGGGCTCGCTGTTCTACGGCACCATCCTGGGGCTGTTCCTGGTGGCGTTCTTCATCAAGCGCGTCCGCGCCACGCCAGTGTTCGTGGCGGCGCTGCTGTCCGAGGCGCTGGTCATCACCGCGTGGCTGACCACGAACATCGGCTTCCTGTGGTTCAACGTGATCGGCTGCGCGCTGGTCGTGACGCTGTCCCTGCTGCTCGACGCCGCGGGCGGACGGGCGTCCTCGGGCGGGCGGGCTTCCCCGACCTCGGCCTAAGGCATTTGATCGAAATCAACTCGCCAGGTCGGCCGAGACACCATTTCCGGTCCCCTCTCCCACGGATGTGGGAGAGGGCCATACGTTTCGATTCGGCACGGCGTATGACACCAAGACATACCCTCTCCCGCTTGCGGGAGAGGGACAGGGAGAGGGCAGTCGAACCTCGATCCAGAGGTTGCTTTCCGCAAGAGTCGGTTCCCTCTCGCTGGCGCCAGTCCTAGGCGACTGGCTTCGGGGGGCCGCGGCGCTTGATTCGCGCCACCGGGATCCCGCGCCGCTCGTCCTCCGCCAGCTTGGCGATCAGCCGCTGAAAGACCATGTCCAGACGCCCGGGCGGCGGGAGCACCTTGCCCGCCTCGTTCATCAATCGCCCTAGGCCGACAGCAACGTTCCTCATCGCCAGCTCGCCGCTAACTCCATTGGCATCATCTCCCTCACCTCGCCCGCTGTGCATTCTCGCCGCTCCCATAGTCTAGTTCCTCGGTCTTCCAGGTTTTCCGGGACGTGCAGGGCAGATGCCCCGACCCACATAAGTTCTTGCGAAGGCACTCTACGACGGGAAGTGTTTCGGTTCCGTATCGAGATGGACAATTGTGCAATCAAAACGGCCCGGCAAATCGAGTGGGCGGGCGTACCGAACCCCTGGGACTCGCGGCCGCGGGTCCCCCACGCTACACCGCAATTTCTCGCCGCCCATCGCCGACCGCTCGAGCCAAGCTGGCTTCGGAAATACGAGGCCGCTCGGTGGATTGCCCCCAACCCGCACCTCTCACAGGTCACCCGATAGCCTGCGAAGCGAGGGCCGGTATTGGGTTACCGAGACCTGTATAGTGCCAGTTAGGCGCACATGGCATCGGTCAAGAAATCAACTCTGACACGTTTCTTTCGCGCGAAGTCCGGCGAGTTGCGACGCACGTCGAAGAACGTGCTCGCCTCCCACAAGGGCCTGCGTGGTTCTCATCGCGAGCATGCCTGTCGTGCCTTCCTTGAGGACTTTCTACCCAAGCGGTATTCGGTCGGGCGGGGAATGGTCTTCGATGATTTCGGACACTTCAGCAAGGAGACCGACGTCGTGATCTGGGACGACCAGAACTTCCCGCGGCTCAATGAAGAGGGCCACACGCTATTCTTCGTGAACTCTGCGAGATGCGCGATTGGGATCAAGACGCGTTGGTCGACGGATCGGTGGCGAGAGACTCTTGCAGAGTCGAAATCAGTCAGAGACCTTGTTCCGCATCTCCATGCGCCTGACGGTCTTCATCACCGAGTTCAGCATCTGGAACATGAGGTGGCTGCAATTGCAGGCCACGGCGCTCTCGAAGGGCTTCTTCTAATTCCGCATCACGTGGCAACGGCCGCGATATTTCTCGACGGCGGCTCCCGGATCGACTCCAAGGCGCTGGAAAGAGCGACACCAGATGCAGACGACGCCCTTCCAGATCTGACGGTCCTTCTTGAGCCAGGGATCTTGATCGAGAAGACCTACGTTGACGATGGCAAGAGAACGCTTGGTTTTGCCGCCATCCGGAGACTAGGTCCGGACGCTCTCCTCGGGTTCATGATCAGGCTTCAGACGTGCATAGAGGATCGCTCCGGGAGCGTGGAAGCTCCCCAGCAGTTCTACGAGTCGATCGATCTGGGCCTCGCGGACGAGCCAACCGAGGGATTCCGATTCAGGCCTACTCGCCCGCCAGCCGGAGTCCAAGCGTTCTACCGCGGGCAGCGTGGCGCGGATGGCGCCTAACAAGCCGTTGCAGCTGTCAATCCCGCCGCAGGGACATCGTGTAGAATCGAGGCGCCGACTCGGCGGCGGGCTTGCAGCTGAACGGCAAAGCGTTATCCGGACAGGTTTTGAGCGATGTTTCCAGAAGATTTCATTGCCGCCGTATCGCAGGGCGACGCCGGCATCCGCAAGGCGCTCGCGAACCTGGACCAGGTCACAGAGACGTTCGCCGCCAGTTTCGAGGGCGAGCCTTCGGAGGTGGCGGGTTGCTCTGTCCTGTCAGCCGGCGAGTCCGACATCGCGAGCCACGTCGCCAATCATGTCGGCCTCACGCAATGGCTCCTGGGACGTCGAATGTGCGATCAGCTCGTCGACTTCGTCAGCGCCCTACAGACCCATCGAGTTTTCGCGGCCGCGCTCCTGGGACGTGCTGTTATCGAGACCTCGGCGGCGTGCATCTACTGGGAGGAGCGATTGAAGGTGCCTCTCGGGCAGAGCGCCAGGGACCTTCTTGATGACCTTCATCTGATGTCCGCCGGGGGGCGCTTCGATTGGATTGCCATGCGAGAGGGCACACCTGCGCGGGAGGTGTTGAAACTCTATGGCAAAGGCAAGGATCCGGAGGTTCCTCAGGAACGCCGCGCGCCGAACGTAGTGACGATGCTCGACAAGCTCGACCGACGTCTGGCGCCCGATGGTGAGGCGGGTGTCGTTCGTGCCGTGTACTCGATGTTGTCGGACTTTTGCCATCCCGCGGTTGGCACCGCGCTCGTGCTTACGGAGCCCAGCGCCCGGCGAGGATTCATTCGACTCAAAGGAGCCCCAGGGATCAAGGAGACGCGCTGGTTCTTCTGGAACCTGGGCACGATCATTGGCCCGGTTGCTGTGTCTGCTCTGGGTAGTCTCCGCGCCCTTGCCGCTCGACACGCCCAACCCACAGAGGTAGCGTGACGGATAACAACGTGCTGCAGCGGACGGGCGCTGCGCGCCCGCCGCCGAACACGAGATCGTTAGCCGGACAACGGACCGTGGACCAGAAGGAACGCGAGTTGCTGGCGGATCTACACGGCCGCGTAAAGGGCCGAACCTTTCACGAGCGTGATATCCTCGCCTTGCTGATCCTGCTCCGTCCTCGGGCAGTCGCGCGGTCACCCGTCCTAGAACTTGCGGACTTCGTCGCCCACCGTGACCGGGACCGCGGGCTTTCGCAGAAAGCGGTAGCCGGCCTAAGAACGTTTCTTCACGGGGCGGGTAACCGGAAGTTGACCGTCGCACCTGTGTTCACGGCCGCGGCGTTCTGCTCGTCGTTGAACGCGACGTTCCAGGGGTACCAACTCGACAGCCTCGACGCAGAAAAGTCGACCGACGTGCTTGCGGCGGCCATCTCGCTTCTTCAGGACGTCCAACTTCTGGACCAAGGGCAGAGGATGGGTCGTCTCGCCATGGCGAGAACGAAACACGACCTGCATCTTCTCGGCCTGGCACATCTGGCACAAGGACGGGAGCGTCCCATCGAGGTCGGCATCACGATTCTGTCCGTACCAAATCGGTACTGCTCCGGTCCTGCACGGGACACGCCGGAGCCGTTCGATGGCATCGTCGAGGCGAGATGCACGGGGAGGACACTTCGCCTGTACGTCAACGGCGTGATTGCCGGCTAACCGGGAATTGCAGCGGGCGGGCTGCGGCCGCCGCTGAATTCCAGTATCGTTGGGCGGACGGGCGGCGCTCAAGGGAGGGGAAATGCGACCAACAGGCTGGAGGCCAACGACATCGGACAGGGAGCGCCTGCTTGCCTTCGAGGGCTATGGGCCAGACCGGTCTGATGTCATCTTCGTGGGCTTGGAGGAGTACTGTGACGCCGATCCCGAGAAACAGCGCGACGGTGTCTGGGTTCGGTGTACCAGCCCGGCCTATGCTTCGAAGCGTGTCGACAAGGATGAAGCGCTTGCTTCTCTCGTCGGCCTCGTCAAGACCGACGTACCGGTGTGGGATATGATGGCAACGATCATGTCAGGGCTGACGGGCCGATCTCACGAAGAGGAGCGCAGCGCGCTTGGGAGCCGGCCACCGAGGACCGACTTCAGCAGTTGGCTCACTGAACTCCGGGCATTGCCTCGCCCTGGCACCAACGCTTTTAAGGGAACGTACATCGACGAGTGGTTCGCCGAAGAGTTTCGGAGCGCGAAGGAGTACGACGCCTCGTCATCCGCGTCCGTCTCTCGGATCAACGCCGCTCTTGCCGCCGACCCTCTCCCCCAATACGCCTTCTTCTACGGTCTGCCGGCGTGTCGTTGGGCCAAAGAGCACCTCAGTGGGGTCAGATGGAAAGGAAGCGCGGGTGAAATCGAGGTTGGGCAGAATGGCACCGGCACCAAGGTTGGACTGACGGGCTTCTACAACGGGCAGCATGCTCCAACATCATTTCGCATTCACCATGTGCCAGCACTTCTCGGTTTGCTGAAGGACTGCGATTGATGGAGGCCGCCCAACCCATACAGGCGTTGCAGCGGAGAACCCTTCGGTCGCTTCGCTTCCTCAGTTGTTCATCGCTGAACGCCAGGACGTTGGGCAGACACGCGAGGATCCGTGAAGATTCCGAACCCAGAGTCGGCTGTCATCGACGCCGAGAAGATCCGGGACTACCTCCTGTCCTCAACCCACCCGGTCGGGCGATTGAAGGCAGTGTTCTTCAACGCCTTGGGGTATCGCGAGTCGGACTGGGGGCGGCTCCGGATGGACATCCAGAATGCTGCACTGCTCGACACAGCCTCTCCGGGGCGTTTCACGCGTTACGGCAACAAGTACGAGCTTCGTGCTACGTTGAACGGACCGTCGGGACGCTCGGCGAACGTCCTTGACGGTCTGGATCGTGAAGCACGGTGAGGAGTTTCCTCGATTCATAACCGCATTCCCGGACGACGAAACATGAAAGCCAACGTTCTCGACTGCGTTGTTCTGCAGCGCGACCTTCCCGAGCATGGACTGCGGCGCGGCGATCTCGGTGCCGTCGTGCAGGTGTACGAACCCGACGGCGTAGAGGTGGAATTCGTGAGGGCTTCGGGCCGCACGCAGGCCCTCGTGGAGCTCACGTTGGATGACGTGCGCGCCATCGAGGAGGAGGACCTCGTCTCCGTGCGTCGAAACTGAGGCTGCCGAACTGGCCGTTGCAGCAGACGACGGCATCGGCTCCTCCAACTCGCGTGGTTTGGCATCCCACGTCCGGGCCGTTCCATGCCATCATCGCGGTGCCGTCGCCGCTGAACGGCAGGGCGTTAGCCGCTCGGGATGAGCATGAACTTTGAATGGGACCCGGAGAAGGCCCGGCGCAATCTAGCGCAGCACGGGGTCACATTCGCCGATGCCTCGACCGCATTCGGCGATCCCCTGTCGATCACGCTCCCAGACCCGCGTCATTCTGTCGGCGAGGATCGCTACGTACTGTTCGGGATGAGCGAGCGCGGCCGATTCTTGGCCGTGGTTCACACGGACCGGGGCGGAACTACCCGGCTGATCAGTGCTAGAGTTATGACTCGTCATGAGCGAGCGCAGTATGAAGGACGAGGAGGATGAGGATCTGCTGCCTGAGTACGACCTCTCGGGTGGCATCCGCGGCAAGTACGTCGACCGGTACCGGCAGGGTACCAACGTCGTCCTGCTCGACCCTGATGTCGCTGCCAAGTTCCCCGATTCCAAGGCCGTCAACGAGGCACTGCGCTCCCTTGTCAGCCGCGGCGGCTGACAAGGCGTTGCAGCGGACGATCGCCCTTCCTCGCTTCGCTCGGGCGGGTGCTCGCCGCTGAACGCCACGACGTTGGCCCACGACGACGGCATGCAGCTTCTCGACCACGTTTCAATCTCAGTACGCGAACTGCGGCGGGTGAAGACGTTCTACGTCGCGGTGATGGAGGCCCTTGGAGCGGGGGGGTGCGTACGATCGCGAGGACGCCATCGGTTTCGGTGAAAGGAACCGACCGCACGACGACGTTCACACCTACGTGAGCGTCTTGCAGTCTGCCGCCGCCCAGCCCGACCGTTCTGGGTGCATCGAGGCGTCCGCAGCTGGCGCGTCCTCAAGAAGATCGGCGGCTGGGGCGTGTCATCCGCGACCCATACACGGACTGGGCACTGAGCCGTTTTACCCGCCGTCGTCGATCCTTTGGGATAACCCCTAGGCCTAGGATCGAGGCGGGTGCAGCTGAATCGGCAGAAGCTTCGCGAAATGCGTGAAATCGCTGTCGGTTGTCAGGATCGCGAACTGCCGCCGCGCTGCCGCCGCACAGATCAAGAAGTCTGTGTTGGAGCCCTGGACGCCTCTCGCCCGGCATCGGTTGAAGAATTCTGCCGCTTCCTCGTAGTCCTCCGACTGGAGAGCGACATCAGGGAAGGCCTTCAAGTGCTTCCGCAATGTCTCATACTGCCGCGCAATTGGGACACCGGACAGAAGTTCTTGTCTCACCGGACCAAGCAGAGCGGCTCGGCCCTCGCGGACGAGCTCCGCGAGCTCAAGCGCTTCGGCTGCCATGGACGACCGGTGCCGGCGAAGCGCGAGCGACCACACCGAGGTGTCGACCACGATGTTCATGAGCGGCGACGTTGGCGCTTGTAGTCGAACTTCGGATCGAAATCGATCTTGCCGAACACTTCGAGAATCTTCGCCTGCTTCCGACGCTGCACGAACTCCTGGAGCGCCTGCGTCACGGTGTCCTTCTTCGTTCGCTGACCCCCGACGCGAAGCGCTTCGTCCAGAAGCCGGTCATCGATAGCCAGGTTCGTCGCCATGTGTGGAAGTCTACACATTCGCGTGTGCGGTGCAAGGGGGTGGCTAACGGGGTGTTGCAGGCGGCCGATCGCTCGGGTCGCTTTCGCTCCCTCGATTGTTCGCCGCTGAAGCAAGAAGGTCGCAGGCCCTGTGACATGCTAGTACACATGACATGTCAAAGGCTGCGGCGAGAAAGCGCGTTGAGCGCTATCGCGCCCGGATGAGGGAGGCTGGGTTGCGTCCGGTGCAGGTCTGGGTGCCAGATACGCGCGCGCAAGGATTTGTCGAGGAATGTCGTCGCCAAAGCCTAGTCGCGAAGAAGGCCGGCCGGGCCGAGCGAGACGCGATGAAGTGGGTGGAAGCTCATGGTGATGCTGAGGGTTGGATATCGTGAAACGATGCAAGGTGACTACGGCAAGCCAAGGCCAGCCTGGTCATTCAATCTGACCTCTTCAACGAAACCCACGCGAGCGTCACCGTTGCTCCGGTGACCACCACCCTCGTGGACGCGCCCCTGTTTCGGTTGACGGTCGACCCCTCCTCGTCAAACGGCCTGCGGTCGCTCTCGCAGATCATGGTCGACAAGGTGGCTGCTGTGCGCCGAGACCGAATCGGGAAGGCCATCGGTCGCTTGGATGACAGGACGATGATCCGCGTGAACCGTGCCGTAGCCCTCTGGCTCGGGCTTGCGGCGTGAGTGCTGGCTGACCTGCGGGTGGAGCTGACGGGCCGCTCGGCGCTGGTATAGTGGCCGTAGGTGCAAGCATGACGAGCGGTCGGCCGATGGAGGCGGAGTTCTCGCCCTTCTTTGCTGGATACGTCGCGCTCGTGCCCGAGTCGGACATCATCGGCGTGCTCGAGGCGCAACGGTCGGAGGTGCGCGCCCTGGCGGCCGCCGTCCCGCCCGATCGCGAGTCGTTCGCCTATGCCCCGGGCAAGTGGACGATCCGCCAGGTGTTCGGGCACATGGGCGACGCCGAGCGGGTGTTCGGTCATCGCGCGTTCTGCGTGAGCCGCGGCGAGCCGGCCGTCTTGCCGTCGTTCGACGAGAACACCTACGTCGCCGCCGGTCCGTCGGCCGAGATTTCGTTGGCCGCGCTCACTCAGGAACTGGACCTCGTGCGGGCCACGAACTTGCTCGTGCTCCAGCGGCTCGACGAAGCGGCGTGGCAACGTGTCGGCCGCGTGTCGACCGGCGAGGCAACGCCCCGGGGGATCGCCTACGTCATGGCCGGCCACGTCCGCCACCATTTCCGCGTGCTGCGCGAGCGCTACGGTTTGTGAGCGGTGCGCTGAGGCAAGCGATTCCGGTTCCCTCTCCCACGAATGTGGGAGAGGGACAGGGAGAGGGAACTGACTATGCGGAAAAAAGGCCTGTGGACAGGGGGTCGACTGCCCTCTCCCTGACCCTCTCCCGCAAGCGCTCAGGATCGTGCACATGTAACGGCGCGTCGCCGGGGGA
>CAYUFS010000031.1:0-65222 GCA_964443975.1 uncultured Myxococcales bacterium | reverse complement strand
GCGCCTCGATTTCCTTGGCGGTCACCATGCTGGGCTCCCCATGAGATGGCCGATCCTATAGCACGTAGGCCCGGATGGGGGCCTTCGAGGCGGCTTGCAGCGGCGCAGCCGCACCAGGCGCTATACTGATGCCAGCTGGATGAAGCTCAGCACCCGCGTGACGCTGCTCGCGACCATGTTGGTGGCACCCATGTTGGGCGGGCTCGGCTACGCCGCCCTGCGGGCTCGCCGCATCGATCTCGAGACCGACCTCGGCCGCGAAGCGCGCGAAGTGGCGGACGCGCTGCGCGCCGGCATCGAGCCGCTTTCGGCCGAGAGCGCGGTGGCGACCCTGACCGAGCGGGCCTGGCGCGCGCGGGAACGCGACGACGCGTTTCAGCTGGAAATCCTCAAGGCGCCTGACCGTGACGGGCGCGCCTGGCAGACCAGCGATCCGGGGTGGTTGGTGCTGTTGCAGGCCGCCGAGCTCGAGGACGCGCCCGTCAGCCGATTCTTCGAGCGCGCCGACGGGCGGCGTGCCTTCGCCATGGCCGTCCCGCTCTATGACGAAACGCACATCGAGCTCCCCCGGCAGCACCCGGCCCGGCGGCCCGTGGCGGTGCTGGGGATGAAGCGGTCGACCGACTACATCGGCCAGGCGGTGCGCGCCACCGCGATGCGCATGTTTCCGCTGTTCCTCGCCGTGGTGCTGTTTCTGGCGGTGGGCGTCCTGCTCGCGTTGCGCGCCGGCGTCACGGCGCCCATCAAGCGCCTGCTCGAGGGAATCGACGAGGTCGCGAAGGGCGATCTCTCGCGGGTCCTGCTCGCCGAGAGGGAGGACGACATCGGGACGCTGGCTAACCGGTTCAACGCCATGACCGGCTCCCTGCGCGACGCCCGCGAGGAGATGGGCCGGGGCTCCGACGCCCGGCTGGCGCTGGAGACCCGCCTGCGCCAGTCGGAGAAGCTCGCCACCATCGGGCAGATGGCGGCGGAGATCGCCCACGAGGTGGGGACGCCGCTGAACGTCATCGGCGGCCGCGCCCGGGCGCTCGAGAAGAAGGCGGGCGATCCGGCCGAGCTGGCCAAGAACATCGACATCATCCAGACCCAGGTCGGCCGGATCACCAAGATCATCAACCAGGTGCTCGACTTCTCGCGCAAGCGGGGGCCCACGGTGACCCGGGTCGATCTGGTCAAGGTGGTGGCCGAGGCGCTGGACGTCGTCGCGGAGACCATTCGCCGTCAGGGCATCACCACCGAGGTCCGCTCCGCGCACGGCCTCGATCCGGTGCCCGGCGATCCCGATCAGATTCAACAGGTCTGCCTCAACCTCCTGATGAACGCGATCCACGCCATGCCGACGGGCACGGCCGGGCGCCTGCGCGTCTCCATCGAGAGCGTCACGCGACGCAAGGGGGGGCTGGACCAGGTCGCGCCGGCGGTCTACGCGATGCTGCAGATCGCGGACACCGGCGCCGGCATCTCTGTCCCGGACAAGCAAGACATCTTCGAGCCGTTCTTCACCACGAAGGACGAAGGCCAGGGCACCGGGCTGGGCTTGACCGTGAGTCACGGCATCGTGAAGGACCACGACGGCTGGATCGAGGTCGAGAGCCCCCCGCAGGGGGAGGCGAGCGGCACGCTGTTCTCGGTTTTTTTGCCCGTCGAGGCGGAGGTGCTTGCCGCGGTCGAGGGGATCGGCAAGGCTTAATGGGTTGAGCGACACGAGAGAGAGCCGAGCAGCGTCGCCGCCGACCGCGCGCACACGGTCGCGAATCCTGGTCGTGGAGGATGACGCGGCGATGGGCGATCTGCTGCGCGAGGCCCTCGACGACAGCGGCTACGCGGTCGAGGTCGTGGGGGGCGGCCGCCCCGGCGTCGACCGGATCCGCCAGGGAGGTATCGATCTGGTGGTGTCGGACGTCAAGATGCCCGATCTGGACGGGCTCGATCTCCTGCGCGAGATCAAGGCGGTCGAGCCCGCGCCCCACGTCATCACGATCACGGCGTTCGGCTCGATCGACACGGCGATCCGGGCGGTCAAGCTGGGCGCCTTCGACTACATCACGAAGCCGTTCGAGATCGATCAGCTGTTGCTCTCCGTCGAGAAGGCCCTCTCCGAGCGGGCGCTGCGCTCCGAGGTGGAGCGGCTGCGCGACGAGGTGGGGCGCAGCTACGGCTTCGACAACATCATCGGCCGATCGCCGGCCATGCAGGAGATCTTCGGGATGGTGCGGCGGCTCGCCGGCTCGTCGGCGTCGGTGCTGGTCACGGGCGACTCGGGGACCGGCAAGGAGCTGATCGCCCGCTCGCTGCACTTCACCAGCCCGCGCCGCAAGCGGCCATTCGTCCCGATCAACTGCGCTGCGATCCCCGACGCGCTGCTGGAGAGCGAGCTGTTCGGGTACAAGCGGGGCGCCTTCACCGATGCGCGCACCGACAAGCTGGGGATCTTCGTGGAGGCGGAGGGGGGCACCATTTTTCTCGACGAGATTGCCGAGCTTTCGCCGGCGCTGCAGGCCAAGCTCTTGCGGGTGTTGCAGGATCGCGAGATTCGCCCCCTCGGCGGCAGCCGCTCGGAGAAGATCGACGTGCGCGTGATCGCCGCCACGAATCGCGACCTGGATCCGCGGTTGCGCGAGGGTTCCTTCCGCGAGGACCTCTACTATCGACTGAACGTCATCCACGTGCATCTCCCCCCGCTTCGCGAGCGAACCGAGGACATCCTGGCGCTGGCGGAGCACTTTCTGGCGGCGGCGACCGCGCGCACCGGGAAGGCGTTCCGCGAGCTCGGCGCACCGGTCAAGAAGGCGTTGCTGGCCTATCCCTGGCCGGGCAACGTGCGCGAGCTTGAGAACGTCATCGAGCGCGCGGTCGCGCTCGCGGAGGGGGACGTGATCGGAATGGACGACCTTCCCACCACCGTCCGCGAACGGCGGCGCGCCGACAACCTCGGGGGCGCGCTGGCGCGCGGCTTGACGCTCGAAGCGCTGGAGCGCGAGTACATCGAGCGCGTCGTCCTGGCGGAGGGCGGCAACAAGACCCGCGCCGCTCAAAAGCTGGGGCTCGATCGCAAGACGCTCTATCGCAAGCTCGAGGAGTACGCGGCGCGCGCCCGGGCCAGCGGCGACAGCGGCGCGTCCGCCGGCGACGCGGTCACGCCTCCGCCCGAGGTGCTCGTGCCCGAAGGGGAGGTGCCGCGATGACAGTGACCGCGCTCGTTCAAAATGTCCGCAACGTGCGGATGGCCGGCCGCGCGTTCAGCCCGCGTGAGCCGCTGCGGTCGCCGGTGTCGGGAGCGCCGTGCGTGTACTGGCGGCTGCGCATCGTCGAGGAGCTGGACCCGTCGCTGCGGCTGGTTCACGAGATCGCGTCCGAGGAGCCCTTCGAGATCGAGGACGACCGCCCCGGTGACGCCGGAGGGACCGGGCGGGTGCGGGTCCTTCCGGGTGGGGCGGACATCCGTGGCGCGGCGGTCTTTCACCGCCCGGGCAGCCCCGGATCGCTGGTGGCGGGGAGGCACTTCGAGCTATCGGGCGCCCTTGGCATCGAGGAGATCATCCTGCGTCCGGGGGACGAGATCGTCGCCGAGGGTCTGCTGGAGGGCATGGCCGGGGACGCGGGGCCATTTCGCGCGCCTGCGCACGAGCACGAGCTGCTCGGCGCCCTGATTCGGGTGCCGTCGCGAAGCGCGCTGGCGCCGGTGCTGCTGCCATGGGCGCTCGGAACGGCGGCGGCGGTCCTCGGGGGCATCGGCGTGGCCGCCTGGACCGCGGCGCACTTCGATCTGTTCCCGCACCTCCGCCATTCGGTAGCCGCGCCGACGCCCGAGATGGGCCCGCTGCACCCGGTGCGGCGCCACTTCAGCCAGCCCGAATAGCGCGCGACCCGATCTTGTCGGGCACGGGAACGGGGCGAGGACGGGACAGCGATGATGATATATAGGGGGCCCGATGGATGCCCCCATCCTCTCGCTGGTTCTTCCCATCTACAACGAGGAAGAAATCATTCCCGAGCTGGATCGGCGCCTGCGCGCGTTCTTCGCCGATGTCGGCGGCGACGTGGCCGAATCGTGGGAGGTGATCTTCGTCAACGACGGCTCGAAGGATAGCTCGCTCGCGCTGTTGAAGGCGCTCGCGGACTCGGAGCCGCGCTACAAGATCATCTCGTTCGCCCGGAACTTCGGTCACCAGATGGCCATCACGGCGGGGATGGATCGAGCGAACGGCGACGCGGTGGTGGTCATGGACGCCGATCTTCAGGACCCGCCCGAGGTGGTCAAGCAGATGGTGGCCCGGTGGCGGGAGGGCTTCGACGTGGTGTTCGCGATTCGCTCGCGGCGGCACGGCGAGACCGCGTTCAAGAAGCTGACGGCCGCGGTGTACTATCGGGTCCTCCGCGCGATGCTGGGTGGCTTCTCCATCCCCGCCGACGCGGGGGACTTTCGGCTGATGAGCCGGCCGGTCGTGCTGACGCTGCGGGCGCTCCGCGAGCAGCATCGCTTCGTGCGGGGCCTCGTGGCGTGGGTCGGCTTTCGCCAGTCGAGCGTCACGTACGAGCGTCCCGCTCGCTTCGCGGGCGAGACCAAGTACCCGCTGCGCAAGATGCTCCGCTTCGCCGTCGACGGCATCACCTCGTTCTCGACGGTGCCGCTGCGGATGGCGATCTGGTTGGGCGTCCTCGCCGGTGTGACGGCGATGGCGGGCGGTGTCTGGGCCGTGTGGGAGAAGGTGTTCGGGAAGGGCGTGATCCAGGGGTGGACGACGATCATGATCCTCGTCGGCCTGGGCTCGTCGGCGCAGCTGCTGATGACGGGCATCCTCGGCGAGTACGTGGGCCGCATCTACGAGGAGGTGAAGCGCCGGCCCCTGTACGTCGTGCAGGACGAGATCAATTTGCCTCGCCTCGAACCCTCGCGCGACGCGCGCAACCCTGCGGCGAAATGAAGCCGAGGCCGAACGCGCCCCCCTTCGTCGTCGACCTTGCGGAGCTCGCCCGCTCGGGCGGGATCTTGGTCCTGGCGGGCGGGTCGGTGGCGCTTGGCCTGGTGCAGGCGCGCGGCCGGTGGGTGGACGCCTTCGCCCGCTCCAACGTGCTCCCGCCGCACCAGCGCGGCGTGCTGCTGGCGACGCTCGCGGTCGGGGTCGTGCTGGGGGTGGCAGCGACGATCCTGCTGCTCGCCTTCGATTTTGGGTGGCTCGGCGCGCACCGGCTGACCGGCGGGCATCGGCTGTGGCGGGTGTCGCGATTGGCGGCGCCCCTGCTGTTGGCGGCGTTCGTGCCGGGCCTGATGCGTCCGGATGCCTGGTTCGATCCCATGACGCTGGCGGTGCTGATCGCCGCCTTCATCTTGCTGTTCGAGCGTCTCTGCCGCTTACACTTCGAGGCGTACCGCACCACGCCACGGAGGCTCGAGCCGGGCACGGCGGTCGATGGGTTCCCCGCGCGCCTCCCCGCGGGCGTGCTGCGGTTCTGGCCCCAGGCCTTGATCGGCCTCGGCGCCGCGGGCTACATCGGGTACACGTCGTTCTTCGCGCTACGGAACCACGCCGGGTTCAACTCATACACCTGGGACCTGGGCCAGATTGACAACCAGTTCTACAATTTTCTGCACGGGCATCCCTTTCGCTGCACGACCCTGATTCGGGCCGGGAACTGGAGCGAGCTGCGGAATCACGCCGAGCTGGCGATGGTGTTCATGCTGCCGATCTACGCGCTTCACCCGGCGGCGACGACGTTGATGGTGATGCAGTCGGCGCTGCTCGGGCTGGCGGGCGTCTGCGTGTATCGCTTCGCGGCGCGCCGCGTATCGCGGCCGATCGCGGCGCTGTTGACGGGGGCGTACTACTTCTATCCGCCGCTCCACGGCGCGCAGTTCTTCGACATCCACTTCCAGCCGCTGTCCGCTGCGTTCCTGCTGGCCGCGATTGACTGCTTCGACGCGCGGCGCATGAAGCCGTTCGTGGCGTTCTTCATCCTCGGCATCACCTGCCGCGAGGACATCTCGGTGGGCACGGCCGTGTTCGGCCTGTTCCTGATCGCCACCCGCCATCGGCCTCGAACCGGCGTGGTCATCCTCGTCGTGTCCGTCACCTACTTCGTGCTGTTGCGCTTCGCCATCATGCCCGCCTTCGGGCAGTGGGGGTTCGCCGAGCACTACCACCAGCTCTTCCCCGAAGGGGAGCACAGCTTCGCCGGAATCATCAAGACCATTCTGACGAACCCCGTCTATACCTTCACCACGCTGCTGACGGGCGAGAAGCTGCGGTATGCGCTCCAGATCCTGTTGCCGCTGGCGTTCCTGCCGTTGCGCCGCGCTCACCTCGCGCTGAGCGTGGTCGCTGGCTCGTATTTCACCCTGTTGACCGACTACGGCCCCACCCACGACATCGGCTATCAATACTCCGGCTATTTCATCCCCTACATCTTCCCCGCCGCGGCGCTCGCGCTCGCGGCCATCCGGCGCGGACCACACGGCGTGGCGCGGCAGCGGGCCGCGGTCGCGGCGCTGGTCGCCGGGACGCTCATCACCACCACGCACTGGGGCGCGATCCCGCCGCGCGAGCGGTTCCACACCGCGTATGGCGCCCTGCGGTTCGACCCGCCGACCCCCCAGAACCTGGCCGAACAGCGTTACATCGACGAGCTGATGCGCCTCGTGCCGCGCGACGCGGTGCTAGGCGCCACCGATCGCGAGCTTCCCCACGTGTCGAACCGGATCGAGTGCTGGAACATGTCCACCGGGTATCAGGGCATCGACTACATCCTCTACACGACCGATCACCCCATCCCGTCCGAGCGCGAGCAGTACGACGCGGCCTTGCGGGCGGGCTATACCGTGGCCGCGCAACGGCCAGGGCTGGTGCTGTTGAAGCGGCCGGACCAAACAGGGAAGCCAGACACGACAGGCAAGCCGGGAACAACGGGCGCGACGACGACCAAATGACGAGCGCGAATCAAGAGACGACGTTCGTTCCGGAGGTGGTGCCCGCCTCCGTTTCGCTCGCCGTCAGCGGGCAGCGGGCGCCATGGTCGCGCCTGCTCATGCCCGCGCTCACCCTGGCGCTGGCGGGGATGTCCGTGGTCGTGCTGGCGCGCCTCGTGGAGGCGCCGGGCGACGTGCGCGATCGGCTGCTGTCCCAGAACTTGTTTGGCCCGCGCCTCCGCCGTGAATTCCTGGTCTCGTTGCTCGCGGGGGCGGTCGCGCCGCTCGTCGTCCTCGTCGTGACCATGGTCGCGAGGCGCCGGCGCAGCGAAGCGACCGTGCAGGCGATCGAGCGGGTGGGGGAGGTCCTCGCGCCGCTGATGCTCGCGTGTTTCCTGCCGGCCCTGTTCAGCGTCAAGTTCAGCCACGCCAGCCCGTTGATGTACCTCCTCGTGCTGGGAATCTTCGGGCTGCTCTGCCAGCCGCTCTTGCGCCGCAGCGTCGAAGCGCTGGCGGGCGGACGAGAGCCCGTGCTCGTCACCGCCCTGGCGGCGAGGTTGCGCGCGCTGCGCCGTCCCTCGCCACGGGTGTTGTGGTTTGGGCTGGTGGTGCTGGCGGCAGCCGGCTACGCCGCCTACTTCGCCTTCTTCACGATTCGCAGCCACCACCGGCTCGGGACCACCGCGTTCGATCTCGGCATCTACGACAACCTGATGTTCAACGCCATCCACGGGCACCCGTTCCGGGCCACCGTGCTGTTCGGGCCGGCGGGCGGCAACAACCTCGCCTCGCACGCCGAGTTCGGCGTCATCTGGTTCATACCCTTTTACGCCCTCCGGCCCGGGCCCGAGACCATGCTGATCGCACAGGCGATCGTGCTGGGCTTCGCCGCGGTTCCGCTGTACCTGTTCGCGGCGACCCAGCTGTCACGGCCGATGGCCGCGGCCGTCGCGCTCGCCTACCTGTGCTTCCCCCCGCTGCACGGCCCCAACTTCTACGACTTCCATTGGCTCACCCTGACCCCGTTCTTCCATTTCTGGTTGTTCTGGGCGATCGCCACGCGCCGGAGGTGGCTGACGGTCGGGATGGTCATCATGCTGTACTCGCTGCGCGAGGACGTCGCGGTGGATCTCGTCGGGCTGGGGTTGTTCCTCTTGCTGACGCGCATCCGGCCGCGCCTCGGCCTCGTGCTCGCGGTGGTGTCGGGGATCTGGTTCGGCATCGACCGCTTCGTGATCATGCCGCTCGCGGGGTCGTGGTACTTCCAGAACCTGTATAGCGGCCTGTTCGCCGACGGCGTGGCGACGTTCGGCAGCGTGATCAAGACCATCCTGACCAACCCCCTGTTCTTCATCACGACGCTCATGACGCAGGTGAAGCTCGAGTACGTGCTGCACATGCTGGCGCCGCTGGCGTTCCTGCCGTTGCGGCGTTTCCCCCTGGTGCTGCTGCTCTTGCCGGCGATCTTCTTCACCATCATGACGACCGGCTACTCGCCGACGACGATGATCTCGTTTCAGTACACGAATCACTGGACGCCGTTCCTGTTCCTGGCGGCCGTGTTGGCCCTGGTCGCGGTGGCGCGGCAGCCGAACGGTGGCTCGGCGCGCCTGGCGGCGCTGGGCACGCTGGTCATCGTGATGGCGGCCGACAGCTACACCTACGGCGCCATCTTTCAGCGGGAGGTGTTCGTCGGGGGATTCAATCGGATCGAGTTCAAGATTTCACCCGCGGAGCAGCGCCGCTACGCCGACCTGCAGGCGCTCGTCGCGATGATTCCCCGGGGCGCCTCGGTCGCGGCGACGGAGAACGAGACGCCGCACATCAGCACCCGCAAGATCGCTTATCCCCTGCGCGTGCCGCCAGGCCCGGTCGACTACCTCCTCATCGGTCGTTCGCACGTCGGCGATCTGTCACGGGCCTCCCTGAACGCCGCGCTCGCGAATCGCGAGGAGTACGGCTTGCTCGCCCAGCGCGGGGACGAATTGTTTCTGTTCAAACGAGGACATTTCTCCCCGGCCACGGCCGCCGCCACGGCCGCGGCGCGCCGGATGCTCGGCGTTCCCTGAGCCCCGGAGGTGGCGGGCGCGATCGGCGGCGACCCTCTCGACAGGAGCGGACTTTCCCCCTAAAAACTGACCATGGCGAATTCGTTTGGCGCGCGCTCGACGCTGAAGGTGGGAACCCGCGAGTACGAGATCTATCGGCTATCCGCCCTGCAGAAGTCCGGCGTGGACGTGGGGCGGCTGCCGTATTCGCTGAAGGTGCTGCTCGAGAACCTGCTGCGGCTCGAGGACGGACGCACGGTCAAGGAGGGCGACATCCGCGCCCTGTGTGCCTGGGATCCGCAAGCGACGCCTGCCACGGAGATCGCGTTCATGCCGGCGCGGGTCTTGTTGCAGGATTTCACCGGCGTTCCCACCGTCGTGGATCTGGCGGCGATGCGCGACGCCATGAAACGCATGGGGGGCGATCCGGCGCGGATCAATCCGCTGCTGCCCGCCGAGCTGGTCATCGATCACTCCGTCCAGGTGGACGAGGCCGGACACGCCGGCGCGTTCTCGCTGAACGCCAGCATCGAGTTCTCGCGGAACCGCGAGCGCTACACCTTCCTGCGCTGGGGGCAGTCCGCGCTGCGAAACTTCGCGGTCGTCCCCCCGGACACGGGCATCGTCCACCAGGTGAACCTCGAGTACCTGGCGCGCGTGGTGTTCACCGCCGCGACCGCCGACGGCAAGACGCTGGCGTATCCGGACTCGGTGGTGGGCACGGACTCGCACACCACGATGATCAATGGCCTCGGGGTGCTGGGCTGGGGCGTCGGCGGGATCGAGGCCGAGGCGGCCATGCTGGGGCAGGCGACGTCGATGTTGATCCCGCAGGTGGTCGGCTTTCGGCTGCACGGGATCATGCGTGAGGGCTCGACGGCGACGGACCTCGTGCTGACGGTGACCGAGCGCCTGCGCAAGAAGGGCGTGGTGGGAAAGTTCGTGGAGTTCTTCGGCCCTGGCGTGCGGGCGCTGTCGCTCGCCGACCGCGCGACCATCGCGAACATGGCGCCCGAGTACGGCGCGACGTGCGGCTTCTTTCCCGTCGACGCCGAGACGCTCCGCTACCTGCGTTTTTCGGGCCGTACCGACGAGCAGGTGGCGCTGGTCGAGGCCTACGCGCGGGAACAGGGGTTGTTCCTCGACGCTGGCACCAAGGACGCGACCTACTCCGACACCCTGGAGCTCGATCTCGGGACGGTGGAGCCGAGCGTCGCGGGCCCGAAGCGCCCGCAAGATCGGGTGGCCCTGTTCTCGGCGAAGAAGTCCTTCACCGACGCGCTGCCGTCGCTGGTGAAGGCGAAGAAGAAGGACGCGCCCGTGGTGTCGGGGGCCCCGAAGTCGCCCGAGCTCAAGCACGGCTCCGTGGTCATCGCGGCGATCACGAGCTGCACGAACACGTCGAATCCTTCCGTGATGGTGGCGGCCGGCCTGGTGGCCAAGAAGGCCGTCGAGCGCGGGCTGTCGGTGAAGCCGTGGGTGAAGGCCTCGCTGGCTCCGGGCTCGAAGGTCGTGACCGAGTACCTGAACGCGGCAGGGTTGACCCCGTTCCTCGACAAGCTGAAGTTCAACCTGGTGGGCTACGGCTGCACCACGTGCATCGGGAACTCGGGGCCGCTGCCGGCCGACATTTCCGGGGCGATCGACGAACGGGATCTGGTGGTTGCGTCGGTGCTGTCGGGGAACCGGAACTTCGAGGGTCGCATCAACCCCGACGTGCGCGCGAACTACTTGATGTCCCCCCCGCTGGTGGTGGCGTTCGCGCTGGCGGGGCGCATCGACATCGATCTCGAGAACGAGCCGCTCGGACACGACGGAACCGGCGCGCCCGTGTTCCTGAAGGACGTATGGCCGACGAACGACGAGGTCGCTGCCGCGGTCGCTGCCGCCGTGAAGCCCGAGCACTTTCGGGCAAGCTATGCCGTGGTCTTCGAGGGTGACGAGCGCTGGCGGAAGATGGAGGTCCCCCAGGGCGAAACCTTCGCCTGGGCCGGCGATTCGACCTACGTGAAGCATCCGCCGTACTTCGAGGGGATGCCACCCTTGCCGCAGGCCACGAGCGAGGTGCAGGCGGCGCGTGTCCTCGCGGTGCTGGGCGACAGCGTGACAACCGACCACATCTCGCCCGCCGGATCGATCAAGAAGGACGGGCCAGCGGGGAAGTACTTGATCGAACGCGGCGTCGAGCCGAAGGACTTCAACTCGTACGGCGCGCGGCGGGGAAACCACGAGGTCATGGTGCGTGGCACGTTCGCGAACACCCGCCTCAAGAACCTGCTCGCGCCAGGCACCGAGGGCGGCGTCACGCGCCACCTGCCGGACGGGGCGTTGATGTCGATCTTCGAGGCGTCGGAGAGGTACATTCGCGACAAGGTGCCCCTCGTCGTGCTGGCGGGCAAGGAGTACGGCAGCGGCTCATCGCGCGACTGGGCGGCCAAGGGACCGAAGCTCCTCGGCGTGCACCTGGTCATCGCCGAGAGCTACGAGCGCATCCACCGCTCGAACCTGGTGGGCATGGGGATCGTCCCCTTGCAGTTCCTGCCGGGCGAAAACGCCGAGAAGCTACACCTCAACGGCGAGGAGGTCTTCGAGACGCAGGGGCTGCCGGCGGCGCTCGCCGGCGGGTTCTCGGCCGGGCGGCAGGTGAAGGTTCGCGCCACCGCAGTAGATGGCCGGGTCACGGAGTTCTCGACGATCTTGCGCATCGACACCCCGCAGGAGGTGGCCTACTACCAGCACGGGGGAATTCTGCCGTACGTGCTGCGTCAGCTCATGCAGGCGGGCCCGTCCGGAGGGGCAGCCCCGGGTCGCGCCTGAAGATGGAGCGCTCGTCCCCCGGCTTGCCCGTCATCCTGGCGAGCGGGACCCATCCGCGCTGGTTCGCGGCGGCGACGACGGATCTGCAGGCGCTGCTGTCGGATCACCTCCACTGCGAGCGCAAGGCCGCGGAGAACGCGCTGTCGTTGGTTCGCCGGTATCCGCACCGGGGTGGCTCGGTCGACGCGCTCGGCCGCCTGGCGCACGAGGAGACGAGCCACGTCATTCAGGTGGCGGGGCTGCTGGCGCGACGAGGCTGGGCGCCGCGGGCCGACACGCCCAACCACTATGCCCGCGGGCTGTTCGCTCAGGTCCGGGATCGCGAGCCCCTGCGATTGCTGGACACGTTGCTGGTGGCGGCGTTCATCGAAGCGCGCTCCCACGAACGGCTGGACCTCCTGGCGCGCGGGTTCGCGGCGTCCGGCGACGAGGAGCTGGGGCCGTTCTATCGCGTGCTCGCCACCGCCGAGGACAGGCACGCCGAGATCTTCCTGGAGCTCGCCGCGAGCCTGGTCCCGGAAGCCGACTTTCAGGCGCGGGTGCGCGCGTTCTCCATCGCGGAAGCCGAGATCCTGGCGGCCTTGCCCCACGCCCCCCGCATCCACTGACGCCGCGCCAAACAAGGCGCCCGCGACATCCGCTCAGGTGTTAGCCGTCGGCGAGACGGGCCCCCAAAGTTCACGGAGAGTGAAGGTTAGAACGCGGCCGACAAGCCGGCCCGATGGCGAAGCCGACGCGAGCACCGGAGCGGAGTGTACTCCGGTACACGAGCACCGGAGCGCAGTGTCGGCGCAGCCAGCGGGTCGGATCGTCGGCCGTCGGTGGCACGAGAAGTAGCGTCCCTCGAGTATTTAGCCCGTCGCGCGCTTCACGCCGGCGAGCAGGCTCTCCGGCTTGAAAGGCTTCACGATCCAGGCCGAGGCGCCCACGGCCTTGCCTTCGGCGACCCGCGCTCCCGACTCGGTCGTCAGGACGAAGATCGGTGTCTTCGCGTAGCTCGGCAGCTTGCGGATCTCCGCGATCATCTGCAGGCCGGTCATGACCGGCATGTTGACGTCCGAGATCACGAGGTCCGCCTTCTGCTTCTTTGCCGCCGCGAGCCCCTCGGCCCCGTTCTCCGCGGCGACGACGTTGAAGCCACCACCGGTCAAGGTCAACGTGAGCATTTGCCGGACGGTCGCGGAGTCATCGACAATGAGGATGGTCTTCTGGTTCGCCATGTGAGGTTCCCTTCGTGAGTCAGATCAGAGAAATTGGATCTCGCCGTCCGAGCGCTCGCTTCCGGCGAGATCCCGCACGACCGCCAGCGCGGAGGCGTTCGTGAAGAGCTGGTGCAGGACCTCCTCGAGCCCCTCGATCGACGCGGGCGCGTCGGCCCCGGCCAGGTCGGCCGCCAGGGATTCCAGCCCGGCGACGATGCGCGCGTTCCCCTCGAGCACGTGATCCAGGGATTGCTGAAGGCGGTCCTGGAACTGCAGGTGGCTGAGCGCCGCGTTCGAGCGATCGCGAATGGAGGCTGCGTTCTGTTCGAACCCATGGATCGATCCCACGACGCCGTCCTGGTACGCCTTCTGGCACTCGCCCACCGAGGCCTTCATGGTCGCCGTGCGGGCGCGCCCCTCCGCCGCGACCTTGGCGGCCCCATCGGCCATCTCCGACACGATGCCCCTCACCGCCGTCGCTCGGTCCTGGATGGACTTCGTGGCCCGCGCGATGTCGTTCGACATGGCCGCCAGCGAGTCCGCGAGGACGGCGAACCCGGCACCCAGCTCGCCTGCGTGGGCGGCCTCGACGCGCGCGTTGCTTGCCACCACCCGGCACCACTGGGCGATCCGGGACATGTCCTCGGCCAGGTTCGTCACCTCGCGAATCTGGGCGGCGGCGCCGCTGGCGAGGCGCGATTGGGACGTGGTCTCGCTCACGAGCACGCCAAGCAGCGCCGGCATCTCGCCCGCGAAGCGGGTGAGCACGGCCGCGAACGAGCCCTTGGCGCTGTCGCTCGATTCGTGCGCCTTGAGCGCGGACAGGCGCGCCGTGTGCTCGGTCATCTCCTCGAAGATCTTTGCGATGGCCCCCCCCGCGGCGAGCACCTCGCGTTCGCTCACGCTCTGAACCATCGCGATCTCGTCGCGCAGCTCGGCGTGCTGCTTGCGCACGGCGTCGGCGACCGCCTGGATGACCGTGGAGAGGGACAGGCTCTGGCCGGTCATCAGGCAGCCACCTTCTTCGGAGCCACCTTGCCTGTGCCAGGTCTCGCCTCCGAACCACTCCTTGGTGCTCCCGTGGCCGAGGCGGCTGCTTTCGTCACCTCATGGTCGCGAGCGGGCTCCAGCAGCGTGCGTGGCCAGGCGAACTCGAAGCGCGTGCCCTTGCCCGGCTCGCTCCAGACCGAGAGCCGGCCGCCAGTGGCCTCGCAGGCCTCACGGACCGCGCTCATCCCCACCCCACGCCCCGACACCTCCGTCGCTCCCTCGCGGGTGGTGATGCCGTCCGCGAACAAGGCAGCGACCAGATCCTCCCGCGAAGACGACGGCAGCCCAGCGGCGCGCGCCTTCTCCGCGAGCTTGTCCCACGAGATGCCGCGCCCATTGTCCTCGATGGCGACGACCAGACCTTCATCCTGTCGGGAGGCGTGCAACACCAGGACGGCGGGGCCATCCTTGCCGGCGTCACGCCGCTCGTCGGGGGTTTCGATGCCGTGGTCCACCGCGTTTCGGATCAGGTGGGCGGCGGATGACCAGAAGGGCGCCAGCATCCCCTGCGGCAACCGAACGCCGTCCGCTTCCACGCGGACGGTGAGCTCACCCTTGTTCAGGCGGCGGGCCAGCTCGCCCGCCTGCTTGCCGTAGCGCCCCAGGCGTTGCTTCATCGGCTCGAAGGTCCATGCGCGGGCGATCTCGAACAGCGCCGCGTGCGGCTCTTGCCGCTCGATCGCGGCGATGAGCTCGTCGTGCTCGTGCAGCTCGATCTCCAAGCGGCGGGCGTCGTCGCCGTCGAGCAGTCGCAACATCCGGTCCTGAACGCCCTTCCACGTGGCGAGCAGGACCGCGATCTCATCGTCCGACAGACGCCCGTCTGCCCCATCGGCCCAGCGGTTCTCGATGGCCTCGCAGACCCGGGTGACGCTCTCGAGCCGGAACACCGAGGCGTTGCCCTTCAGCGTGTGAATGTTGCGCTTGAGGGCGCCGAGATCGTCGTCGCCCCAGGTGGCCGACTGCTGCACCAGGCCGTTGGCGTCGTGAAAGAACTCGAGGAGGCCGGTCCGATCCTTCAGCAGCCACTGAAACAAGCTCATCAGCTCACGCTGCTCCGAGCTCGCGTGCTCCTGTTCCACGAGCGCGGTGATGTCCGAGATCACGAACATGATGTGGAGGAGGTGGGCGCCCTTGAAGATGGGCTTGTACTGAAACTCGAAGGTCTTGCCTCCGACCTCGGCCCGCACCGGCAGTTGCTCGAGAGCGATCTCCACCGGCAGCACGTCGGAACGAACGTTGTCCCACATCAGCTCGAACCAGCTTTCCAGCTTCTTCGAGGCGCCGCCGATGTAGCCCCAGAAGGGCGCGCCCGACTGCCAGGCGCCGAACCAGCTCTCGAGGATGGCGGAGTGCTCGGGCAGGACCTCGCCGCCGCGCTTCACGCTCATGAAGCCCTGGCCCACGTTGTCCATGATCAGCTTGAGATCGCGGTTTCTGCGGACGATCGCGGCCGCCAGCAACAGGACGACCAGGACGGCGATCATGATCCCGACCGCCGCGATCAGGACGACGCGCGCCACCATTCGGTTCGCGGCGGCGCGCACGTTGCTGGTCTTGAGGCCCACCGCGACCGTGCCGAGGTCGGTGGTCCCTGGCTTGAGCGGATAGAGGGCCACCAGGACCTCCCGTCCGACGACCAGACTGGGAGCCTTCACAGCGGAGGCCGAGGCGGCGAGCAGGGGCCGCGCGGCCTCGGGACCGACGAAGCTCAGCACCCTGCCATCGGGCGCGAGCGCCGCCGAGAACGCGAAGTCGGCGTCCTTGGCGATGAAGCCGAGGCCCTCCGTGGCGCCGGGCAGATCGTCGAGGGCCAGGCTGGGGCCGACCACGTTCACCATCAGCGCGCCCAGCGAGCGACCCTTCTCCTCGAGGCCACCGATCAGCGCCTTGCGTTGCGCAGTCACCGTGTAGAGGCCCTGGCAGATCACCGCCACCAGGAGCGGAGTCAGACACCCAAGCAGTAGTTTCAGCTTGAGGGTCCGCCCCTCCTTCGAAGGCCCGGGCGCTGTTGAGTTCATCGCTGTTGTTCCTCAGTTGATGGGCAATACGACCGCTTCAGCGGGCAGCTTCGCCGCCAGAGGGGCCGGGATGATGCCGATGGCCCCGCCCACGCTCACCACCTGTTTGATCGTCTCCTCGTCGGAGGCTGCGACGATGGGCTTGGCCATCTCGCCCTTGAACACCTCCTGCCGGATCTTGGTGAGCAGGTTTCGAGGGGACACGCCGAAGACGTCCTGGGCCAGCCACTCGATGCCGTCGCCCTCGCCGGGGCGGAGCACGATCTGGACGACCTCGCCCGTCGACCAGAGCTTCCGTTTCCCGGTGAAGATATCGCGGGCGTCGGCCTTGCTGATGGTGGCGATGGACTTGTTCCGCGCGTTCTTGATCAACACGTACGGGCTCGGCCCGGCCGCCGCCGCCACCGCGGCCAGGAACATCGTCAGCACTCCCAGGAAGCCCGCGAGCCGCCACAGCCAGCGCCCATCTCGTCGCGACTTAGAACGCATAGGCCACCTGCGCGGAGAGACCCTTCGAGGTCTGGTTCGAGTCGAAGTGCTGGTACTTGCCCTCGAGCTTGAGGGCCACGCTGTCGGAGGCGAGGTAGTTGAGGCCGCCGGTCACGACGTGAAAGCTGCCCCGCGCCGCCGCTCCCGCCGCCCAGTAGGGATCGACGGGCCCGCTCCCGAACGAGGTGCGCTCGTAGCGAGCATAAGGCGTGAGCTCGGCGAAGCTGTATCCGAGCTCCACGAACGTGGCCACGGTCTGGTGCGTGGGCCCGCCGTTGCTCTCGACGTGGCGGAACAAGGCCGTCTCCGAGATCAGGTGAACGTTGTGCTCCATATAGGCGAGGTGTGCCCCGTAGGCCTGCTCGCTCATCCGAACGGGGACCATCAGGGCGTCCGTCGTGTCGATCGTGTCGAGGTAGACGTTGCCGCCGAAGACGAGGCCGTCGAGCACGCCGCCCGGTTCGAGGCGAAGGCGGAGGTTGACCGCCTTGCCATTGTTCGGATCGATCCGGTTCGTCACCTGATCGGATGTGGCAGCGCGTCCGTTTGCGAGCTCGGCGTCGTAGCGCAACCGCGACGAGCCCAGGTGAAACCGGCCGTCGATGTGCAAGCCCACGCTGTGGGCCGGGATCAGGCCACCGCCGTCCTCGAAGTTCACGAAGGTCGGACGACC
This sequence comes from uncultured Myxococcales bacterium, assembly GCA_964443975.1. GTDB lineage: Bacteria > Myxococcota_A > Polyangia > Fen-1088 > Fen-1088 > DASYCK01. The sequence goes on along the minus strand of CAYUFS010000031.1, from coordinate 48,015 downwards.
CGTCGAAAGCAGGTAGTAGGCGCCGTGGTGGTAGCTGTCGTTGATGTAGCCGAAGGCCGTGTGAAAGCGCCCGGCCGCGACCCGGAACCATTCAGTCACCTGGTATCCGAGCTGAAGCCGCTCGACGTCGACGGCGAACTCGTTGTTGTCGCCGACCTCGAACACGAACTCCGCCAGGTAGGAGAGCTTCTCCTTGGTCCCCGACAGGAACACGTCCGCCAGCGCCGTTCCGAAGGCGTTGGTGGTCTGCCCGCTGTCCTTCATCGCGTGATAGTCGGCGTTGCCGTACAGGTTCAGCGCCACCTGGGCGCGCGCGGGCGCGGCGAGCAGCACGAGGCCGAGCGTGGCCGCGGCGACGGCGACGACCGGTCGCGCCGCGAGGCGAGGGGAGCGGCGCGGAGGCCACCATCCGCGGGGTTGCCCTCGCCCCCGGCAGACACCGTTTCTACCCTCGAAACCCTTCGATTCCTGACTGTCTGCCTGGTCCACGATGCTGCCTCCTCGCCGGGTAATCTGCCGACCGGGAGTCGCATCGACCCACGTGTTTGAAACTGAAGACGCGCCCGAATTGCCCTTGTCTCTTACGGGGGCTGTGGCTCGCTTGCGCTCGCAAACCGCCGGTCCCTCCTCGCTTCGCCCAGCAAAGCTGGGCTACGCTCGCCCGAGCTCTCGACGCGGAATGGGACGAGACGTACGTCTGTTCAGGGCGATAGCGCCGACGCGTCGTCGAAGTGCCAGCCTTCGAAGCGACGGGCGACGCGACCGCGGGCGTCGAGGACGATGACGCGAACCTGATGTTCGAAGTGTCCGCCGGCGTCCACGTAGGCAATGTCGAGCAGGCGCGCCAGCTCGCGCGTCTGCGACTCAGGGCCGGACAGCAAGTGCCACACGCCTGGGGTCAGGTTCCGGTCGCGCCGCAGCGCCGCCAGTCGCGCGGGCGTGTCGGTCGCCGGGTCGATGGTCACGAGGATGAAGCTCACGGGGCGTCCCTGCTTCGCGAAGGCGCGCTCGAGGTGTTGCAGCTTGGTGATGGTCGGGGGGCACCGCACCTGGCATGAGGCGTAGCCCATGGTGATGACCACGGTCGAGCCGCGAAAACGGGCGAGTGACAGCGCCGCGCCGTCATCGTCGCGCCAGACCCACGGGTGGTCGTAAAGGGAAGGGGTGGTCGGCGCCGGCTCGTTCAGGTCCGCCGGAGCGGGCGTGGCGGGGCGGCGGGCGTCATCCCCGCCTGCGGCGGACGACGGCCTCGCGGACATCGCCAAGCCGAAGCCGAAGAGCACCACCATCGCGCGAGGCAGGTTCATCCTTGATGAGAGCTGAATCGGTCGCTCTCGTGAAATCTTGTGGTCGGAGGTACATCGCCGCGTATCTCCGCCCGCCGTGTCGTCATTCGGCGACGAACGCGAGCTTCGAGACCTGGATACCTTGAAGATCGGGGCGCAGGTGGGCGACGTACGTCTGACCCTCGAAACTCAAGAGCTCCGGCGCCGCCAGCGGCAGCGTCTCGATCAGGAACCGATCGTCATCGACGCCGAAGTCGAACGGATCGGGGGAGCGATAGACGCGCGTCTGGGCGTTCTGACCATACTGCTGCGTGCGGAACAGAAAGTAGTCACCGCCCGAGACCGGCTGCGCGACGAAGGGACACTCGGCGGAGCAGCAGTTGACGCCGGCGGCCCCCCCGGCCGCCACCACCCGGGATTCGCTGAACGTGACGAGGTCGGGCGAGGTGCGCACGTAGTCGATCCCGGCGTCGCTCGTGTAATAGAGGCGGAACTCGTGCGGCGCCACGAAGACCATGGGGTCGCGGGTGACCAGGCCGGCGGCCTCGCCGAAAACGCCGGACTGGCCGTTCGGCTGGATGACCCGCGTGAACGTCTTGCCGTCGCTCGAGGTGGCGTGGCAGATGTGCTGCCAGTCCCCGTAGAACATGTGCCACGTGTCGCCGACGCGGAGCACGTAAGGGGCCTGCAGGCCCCCCGGTGTTTCGCCGACGGCGGGATCGGCCATCAACGCGATGCCGATCGGGGTCCAGTCCGTGTCGGTCAGGTGTCGACCCTCCCACCGATAGAAGAGCCGCGAGTTGCCGCCGACCTTCGTGCCTCGGACACACGACCACAGCTGAAACGTCCCGTCCTGCGCCTGCCAGATCGAAAAATCGACGGGCTGCTGGTCGGGGCGGTTGTCGTAAGCGCCGAGGTCAGGGCTGGAGGCGATCTGCCAGGCCGGCTCCATCACCACGGGTACGAGGGCCGCTAGCGCCGTGCTTCCGGCGCCACCTCCAGCGCCGGGCCCGCCACCCCCACCGGCAGGACCGCTCCCGGCGCGGCCACCGCTCCCCGGCGCCTGGGAGCCACCGGGCGCCCCCGACGGACCCATGGATTTGCCGGCGCAGCCGCCCTGGGCCACCGATGTGAGCAGGCACGAGAAGACCAGCCATCGTGGCGCGCGCATGCCCTATGAATACCACCGGCAGGCTGGTGCGGAACGAGCCGCGCAGCGATGCTCTAAGCCATTATAAAGTTTAGTCTTTTCTGGATCCCTTGGAACGCGCATCCGCGCAGTAATGGTTAGACCCATCTGGTATCTGCGCACCAACGGTGAGAGTCCGGCTCGGCCTGGAAATGGTAAGACAGGTGCCGGTCCCCGAGGACCTTGCTAGGGAGGTGTCCGATGTCGAGGCAGTGTGTTCCACCAAGGCCAAGCACCTTTTTCGAAGGCGCGACCCCCTCGTCGGCGGCGCTTTTCTCGGTCACCCAACGCAAGAAGATGCAAGCTGCGCGTACGCCGATGCGTGGCGACTTCGGCTGTTAAGCTCACCATCCTCCAGGAGACAGCAATGTTCAGCGGACGATTCTCGAGGCGACGATTCATAACTTCGGCGGGCGTGACCGTGACGCTTCCGATGTTGCCTTCGCTCATGTGGACCCGCAAGGCGGGCGCCGCGACCTGCGCGCCCATCAAGCGGTTCATGTTCTACCACTACCCGAACGGCAACTACATGCAGGACCACAACCCGACCGGCGCTGGCGCCACCTGGGGGTTGCCCATCACCATGCCGACCTGGGCGCCCTACCAGGCGGACATGACCTACATCACCGGGCTCGAGAACCAGCAGCGTCGTCGGCAGACGGGTGACCACGCTCTCGGCGCCGGGGCCATCCTCACGGCTCGTATGGCGACGCCAAATTCCCAGCAAATGAGCAAGTCGGTGGACCAGATCATCGGCGACGCGCTGTCGGGCTGCCGGGGAATCAACTCGATCCAGCTCGGTACGGGCAACGGAGGCCCGACCGACTCTTTCGGAACGTACTTCACGCGGAATATCTCCTGGCAGGCACCGTCGGTGACGAACTCCGACGGGACCATGTCTTTCCCGGTTGGCGCTGGCACCCCGCTCGGCAAGATCGTCGACGCGCAGACCGCCTTCAACCGGCTGTTCATGGGGGTCAGCCCGACCGCCAGCAACGCCGACGCCCAGATGCGCGCAGCGCTAAGGAAGAGCGTCCTCGATAGCGTGATGCCGTACCAGAGCGCCCTGCAGAACAAGCTCAATGCGGCCGACAGCGCGAAGCTCGACCAGCTGTTCACGGGCATCCGGTCGCTCGAGCAGGAACTGCAGAACGCGCCCGCGGCCGGGTCCTGTACGCCGCCGACGGTTCCCGGGCCCGCGGTGAATCCCTCCGACAAGAACGGTCTGACCGGCGTCGACTACAAGAACCAGGTCGACTTCATGCACAGCCTGATCGCCATCGCCTTCCAGTGCGACATAACGCGGGTCATCACGTTCATGCTGTCGGATGCGGTGACCAGCCGAAACTACAGCTTCGTCCCCGCGGTCGCGGCAGCCGGAGCAAAGGCGGGGGGTGCCACCTCGGATCACCAGTCCTCGCACTACGGTAGCGACGCGGGGCTCATGGAGGTCTACCACCAGATCTCCCTGTACAAGATGATCTGGATCAGCACCTTCGTGCAGAAGATGAAGTCGCTGATGGACGCCGACGGACACGACATGCTGTACAACAGCGCCATCGTCATGAGCAGCGAGATTGGCGACGGCAACCGCCACAATCACGACAATCTGCCCACCGTGGTTCTTGGCCAACTCGGCGGGCTCATCAAGCCGAACCGACTCGTTCAGTATCCCAACGCCGTCGGGACCGACTATTCGAACGTCAAGACGTACGGCGATTTCTACATCCAGCTGCTCAGCCTTTTCGGTGTGAAAGTGACGGCCTTCGGCAACGATGGCAAGGAGGCGCTCGCATGGAACGCTTGAATCATGGCCTGATGGCAGGCGCGAGTATCGCGCTGCTGCTGTCGCTGGGATGTACCGGCGCCGTCATGAACCCGAAGCCCGGCTCGAACGGCGCTCCGGGGGCGGGCTCGGGCTCAGGCTCGGGTGGCACGTCGGGTGGGGTGAACAATGGCAGCGGGAGCGGCGGGACCAAGACCGCCGGCGGCTCGGGGACGGGGGGAACGACCGTCTCGGGCGGCTCCGCCGGAACTGGCGGGACCAAGACCAGCTCGGGTTCAGGCGGATCGGGGGGCACGGTCGTCGTGACCGTCCCGGCGAATCCCCCGCAAAACCCTGGGTACATGGTGGTGCGACGACTCAATCGGGTCGAGTACAACAACACCGTCGCCGACCTGCTCGGCACCAAGCTGACCCCGGGTGACACGTTCCCGGGCGATGATCTCGGCGCCGAGTTCGACACGGTCGGTTCGGCCCTCAGCACCGCGCCGGAGTATGTCGTCAGCTACGAGCAGGCGGCGACCAGCTTGATCACGGATCTTTTCTCGGATGCGACGCGACAGAAGACGGTCGCGACGTGCGATGTCATGACGGCGGGCGACACCTGCGCCAAGACGATTCTGACGGCCTTCGCGCGCAAGGCGTGGCGTCGCCCGGCGACCACGGATGAGGTGACGGCGATGATGGCGCCTTACACCGCTGCCAAGACGCTCGGCCTCACGGCCCTCGACGGCATCAAGGCGGCACTGGAGGGTGTCCTCATCTCGCCCTACTTCCTCTACAAGCTAGAGATCGATCCGGATCCGAACTCGGGGACGGTCCGGCGCCTCAATTCCTACGAGCTCGCCACCCGGCTCTCGTACGCGCTGTGGAGCACGATGCCCGACGCCACGCTGTCTACGGCGGCGGATATGGGACAGCTGACGACCGACGACCAGGTCTCCGCGCAGGTGACGCGCATGCTCGCCGATCCGCGCGCCGATACGCTGCTCGACAACTTCTCGGGCAAGTGGCTCGACTTCGTGAGCCTCGATTCGCACGACGTCGACGTCATGCTGTACCCGCTCTACACGAACGCGCTCGAGACGTCGTTCAAGGGTGAGGCCCGCCGGTACATGCAAGAGTTCTTGCACAATCCCCTCAACGTGACCGGGATCCTCAACGCGCCCTTCACCTTCGTCGACGCGAACCTGGCGACGTACTACGGCCTCAACCGCACGGGCGCGTCCAACGCCACCGACTTCGTGAAGGTGGACACCACGGGCACCACGCGCCAGGGGCTCCTGACGCTCGGGGCGTTCCTGACGAACACCGCCTACCCGAACCGCACGTCTCCGGTGCGCCGTGGCGAGTACGTGTTCCGTCGGCTCTTGTGCGACGAGGTCCCGGATCCGCCGGCGAACATTCCGCCGCTGAGTGAAATGGTGGTGCCCGGCCAGACTCTCCGGCAGCGCATGGAAATGCACCGGGCAAGCCCGAACTGCAGCCCCTGCCACAACCTGATGGATCCAATTGGTTTCGGCCTCGAGAACTATGACGCCGTTGGTGCCTATCGCACCACGGATTCGGGCGCTCAGGTCGATTCGAGCGGCGTCCTGCCGGACGGCACGATGTTCAATGGCGCCATCCAGCTTGGCGGCATCATCGCAAGCGACCCTCGTTTGCCGAGCTGCGTGACCCAGAAGTTCATGACCTTCGGCATCGGCCGGCTCATGAATCAGACCGACGACGGTTCGTGGATCGGTTACCTGTCTGCCAAGGCGCAGTCGACCGACGGCAGCTTGCAGAGCGTGATTCGCTCGATCGTGATGAGCGACGCCTTCCGCAGCCGCATCGCCGGCAGCATGTAAGCCCGAGCGGCAACCCCGAGGGGTAGCAAGGGGCAGCAAGGGACAGAATGAACCGAGAGCGCCGTCCGATCGCGAGATCGGACGGCGTTTTGCTTGTGTGCCCTCCGGCACTCCGTGAAATCGGAGTCAGCCCCCCGGCAGCCGGTCGTGCCGTCGGAAGCAGCCCGTCGAGCGAATTGACGTCTCGACCAAACGAGGCGACGATCCCCCGGACGATCGCCCCATGCGTCGGTGAAGCTGATGGAGTTTGCGAGAAGAATGGACGGGCCACAGCGAGGCATTTGCGCTGCCGCGAGCTCTCCCGCGATCGCGCTGACCCTGCTCGCGCTCGGATGCGCGGGCTCGTCTTCCCCCGTGCGGGCGCCGGGCGGTGGGCCAGGCGGGGGCGGTGGCGGTGGCGCGACCTCGACCGCGAACCTGCCGCCGGTCGCGAAGATCAGCTTTCAGTTGACCCAACCGCGCGATGACTCCGACTACCCCTTCACCGCGGACGCGCCCCCGCCAGATGGCCCAGCCCCCGGCTCCACCGTGTTCTTGTCCGCCGAGGGCAGCTTCGATCCCGAGGGCTCAGCGGTGTCGTTCTTTTGGAACGTTCAGGATGAAAGGGGTGCGTACCTGGCGATTTCGCCGGACCCCGCCGGCATGCGCGTCTCGTTCTCGACCTCCCAGATCGGGGCGCACTCGATCACGCTCGAGGTCGTCGAAGCTGGAGGGCTGGGCCAGATCGGGCGGACCACGATCACTTTGCTGGTCGCGCCTCATCCGTGCGCCGCCGACGGCGTGAGTCCCCCGTGCGCCGATCTCCTGGCGATACCCGGCGGCGCCTTCGTGGCAGGGAGCGCGCCCGGGCTCGGGAGCGACAATGAGCATCCGTCCCACATGGTCACGGTCGCGCCCTTCGCGCTGGACGAATACGAAGTCACGGTCGGTCGCTTTCGCAGGTTCCTGGCCAGCTACAGCGGTGCGCCGCCCGAGGATGGGGCTGGCGCCCACCCCCTCATCCCGGGTAGCGGCTGGCAATCTGACTGGAACGACCAACTTCCGAGGTCAGCGGACGGGTTCAACGTCGCCATCCAATCCTGCGGCGGTCCCTGGACGGCGGTGGCAAAGAACGAGGGGGCGAACGAAGCGCGTCCCATCAGCTGCATCTCGTGGTACGAGGCGTTTGCGTTCTGCGCGTGGGAGGGCAAGCGCCTGCCCACGGAGGCCGAATGGGAGTATGCCGCGGCCGGCGGTGACGAGCAGCGAACCTACCCCTGGGGCAACCAGGAGCCCACGATCGATCTCGCCGTGTTTGGATGCCTGTTCGATGGCGATCCCTTGTGTGACGACGCCGACCTACCCGTGGCGGGTAGCCTCGCGATGGGAGCCGGCCGCTGGGGACATCGGGATCTGGCGGGGAGCCTCTGGGAGTGGGTCCTCGATGCGTACGCCCCGTATGCGCGGGGCCCATGCGACAATTGCGCGCTGCTCACGGAGCCGGTGGACGGGGGCCGGGCCTTTCGCGGCGGCGACTTCATCTCGACGGACCCGTCCTTCTTGGCCGTGACCACGCGCCTCGGCATCATCGCCGCCTTGCCCGACAGTCGCCGCGGGTTGCGTTGCGCGCGCAGCTTGCCGTAGCAGAAGGACCCGACCGGGCGCTCGGTCGATCGGCGGAGGTTGTTACGAAGATCGTTCCCAACCGAAACAATCTCTCCGCTGTTCTCGGGCTACTTTGTATCTCGTGGGGAGCTGGAACCCGGGGGGGTCGGAGGTCAGCTTCGGTTGACCTCCGACCCGGGGGCCTGAGGCTCACGGTCCAACGTGGCCGTCGGCGTCGTCCCGCCGGTATGCGAGACGCCCGCCCACGAACGTCGCCTGCACCGTGAGCTGCTCGTCGAGGAGCACGAGATCGGCCGGGGAGCCCGGTGCGAAGGGCGACGACCCGGGCCCGAGGCGAAGCACCCGCGCCGGCACCTCCGAAGCGAGGTGAACCGCCTCGCCAGGCGAGAGGCTCGCGAACAGCGCGGCGTTGCGGACTGCCTGGTCGAGCGTCAGCGACGACCCCGCGAGCGTGCCGTCCCGCAGGCGGGCGCCCGTCCCGTCGATCGTGACTGCCTGACCGGCGAGCGTCGTTGGCCCAGGGCCGAGCCCGGCGCCCGCGATCGCGTCCGTCACCAGGCCGAGCCGGTCGAGCCCCTTCGCGCGCAGCGCGACCGCGAACGCGGCCGGGTGGACGTGAATGCCATCGGCGATGGCCAGCGCGACGACCCGGTCGTCGAACAGGGCCGCCCCGGCGGCTCCCGGCGCGCGATGATGAAAGGGGGACATGGCGTTCCACAGGTGGGTGGCCACGGTGGCGCCGGCATCGACGCCCGCCGTGAACGCCTCGAAGGACGCGTCGGTGTGGCCCAGGCTGACCGTAATTCCGCGCGCGCGCAGCCGCCGGATCAGCTCGAGGGCGCCCGGACGTTCGGGCGCGAGGGTCACGAGACGGACGCGCGCCGGATCGGCCAGGCCGTCCACCAGCGACGGCGTCGCGGCGTCGATCGCGGCGCGGGCGTGAATCCCCGCGCGCGCCGTCGACAACAGGGGGCCCTCGAGGTGGACGCCGAGGATCCGCGCGGACGAGGGCGCGCCGCCGCGCGCGCCCTCCAGCCGGACCTCGTCGACCGCCGCCAGGCTCGCGGCGTACGCCTCCGCCGGGCCGCTGACCAGGGTGGGCAGGAACGCGGTGACGCCCGTCGACGGCAGCTTCGCCGCGAGCGCCCGCAAGGCCGTGGGATCGGCGCCGACCTCGTGGCCGAACCCCCCATTGACCTGGAGATCGACGAAGCCCGCCGCGACGTAGGCCGCGCGCCAGCGACGCGACGGCAGCCGGGGATCGTCGGCGTTGGCCTCGACGGCCACCACGCGTCCTGCCTCCACGACCACGGCGCCGGGGGTGCTCGAGCCGCCGCGGTCGAGCACGCGTCCCACCAGGGCGAACGCGCCGCCGGCAGCTGCGGGCACCGGGAAGGACGAGGACGAGAAGGAGGACATGCGCCTCGATTGTACCGGGCCCGCTCCCGGCGCGCTGCCGGGCCGTGGCTAGCGAACCCCGGCCTGCGACATATACTCCGCGCGTCCGCAAGGATGACCAAGGAGGTTCGATGAGGCTGCTCCCGTTTTCGCTGCCGTCAGGTGCTGGGCCGGCGTTCTTCGTCGCGATCTCCTTGTTCGTGACGCCTCACTTCACCGCGCGCGCCACCGAGGCCGCGCCCGCCGCGACCCGGCCAGGCTCCAGCGCCGGGGTGCCGCCCACGCCCGCCATTGCCAGTCAGGAGACGACGATGAAGAAGTCCGGCGAGGCCTTTCCCTTTCCCGTCGACGAGAGGGTGTTCGCGAATGGCCTGCGGGCCTACGTCGTGCACTACGACTCGCCTGGCTTGCTGGCGTACTACTCTGTCGTCCGCACCGGCAGCCGCAACGAGGTCGAGCCGGGCAAGTCGGGCTTCGCCCACTTCTTCGAGCACATGATGTTTCGCGGGACCGACAGGTACTCGCAGGAGGCCTACAACGACGTCATCAAGCAGATGGGCGCGGACTCGAACGCGTATACCTCCGAAGACCTGACCGTGTATCACATACTGGCCGGCAAGGCGGCGCTCCCCAAGATCGTCGAGATCGAGGCCGATCGCTTCCAGCACCTCAAGTACGCGGAGCCCGACTTCGAGAAGGAGGCGCGGGCGGTCCTGGGCGAATACAACAAAGGCGCCTCGAATCCGCTGCAGAAGATGTTCGAGGCGTTGTACGACAACGCCTACGTCAAGCACACCTACAAGCACACGACCATCGGCTTCCTGAAGGACATCGAGGCGATGCCGCGGCAGTTCGCGTATTCCCGGCAGTTCTTCGATCGTTACTACCGTCCCGACAACGTGACCCTGCTGATCGTCGGCGACGTCGACACGGCCGCGGCGTGGAAGCTGATCGAGGACGCCTACGGAGCATGGCAGGCGGGGCCCCCGCGTCCCGCCGTGCCGAGCGAGCCCCCCCAGACGAAGGAGAAGAGCGCCGCCCTCGGCTGGAAGGGCGCCACGCTGCCGCAGCTCCTCGTTGGCTATCACACCCCCGGATTCTCGACCACGAACGTCGACCTCCCGGCGCTCGACGTGCTGGCCGAGCTGGTGTTCGCGGAGCGCGGGGCGCTGTACAAGAAGCTGGTGATCACGGAGCAAAAGGTGGAGTCCATCTCTGGCTCGAACGACGCGCACGTCGATCCAAACCTGTTCACCGTCTTCGCGCGCGTGAAGAAGCCCGAGGATCTGCCGTACGTCGAGAGCACCGTCACCGCGGAGCTCGCGCGCGTGGCGCGCGAAGGGGTGGACGCGAAGACGCTCGGCGAGGTGCTGTCGCACGTCAAGTACGGCTTCGCGGCCCAGCTGGCGACCGCCGACAAGACCGCGAATGTCGCCGCTCAATTCGTGGCGTTGACGGGAAAGATTGACGCCATCAACGGCTATTTCGCGCTCTACGACAAGGTCACGCCCGCGGACGTGAAGCGGGTCGCGCAGACGTACTTCGTGCCGGCGAACCGCACCACCGTCACGCTGAGGGCCGATCGATGAGTGACCGTCGACGCTTGGTGGCGGCGGCCGGCCTGGCGGCGCTGCTGGTCGCGCCTGCGGGGCCCGCCCGCGCCGAGGGCGCTCCTGCGACCAACGCATCGCCGCCGCCGGCGACCGGGCCGGGGCTCGCAGGAAAGTCCGCCGCCGCTCGCAGCAACGCTCGAAAGGTGAAAGGTATGCCGCGCACCGTCTTCGTCCCGTCGCCGATGAGCCCGCTGGTCGCCTTGCGGGTGTTCTTCCATGTGGGCTCCGCGGACGATCCCGCCGGCAAGGAGGGCCTGGCCGCGCTGACCTCGGACGTCGTCGGGCAGGGTGGCACGCGCCGGCGAACCTACGCCGAGGTCCTCGACGCGCTCTATCCGCTGGCGGCGCGGATCCAGGTCATCGGTGACGTCGAGTCCATCGTGTTCGAAGGGACCGTGCACCGGGACAACCTCGCCGCGTTCGCCGATCTGCTGGCCGAGCAGATCCTCGAGCCTCGGTTCGCGGACGAGGACTTCACGCGCCAGCGCCAGAACGCCCTCGACTATGTGACCAAGTCGCTGCGAGGCAACGACGACGAGGAGCTGGGCAAGCGGGCGCTGGCGGGAATGATGTACGCCGGGCATCCCTACGGCCATGCTACCCCCGGCACGGCGGGCGGCCTCGGCGCGGTCACGCTCGACGACGTGAAGACGTTCTACGCCCGGCACTTCACGCGCGATCGCCTGATCATCGGCGTCGCCGGCGGGTATCCGAGCGGGTTCGCCGAGGCGTTCGCGGCGCGCTTCGCCGTGCTCCCCGCCACGGGAGAGCCGATGCCCAGGCTGCCGAAGCCCAAGGCGAGCAAGGGCGCCGAGGTGCTGATCGTCGAGAAGGACGCGCGCGCGGACGCCGTCTCGCTCGGCTACCCGATCGCGGTCACGCGCGCCGATCCCGACTTCTACGCGTTGACCGTGGCCAGGTCCTACCTCGGCGAGCACCGGACGTTCAACGGCGTGCTGATGAACCGCCTGCGCGCCGATCGCGGCCTCAACTACGGCGACTACGCCTACGTCGAGAACTTCATCCAGGACGGCTGGTCGACGTTCCCGCATCCCAACGTTCCCCGGCGCCAGCAGCACTTCGAGATCTGGCTGCGCCCGGTGCCGCCGCAGAACGCGCTGTTCGCGCTTCGGGGGGCGGTGTACTACACCCGCCGCCTCATCGAGAAGGGCATCCCCGAGGAGGGGTTCGAGTCCACACGGCGCTTCTTGCTGAACTACGCCGATCTGTGGACCCAGGACGTGTCCCGGCGCCTCGGCTACGCCATCGACGCGGCGGTGTACGGCAAGGACCTGGTCAAGGAGCTGAAGGCACGGCTGCCCAAGATGAAGAAGGCCGACGTCGATCGGGCGGTGCGCAAGCACCTGCAGATGGACCACTTCGCGGTCGCCATCGTGGCGGACAAGGCCGCCGAGCTGAAGGCGCGGCTGCTGGACGGCAAGCCCACGCCGATCACCTATGACACCGAGGGCACGCCCCCCGCGATCCTCGACGAGGACAAGCTGATCGAGAAGGAGCCGCTGCCGATCGCGGCCGACAGCGTCCGCGTCATACCCGTCGACCAGATGTTCGAGCGCTAACCCTGGTCAGACGCCGGGGGCGCGGCCCCCCGGTTCGAAGGGATAGTCGATGGACAGCGTGGGGGACACCGTCCGCGCCCGAAAGACCGCCGCGGGCCGGCGGCGCTCGAGGAAGAACACCGCCTGGTTGCGGGCGACGTCCATGATTCGTCCCGACACGAAGCCCTGGCGGAAGTCGAGGTAGCGTCCGATGGTGTCCGTCTGCCACACGCCGCGGACCACCTCGTCGTGATTGCGAAACGCGTCCAGGGAGCGGACGAGGGGCGCCATGACGTGGAAGAACTCGGGATCGAGGGCTGGGTAACACGACGGGCAGGTCCGCCCGTAGATGGCGTTCACACCCTCGAGATCGCCGCGGGTGGCGATCATCGCGTTGCAGAGGCCCCACATCTCGATCGGCGCCGCGTCGGTGTAGTAGGCCATCACCCCGCCGTAGTCGGTCACGAGCCGTCCACCCGGGGGCACCGCCAGGTTCAGGAAGCTCGCCGCCTCCTTCAACCGCTGAACGTGGAAGAACTGCTCGCTGGCGAGCGCGCGCTTGTGCCGGAGCAGGGGACTTCCGAGGAGGTGCGGCTCGGTTCGGCAGGCGACGGCGGCGATGAACAGCAAGGACGCCGAGGTCGCGACGAGCGCCAGCGGTCGGGCGCGGCGCGCGAGCCGCGCGGCTGCCGCGCGGCCGCCCCACAGCGCCACGACCAGGACGAGGGGGAAGATCGGCAACAAGAAGCGACCATAGGGCATCCAGTCACCGCCGACCTTCATGACGTAAAAGACGTGACCGACGACGAAAAGGACGATCGCCGAGGCGGCCACCCTCCGGCTCAGCAACAGGACTGCCGCGAACGGCAGGACCAGGAAGGTGCCGCTCGCCAGCACCTCGTCGCGCACGTACTCCCAGCCGTGAAGGGGGAGGGCCTTGGGCAGCAGGGCCTTCGCATAGTAGGTGGACGGCAACGGCAGACCGTATTCGTGCCAGCGCCACAGGAACCACAACGCGTAGACGGCGAGCCCCGGCACCGCCCAGGCGAGGTAAGCGCGCAGGCCGCCGGGCGAGGCTCTGCGTCGTCGGAAGCGGCGCAGCGCCTCGAAGCCGAGCAGGAAGGCGAGCGGCACGCAGCCATCGATGCGCATCAGGGCGACCGCGACGAACGCGGGGACGACCCACCGCTGCGCGCCGCGGATCGAGAACGAGCGCACGTAAAGCCAGAAGGCAAACGTCAAGAGGGCCGTGTACGGGAGGGTCTCGAGGCCGATTTGAAACGCCGTCACGGCGTCGGCGTTGACCACCGCGAGGGTCGCCGCTGCGGCCGCCCACACCGGCCGGCATCGTTCGCGGACGAGCCGGTAGGTCGCGAACGCCAGCAGCGCCACGAAGGGGATCGCCAGCCAGTGGGCGAGATCCGCGGGGTCGGCCTGCGGTCGCACCGCCAGGCCGCCGGCCATCACCATCATCCACAGGAAGTTCGAATACCCCTCGACCACCACGCCGTGGCCGTACACGGGGCCGTGTCCAAGCGCCACGTTCTTCGAGAAGGCGAACGTGATGTAGGCGTCGTCGATGGTGGCCGGGGCGGCGCCATGCACCTCCCACGCGAAGGCGGCCGCCACGACGGTTGCCACCACGATCGCCACGACGGCCGGCAGGATGAACCTCGGTCGAACCGAGACGCCCGGGGTGACGTTGCCCTCGATGGGTCGATCCGCTACCAAAGCGGGCTGACGTTGCCCAATGTCACAGGCAAAGGCAAGCACGCGCCGCCGCCGCTACACTCAGCCCGGCGGCGAAGCCGCCGACGCGACCCCGACCCGGCCGTCCCGGAGCGTCGCGATGCGTCCCGCCAGGCCCTCGGCGAACCGGGGATCGTGCGTGACCGCGATCAGCGTGAGCCCCCCCGCGCGTAGGCTCCCGAGCAAGCTCAACAGCTCGTCGGCCCGGGCCCGGTCGAGCGCGCTCGTGGGCTCGTCGAGCAGCAGGACCGTGGGCTCCATGGCGAGGGCGCGGGCGATGGCGGCACGCTGCTGCTCGCCTCCGGAGAGCTGGCGCGGGTAGGCCTGGGCGCGCGCGCCGATGCCCACGCGCTCCAGCAGCGCGCGGGCGCGGGTGGTGGCGACGTCACGCGAAAGCCGGGCGACATGGACGGGCGCCTCGACGACGTTCTCGAGCACCGTCAGATGCGAGAACAGGTTCCACTGCTGGAACAGGAACCCGACCTCGCGTCGAATGGCCGCCAGCGCGAGGGCGGGCGCGGGCGTCCCGGGACCGAGCTCGTGGGTGCCCACACGCACCCTGCCCGCGTCCGGCTGTTCGAGCCCATTGAGGCAGCGAAGCAGGGTGGTCTTCCCGGCCCCGGACGGTCCCATGATGGCCAGGGCCTCGCCGCGCTCGACGCCGAGCGAGACCCCGTCGAGGACCGGGCGGTCGCCGAAGCGTTTGTGGACGTTCGTGACCTCGACGAACACAGCGGCCGGATTGTATCAGTCGTGTCGCTCCACGGCCCCGGGGACGGGGCTGTGGACGGCGGGGAGAGAACGCAGAAACGCATACAGGGCGGCCGCGTCGGGGGCGTCCATGGCCCGAAAGACGGGCATGGGCGGGCGGAGCTTCCGCCCGTCGCGCGACACGCCGGTCATGAGGGCGCGCGCCAGATCGTCCGCGCTCCAGGCGGCGAGGCCCGTCTCCGCGTCGGGCGTCAGGTTTCGCGAATACACCACGTCGCCAGCCTTGTTGTGCAGCACCATGCCGCCGGCCAGCAGTCCCGTCGCGGCGAGCTTCTCGTCGGTGGCTCCGAAGCCGTTGGTGTGACAGTCGACGCAGGCGTAGATGCGCGAAGCCAGGTAGCGGCCGTAGGCGGCGTTCGGACCACGCGGCGGGGCGGGCACGTGCGCCGCGCCGCTGGTGTCGACGCCAGCGGCGTACGCGAGGGCCAGCACGCCGCCGAGGCCCAGCTTCGAACGCGGGCTGGCGGCGCTCGCCGGGGCTGCCGCCACCATGGGATCGTCCGAGCGCAAGAAGCCGATGAGCGCGGCGACGTCCTCGTCGGCGAGCTGCGAGAACCGCGGCATGGTCGCGGCGTAGTACCGATCTCGGCGGACGCCGTTGCGCAGCAGGCGGGCCACGTCGCCGTCAGTCCAGGACCCGATGCCGACCTGCGGATCGGCGGTGATGTTGGGCGCCCACACCTCGCCGATGAACGACGGCGCGTTCGCGACCCGGGCGCCCGTGGGCCGTCCCCCGCCAGGGCCGGCGTGGCAGTCGAGGCACAGCGTGCGGAACAGGCGGCCGCCACGCGCGATCTCATCGGAGGACGACGCGCGGGCGACGGGAGGCGCGGGCAGATCGAACACCCGATTCACGCGGTGCACCGCGACGCCGACGACCAGGCCGCCACCGAGCAGCACGACGAACATCACCAGCACGAAGGCACGCGACAGAGTGGACATGAAGGGGGCGCAGTCTACAACCGCCACGGCCAATGACGACGCGTTCCCGCGCCGACGACGCGGGGGCCGCCCGCCGTGGGCACGGAAGGGTCAACCGCGCGAGAGGCGCCGCTCCCAGTAGCGCGCCAGGCGCGCCAGCGGGTAGCTCATGACGAAATACAGGGTCGCGCACGCGAGCCCAGGCAGCAGCCACCCGCGGGTGTCGACGGCGGTGATGGCCATGCGCTTCGTCAACTCGACGACGGTGATCACCGAGACCAGCGAGCTGTCCTTCAACAGCGCGATGAAGTCGTTCGTGACTCCCGGCAGCGCCACGCGCAGCGCCTGCGGTAGCACGATCCGGCGCAGCGCCAGCCCGCGCGACATACCCAGGCTCAGGGCAGCCTCCATCTGCCCCGGCGGCACGGCCGCCATCCCGGCGCGGTGAATCTCGGCCTCGTAGGCGGCGTAGTTCAGCCCGAGCCCCAAGATCGCGGCGCCGAAGGCGTCGAGGCGGATCACCGGGGCCAACCCATAGTAGAGCAGGTAGAGCTGAAGCAGGACCGGGGTGCCCCGGAACAGCTCGATGTACGCGCCTGCCAGCCGGCCCGCGCGCGGCAAGTAGAGCCGGGCGAGCGCGAGGGCGAGGCCGAAGCTGACGGCGATGACCATCGCGCCGCTCGACACCAGCAGCGTGACCATCGCGCCTTGCACGAACAGCCAGAGGTGCCGCGGTCCGAACGGCGGCGAGGTCGGACGCGGCCCGGCCGCCACTTCGATGACCGGCGTCGACAACGGCGTCGGCGCCTCGAGGCGAGCCTGCCGGGGGCTGTCGATGTTCCAGCGCGCGAGGATTCGCCGCAGGTCGTGCGAGGCGGAGAGCGCCGCGAGCGCGCCCTCGATCGCCGCGCGCAGCGCCGTGTCCTCGCGCCGAAACGCGACGGCGTACGTGCCGCCACCCACATCGCCGACGACGCGCAAGCTGGGGTGCGATGGGGCGTACCGATCGACGATGATGTCGTCGAGCAGCACGGCGTCCGTCCGCCCCTGGGCGAGGTCGATGAACGGCTCCTCGACGCCCTCGTAGGGGATCGCCTGCGCGCCCGCGTCGAGGAGCGTCTGCCACGCCTCGGTCCCGGCCAGCGTGCCCACCCGGCGCCCGCGCAAAGACGCCAGATCGGAGACACGCGGATCGCCGGCCCGCGCGACCAGTCGCAGCGCGAAGAAGAAGTACGGGCGCGAAAACTCGACGCGGGCCAGCCGCGCGGGCGTCACCTCGATCCCGTTGAGGGCGATGTCGAAGGTGCCGCGTTCGAGCGAGGGGATGAGCGTTGGCCAGTCGTTCTGGACGAACTCGGCGCGCACGCCGAGCGCGCCCGCCAGCGCCGCCGCGATCTCGGTCTCGAAGCCCACCAGCGTCCCAGGATGCGCCGGATCCTCGAACACGTAGGGTTCGCCGCCTTGCTGGTCGCCGCCCCAACGGAGCACGCCTGCGGCGCGCACGCGGGCGAGACCCCCGCCGCCGCCGCCGCCGCCGCCGCCGCCGCCGCCGTCGCCGCGCCCGGGCGCCCCGCACGCCGCGAAGGCGCCGAGGCACAGCAAGACTCCAATCTTCCAGGCGCCCCGCCGGCTCGCGGCCTCGACCCCGTTCAATCGATTGTCCACTTCCTTTCGCACTTCATTAAGCCGCGGCGCCAGGCGTGCGTTGCCAATTTCCGTGTCGAGGAAGTGCCCCACCGGGAGTTGATGGTATAGGCCGGCGCGGACTTTGACGACCCACTCCGGACCAGATGGACGAGAAGCCGATGGATCAAAACGCATGCGGGTCGCATGATGCCCGGATGAAACAAGCGAGCGGGAGCCGCGCGTGACCGTCTCGGCGCTTCCTGGCGCGGAACCCTTTCCGGGGCCCGTCGCGGACCGCCTGGCCTCCGGCCTGGCCGCCCGCGGCGCTGGCTATGTGCCGCGCACGCACCACCTCGAAGGCTCCGGCCGGCCGCGCTTCACGAATCGCTTGATCCTGGAGACCAGCCCGTACCTCCTGCAGCACGCGCACAATCCCGTCAACTGGTACGCGTGGGGGGACGAGGCGTTCGCCGAGGCGCGCCGCCTCGGCCGGCCCGTGTTCCTCTCGGTCGGCTACTCGACCTGCCACTGGTGCCACGTCATGGAGGGTGAATCCTTCGAGGATCAGGAGATCGCGACGTTCCTGAACATGCACTACGTCGCCGTCAAGGTGGATCGCGAGGAGCGCCCCGACGTGGACGCCGTCTACATGACGGCGGTTCAGAAGCTGACGGGCGCCGGCGGCTGGCCGATGAGCGTGTGGCTGACGGCCGATCGGCGACCCTTCTTCGGGGGGACGTACTTTCCACCGCGCGACGGGGCGCGCGGGACGCGTCACGGTTTCCTGACCATCCTCGGCGAGCTGGCCACCACCTTTCATCGCGAGCCGGAGCGCGTCGCCAAGGCCGCCGAGGCCGTCGTGAACGTCGTGCGTCAGGACATGCAAGGCACGCCCGCGAACGCCAGCGCGGGCGTCCCCGGGCGCGAGGTCATCGCGGACACGGTGGCGTTCTTCAAGCGCTCCTTCGACGACGTCCACGGAGGCGTGCGGCGCGCGCCCAAGTTTCCGTCCAACGTTCCGGCGCGGCTGTTGCTGCGTCACGCTCGCCGGACGGGCGACCTCGAGGCCGAGGCGATGGCGATCACGACGCTGGCGAAGATGGCGGCAGGCGGGATGTACGATCAGCTGGCGGGCGGCTTTCATCGCTACTCGACGGACGCGGCGTGGCTGGTGCCGCACTTCGAGAAGATGCTGTACGACAACGCCTTGCTGGTGGTGGCGTACGCCGAGGCCCATCAGGCGACAGGGCGCGCGGACCTGGGGCGCGTCGCGGCCGAGACGTGCGACTACGTCTTGCGTGAGATGACCGACGCGGCGGGCGGCTTCTATTCGGCCACCGACGCGGACTCCGCGGATCCGGACGGGCACCTCGAGGAGGGACTGTTCTTCGTCTGGACCGAGAAGGAGATTCGCCGCGTCCTCGGGGACGGGGAGGAGACGGCGTTGTTTCTGCGCCACTATGACGTCCGGCCGGGAGGCAACTGGGAGGGGCACACGATCCTCAACGTGCCGGCGCCCGAAGAAAAAATCTGGGCGGCCCTGGCGGGGGCGCGCGCGAAGCT
Organism: uncultured Myxococcales bacterium; assembly: GCA_964443975.1. Classification (GTDB taxonomy): domain Bacteria; phylum Myxococcota_A; class Polyangia; order Fen-1088; family Fen-1088; genus DASYCK01. The sequence goes on along the minus strand of CAYUFS010000031.1, from coordinate 29,102 downwards.
CTACGCCGCGCGTGCGCGGCGAGCGGCGCCGCTTCGTGACGAGAAGATCCTGGCCGCCTGGAACGGGCTGATGATCTCGGGTCTGGCGGTGGCGGGGCGAATCCTCGAGCGGCCCCGCTACCTCGCGGCGGCGGCGCGCGCGGCCGAATTCGTGCTGACCCGCCTGCGGGGAAAGGACGGCGCCGTGCAGCGCAGCTTCAAGGATGGCCACGCCCGCCAGCTCGGTTTCCTCGACGATCATGCGTTCGTCGCCGCCGGCCTTCTCGATCTCTATGAGGCGTCATTCGACCCGCGCTGGCTCGACGAGGCGCTCCGACTCGGCCGCGAGACGGAGCGGCGCTTCGCCGATCCCGCTGGTGGCTGGTTCATGTCCGGGGCCGCGCATGAGGCCCTGATCGCGCGCGAGCGTCCGGCCTACGACGGGGCCGAGCCGTCGGGGACGTCGGTGGCGCTGATGAACGCGGCCCGGTTCGCGGTCTACACGGACGACGACGAATGGCGACAAATCGCCGAGCGCGGCTTTCGGGCGCACGCCGCCACGCTGAACGAGCGTCCGCTCGCCATGACGGAGGCGCTGCTCGCGCTCGACTTCTTCCTGGACGAGCCGCGCGAGATCGTGGTGGTATGGCCGGACGGCGCGCCGTCGGCCGCAGTGGATCCGTTGCTCGCGACGCTGCGCCACGCGTTTCTGCCGGCGCGTGTGGTCGCCTGCGGTTCGGAGGCGCACGTCGCCGCGATTGGAAAGACGGTGGGCTTCGCGCGTGACAAGGTCGCGCAAGCCGGTCGCCCCACGGCGTACGTGTGCCGGCGCGGCCGCTGTGACCTGCCGGTGTCCGATCCCAGGACGTTCGCGGAGCAGCTGGGCGGGCCGCGGCCGGTACACGCCATGTGACGGCCGACCGCGCCGCGGGCACCGGTGACTCAACGGGGCGCCCGCCGAGGCGGGAACAGCGTGGCGGCGATGTCGTCCGCGGGCACGTCGAAGCGGCGGCCGAGGGCCTGCAGGACCGTCAATGACAGCCGGCCCGAGGGCGGCCGCCTGATCTCACGCAGGAACGCCTCGTCCAGGTCGCGCGAGGCGGCGGGAGGTCGCGCGTCGCCGTCGGCGGCGCTGCGCTTCGTCGCGAGGGCGATGCGCATCAGTCGGTGGTAGGCGACGATCCACGACATCCAGGGCTCCGCGCCGGCATCCTCGTCTCCGCCCGGCGCGGCGAGGCGCGCGATGCGCCGTTCGAGCTCCGCGAGCCCCAGCACGTCGAGCTCGCGCAAGGCGCCGGGGAATTCGTCCGCGAGCGCCCGCATCGCGGCCGGACCGGCGCCGTGGTCCCCCGGGGCCGGCCGGTCGTCCGGCGACGCGTCCTTCGTCCGTCGCCACCGCGCCAGCAGGCGATATTTACGCAGCAGCGCCTCGCGCTCGCCAGCCTGCAGCCCGTCGCCCCCGTCGCCGCCCGTCATGAGCCGCTCTGCCGCAGCGCTTGCGAGACGTCGGCGGCCAGGCGCTGACGCCGCTCCGCCAGCCGTCGCACGGTGTCCCCGCGCGCGCGCCAGCCGAGGTGGCGCAGCGCCTCGATCATCTCGCGCAGGTTCTCTCCGAACCGCAGCGTCGCGTACCCGGCCACGGGGGCGACCAGCAAGGACACGAGGCCGACGGCAGCCCCAAAGCGAAGGCCGATCCCCAGCGCCTCCAGCAGCCAGAAGGCGACCAGGATCGCCGCGCCCCCGATCATCTTCATCGTGCTGAGGACGTCCTCGTCCTTCGTCGCCTTGCGCGCGGCGATCCCGGTCAGACGGTACGGCACCCAGCTGGTCACGACGCCCCACGCCGCCGCCGGCGTCATCAGGACCAGGCGCCCGGCCACCCGCGCGACGCGGACGCCGGAGAGCCTCGGGATCTCGAGCGCCCAGGGATCGCGCACGCCCATCTTCTCCAGCAAGCGCGCGTAGTCGCGCGCCGCCTTCGTCAGCCTTTGCAGCCGCTCCGGATCGGACGCGCGCAGCCTCGCATAGGCCGCCAGCAGCTCGCGCGTGCGGGCGCGGTGGCGCTCGGGAGCGTTGTCGTCGGGAGCGTTCGCGGTCCAGCTCGCGACGCGAGCGATACCGAGCAGCAGCTCGCGCGTCTCCGCCTGCAAGATCAGCTCGTCCAGGCGATGACGGATCTCCTCGGTCAGGGCCTCGATGGCGGCGCGCGGATCCGCCTCGTACCGGGGCACGTACGGCAGCAGATCGATCGGTGGACCCACCACGAGGTGAACGGACGACCGGAACGATGCCGGGCTCTCGTAGTGGCTTCCGACCGGGACCAGCCGGGGAAGCGGGTGGGGCGGCTGCCCCGGGGGGCTCGCCTCCGCAGCCTCCGCTGCGGCCGCCCCCAGCGCGATCCGCGCCGCGCCCGTCTTCAGCGGCTTCAACTGCGGGTCCGAATGCGACGTCCCCTCGGGATAGAGCGCCAGGTCGGCGCCCGCCGCGAGCTCCGTGCGGCAGCGCGCGAACGTCTCTTCGTTGCGCGCCACGGTCTCGCCGCGCGCGTTCACCGCGACGTCTTGCTGCCTGTACACGGGCAGGCACAGGAAGGCGTCCATCGCCAGGCGCCCGAACGGGTTCCCCCACAGGGTGCTCTTCGCCAGGAAGCGCGCTGCGCGGCCCAGCGTCACCCGCAGGACGAGCGGGTCGAGCAGCCCGTTCGGGTGGTTGGCCACGTAGATCGCCGCGCCGGGCGGCGGCAAATTCTCGCGTCCCTCGACCGTTCGGCGGGGATAGTAAATCCTCACCGCGGCCTCCGCGATCCACCTCAGCAGGGACGCGGCCAGCCGTCGCATCGCCCTCCTCGTGCCGCTCTCGTTTCACGCATCATGCTTGGGACGGCCCGTGACCGCGCGGGCGATCATAACCGACGGAGGCGCCACCAACCCTGGCGGCGTCGGGCCCGCTTCGCAGCCGGGGCGTCAGCCGACCAGACGCAGACGGCCGGCCTGCTGCTTCTTCGCAGGCCGCGACCCCGCCTTGAGGCGCGGGCGCGTCCGGCGGGCCGGGCCGCCCGCGGGCACGGTGACGGGAACGCCGGCGGCGCGGACGCGCGTCACGGCGTCGACCGCCAGGCGCAGGCGTAGCCCTGTCAGCGACTCCAGCAAATCGCCCTTCCGTCGCGCGGCCCACAGCTCGAGCTCAGGATCGCCCTCGACCTCGACGCGCAGCTCGATGGTCTTGCGCCGAAGCTGGCAGCGGACCGCCCGGATCAGGCGACCGTGGGTGCGATCCAGCGCGTCCGCGATGCGCAGCAGCGCCGCCAGGTAGCGCACGCGCCGGCGCGCGCGGCGGGCCAGCTTGCCGAACGCCGCGTGCCGCCGCCGCAGCGCTCGCTTGGCCCGCTTGGACGGCGGCTCGGCCTTGCGGTGATAGCGGGCTGCGAGCGCCATGATCTCCACCTCGTCGCGCGAGAAGCCCACCATGTCGGCGGTCTCGATCAAGTACTGCGCGTGTTTGTGGTGCCCTGAGGGCGAAATGTAGAAGCCGATGTCGTGGAGCAGCGCGGAGAACTCCAGCAGCTCCTCGTCGACCTCGCCGAGACCGTGCAGATCGCGCGTCTGATCGAAGAGCGACAGGGCGAGGCGTGCGACGTGCTGGGCGTGGGGCTCGTCGAAGTGACAGCGCCGCGCCAGCTCCATGACGCTGCGGCGGCGCAGGTCGGGGAACTCGTCCACCAGCAGGATGCCCGGCCGGTGGGTCACGATGTAGTCGGCGACGATCCCCTCGCGCAGGGCCGCCTCGCACACGGTGGCCTCCTCCGCGCCAGTCAACTCCAGGGCGGTCCGCAGCACGATGGCGCCGGCCAGGATGGTGTCGGCGCGGCGCGCGTCGACGCCCGGAAGCTGCGTTCGCTCCTCGTGGGTCAGCGTCGCCAGCTTCCGCTCCGCCTCGGCCAGCGCCTTGGTCGTCAGCTTGCGCACGCCGCTGTCCCGATCCTCCTCGTCATGCGAGATCATGGACGCGAGCGCCGACGCGGTCCCCGAGCTCATCGACACGAAGTCGAACCCCATGGCGCGGACCCGGGCGATGACGGGCTCCATCACGCGGCGCACCTTCTCGCGCAGGGCGCTGATCTCGCGGGCGGTGGGCGGATCGGACGCGCCCCACTCCTCGCTCATGCGGATGACGCCAAGCTTCAAGGAATCGGTGAAGTACAGCTCACGGGCGTCGGCGAGGATGACCTCCATCGAGCCGCCGCCGAGATCGAACAGCACCGTGCGCCGGCCGTCGAGGTTCAACGAGCCACGCGCGCCCAGGTAGATCAGGCGCGCCTCCTCCTGTCCCCGCACCACCTGGATGTCGACGCCCACCTCGTCGCGCGCCGCGCGCACGAACTCGCCGCCGTTCTGCGCCTCGCGCACCGCGCTGGTGGCGACGGCCACCAGCGCGTCGGGCTGGTGGCGGTCCGCGAGGCGCCGCAGCGAGGCGAGGGCGTCGAGGCCGCGCCGGAACACCTCGGGCGGGATTATCCCCGACCGCAACGAGCCTTCGCCGAGGCGGACCATCTCCTTCGCCCGATCCAGGACCTCGAAGTGTCCGGTCGCCGTCACCTGGACGACGATCAAGTGGAACGAGTTCGACCCCACATCGAGGGCGGCAATGCGCATGGCTAATGGAGAGGATAACTCCGGCGCGCGGGCGGCTTGGCATCAAAACCGTGACGATTGTGAGAATTGCGAGCCTTTGCTCTGCTGGACGCCCGGTCAACGCGGAGGGGTGAACGCTCGGCCAAGAACGTCGCCATCGACGGTGATCGTGAGCTCCTGCCTGCCGAAGACGATGCGCTTCATCGGGAACGCCGTCTTGTCGGAGACGCGGTAGGCGTCGACGCGCCTCGCCCGGCCCCCCGACCGCAAGGTATCCATGGCGGCGCTGGGAAGGTCGGGCAAGAGACGTCCGCGCGTGGCCGCGCCGTCCTCCAGCGTCTGCACGCCGACCACGATCGACGTCGAGGGATAGTACTTGCCCAGCGCCTCGATGTATCCGGGCAAGGTCTCGGGCGGGGCCACGTCGGGGCGGGTGTTCGCGCCCGAGGCGATCTCCACCTTCAGGGTCTGTCCCGCCGCCGAATCGGGGATGGGGACGCGAAGGGTCTCCGTATATTCGGCCCCGTCGAACGGGCGCAGCGTCACGGTGACCGTCGCCGTTTGCCCCGCGTGGAGCCTCCCCTCGCGAACCGACGCGCCCACGATCTCGGCGAGGTCACGGCGAAAGTCGAGCCCGATGTCCAGGTCGAGGTGATCGAGGATCACCGGCTCGAACGGGTTCGACAGCAGGTCGCCAATCGCGCGCAATCCGCGCAGGCTCGACAGCACCTGCGCCGAGGCGCCGTCGGTGGAGAAGATCTGCTCGCGCAGCACGACCGCGGGATGCCCTTCGAGGCCGACGTTCGAGGTCACGCTCATCACCATGTCGACCTGATCCGGCTCGGCGTCGGCGATGGCGCTGCTCGCGACGAGCGCCGCCAGCACCGGGGTCAGGCGCCGATGTCGTGCCACCTCAGCGTGAAACACCCGTTCGGGCGCGCCCGGCGCCCGCACGCGCACCGTCACCGGCACCATCGTCACCCGCGCCGACAGATCTCCGAGGATGCAGGCCTTGCGGTCCTGCACGAGCGCTCCCACCTCGGCGACCGGCGACGACAGCTTGATCGACTGGGCCAGGCTCGGCAGGATCGCGTGAATCTCGGCGTCCACGAGCGGCAGGTAGAGCTCGCCGGCCCCCAGCATGGGATGGCCGAACGCCAGCACCGTGTTCTTGTCGACGTAGGTCACCGTCCCCGTCCCGACGACGCTCATGTCGCCGCGCACGAGCTCGACGCCGATGGCTGACCCGGGCTCGACACGACCAGCACCCGCGGCGCCGTCGGGGCGGCGACCACCGCCCGCTCGCACCGGGACCAGCCCGAGCGGGCCCAGCATCCGGTCCATGTCGGCAACAGTGCGGGCGTCGAATCCCGCCACCGCCAGCGGGATCGCGACCGGACGAAGCTGCGGGGTCAGCGCGGCCCCCGACGGGGCATCCGGTTCGGCGCTGGCACGAGGGAGCGCTGGCGACGCGGGTAACACGGGAAACAGGGAATTGCTCGCCGACGAGACCGCCGCCTCCGGGCCCCCATCGGCGACGGTGAGGGTGTGGAGCCCGCCCGCGGTGGGCGCGAGGTCGCGGGGCGGCGCCCGGCGCGGGCGCGCCCGCTCGGCCAGCATCGCCTCGATGGGCGTGACGCCGCCCATGGGCTCCTTGGCGAAGCTCCATCCGTAGGCGATGGCGCCCATCAGCTTCCCGCCCACGTACACCGGGCTTCCGCTCATCCCGGCCACGATGCCGGACTGCTCCAGGCGCGGATCCTCGGCTCGTATCAGGATGACGTCTTGCTTGGGCAAGAAGTTCCGCAGCACCGAGATCACGCGCACCTTGAACGGCTCGGGTCTTCGCCCCTGGAAGACCGTCAGCGCCTCACCCACCATCCCGGGGCGAACGTCGGCGAGCCGCAGAATCTCGGGTGGACCGGAGGCCGGGACGATCGCGCGAATGGCCGCCGGCGCAGCGTCCGCATGGTGAATCGTGGCCAGCAGAGCCAGCGCGGCGATCGGAGCCGCACGCGGGCGACCGTGCGTTCTCTTGGATCGGGGCCCGTCGGAGAACCGGCGCAAGGAGGCGGAAGCGTAGCACGAGCCGCGCGAGCCGACCGTCGCCCGCCAGTCCCGCGCGGGCCGACGTTGACACCAGGCGAAGGAGGTCGGATATTTACGGTTCGGCCCCCATGAGGGCACCGGCTCGTTTTCAAGGAGGCGCCCCGCAATGAAGCTCGTCTGGGTCAGCTTTGGTCTGCTCGTCGCTGTGATCTCCGTCGGCGTGGCCTGCGGGCCAACGGGCAAATATTGCTATGCCGACATGGACACCTGCGCCAATGTTCAGGGCAAGATCGAACAAGACGCGAAGTGGGAGGCGCCGCCGCCCGACGCCGCCGCGACCGGGACGTGCTTCGACAACAACGGCAAGGAGATTCCTTGCGGCGGGTAGTGTCCATTTCCGGTCCCCGCTCCCACGAATGAGGGTCCTTTTTCAGGACGCGTTGGCGGAGGCGAGCTTTGCTCGCATGCACCGTCGCGGGGGATTAAAGGGGACCCTTTGAGGGTCCTTTTTCAGGACGCGTTGGTGCAGGCGAGCTTTGCTCGCATGCGCCGTCGCGGGGGATTAAAGGGGACCCATTGAGGGTCCTTTTTCAGGACGCGTTGGCGGAGGCGAGCTTTGCTCGCATGCACCGTCGCGGGGGATTAAAGGGGACCCTTTGAGGGTCCTTTTTCAGGACGCGTTGGTGCAGGCGAGCTTTGCTCGCATGCGCCGTCGCGGGGGATTAAAGGGGACCCATTGAGGGTCCTTTTTCAGGACGCGTTGGTGCAGGCGAGCTTTGCTCGCATGCGCCGTCGCGGGGGATTAAAGGGGACCCATTGAGGGTCCTTTTTCAGGACGCGTTGGTGCAGGCGAGCTTTGCTCGCATGCGCCGTCGCGGGGGATTTAAAGGACCCTTTGAGGGTCCTTTTTCAGGATGACGAAGCGCTTTCGGGCCGCGGTCGTCGGGGGTAGCGGTTACGGGGGGGCGGAGATCATCAGGCGCCTCTTGCTGCACCCCGAGGTCGACCTCGCCCGGGTGGCCAGCATCGATCACGTGGGCGAGCCGCTCGGCGCCGTGCACCTTTCGCTGACCGGCCGGACCGCGCTCCGCTTCGAGGATCTGTCGCCAGCGGCGGCTGCCGCGGGTTGCGACGTGGTCCTGATGGGCCTCCCGCACAAGGTGAGCGCCCAGAGCGTCCCCGCCGTGCTGGCGACGGGAGCCAGGGTGGTGGACATGTCTGGCGACTTTCGTTTGCGCGACGCCGGGGCGTATGCGCGCTTCTACGGCTCGCCTCACCCCCGCCCCGAGCTGCTCGGCACGTTCGTCTATGGTTTGCCCGAGCTCAACCGCGACGCCATTCGCGGCGCGCGCGCCGTCGCTTCGCCCGGCTGCTTCGCGACCACCGTCGAGCTGGCCTTGCTGCCCCTGGCGCGGGCGGGGAAATTGCGCGGCCTCGTGCGGGTCGTCGGCATCACCGGGTCGTCCGGCAGCGGCGTGCAGCCGTCGGCGGGGACGCACCACCCGGTGCGCGCGGTCAACTTGAAGACATACCGCGTGCTCGATCACCAGCACACGCCCGAGATCCTCGAGACGCTGGCGGCGGCCGGCGCCCCGGACGTCCAGCTGCGCTTCGTGCCCGTGTCGGCGCCCCTGTCGCGGGGAATCCTGGCCACTTCGTTCGTGGAGGTCGACGCGGCGGAGACGCCCGCGTCGCTGGCGGCGCTCTACGCGGCGGCCTACGACAGCGAGCCCTTCGTCCGCTTCGTCCGCGACCGGTTGCCCGAGGTGGCGGCTGTCTCCGGCTCGAACTTCGCCGAGGTGGGGTTCACGCTCGGGGAGGCTCGAGACGGGACGCGAACGCTGGTCGTGGTCAGCGCCACCGACAACCTGATCAAGGGAGGCGCGGGACAGGCCGTCCAGAACATGAACCTGATGCTTGGCTTGCCGGAGACCCTCTCCCTGGAGGACTCGGGTCCTTGGCCGTGAGCGCCGCCCCCGACGAGCCGCCGCGCCGCCCGATCGTCGTGAAGCTGGGCGGCGACGTGCTGGGCGGGCCGGCGCTCCGGGTGGTCGCGGCCGATCTGCGGGGCGTGGTGGGGGCGGGGTGGCGTCCGCTCGTGGTTCACGGCGGCGGTCCCCAGGCGACGGCCCTGTCCGAGCGCCTCGGCCTCGTGCCCTTGCTCGTCGGGGGACGCCGGGTGACCGACGAGGCCACGCTGGACGTGATGAAGATGGTCGTCGCGGGAAGGTTGAACGTCGATCTCGTGGCTGCCCTGCGCGCGGCGGGCGTCGCCGCGGTGGGCCTCGCCGGCACGAGCGGCGTGGTCCGAGCGGTCAAGCGACCGCCGCGCGCGGTCGCGGGCGGCGGCGCCACGCCCGTGGACTTCGGCTGGGTTGGAGACGTCACCGGCTTCGACGGGGCGCTGCTGTCGCTGCTGCTCGACGCAGGGTACACGCCGGTCATCGCCAGCCTGGGCCTCGCCGAGGACGGCGTCTGCCTGAACATCAACGCCGACGTCGTCGCCAGCCAGCTCGCGGCCGCGCGCGCTGCCGGCGCGCTGGTCGCCGTCACGTCCGTGGGCGGTGTTCGTCGCGACAGGGACGATCCGGCGACCCGGATCGCGCGTCTGACGGTCCCCGAGGCGCGCGCCGCCATCGCCGACGGCACCGTGCAGGGTGGCATGATCCCGAAGCTCGAGGAGGCGTTCGCGCCGCTCGCCGCCGGCGTGGGCGCCGTACACGTCGTGGCCCCCGGCGAGATCGGCGCGGCCCTGCGGCGCCCCGGCTCGGTGGGGACGGTGCTCGAGCCGGCGTGAGGGCCGCTTTGTCGCGTTCGCCGTCGCAGGGCGATACTCTCGACCAATGGGCCGGATCCAGACGCACTTTCGGAACAAGCTGGTGGCCGGCGCGCTGGCCGCCATCCCGGTGGCGCTGACCGGGTTCATCCTCTGGTACGTCGACAGCAAGGCGCGGGGGCTGTTCGGGATTCGCTACCCGTTGCTGGGGCTCCTCGTCGGCGTGGTCGGGCTCTACGTCCTCGGGCTGTTCGTGACCAGCCTCATCGGGCGCTGGGTCTTGACCGGCGCCGACATCTTGCTGGTCCATATCCCGGGGCTGCGCGATCTGTATCAGTCATGGAAGCAAGTGGCGTTTTCGCCCGAAGGGGACGAGGGTATCTTCGCCCGGGTGGTGCTCATCCCCGACGAGAGCGGACACGTTCGGATGATGGGCTTTTCGACCCGCAAGCCGCTCGACGGCGATCCCGAGACCACCTGTGTCTTCGTTCCCGGCTCGCCGAACCCGACCAGCGGGCGTCTCTACTTCGTGCCCACGCGGGATTGCCTGGTGCTCGATCTGCCGACCCGGGTTGGCTTGAAGGTCTTGATTTCCGGAGGCAACTACATCCCCGCGGAGATCGGGCAGCACCTCGCCCGCCATCGCGCCGAACGGCTCGCGCTTGGCGCGGGCCCAGGTTCGGGCCATGCTCCAGGGTCATGAAGCCGCGTGGAGGGGTTGGGTGTCGTCAGTGGCTCTGCGTCCTGACGGCGGTCGTGCTGGGTGGGCAGGCTTGGGCGGGCGCGCTGCACCCGCGCAGCGGTGACATCGCGCCTGCTTTCGTCTTGAAGACGGTCGACACGGGCGAGCCGCGCGCGCTCGAGCAATTGTTGAAGGCGGGGTCGGGGCGGGGGCTCGTGCTGGTGTTCGTGTCGGCCAAGTGCCCCTATGTGGCTCAGGCGCGCCAGACGCTGGCGGATCTCTTCCGCGACTACGGGAAGAAGATCAACTTCGTGGGCGTGAACGCGAACCAGAACGAGACCGCCGAGGACATCAAGGCGGACGCGGCGGCGAGCTTCCCGTTCCCGCTGTTGCGCGACGACGGCGCGAAGGTCGCCAACCTGCTGGCGGCGGAGCGGACCCCCGAGGTCTTCTTGTTGGACGAGACCGGACTGATTCGGTATCACGGCGGCGTCGCGGATCTGGGCGCCGCGCTCGGCGACGTCACCGCCGGGCGCGCCGTCGCCAAGGCCGAAGCCAGGGCGTTCGGGTGCACCATCAAGCGCAGGCCATGACGGGCCCGGAGTCCCCGGTTTCGCGGGCGCCGCCGCGAATGGCACGTGGGGCGGGCGCCGTCATCGTCGTGCTCGGTTCATCGCTGCTCCTCGGGGCGGGACCGAGCGGTGGCGCGCCTGCCAGGCCGCTCACGGCCGTCGCCGCGAGCGGCAAGAAGCCCGGAGAGGAAGCGGCAGCGGCAAAGGCCGCCAAGCTCGGCGTCCACGAGGTGACCCCCATGGACGTCGAGCGCCTGGGCACGGAGATGCGCAGGGCACGGGGCCACGCGATGTTCATCCATCTGTGGGCCAGCTGGTGCGGTCCGTGCCTCGAGGAGTTGCCCGTCATCGATCGGTTCGCGCGGGAGGCGCGCGCGCGCGGCGCGACGTTCATCTCGGTCTCCCTCGACGACCTGAAGCGCGGCCCCCACGTCCTCGACGTGCTCCGGCGGCGAGCCCCGAACCTGACGGCGTTCGTCGCGCGCTTCGACGATCCGGATCGATTCATCGCCCTGTTCTCGACCAGCTGGGAGGGCGCCATTCCCGCGCTGTTCTCCTACGATCGCGACGGCCACCTTCGGGACAGCGTCATCGGCGAGGTGGAACCCGAGGACCTCGGTCGAATGCTGGCGGGGCTCACCCCGCTGCCCCCTCACCCCTGAAGAGTCGCGTTGCCGCGCTTGCTCAGGCGCCGTCCAGGACGGAGCGCACCTTCTTCGCCAGGGCGGCGGGCGTGATCGGCTTCTGCAGGAACGCGGCGCCGTCTTCCAGCACGCCGTGGCGAACCACGCTGTCGTCGGTGTAACCCGACATGAAGAGGATCTTCATCTCGGGGCGGGCGGCGCCCAGGCGTTTCGCGAGCTCGGGCCCGCTCATCTGAGGCATCACCACGTCCGTCAGCAACAGGTCGATCCGGCCGGCGTGCCGCTCGCTGACGATCAGCGCCTCCCCCGGGTGCTGCGCCGACAGCACGTCGTACCCGTATCTGCGGAGCACGTTGAAGGCGACGACGCGCACCTGCTGCTCGTCCTCGACCAGCAAGATGGTCTCGCTGCCTTGCAGCGTGGAAGGGTCGACGGGCGGCTTGTGGTCATTGAGCTCGGCGTCGACGCGCGGCAGGTAGATCTTGAAGGTCGTCCCGTGTCCGGGCTCGCTGTAGACCCAGATGTTCCCTTCGCTCTGCTGGACGATCCCGAAGACCGTGGAGAGACCAAGACCGGTCCCTTTCCCCTTCTCCTTCGTGGTGTAGAAGGGCTCGAAGATGCGCGCCTGGACCTCGGGGCTCATACCGATACCCGTGTCGCTGATCGCGATCATCACGTAGCGGCCGGGCTTGGCCGGGAAGTGGCGGGTGGTGTACTCCTCATCGAGGACGGCGTTCGCCGTCTCGATCGTCAGCTTGCCGCCCGTCGGCATCGCGTCGCGGGCATTGACCACCAGGTTCAGCAGCACCTGTTCCAGGTGGCTGCGGTCCACCAGCACGCGGCCCGGTGCCGGCGGCGGCACGACCACCAGATCCACGTCCTCGCCCAGAATCCGTTCGATCATCTTGGTCATTCCACGCAGGAGCTCGTGGACGTCGACGACCGCGGGCTCGAACACCTGGTGGCGGCTGAACAGCAGCAGCTGGCGGGTGAGGCCCGCGGCCCGCGCCGCCGCCGTGTGCGCTTCCTTCAGATCTTCGTGCATGGGGTCGTCGGGCTCGAGCGCGCCCAGCGCCAGCTCGAGGTAGCTGAGGATCACCGACAGCAAGTTGTTGAAGTCGTGGGCCACGCCGCCCGCCAGGCGACCGATCGCCTCCATCTTCTGGGCCTGGCGGAGCTGCTCTTCGCTCTGCCGCAGCGCCTGCTCGGCGCGGGTGCGTCCGGCCTCGGCGTCGCGGCGGGCGCGTCGATCCGCGGACTCGCGGAGCTCGCGTTCGATGGCCGGGGTCAGCCGGCCGAGCTTGTCCTTGAGGACGTAGTCTTGGGCCCCCGCGCGCATCGCCTCCACCGCCGTCTCCTCGCCGATCGTCCCGGAGACGATGATGAACGGCACGTCGACGGCCTTCTCCCGCAGGACGGCCAGGGCAGCCAGCGCGCTGAACGTGGGCATCGACCAGTCGGACAGCACGATGTCCCACGGCCCCCGGCCGAGACATTCCGCCATCGCGTCCGCGGTGTCGACGCGCTCGCAGGTGATGGTGCGACCAAGGCCCCGGAGCGTCTGGATGACCAGCTTCGCGTCGCTCGGCGAGTCCTCGACCATCAGCACGCGGAGCGGCTCGCCCTTGCTCGCGTCGCTCATTTCCGCCCCGCGGCGGAAGGGGGAACCGGCTGGTTCAGCAACAACCAGAAGAGGCCCAGCGTCTTGGCGGCCTGAGCGAACTCGCTGAACTCCACCGGCTTGCGGACGTAGGCGTTCGCGCCCAGCTGGTAGCTGTTGACGACGTCCTCGTCCTCGCGCGACGCGGTCAGCACGATGACGGGCAGCAGCCTCGTGCGCTCGTCGCCGCGAATGCGTCGGAGGACCTCGAGCCCGTCAATCTTCGGCAGCTTGAGGTCGAGGAGGACCAACGTGGGCAGTGGCCTGTCCGCCCGGGGGGAGTCTGGCCCTTCGGAAAATAGGAATTCGAGCGCCGCGGCCCCGTCGCGCGCCACAATCACGTCGTTCGAGACGCCGCAGGTCTTGAACGCCAGCAGCGTCAACTTCTCGTCGCTGGCGTTGTCCTCCACCAGCAGGATGGTTTTGCTCATTTGTTACGTTCCTGCCCGCGCGGGGAGCGTGAAGTGAAAGGTGGCGCCCTCGCCGACGGCGCCCTCTGCCCAGATGCGCCCGCCGTGCCGGTGGACGATCCGTTGCGCGGTCGCGAGGCCGATGCCCGTCCCTGGAAACTCGACCGCGGCGTGGAGCCGTTGAAACGGCGCGAACAGCTTGCTGGCGAACGCCATGTCGAAGCCGGCCCCGTTGTCGCGCACGAAGACGGACACCTCCCGGCCCGCGCTGGTTGCGATCTCGATCTCGCCCACGTCGATGCGGGCCCGGGGCGCCTTCGCGGTGAACTTCCAGGCGTTGCCCAGCAGGTTCTCGAGCAGCGCGCGCGCCAGCCGGGGGTCCGCGTCCGCGGTGATGCCCGGCTGAACATGGGTCTCGACGGCGCGGTGCGGGTCGAGCGCCGCGAGCTGCGCAAGGACCTCGCCGGCCAGGACGGAGAGGTCCACGCGCGAGGTCTTCAGCTCGCTCCGCGTGAGCCGCGCCAGCGACAGCAGCGCGTCGATGAGCTCGCCCATCTTCTTCGCGTTGTCGACGATCTCCTGCAGCCAGTCCTGCCCCTCCGCGTCCAGCTTGTCGCGATACGTCTCGAGCAGGACGTGCGCGAAGCCGTTCATGCCCCGCAACGGCGCCCGCAGATCGTGAGCCACCGAGTAGCTGAAGGCCTCGAGCTCGCGGCTCGCGGCCTCGGCGAGATCCTTGGCGTGGGCCAGGGCGTCCTCCGCGCGCTTTCGCCCGGTGATGTCCCGGACGATCTTCGAGGCGCCGATGAGGTTGTCGTTCGCGTCGCGCACGGGCGAGCTGGTCAGCGAGACGTGGATCTCGCGGCCGTCCTTGCGCAGCCGGACGGTGTCGAACTGCTCGACGCGCTGGCCCTTGTGCAGCTTCGCCAGGATCAACTCCTCCTCGTCCTGACGGTCAGCGGGGATGAGCGTGGTGACGGGTTTGCCGATGATCTCGTCGGCGGTGTAGCCGAAGATCCGGCGCGCGCCCTCGTTCCAGCTGGTGATGATCCCGTCCAGGGTCTTGCCGATGATGCCGTCGCCGGAGGATTCGACGATCGCCGCCAGGCGAAACCGGTTCTCGTCCGCCTTTCGCCGCTCGCTGATGTCGCGGATGGCGCTCATCACCAGCAGGCCTGCCTCCGTGTGCAAGGGGCTGAGGCTGACCTCGACGGGAAACTCGGCGCCGTCCTTCCGCCGGCCGTAGAGCTCCAGGGCGGCGCCCATCGGACGCGTCCCCGGCGCCGCGAAGAATTCTGCTCGATGCTGGGGATGCCCCTGCCGGAACCGCTCGGGAATCAGGGTCTCGAGCGGCTCGCCCATCAGCTCGGCGCGGGCGTAACCGAAGAGACGCTCGGTCTGACCGTTCACCAGCGTGATCGCGCCGGCGGCGTCGGCGATCACGATGGCGTCGGGGGCGGCCTCCAGCAGCCCGCGGAACTGGGTCTCGGACGCCCGCAGCTGGCGCAGGTGCTCGATCATGATCGCGGTCTGCTTGCTCGACGTCACGTCGAGGACGAACGAGATGGTCTCGTCCTTCGAGCCGGCCAGCAGGGTCGACCCGACCACGACCGGAATGCGGGCGCCGTTCTTGTGGAGGTATTCCTTCTCCCGCAGGGGTATGACGCCGCCAGCGCGCAGCTGGTCGATGGCGCGGCGATCACCGTCCCGCCACTCCGGAGGCGTGAGGGAGGCCCAGGGGATCTGCGCGGAGAGGATCTCGTCGCGCGTGTAGCCCAACATGTCGAGCAGCGTGTCGTTGATCTCGACGATCCGGCCGTCGAGGGTGGCGACGGCGACGCCGATGATCCCCGCCTGGTACAGGGCGTTGAGGCGCGCCTGGCTTTGGTCGAGCTCAGCGGCGGCGCGGGCGGCGGCCGGGCGCTCGGCCGGGGCCTCGCGAAAGACGAGGACCACCGCGCGAAGGTTGCCGCCGGCGTCATACGCGGGGGCGGCGCTCGGACGCACGCTGTGCTCCACGCCGGTTCGGGACACGAGCTGGACGGTGTCCCCGCGCGGGACCGCTGCCGCTCCCGCGAGCACCCGCTCCGCGGCGCTCGGGACGGTGGCGCGGGTGCCGGCGTCGATGACGCGAAAGATCTCGGCCACCGGCCGCCCCACGGCCGCGGAGGCGGCCCAGCCGGTGAGGCGCTCGGCGACGGGGTTCATGCGTGTCACGGCCCCCGTCTCGTCGGTCGCGAGCACGCCGTCGTCGAGCTGGAGCAGCGTGACTCGGAGCGCCTCTTCGGCCAGGTCGCGCGCCGCTGTGACGCCCGCGCGCCCGTCTACTTCAGTAGCGTCGGCGGTCAACGAGCGGGCCGGACGAACCGGCGCGACGAGCTGGTCCGGCATCCTCAGGTCCAGTGCCCCGTGAGCCGTCGTCCGGGCCGCGAACATGCCTGTTGAATCAGGTCATGGACATTGCCAAACCGCGCATCGAATCGTGAACCCGAGCCCATTCTCCTCGTCACCACGAGGCCCCCTTCCTGCTTTCGTCACCAGCGTTGTGACCGCCGCGCAATTTACCACGACTCATCGTGGAATTGGCGTTGCGAGATCGTAATCACGACGACACAGAGTCGATGTCGGCCGCGAAAGTTTGCGCACTTCCGGCATCTCACCGAGCCACCTCGAGCCGACGATTGACACGGACACCGATGCGAGCTGACATTCGGAGCGCATGTCTTCACCCGGCATGGCGCCTGCGAGGTCCGCCCGCCTCATCCTGCTGGCGGTCGTACTGGGTGTGTCGACTGCCGGGGCGACCACCGTTCAGGCCGATGAGGGTGGCGAGGGAAACGCAAAGGACGGGGAATCGACGGCGCGCGCGGCACGGCAGAGCGCGGAGGTCGGTGCGTTTCTGCCTTGGACAATGGGCGCTCGCGGCGATTCCCAGCGAGCGCTGGTCTATGGCCAGGGGGGCTATGACAGCGCCCAGGCCGGCGCGGTCTTCGAGACGGTCCTCGAAGCCCAGCTCCAGGGTCGAATCTCCGTGCGTGCGGGCGGCAGCTACCTCGGGCCAAGCGGGAGGTTCAGGCCCGAGGCCGGCCTGAGGCTCGATGTGCTCCGGCAGGAGCTACACGGCGTCGATCTGGCGGTCCTCGGGGTCTATGAGGCGCAAGGTTTCAACACGGTGCGGGCCGTCACCGCCCGGCTGGCCGTGTCCCGGAGCTTCGGTGACACCAGGCTGGTCAGCAACCTGGGCTACGGGTTGGGCCTGCAGGATGGCGAGCGTTACGGCGACTTCCGCCTGGCGGGGCTGCACGCGTTGACCCGAAATCTGCAAGTCGGCCTCGACTCTCGATTCCGGATCGATCTCGAACGGGACGCCCATGAACCGATCGGAGAGCCCGACTGGGAGCTGGTGACCGGGCCGCTCGCGACCTACTCGATCGACCGCTTCGTCGTCAGCGCCACCGCGGGCCTGTCCGCGCTCAAGTTTCGTCTCGTCGAGACCAGGCACGTGGGGGCCATCGGCGCCCTGGGGCTGGGCGCCGTGTTTTGACACCGAACCTGCTGACGTCGATGCCGGTCGGTCGAGAGGCCTAGGGCATCGGGCGATCCGGCCTCGGAGCGCTCAGGCCCCGATTTCGGGCGCGCGTTCGATGATCCACAGGCGCGCGTCGATCGCTCCGGTGCTTCGCAACAGGATCGCCTCGGCGTTGTCCGGGCGCTCGAGATCGGGGATGGTAACGAGCGTCGCTTGCCGGAGCGCGGTCGGGGCGGCGAATTCCAGCGTGCGATGCAGGCGCCCCGCGATCAGGTTCAGCAGCTCGCGAATGGCATTGCCCGCCATTTCGTCCGACACCGTATCCGGGTTGACCTGGGAGAGCGCGGCCACCAGCGCCTGGCTCCCGGCGCGATCGCACGAGAGCAACACGCTGATCTGCCGGTCGCCATCGAACGGGACGATGAACATGCGGCCGCGCACGGGCTCGCTCGCGGCGAACGGCTCCCCCGGAACGAACGCGAAGCCGCACAGGCTCTCGGTCACGTTCGACACCACGGCGGCGAGGGTTTCGGGGCTAGGCAACTTCGTCATGACGCGCCTCGCTCGGCCCTCGGGCAGCTACCGCCGTCACTCATCGGGCCAGCTGGTGGCACGTGGTTTTTCCCACGTGGACCTCCGTGAAGCGGTCGGTGAGGTTGAGCGTGCTCTCGACCCCTCCCAGGAACAGATAGCCGCCCTTGCGCATGGTGCGGGCGATGCGGTCGATGATCAGGCGCTTCGTGGGGACGTCGAAATAGATGAGGACGTTGCGCAGGAACACGACGTCCATCTCGGGCAGGGCCGGCCAGGCTTCGATCAGGTTGAGGGGACGGAACTCGATCAGCCGGCGGATGTCATCCTTGACCCGGTATTCGACGCCCAGCTTGTCGAAGTAGCGCAACAGAAGGCGCGCGGGGAGCCCGCGGCTCACCTCCAGCTGGCTGTATTTCCCGTCGCGCGCCTTGGCGAGGATCTCGGACGAGATGTCGGTGGCGATGAAGCGGACGTGACCGAGGTCCATGCCCGGCTGCTGCGCCGCGAGGAACGCCAGGCTGTAGATCTCCTGACCGCTCGACGCTGCCGCCGACCAGATGTGAATGGCGCGCTTGCGACTCTCGAGGGCGAGCGCTGGAAGCAGGTGCGCCTGCATCGCCTCGAAGGGGTGCCAGTCCCGAAAGAACGAGGTCTCGTGGGTCGTCACCGCCTCGATCACCCGCTGGCGAAGCGCGACGGTGCCGGGCGCAGTGAGGCGCCTCACGAGCTCGTCCCAGGTCGTGAGACCTTCCTTCTCGATCAGGGGCCCGAGCCGGGCTTGCAGCAGGTAGTCCTTCTGATCATCGAGGACGATCGCCGAGCCCTTGAGGATCAGTTTGCGCAGGAACTGCGACGCTGCCGGGCTGGGCGGCATCATGGCGTTCCGCCCCCGGCGCGACCGCCGCGGGTGCGCCGCACGATGGCGGCCGCCACCCTTTGCAACGGCACCACCTCGTCCGCGAGGCCGGCGCCCGCCACGAAGCCCGGCATCCCCCAGACCACCGAGGTCGGCTCGTCCTGGGCGAGCACGACGCCACCCGCCGCGCGAATCAGCTCGCAGCCGTTCAGGCCGTCCTTGCCCATGCCCGTCAGCACCACGGCGAGCGCGGCCGGGCCGTACGCGGCGGCGATGGAGCGAAACAACGGATCGACCGCGGGCCGACAGGAGCTCTCGGGCGGGCCCTGGTTCAAGGAGATGCTGACGCGCGCGCCTTCCCGGACCACCGTCATGTGCCAGTCGCCGGGTGCGATGTACACGTGCCCGGCCTGCGCGAGGTCCCCCTGGCGGGCCTCGTGCACGGGCAGGGCCGACACCCGGGCCAACCGGTCGGCGAGCATCTTCGTGAACACGGGCGGCATGTGCTGGACGATGAACACGGGCACCGCCAGGCCGGCCGGGAGCTGCGGGATCACCTCCGCGAGCGCGTTCGGGCCACCCGTCGACGTCCCGATCGCGATGGCGGCGGCGGGCTCGGCCGCCGCGGACCTTGGCGCCGGTGGGGCGGGGGACGGGGGCGGTGTCACCGTGCGCCGCGCCTGCACAGGCTCGACGGGCCTGCGGATCGCGCGGCCCAGCGTCTTGATCTTCTCGACCAGCTCGGAGCCGAAACCGTTCTGCGCGGCGTCCGTGGTCGGCTTCGTGATGTAGTCGTTGGCGCCGCGGGACAGGGCCTCGAGCGTCGTGACGGCCCCGCGCTCGGTCATCGAGCTGCACATCAACACCGGGAGCTGCGGAAACTGTCGGCGGATGGCGGCGAGCGTCTCGAGGCCGCCGAGCTCCGGCATCTCCACGTCGAGCGTCACGACATCGCACGGGGACTGCTGCAATTTGGCGAGGGCCAGGCGGCCGTTCGAGGCGGTGCCCACCACCTGCAGCGCCGGATCCCGGTCGATGGCGGTCGTCAGCATCCGCCGGACTACGACGGAGTCGTCGACCACGAGGACCCGCAAGCGGGCGACCGAATCGGGATTCGCGGAGGCCGCGAGCGTCATGGCGCGCGGCCCTGCCGCGTCGCTGTCGGAGTCGCTGACTTGTTCGAGGGTTGCATCACGGGTGCTGCTTTCGAACCGCCGCCAGCCCCGCCGCGCCTCGCTTCACCGCGTCGTCGTCGAGGCCGAGGAGAGACTTCCCGATCATCACGAGAGCGTCGTTGTCGTCCTTCGCCACCGCGCCGACATAGATCCCCTCCTGCTTGACCAGGGCGTTCGAGAAGCGGACGATGTTCGAGGCCGAGAGCCGGTCGGCGTTGTCGTACTCCTCGCAGTCGCGGATCGTGCGCATGACGGTGTCGGGCAGCTGCCACTTCTCCGCCAGCGAGACGGCGATCTTGCGGTGGGTTCGCTGGATGACCTCGATCCACTCGTCGCCGTTGATCCAGTTCGTGCGCTTGCGCATGTCCTGCATGGCGCGCTCGACGTCGAGCAACATCGCCGCGACCACCGGCTTGCCCACGTCGTGCAGCAGACCCGAGAGGTAAGCGGCGTCGGGCTCGCCGCCGCCGCAGATGGCGGTGAGATCCCGCGCCACGACCGCCACCGCGACCGAGTGCGTCCAGAGCTTGCCGTTCGCCTCGGCGATGTGCCGGTCGCCGGACTCGAACAGCTTGCGCGCCGACCCCTCGATGAGCAGGTTCTTGAGGTGTTGCGCGCCCACCCGCGTGACCGCGTTCGTGATGCTGGTGACCGAGTTGCGGCCCCCGAACGCCGCGCTGTTGGCCAGCTTCAGCAGCTTGGCCGCGAGCATCGGGTCGCTCTCGAGGATGTTCGAGACCTCGCGAATGGAGAAGTCGGGGCTCTTGAGCAGCGACAGACAGCGCGCGGCCACCGAGGGCAGCGCCGGGATGACGAGCTGATCGTTCGCGATCTTCTTCATCACGATCGCTTCCAGCTGGTCGGCCAGGCGCGTCTGATCGTGCGCGGGAGCTCCGGCGGCGCTCATCACGCAGCCGCCCCGGCCCCGCGCGCCTGCTCGACCGTCGGGAACACCGTCATGCCCGCCGTGTCGGAGTACTGCCGGAGCAGCTGGATGACCTCGGGGGAGCCCACGATCCGGATCTCGATGCCGACCTTGCGGGCGTGCTCGCCGAGCTCGATCACGAGCGCCGCCGGCTTGGCCGATTGCGCGGGCAGGCGGGACAGATCCACGATGGCCTCGGCGAAGCAGGCCGCGGCGATCTCGTCGAGGGTCTTCGCCGCCAGCGCGGACACCCGCAGGAAGTAGCCGGGGATGCGGTCCTCGCGGCCCTTGAACGCGGCCACGCGGATGAGGTCGTCCTCCTTGACCACCAGCTCCTGGTTGTCGAAGTACTTCGACAGGAACTCCTCGACGCCCTCGGAGGTGAAGGGCTTGAACAGCACCGTGTCGAGGCCGAGCTCCCGGGCCTCGCCGAGGACGTTGTTCGTCGTCCGCAGCGACAGCAGCGCGAGCGCGGCGCTCGGCTGCAGCAGGCGGATGGACTTCACGAGCGACGCGGTGTTCACGTCGGGCATGTCGCTGTCGATGAGGATGACGCGGAAGATGCGCTCGCGGCACAGCGTCATGGCGGTCTGGCCGTTGATGGCGCCCGCCAAGGTGAGGTGCTCGGGCAGCAACTGGCGCAGGCGCTTCTGCACGTTCTCCATGTCGTCGATCACCAGCAGGTCGAAGAACGGCTTGGCCGCGGCGGCGTCCGAGCGGTTCGATCCGCCCGAGACGACGGATTGCGCGGCAGGCGTGGGGTCGGGCGCTTCCTCCTCGGCCGTCGCCGCTCCCGCCGCGGCCGCGGGCTCCTGCTTCAGCGCCTTCAGGATCTTGGCGCGAAGCTCGTCCGGCTTGAACGGCTTCAGGATGTAGTCGCTGATCCCGAGCTTCATGAGGCCTGCGACGATGGACCGCTTCGACTCCGAGGTCAGCATCAGGACCGGCGTCTGATCGCCTCGCTCGCGGAGCTGGGTGAGCATCCCTGGTCCGTCGAGGTTCGGCATGGTGACGTCGAGGACGACGAGGTCGAACTTCGTCTCCTCCATCTGCGCGAGGCCGAGCAGGCCGTCCTCCGCCTCCTCGACGTCGAAGCCGAGGTCGCGGATCTGCTTGGTCACGATCATGCGGACCGCCCGGCTGTCGTCGACTGTCAATATTCTGGTCATCGTCGTCTCCTCTTCGCCTTACGGAAAACCTAGAGCCCGCCCTCGGAAACCCAGATGAGGAGGCCGTGATTCTGGGGACTTCGCAGCATCACGCCCTCACGTACCGCCCGCTCCACCTTCTTGTTGAGATCGGGCTCCTCGACGATCTTCGGCAAGCCCAGCGCCTGGTCGAGGCCGAGCGCGCTCTTGATCTGACCGGCCGCCATGTTGAGCAGCTCGCAGAGGGAGTCGTCGAGCATCGACTGATCCAGCGTGTCCGCTGGGCAGGAGAACAGCGCGGCGCCGAGCGCCTGGCAGCCCGCCAGGCTGGAGCACAGCGCCACGACGATCGATCGCTGGCCCGGGATCGCCAGGGTCGCCAGGCGCCACGGGGCGTCCGCGTCGTGCTGGTAGTCGTGGTCCGGCTCGAACGAGATGCCACACATCGTGTTCGTCACGTTGGTGACCAGCGTCGCCAGGGTGTTCGGATCTGGGAAGTGGGGATTCACGAGGAGCCTCCTTGCGGTATCACGCCGAGCATCGCGAGCTTCTCCTTGAGAATGTCGACGGTGAAGGGCTTCATGACGTACTCGTTGGCGCCGGCGTCGAGGGCCTTCAGCATCTGGCCCGACTCGCTCTCCGTCGTGACCATGATGACGGTGACGTGCGCCCAGCGGGCGTCGGCGCGCACGGCCGTGACCAGCTCGAGGCCGTTCATGACCGGCATGTTCCAGTCGACCATCGCCAGCGACACGCCGGGGGCCGCCTTCAGCCGCTCGATGGCCTCGCCGCCGTGGCCAGCCTCGAGCACCTCGAAACCGATCTCCTTGAGGACCCGCCCGATGATGATCCTCATGGCGCGCGAATCGTCGACGACTAGAGCTTGCACGTCTGATCTCCTGGTTGAAGGGGGCTCAAGCCGCCGAGCCGTTGCTGCGATGAGAGGTTCCGTTGCCGCGACCGGCACCGTTGACCGAGCGGAGCGCGACCGACTGAGCGGTGGCGCGAGGCCGGCCGTCCAGCTTGAAGCGGCCGACCACCGCCTGGAGCTCGGAGGCGAGCTGGGCCAGCGAGGACGCTGCGGTCAGGGTCGCGCCGGCGCCGGCGGCGGTGTTCTGGGCGGCCTGCGCCACGCCGCTGATGTTGCGGGCGATCTCGGTGGCGCCGCGGGAGGCCTCGGACACGCTGCGGCCGATCTCGTTGGTGGTGGCCGTCTGCTCCTCGACCGCGCCGGCGATGGTGGTGGCGATGTCGTTGACCTGGTTGATGATGCCGCGGATCTCCTCGACGGCCTTCACGGCGGCGGCGGTGTCTCCCTGGATGGCATCGACCTTAAGGCTGATGTCCTCGGTCGCCTTCGCGGTCTCCTTGGCCAGCTCCTTCACCTCGTTGGCGACGACCGCGAAGCCCTTGCCGGCCTCGCCGGCGCGCGCCGCCTCGATGGTGGCGTTCAGCGCGAGCAGGTTGGTCTGCTCCGCGATGGAGGTGATGACCTTGATGACCTTGCCGATCTCCATCGAGCTGTCACCCAGCTTGCTGATGGTGGCGTTCGCGGAGCGCACCACCTCGACGGCCGTCATCGTCACCTTGGTGGCCTCGTGCGCGTTCTTCGCGATCTCCTTGATGGAGGCCGTCATCTCGTCGCCGGCCGTGGCCACGGTCTGCACGTTCTTGCTGACCTGCTCGGCCGCGGAGGACACCGAGCCCGCCTGGTTGGAGGTCTCCTCGGAGTTGGAGGCCATCTGCTGCGAGGTGGCGCTCAGCTCCTCGGCCGAGGCGGCGAGGGTCTGGGCGTTGTGCGCGATGGCGGACATGTTTCGGTTCAGCTCGGAGGACAGGTGTTCGATGCCCTCGCCGAGCTGCCCGATGGCGTCGGCGCCCTTGACCGAGATCTGCTGCGTCAGGTCGCCGTCGCCGATCCGCCGCACGTCGCTGAGCAAGCTGTCGACCTTCATCTGCAGCTCGCGCTGCGTCTCGCGGTCCTGCTCGGTGCGCACGGCCTCCTGGCCCTGCGCCATCTTCAGGTCGCCCGTCATGCGATTCAACGAATCGCTGAGCTGGCCGATCTCGTCGCGCGAGCTGTAGTCGCAGCGAGACGCGAGGTCACCCTGGCCGACACGGGTGACGTGCTCGACCAGCGAGGCCACCGGCCGCGTGATGCTGCGGGCGATGACCAGGGCGACGATGATTCCGAATGCGAGCGTCAGCGCGATCCCCCCCCACAGGATGGTCGCCATGGCGGTCGCGGAGGCGACGATGGCGTCGGCGGTCTCGCGCGTCCCGCTCTCCGAGGACGCGAACAGGGCCTTCATCGCCGCGTCGAACGCGGCGCGAATGGGCGCGCCTTCCACGTTCAAGATTCGCCTCGCCTCTTTCTGGTCGTTGGCGTTCGCGGCGGCGAAGATCCTGGGCTTGAGCGCGCTCCAGCTGTCGGTCGCGCGCTTGAGCTCGTCGAAGTGGCCGCGCAACTCGGGCGTGTCGATCAGCGCCTCGTACTTCGGGAACAGCTCGAGGCGCTGCCGCGTGTTCTCGGTCATCTCGACCTCCAGGCGGTCCCGGGCCGCCGGATCCTCGGTGAGGGCCACGGACTGAGCGAGGAGGAAGTTGGCGTTCGAGAGCTTCCGGATTGACGCCAGCTGGAACATTCCCGGGATCGAGTGCGTGCGCATGATCTCGCCGCCGGCCCTCACGCCTTGCAAGCTGTGGCTCACGACGACCCCGACCGAGGCGAAGATGCCCAGGATCAGGCCGAAGCCGGCGATCAGTTTCTGGTTCAGTCTCAGGTTCTTCATGGAATGGTTCTCCTCGGAGGGGTCATTGCGGATTGGAAGGGGTGGCGGCGGCCGCGTGATGGTTGTCGTCGCTGCCGCGGAGCCGCCCGTTGTGGAACGTCACGGCGCGCTCCGCGTCGAGGATCAGCAACAGCCGGCCGCTCAGCTTGTAGACGCCGGTGATCAGCTCGCGGCCAAGGTGCTGCATCGTCTCGGGGAGCGGCTCGGCGAGATGCGGCGACACCGTCAGGACGTCGCCGATGTCGTCGACCAGCAGGCTGACCGGTCCGTCGTCCAGGCGCAGGACGACGTTCATGGGCAACGTGCCCGGGGGGCGGGGGGGCATGCCCAGCCGCTGTCGCAGGTCGATGGCGGTCACGATCTGGCCGCGCAGGTTGATGAGGCCCTTCACGACTGACGGCGCCAGCGGCACATGCGTCATCGTCTGATAGCGCAGGACCTCCTGGACCCCGTTCACGTCGACGCCGAAGTAGACGCCGTCCACCGAGAAGGTGGTGAATTGAATGCTCTCCATCTCAGCCCTCCGCCCCTGTCGTGGTCTCGTCGCCGGCCAAGAAGCGCCCCGCCTCCAGCCGCAACATGGCGTCCAGGTCCAGCATCTCCGTCACGCGCTTCTGGATGACGGCGCACCCGAGCACGCCGCTCGCGCTCCGGCCCGAGGTCGGGCGCTTGACGTCGACGTGCTCCTCGACGACGTCGATGATCCGCCGCACCACGAGGCCGATGTGGCGGTCGCCGACCCCGTGCACCACCACGTGCAGGGGACCCTCGGCGTCCCAGTTCGCGGCGCCGGTGCCCATCAGGGTGTCGACGTCCAGCAGCGGGAGCACCTCGCCGCGATACTGGACGACCCGGTAGTCCTGCAGCGCCTCGACCGTGCGCGCGTCGAAGATCTCCAGCCGAGCGACCATCGACAGCGGCACGGCGACGGGCCGGCCATCGGACAGGCTGAACAGCAACAGGCTCTGCTTGCGGCGCTCCGAGGCTTCGACGGTCTGCGTTCGCTTCGACTTCGTGCGGTCCTGGCCCTGGCCGACCACCCTCGCCACCTGGGCGAGCCCGAGGACGTCCAGAATCAGCGCGACCCGCCCATCGCCCATGATCGTCGCGCCCGCGAAGGCCGGGATGCCCTTCAGGTGCTTGCCGAGCGGCTTGACGACGATCTCCTCGCTGTCGGTGATGCGGTCGACGATGAGGCCGAAGCGGTGATTGTCCGCTTGCAGGACCACGATGCTCACCGTCTCGGCCTCGGCCAGCTTCAGGGGCTCGCGGGGGTCGCCGAAGCCGAGCTCGCGTCCCAGATCGACGAGCGGCAGCAGGCTGCCGCGCAGCCGGCACACCGGCGTCCCGTGAATCGAATCGATGGAGTCCTTCACCTGGGCTCCCGTGAGGCGCACGAGCTCGAGGAGACTGATCTGGGGGATGGCGTAGCGATCGCCCCCGCTCGTGACGATGAGCGCCGGAATGATGGCGAGGGTCAGCGGAATCTTGATGCGGAAGGTGGTCCCGAGGCCGGGCCGGCTCACGAGGTCGACGATGCCGCCGATGCGCTCGACGTTCGTCTTGACGACGTCCATGCCCACGCCCCGCCCGGAGACGTTGCTGACCTTCTCGGCCGTGGAGAACCCCGGAAGAAAGATGAGGTCGCAGACCTGGCGATCCGCGAGGCGCGCTGCCTGGTCCGCCGACAGCAGCCCACGCTCGACGGCCTTGGCGCGGATGCGGTCCAGGTTCAGGCCGGCGCCGTCGTCGGAGATCTCGATGTTCACCTGCCCGCCCTCGTGAAAGGCGCGCAGCGACAGCCGCCCCTCCGGGTCCTTGCCCGCCGCCACCCGCTCGGCCTCGGTCTCGAGGCCGTGGTCGACGCAGTTTCGCACCAGGTGAGTCAGCGGATCCTTGATCGCCTCGATGATGGTCTTGTCGAGCTCGGTCTCGCGTCCCTCCATCTCGATGTGGATCCGCTTGCCGAGGGCCAGCGACAGATCGCGGACCACGCGGGGCAGCTTCTCCCAGATGTTGCCGATGGGCTGCATGCGGGTCTTCATCACCCCCGACTGCAGCTCGGTGGTGATCAGGTTGAGGCGCTGGGAGGTGGCGGTGAAGCTGGGGTCGTCGGCGCTGGCCACGAATTGCAGGATCTGGTTGCGCGCGAGCACGAGCTCGCCCACGAGGTTCATCAGCTTGTCCAGCACGCCAACGTCGACGCGGACGTACGTATCGGTCACGGCGGAGGCCGCGCGGGTGTCCGCCGGCTCGTTCGAGGGGGCGCGCTCCGGCGCCGTCGCCGCGAGGGGCGGCGTGGCGGCTGGCGCTGGTTTGCCGGGAGCGAGGGCGGCCTTGGCAGGCGAGGCGGATGTCGGTGCCGGGAGCACGATCGGCGCGGCCGCGGCCGGGGCCGAGGACGGCATGGTCGCCGGTGCCGCCGTGGTGGCGACGGGGAGCGGCTGCGGGACGGCCTTCGGGGGAGGAGCGGCCACGGGCGCCGGCGCCGGCGCCACGGCCCCGCTTTGCAACTCGTGAAGCCGCGCCACCAGCTCGGGGTAGTCGCGGTCCCCGTCCTGTCCGCTCTTCTCTATGGCCGCCAGCATCTCGCGGATGACGTCGACGGTGCTGAGGAGGGCGGTGGTGATCTCCGCGCTGAGGACGATCTCGCGATCGCGCAGGCGGCTGAGCAGGTTCTCACCGGCGTGGGCGACCGCCTCGAGGCGGGCGTAGCCCAGGAAGCCGCACGTCCCCTTGATCGTGTGGATGGTGCGAAAGATGCTGGCCACGGACTCCGCCGAGCTCGGGTTCTGCTCCAGCGCCACGAGATCGCGGTCCAATCGATCGAGGTTCTCGTAGCTCTCGACGAGGAACTCCTTGACGATCTCGTCCGTCTCGTCAATCGAGGTCATGGGGGTTCCTTGGGCGGGGCGTCATGAGCGTGCTGACGGCCATTGCCAGATCGGTGCCGCTCGCCGCCGCGCCCCCGAAGGCCGCGACGGCGGCCCTTCGCCGTCGAGATCACGCCGCGCCGACGACCGGCCCCATGGCGGAGTCGCCAGATCTCGGGTGGGGATTCCATAGCGACGCCCCGCCGGGACCAATCGATCGGGCCGGGGCCAGCGGGCCGCGTGCCAAAAATCCCCGGGCGCCCATCAAGGTGGCCGCCTGACCCGCCGAGTATGGGGCCGTGACCTTATGGCGCGAATTCCAGGGGGGGGTTGTCAACCACGGTTTCAGGGCCCGGGCGCTGGTGGCGTCGCCATGAAAGTCCTCGTCATAGATGATGACGAGGGCACGCAGCGCTTGCTGCGCAAGCTCCTGACGACCGAAGGCTTCGAGGTCATCGTGGCGAACAACGGGCTCATCGGCCTGGACCGCATCGTCGCGGACACGCCCGATCTGATCCTGCTCGACCTTCACATGCCCGAGCTCGACGGCCTGGGCGTGCTCGACCGCATGCGCTTCATCACCTCCAGCGCGCCTGTGGTGATGCTGACAGGCGACACGATGGTCCGATCGGCCGTGCGCGCGACCCAGCTCGGCGCGTTCGACTACCTGACCAAGCCCATCGATCCAGTCGAGGTCGTGCGCGTGGTCCGGCGGGCCGTGGAGACCAAGGCGCTGAAGCTGGAGGTCGACGACTTGCGCCGGCAGCTCGGCGAGGGCGGAGGCCTGGCCGCCCAGATGGGCAGCAGCCCGCCCATCCGCGAGATCATCGATCAGGTCCAGACCGTCGCGTCATCGAACTTCTCGGTGCTGGTGCTCGGCGAGACGGGGACGGGCAAGGATCTCGTCGCGCAGGCCATCCACCGCCAGAGCGAGCGGCGCGCGAAGCCCTTCATCGCCATCGACTGCGGCGCCATCCCCGAGGCCCTCCTCGAATCGGAGCTGTTCGGGCACGAGAAGGGCTCGTTCACGGGCGCGGACCGCCGCCGGAAGGGACACTTCCAGCTCGCCGAAGGGGGCACGCTCTTCCTCGACGAGATCGGCAATCTGCCGCTGACCTTGCAGGCGAAGCTGCTGCGCGCGCTCGAATCCCGGCAGGTGCTGGCGGTCGGCGCGACGGACTCGACGCCCATGGACGTGCGCTTCGTGGCGGCCACCAACAACGATCTTCAGGCCCGCGTGAAGGATGGCCTGTTCCGCGCCGACCTGTACTTTCGGCTCGCGCAGTACACGATCTCCCTGCCGGCGCTGCGCGATCGTCCCGGCGACGTCCCTCACCTCGCGCAGCGCTTCCTGGAAGAGGTGCGCGTCGAGCTCAAGCGCCCGGTCCGCGAGATCGCGCCCGAGGCCATGCAGCTTCTGCAGACCCACGAGTGGTGCGGCAACGTGCGCGAGCTTCGCAACGTCATTCGCCAGGCGGTCCTCGAGGCCAAGGACGTCGTGCTTCATCCGGGCGCGGTTCAGCGCTTCCTCGGTCGCTCGGCCGCCGTAGGCCCCGTCGCTCCCATCGCGAAGCTCGCCGGGCTGACCGGCCGGTCGTTGAAGGACGCCGCCGAGGAAGCCGCGCGCGAGGCCGAGCGCCTGATCATCTGCGAGACGTTGCGCACCACCCGCGGGAACAAGAGCCAGGCCGCTCGCGCCTTGCAGACCGACTTCAAGACCCTGCACGTGAAGATGAAGCACCTCGGCATCGCCGTGAACGACTTCAGCAACTGAGAAGCGCAAGGGGCCTCGGAAGGCCCCCTGCGAGACCCCCACGGAGTTGCTCGACGGCGAGGCCGGTCCAGCAAAGCTGGACCTCCCGCTGCT
>CAYUFS010000030.1:53904-67166 GCA_964443975.1 uncultured Myxococcales bacterium | reverse complement strand
CGGCGCGGCTTGTCGGCCTCGGCGTTGACGCTATTTCGACGGCGGTGCACTAGCGATGGCCGCCGTGGAAGCCGCCGCCGTGCGAGCCGCCGCCGTGAAAACCACCGCCGAAGCTGCCGTGACTGGCGCCCCCGAAGCTGCCATGGCTGGTGCCCCCCTGAAACCCACCGCCGGAAGGGCCGCGGTAACCACCGAAAGAGCCACCGCGGTTCGCCGGGGCGTATACGCGGCTCTGCGCGCTCGGGGCGGCGCCCCGATAGACGGGCGCCGTCCCTCGATAGCCGCCGCCATAACCGCCGCGGGCGGCGCCGCCATAGGCGTGCCCCCCCGCATAGCCTCGATAGGCGTTCGCGTATCCGCCGCGATAGGTGCCCCATCCGTAGCCGGCCTGGCGTAGCCCCCGGTACCAGCCGTAGTGCCCCGGACCAACGACACCAAAATAGGGATACGCTCCCCAGCCCCAGACCCAGGGGGCCGCCAGCCACGTCCACCCGTAGCTCGGATAGTACATGTACGCGTAAGGCTGCACGTCATCGGCGGTTCCCTCGTACGTGTATTGGTTGCCGTAGGGCATCCACACCCAACCGTACTGGTTGGTGTAGATCCACTGCCCCGCCGAGGCGGGCGGTGCAACCTGCGGTTGCGGCTGTGGTTGTTGCTGCGCGTAAGGCGGCGGCGCCGCTTGCTCCTGGGCTGGAACGTCTGCCTGCACCGGCGGGGCGGGCGGCTGCTGGGGCGGCGGCGGCGGCGCCTGATCGGGCGGCGGCGTGGTTGGCGTTACGGAGGCGGGCTCTGGCGTCGCCGCGGCCGCGCCCGGCTGTTCCTGGCCTCTGGCCAGGCCAGCGCCGAAAAGAGAGAAACAGAGAAACACCGTGATTGCAGTTTTCATGACAGCCCTCCGGCTCGCCGATTGGACCGAAGAAATCATGTTTTGATTCTACGCGATCGAATCGCGCCCGGAGCCCGCCAAGCACAAAGAACCCCGCATCGGGTCATCTGGAATGCACGGTCCTCGAGGCGGTGTGCGCGACCTCACCAGGCGCGGCGCCCCGCGATTTGGCGTATCCTCGCCGCGGGAGGACAGGGATGAAGGTCGCCGTGTTCGATACACGCCGCTACGATCGAGAGTCGTTCGATGCGGCGAACGTAGCGTATGGCCACGAGCTCAAGTACTTCGAGCCCCGCCTGGTCGACGATACCGCCGCCCTCGCAGCGAAGTTCCCCGCGATCTGCTCCTTCGTGAACGACAAGCTCGACGCCACCACGCTCCGCCATCTCGCGGCGGGCGGCGTTCGACTGATTGCCCTCCGCTGCGCCGGCTACAACCACGTCGACTTGCAAGCCACCGCCGCGCTCGGCCTGCGCGTCGTCCGCGTGCCCGAATACTCGCCGCACGCCGTCGCCGAGCACGCCGTCGGGCTGGTGCTGGCCGTCGACCGCAAGATCTATCGCGCGACGGCGCGGGTGCGCGAGAGCAATTTCTCCCTGGAGGGGCTGGTGGGGTTCGACCTGTTCGGAAAGACGGTGGGCATCGTGGGCATGGGGCGGATTGGCCGGGCCGCGGCCCGCATCTTCCACGGCTTCGGTTGCCTGCTGCTGGCGCACGAGGCCCAACCGCAGCCCGCGGAGGTTGCGGATTTGCCCGTGAGATTCGTGGACCGCGACGAGCTCTACCGACAGTCCGACATCATCACCCTGCACGTGCCGTTGACGCCGGCCACCCGCCACTTCATCGACCACGCGGCGATCGCGAAGATGAAGCGAGGTGTGGTGCTGGTCAACACCAGCCGCGGCGCCCTCATCGATACGCCCGCGCTCATCGCGGCGCTGAAGACCGGCCACGTCGGGGCGGCGGGGCTCGACGTCTACGAGGAGGAGGAGGGCCTGTTCTTCCGGGATCTCTCCGACAAGGTCCTGCAGGACGACGTGCTGGCCAGGCTGCTCACGTTTCCCAACGTCGTGGTCACAGCCCACCAGGGATTCCTGACGAAGGAGGCCCTCGCCGCGATCGCCGATACGACCCTCGCCAATGTGAAGGCGTTCGAGGAAGGCCGTTCCCTGCGCCACGAAGTCAGTCAGTGATAGGATCGCCCCATGCCATTGACCCTGGTGAAGGATCTGATGTCGTCGGTGGTGGAGACGCTGCAGGTGGGCGACTCGCTCGACATGGCTGCTCACCTCATGAAGGCGGGACATATCCGGCACCTTCCGGTCGTCGATGGCGCCGAGCGCCTGATCGGGCTCGTCACCCACCGGCGGCTGTTGTCCGCGTGGGTGAGCCACGGTCGGCCGGACCTGGAGCGGCCGGGAGCGGTCGCCGCCGAGGTGCCCGTCGAGATGTTGATGGAGCGCAACGTGTTGACGATCTCCCCGGACACGTCAGCGGCGCTGGCCGCGGCATTGATCGAGTCGAGCCGTTTCGGGTGCCTGCCCGTGGTGGACCAGGGCAAGCTGGTTGGGATCGTGACCGAGGCGGACTTCGTTCGCGTCGCCCGCCGGCACCTCGAGGCCGAAGCGGCGGCCGAAGAGGCCGCCACCCAGGGCCCTTGAGTTTCCGAACCGAGAATAGCGATGGGGGGGCTTGAAGATGAGCGCATTGGATCCCGGCACTCCTGAAGAGATAGGACCGTATCGGCTCCAGGGCGTCTTGGGTCGAGGTGGGATGGGAGTCGTGTATTCGGCGGTCCACGCGGACACGGGCCGCACCGTGGCGCTCAAGACCGTGAAGGTGCCGACGGCGGACGGACTGGCGAGCATCCGGCTCGAGATAGACACCCTCGCCCGGATCCACCATCCCGGCATCGTGTCGATCCTCGACCGCGGCGTTTCGAACGCGGGTCCGTGGTACGCCATGGAGCTGCTCGAGGGTGAGACGCTGGCGGATCGAAACCTGATGATCTGGGGGCGGCGAGCGCCAGAGACGTCCACGATTCCCGCACCGCTCGAGCCCGGCGCGGCCGGCGGGGCCATCATGTCGGGCGCGCGGACCAGCGCCGGGCTGGCCCCCCGCGTGCGAATGCCCTCGACCTCGATCGTGGCCGCCGAACACCTGCCCGCGATCTTGTCGATATTCAGGCGCCTGTGCGTCCCCCTGGCGTTCTTGCACGGCAACGGCGTCGTGCACCGCGATCTGAAGCCCGCCAACGTCTTTCTTCGGCCGGACGATCAACCGGTGTTGATGGACTTCGGCCTCACCGCGCGGACGAGGGGCGCCATTGGCCGGGAGGCGCTCGCCTTCGCGGGCGTGATCCGTGGAACGCTGTCCTACTTGGCTCCCGAGATCATCGAGGGACAGATCCCTGACAACCGCGCGGATCTCTATGCGCTTGGTTGCATGTTGTGGGAGAGCCTGACCGGCTGGCCGCCCTTTCAGGCGCCGACCGCCTCGGAGCTGGTCGGGATGCACGTCAACGTGCCCCCGGGCCGGTTGTCGGCGGTTGTCGCCGGCGTGCCGCCCGCGCTCGATGACCTGGTCGCCAGCCTGCTTGCGAAGCGCCCGTCCGAACGCCTCGGACATGCGGAGGACGTCGCGGAGTCGCTCGCTGGGATCGAAGGAGGCGCCGCCCGGCAGGGGCGCGAGCGACGGGGAGAGGCGCGATCAGGATTTCTTTTTCGACCTCACCTGGTCGGCCGTGAGGCGGCGCTGGGGAAGCTCCTCGCGTGCACCGCGCACGCGCGCTCCGGCACCGGCGCCCTGGCGTTGATCGGCGGAGAGAGCGGGATCGGAAAGACGTTCCTCGCCAGTGAGGTCGCGCAGCGCGCTTCGCTCGAGGGGACCCGCATCATCACGGGCGAGTGCGTGCTGGTGACGGCGGGCGAGAGATCGTCGGGAGAGCGGAGCGCGGCGCCCCTCCATCCGTTTCGGCACCTCCTTCAGGCGCTGGCGGATCAGTGCAGGCAGCTGGGCCCGGCCGACGCTGGGCGGGCGTTCGGGATGGGCCCGACGTTGCTCGCCCCCTACGAGACGGCGCTGGCGGAGATCGCGGATGCGGCCGAGTGGCCGCAAGCGGTTCCACTGCCGGCGGAGGCCGCGCGCGAGCGTTTGCTCGCGACCTTCCGGCAAACGCTCGTCGCGTTCGTCGGCGCCACGCCGTTGATGTTGGTCCTCGACGATCTGCAGTGGGCTGACGACCTCACGCTGGCGTTCCTGGCCTCCCTGGGTGACAGCGCGTTCGCCGCGGCCCCGCTCGTGGTGCTGGGCATCTACCGGACGGACGAGGCGAACGATGAGCTGCGACGCCTCATCGAACGCCCCGGGGTTTGCCGGGTCGAGCTCGAGCGACTGGACGACGAGCAGGTGGCGACCATCGTGGCCCAGATGTTGGCGGTGACGCCGCCGCCGCCGGCGCTGGTGCAATTCGTCCGCAGGCACGCGGAAGGGATTCCGTTCTTCGTCGCGGAGTACTTGCGCGCGGCGACCGCGCACGGCCTGCTCACGCGACAGAACGGGCAGTGGCACGTCGAGCCGCAAGGCGACGGAAGCACGGCGGCGTTCGGCGCCATCGCGCTGCCGGGCAGCCTGGCGGGGCTCGTGCGCGCCCGGTTGTCCCGTCTCGGCGCGACGGCCACCCGCGCCGCCGAAGCGGCGGCCGTCGTGGGGCGCGAGTTCGAGACCTGGGCGCTCGCCGCCGTCACCCGGCTCGACGACGCCGCCGTGGCGGAGGCGCTGGTCGAGCTGGTCGATCGGCAAGTCCTCGAGGGCGCCGGACTCGGGCGATATCGGTTTCTGCACGACAAGATTCGGGAAGAGGCCCTGGCCGGGATTCATCCGGCCGTCCGGCGCGATCTGCACCTCGCCGTCACGCGGGGTCTCGAGGCGCGCCTGCGGACTCACCCTCACGAGCATCGCGATGCCGAGCTCGCCTATCATTTTCGTGCGGCCGATCAGCCGCGCCGGGCGCTCGACTACCTGGCGCGGGCAGGAGCCTTCGAGCTGCGGGCGTCGGCGCACGGGGATGCCGTCCGCCACTTTCGCGAGGCGCTGGAGCTGGAGGAACAGCTGCCGGATCGGCTGTCGGCGATCGACCGCGCCGCTCTCGAGCGTCAGCTCGGGGAGGCCCTGCAGGGCCTCGGGCGGCTCGCCGAGAGCGCCGAACCGCTGACGCGCGCGGCGGCCAGCCTCGGGTTGCCGCTGCCGCGCACGAAGGGCCGGCTGGCGGCTGGCCTCGTCCGGGAGCTCGGGCGCCAGGTCCTTCACCGGCTGTGGCCGAGGCTGTTTCGGGGCCGCCTCGCCCACCGCTCGGCCCTGCTCATCGAGACGGGTCGCGTGCTGGGGCGTTTGCAGGACGTCTTCTACTACACCGGCCGCGACTTCGAGCTGCTGTTCGCGAACTTGAGCATGCTCAACCTCTGCGAGCTCGCCGTGGCCTCTTCGGAGCTGGCGATGGCCTACGGCGGGGCTGCGGCGACCGCGATGATGCTCTCGGCGCGCAAGCTGTCGCAGAGCTACTTCCGCTCGGCGTTCAGCACCCTCGAGCAGGCTCCGGATCCGGTCGTCGAGTCACACCTGGAGATGCTCCTCGGGCTCTTCCACAACGTCGCGGGCGAACGGGAGGCAGCGATCCGTCACTCCGAGCGCGCCATGCACCTGGCCGCGCAAACGGGCTTCGCGCGCCGCCGAGACGAGGCCGCCTCGATCCGGGCGGGCCTCGACCTGGTGCCGGGGCGACACGAGCTCGCCATGGTCACCATCCTCGAAATGGAAGCGTCCGCCAACCGGCGCGGCGACGCGCACATGACGTCCTGGGCACTGCTGCAACGGGTCGAGTGCCTGGTCTTGCGTGGCGACTTCGCCGAGGCGCGCACGGTCCTCGATCGTGTGCTCGCGCTGCTTCCCGGGCTCGGCAGGCCGGAGGCCATCTGGGCCCTCGGACAGCTCGCATACGTGCGCCACCGTCAGGGCGACACCGCCGAGGCCCAGCTTCACGCCGACCACGCGCTGGCGCTGGCGACAAAGGGGCCCCCCGTGCACGCGGCGTGCGCTGTCACGTACGCGCGAATCGCGGAGGTCCACCTCGCGCTGTGGGTGGACGCCCCCGCCGCCACCCGACGCTCGGCCGCCAAGGCGGCGGCGCGCGCCTGCAAGGTCGTGTCGCGGTCGGCGGCCACGTTCCCGGTGATGCAACCGATGGCCGCGCTTCTCAGGGGCACGCATGCCTGGCTCACCGGCAAGGCCAAGGAGGCACATCGACGCTGGCGGCAGGGCGTCGACCGGGCCCGGGCCCTCGAGAACCGGTATGTCGAGGCGCGCCTCGGGCTCGCCTTGGCGGCCACGTTGCCCCCCGAATCCGGCGAGCGTCAGGCCTTCGTGACCTCCGCCTTCGAGGTCCTGTCCGCGATGAATATTCACGAGCTCGACCGGGGCGGCCCGATCGCCGCGCTCTCTGGCGGCGTCCCCTCGACCGCCGATGCTGGCGCGGGGACGCGCGCTCAGCCCGCCGAGTAGAGATCGAGGGACAGGGCGAGGATCTTTGCGCCTGCCACCGTTCGCGTCCTCGCCTCGCCGAACGCGATCAGCTGCGCCTGGGACAGCCAACGGTACTTGGGGCGGTCCGCCTCGCACTGGATGGCCAGTTGCACGCTACCACTCGCCTGCTGATCGGGCTCCGTGAACACCAGCTCGCCGTCGAAGCCGAGCCGAACCACGCCCGTGTAGAGCATCGAGATCGACGCCTGATCGTCGGTCACGAGCCGCGCGCGGCCATTCAAGTCGAACACGCCGCCACCGAGATCCGTCAGGACGTCCTGGTGATCGACGACCTTCGTCAGCGGAACCTCGTGAGTCGCGCCGTCGACCGACACGATCAACTGGTCGTTCAAGACATGATAGGTGTCGGAGTGGTCGAGCGGCGGCGGCACCGCCCGCGACTTACCCTTCGCGCCGCCGCGGGACGCCGCCGGCACGGGGCGCGTGCGGATGCGGGCGCCCGACTGCGCGGTCAGCCCCAGATCGATGGAGGTTCGGAGCTCGAGGGAGAACGCGTAGAGGAGTCGCTTGTCCAGGAACTTAGTTCGTTCTCGCCAATCGGTCGTCGGAAGCATGGCGTGTCCTCAAGTTAGTACGTAGATGTCGTAGGTCAGCCTTCGTAGCTCGCTGCGCACCACCAACGCGCGACCAAACCCCACGCACTGATACTCCGTCAGCCACCGATACCGTGGACTCGACGTCTCGAATCGGGGGGTCGTCATGATCGGGAAGACCACCGGCTCATCCTCGTTGCCGGCCCGCCCCTTCTTGCCCACCAGCCGCCGAAAGCCACCCGGGCCGAGATCCGCCTTCACGTCGTAGGTGCAATGGATGACCGCGCCATCGTCGGTGTTGATCGCCATCTTCACGCGCGACAGCTCGATGTCGTCGTCGCGCCAGAACAGCCAGTCTCCGCCCCAGGACAGCGACCCGGCGACCGGCTCGAACCCCAGTCCCGGCAGGGTTCTGGCGCGCGCCACGTGATAGACACGCGTCATCCCCTCGCGCGCGAATACGTTGACGCGAACGCCGCCCGACACGAAGCCCAACTCCTCGCGGTCCATGTTCGCCTCGACGTCGTAGGACAACAGATACAGGACCGTCTTGTCGACGAAGGTGCGGCGGCGCTCGGGATCGAGAGCCAGCGATCCGGCGCTGTGGGCTTGAACGGCGCTCATCCTGGGCCCCCGTCGGCGGCGGTACCTTCCATCTCGTAGACGTCCAGGGTCACCGCGGTGATGGGGCTGTAGATGCTCTTCGAGAGCTCGAGGGTACCCACCGCCACGAACTGCCCGCGAACCAGGCGCTCGTACTTCCAGAACTGGGCCGACGCGTTCTTGAAGCGGGATTGTGCCCAGGCCGCTCCCGCGTCGGCGGCCTCGAAGTGCAGCGCCAGGACCACGGGGACCGTCAGCATGTCGAGCTGGCCGATCAGCCATTTGTTGTAGACCTTCGACGCGTCGTCCAGGCCTTGTGCCCTCCTGTCCCGGAGATCGACGACGCCCGACATCACGCTGTCGATCAGGAAGCCATCGGCGCTTCGGATCGTGATCCTGCCGTCGAACATCGCCACGCCGTCCCGGCGCACCGTGGCCCAGTCGCCCCCGCTCACGATGGCGCCGTCGATCCCGAACCATTCCAGCTCGGCCTTGTTTCGCCGGCGCTTCAAGTCGTCCACGTCGAGCCGTCGCACCTGCGTCAGCTGTGTCAACGGGGTCGTCTTCGGCGCCTCCGTGGGAGACGCGGGCGGTTCCTGCCAGGTCAGATTGCGCCTGGCCAGCCAGTCCCGCTCGTACTTGGCCTCGTCCGTGACGATGGTGCCGCCGAGGTACCGCAGGTCCACGCGAAATCCGCCGGGGATCTCGCCCACGGGCGCCTCTTGGATCTGTGGTTTGATCGAAAAGTAATACTTCCAGCCGGGGGATGGCATCTTGTCAGCGCTCATTCACATCTCTCCATCTTGTCAGCAGGTCACCCGCGAAGCGCCCCACCTGGGACGTCAATGCCGCCACGGCGCGCTCCCCGGATCCGGGCACGCCCATCAATCGATCGCTCACGCGCGCCATCGCGTGCAGGTTCTCGCGGAAGTCCTTGACCGGCGAGAAGCCCCAGACCGGACAGCGCGGTTTCGTCGAGCCCGCCGCCTCCAGCAGGGCGTTGACCGCCAGGCGCGCCGCCTCGTTCGCGGATTCCATGCAGGCGAGGTCTGTCCCCGTGCGAACGTAGTCCGCGGCCAGGAACATGTTTGGGATCGCCGTTCGCGCCTCGGGCCGCAGCCCGCGCGCGCCCACCCGGTTGATCAGCAAGGGCTCGACGTTGAATCGAAGGCTCCGACCCCACACGTAGGGTGAGTCCGTCTCTCGGCCGCCCTCGCTCTGACGCCGGAGCAGCTCGTCGGCGCTGAAGCGCACGCTGCGGGCCTTCTCGTAGCTCCCCTGTTTCGTCCGGTCGAGGAGGTTGACGATGCTGTCGTCGAGGTAGTAGCTGGCCGGGTCCGCCGGGCCGTCCCCGCGGAGCATGGTCTCGTCCAGCTTCGGAGCCCGGGCGTCTCGATTCACCGACTGCTTGAGCTGCTGCCAGACCTCCGTCGCGACCTCGGCGTTCGTGCAGTTGAACGCCTCCTTGAGGTTGAATCGGCCCTTGCGATCCCACGCCGCGATGTCGACCGAGAGCACGGCCTTGATGTCGGTTGGCAGCTCGACCTCCCGCCAGTACTGCGTCTCCTCGATGGCGGTCAGGCTCCACTCGGAGTCGATGCAGACCATGTGG
The DNA here is from genome assembly GCA_964443975.1 of uncultured Myxococcales bacterium. Lineage (GTDB taxonomy): Bacteria > Myxococcota_A > Polyangia > Fen-1088 > Fen-1088 > DASYCK01. The sequence goes on along the minus strand of CAYUFS010000030.1, from coordinate 57,931 downwards.
CCGCGTCCGAGGTCGATGGGAGTCTTGAAGTAGAACTGGATCCCCGCCATCCACTCCGTGTGCTCCGCGAGCAGGATCAGGTTGCGCAGCGAGGGGTCGTAGTACGTCAGCATGGGAGACCGGTTGACGTGGTAGGCCATCTGCTCGAGGGGCAGCGCGAAGATGTAATGGGTGTAGGGATGACGGCTCGCCGCTCCCCCGTTCTGGTCGTCCTCGGCGTCCTCGTCGTCCTTGCCGTTCTGGCCGCTTTGGGTCTGCTTGGGCAGGGCGCTCTTCGCGTCGGCGAGCGTCGTGTCGAGGTCGGCGTTCTTCGAGAGCTTCGTCAGTCGGGCCGCGACCGCGGCGCGCGCCTTCTCGACCTCCTTGAACAAGTCGACCTTGGATGGCGAGTGACCTGCGGCCGGCAGCCGGTCGGCGAGCGCCAGCGCCGCTTTGGCCGCGTCGCTCGCCAGGGCGGCGACCTCTTCCAATGCGGGCGCGACTGCGGCGACGGCTTGCCATTTGGCCTCCGTGACCTTCTTGATGACCGCCGGAGTGCCCGCGAGCTCGGCGACATGGTGGACCACCTTCGCCTCCTCGACGATGTCCTGTGCGTCGCGAAGCATGTCGGCCGCCCGCCCGCGCAGGGCCTTCTCGACGGTGGACCGCACGTATGGCTCGATCGGGATCAGCAGCTCCGCAGCGAAGGTGTCCCTCCACGCGCAAATCAGGCGCAGCGACCTCCGCAACCGGTCGATGCCTTCCCTCAGCTGCGAGACGAACTCGAGCCTCGCGATGAGCTTGCGCGCCGGATCGAAGGAGATCGAGTCGAGCTCCTCGTTGGGATGAAACGTGACACCTCGCCCCTTCAGGTACTCGACCCACGGCTCGATCCAGACCTCGTTCGTGGGGCCGTTCAGCACGCGATCGACGGTTCCAGAGAGATCGAACAGGGTCCGGATGGCCATGTTCGCGATGCTGTAGGCGCTGACCTGCCTCGCCTTCGCCGCCACCATCGTGCGGGTCGTCGCGGCGATGAGATCGCGAAAGGCCTGGGACTTCCGATCCGCTTCCAGGTAGTCCCACCAGGTCATCTGGTCGAAGCGTTCGATGCGCTTCGACTCGGGGGTGGCGAGGAACTCGACCAGCTTCCGCACGAAGAACGCCACCTCTCCCGGCGCCAGGCCGAGGTGTCGAAATCGCCCTGCCGTGGAGAGCGCCGACAACGCCTGGGGCAGGTTGCGCGGCGCGTGCGCGAGGACGTCGATCTGATCGCGGTCGTACCAGGTGAGCTGCTCCGAGTCTGCCGCGACGAGGTTGTCGAACACCGAGGCGCCCTGAAAGAACTCGCGCCGCCCCTTGTAGGGAATGCGCTTCATCGTGTCCGGGAGGTGTTGGTACCAGCCCGGGTAGAAGCGGAAGCCGTGCTCGCCCGGGACGTCGCGGCTGTAGTCGACGCGGTGTCGTGCCGGCACGTCGGTCGTCTCCTGGCGTCCGGGCGCTCGCTCCTGTCGCCGAACGCTGGCCGCCTTGCCGCCGAAGTGCGGTCGTCGCTCGTAGACGTGCACCTCGAAATCCCGTTCCGCCAGTTCGTGCGCTGCCGACAACCCCGCGACTCCTCCGCCGACGATCACGACACGCTGTCGCATTCAAACCTCTGTTCTTCCGGCTTCAGCGCCGGCGGCCGCTCCAAAAGCAAGGACGCGGCCAACGAGGACCTGCGTCACGGGAGTTTCGAGTAAGCGCCACGAAGGCCGAAAATGTCCGCAGGGTTTGTCGCTCGCCGCCGTTTCGACCGGCGGAAGGACGCCCCGACCGCACAGACTGTGCAACCAGCACTCGCGACTTCGCCGCACAGACTGTTCGACCGAACCGCCAATGATCTCCCGCAAGAGGCGTTGGGTCCGGCCGGACCCGCGCCTCGAAGACCTGGCACGCTCGCTGCTTCTACCCGGGCGCCCCCGCCTGGCGAGACATGCATTGAACGATCCGAAGCCACATATCCCCGACTTTCTTGGGCACCCAGGTTTGCCGGCGCGCCGGTCCACCGATAGTATCGGCGAGCCGGGTGAAATGACCACGAAGACCACCATCGCCCAACCTGCCGAGCCAGGGCGGAGCGGCGATGCCACGGGCTTGAGTCTGCTCGTCATGTCCGCCGAGGCGTTCGTCTCGTTGCCGTTGCCGCAGTCGGGGCAAGTGTCGGTCGGGCGATCGACGAAGTGCGACGTCCAGGTCGACGATCCCCTGGTGTCGCGTCACCACGTGCGCCTTCACATCGGCCCGACGCTCGAGATCGAGGACATGCGCGGCGTGAACCGCACACGCGTGCGGGACGTCCCCATCGACGCCGGCGCGCGCGTGCCGCTCGCCTCGGGCGAGGCGGTGGGGATCGGCTCGACGGTGCTGGTCGTGGAGCGCGCGCGGCGCGTCGGAACCCCCCGCCGGATCTGGTCGCACAAGTTCTTCGAGGCGCGTCTGCGTGAGGAGTGCCAGCGCGGCGCGGAGGCAGGGCGCGCCTTCGCGCTCGGCCGACTTCACCTCGAGCGGCCGCTGCCTTGGGTCCAAGTGGTGCCGATCCTCGACCGCGACGTGCCCGCGCCCCACCTGTTCGCCGCATACGGCCCCCACGACTACGAGCTGCTGTTGTTCGAGCTCACGCAAGAAGATGCGGCGCAGCTCATCGACACCGTCCGGCGCAGCCTCGCGGCCCTCGACAGCCAACCGAGCGCCGCCATCGCGTGGTACCCGAGGGATGGCCGAACGGCCGACGCGCTACTCGCGCGGGCGAACGCGCTCGTGCGCCCCAAGGCCGAATCGAGCGCGCCCAACATCGTGCTCCCGGCCGAGCCCGCGTCGGCGATGGCGCAGGTCCTGGAGTTCGCCCGCCGGGCCGCCAAGGGCACCATCAACATCCTCATCCTCGGCGAGACGGGCGTCGGTAAGGAGGTCATGGCCCAGGCCATCCACCGGCAATCACCACGGGCCAACGGGCGCCTGTTGCCCCTCAACTGCGCGGGGCTCAGCGAGGGGCTCCTGGAGAGCGAGCTGTTCGGATACGAGAAGGGGGCGTTCACCGGCGCGGTCCAGGCCAAGATTGGGCTGCTCGAGGCCGCCAGCGGCGGGAGCATCTTCCTCGACGAGGTCGGCGAGATGACGCTACCCGTGCAGGCGCGCGTGCTGCGGGCCATCGCGAACCGGGAGATCCTGCCGCTCGGCGCCCTGAAGCCGCGGCCGATCGACGTGCGGTTGATCGCCGCCACCAACCGCGATCTGGTGGCCGAGGTCGCGAAGGGGCGGTTTCGGCGTGATCTCTACTATCGATTGAACGGCATCAGCCTGAAGATCCCACCGTTGCGCGAGCGCCGGACGGAGATCCCGGCCCTGGCGGCGACGTTCTTGGTCGAGCACGCGCGCGATCTCGGCCGGGCGGCCCCCACACTCTCGCCGGCCTCGCGGGACCTGATCGAGCGGCACGAGTGGCGAGGTAACATTCGCGAGCTGAAGAACGTCATCGAGCGGGCGCTTTTGCTGTGCGAGGGCGACGTGATCCATCCCGAGCACCTGTCCTTGGAGTCGGACGGCGCGACGGCGTTCGCCGAGGTGGAGGCGACCGAACCGACCCGCGTGCGCGATCTCACATACGAGCAAGAGGACGAGCGAAGGGTCATCCTCGAGGTCCTGAAGGCGAACGTGTGGAACCAGAGCCGCGCGGCGCGCGCGCTGGGAATGCCGAGGCGCACCCTCATTGCGAAGCTGGACCGGTACCGGATCCCGCGTCCCCAGAAGGGCGCCCATCCCTCCCTCCCCGACGACGATGACGACGAGGCGAGCTGATTTCGCGCGGTGTCCTGTTTCAAAACATCTACTAAGAAAAGGACCCTGACAGGGTCCTTTATATCCCCCGCGACGGCGCGAGCGAGCAAAGCTCGCCCGCCCCAACGCGACTACCAAGAAAAGGACCCTGACAGGGTCCTTTATATCCCCCGCGATGGCGCGAGCGAGCAAAGCTCGCCCGCCCCAACGCGACTACCAAGAAAAGGACCCT
>CAYUFS010000030.1:0-53804 GCA_964443975.1 uncultured Myxococcales bacterium | reverse complement strand
TTTATATCCCCCGCGATGGCGCGAGCGAGCAAAGCTCGCCCGCCCCAACGCGACTCCTACCAAAAGCGAACCGGGTGGGCGCATCTTTGACGGGCATTCGTCCCGTTCGCCTCTATCCTCTGCGGGGCGGTGCAGACATGCGAGAGGCGCGCGTCAGCTCGAAATGGGTCATCGTTCTCACCTTGGCAACGGTGGTGGCCGCGTTCATTGGCAGCACCGGCTACGCGGAGTATCGGGCCGCGCAGACTCACGCGCTGACCACCGAGATCGCCATCAACGAATCGCCGAGCATCGAATACCTCGCGGCCGCGCGCGCGGAGCTCCGTGATCTCCAGCGACTCCTCAACACCCACGTGTTGCTCGCGTCGGACGGTCGCGCACCATCGACCGAGCCGCTGCGACAGGTGCGCGAGCGCCTGCGTTCCAACCTCGAGGCATACTTCGCCCTGCCCGCCCTCCCCCACGAACGCGAGCTGTGGCGCGGCATCGAGAAAGAGCTCGCCGACGTCGACGTACTGGCCGATCAGATCGTCGCCCGGACCGCGGCCGGGCGCTTCGACGAGGCCCGCCGCGCGCTGGTCGACGTGCTGCCGCGCGCGATTGACGAGGAGGCGGACGCGATAATCGCCGCGATTCGCCTCAACGCCGAGCGGGTTCGTCAGGTCGCCGAGCAGATCGAGGGGGCTCGCCGACGCCGCATGTGGTGGGTCTTCGGCCTAGATGGCGTGAGCGTGATGCTCGCCATCGCGCTGGCGGTGCTGGCGTTGCGCACCATCGCGCGACAGGAGGATCTGCAGCGCCACCGCTCGGAGGAACTGGAGGGGTTCGCCCGCCGCGTGGCGCACGATCTCCTGAATCCCATCGCGGCGGTCGAGCTGTCGCTTGGCACCGCCGCCGGCTCGCCGGACGGTGCGCGTCGCGCATCGGCGCTGGCGCGGGCCAGCCGCAGCGTGGACCGGGCCCGGCGCCTGATCGACGACCTGCTGGCCTTCGCGCGGGCGGGCTCCCCGCCCGCCACCGCCAGCGCCACCGCCGTGACCGAGGTCGTCGAGGGCGTGATGGAGGAGCTGCGCGCGCCGGCGCTCGAACGTAGCATCGCGCTCCGCGCCGAGCTTCCCGCAGTGCCGGTCGCGGTTCGTTGCGCGACCGGCGTGCTGACCAGCCTGCTTTCGAATCTCGTGCGCAACGCCATCAAGCACATGGGCGACCGGCCTCGGCTCGAGGTCGAGGTGCGGGTCTCGCGAGAGCGCGATCGGGTGCGGTTCGAGGTCGAGGACAGCGGCCCGGGCTTGCCGCCTGGCCTGGGCTCGCGTGTCTTCGACCCCTACGTCCGCGGCGCCGGAACGGCCACGCCCGGCCTGGGGCTGGGCCTCGCCACCGTCCGCCTGCTGGTCGAGGGACACGACGGCCGCCTCGGTGTCAGGTCGAAGCCAGGTGAGGGGTCCCTCTTCTGGTTCGAGCTCCCCGGCGCGCCGCTGCCGCCCGGCTCCCCTGCCGCCCCCCCGCCTACCGACGCGCGATCCGGCGGCCCCACGCAACGAGCCTGAGCGGCCGTTCCGGCTTCGAGCCCCGCGCATCAGCCGGACCGCGGTTGAAACATCTCGAAGGCGCCGAGCGGCGCGCCGCGGGGCTTGCCTTTGACCGCTTTCGTTCGCACGGTGTCGTCGCTTGAAGAACGCGGAATCAACTCCCTCGGCCCTCGCCGAGCCACGGCCTCCCCTCGACTCGCGGCCGAGCGGGGGAGCGTCACGAAATGGGATCCGGCTCGCCGACGCGGCGTGAGCGGTGGCGAACCTTCCGGGCTTCGAGGATTGGCCCAACCATCCTCGCGCTGTCGATCGGGTGCGCCACCGGCAACGGGCAACGCGTGCCCATCGTGAAGCGCCTCGACATCGCGGGGAACCACGCCCTGTCCGGGCGCCAGATTCAGGCCAGGATCCTCACCACCAAGACGGGGTGGTGGCCCTTCGCCAAGAAGTTCTTCTTCGACCCGATCGTCTGGGCGACCGACCTCGAACGAATCAAGCGCCTGTACGGCAGCCGCGGGTACTATCAGGCGAAGGTCGTGCGCGATCGCGTGACGCCCGACGGGAGCGACGGCGTCGGGCTCGACGTGGAGGTCAGCGAAGGCGAGCCCACGCGCATCGTCGCGCTGAAAGTCGCCGGCTTGGAGGAGCTCTCGCCGGCCCATCGCGAGGCGCTGCTCGCGGCGGTGCCCCTTCACGTCGGCGACGTGTTCGACGACCGGCGTTGGTCCGCGGCCAAGACGCTGCTTTCGTCCCGGCTGCGCAACCAGGGCTACGCCGAGGCCAGGGTGGATGGTCTCGCGCTCGTCGACGTAGGTACGCGGACGGCGGCCCTGCAGCTCGTCGCTCGCCCGGGGCAGGCGTACCGCTTCGGGGCCATCGAGATCGACACCGGCGGAGACCTCGCCATCGCCGCTGCCTGGATCTGGGACCAGGTGCGGCTCGCCATTCCCGACGGCGCGCCCTACGCCGACGAGGCCCTCACCGAGGCGCAGCGACGGGTGACGAGCATGGGCGTGTTCGCCGCCGTCAAGGTCACGGCGGACCCACCGGCGCCCAGCACGGGGCGGGTCGCCGTGCGCGTGGAGACCCGCGAGGCGCCGCTGCACACCCTGAAGCTCGGGGCGGGAGTCCGCTTCGACCAGATCCGCAACGAAGCGCGGCTCATCGGACAATGGACGAACCGCAACTTCCAGGGCGGCATGCGCCGGCTCACGCTGCGCGCGGAGGCGGGGTGGGCCTTCATTCCCAACACCTACGCGGTGGCGACGAACGACCAGACCACGGCGCTGCGCGACGGGCCCGTCGCGCGGCTGCAACTCGAGTTCGAGCAACCACAGTTCCTCGGTCGCGCGGGTCTGCGCGAGCGCAGCTCGCTGGAGCTCACCCGCACGCTCGAACAAGCCTACGACGACCTGGGCGGCCACCTGGCGAACGGGGTGGTCTGGCGCCCGCGCGCCGCGCTCACCGTCTATCCCGCCCATCACCTGCAGGGCGATCAGCTGAACGGTCCCCCGGCCGCCGGGTTGCTGACGTCGCCGCTCACGCTCGGTTGCCAGACGACCGGCAATAGCTGCTTCGTCTGGCTGTCGTATCTGGAGGAGATCGTGACCTGGGATCGGCGCGACGACGCGCTCGCGCCGCACCGCGGATGGTACGCCAGCCTTTCGCTGCAGCAGGGGGGTGGCCCCTTGCAGGGCGACTTCGCCTACTACCGGGTGCTGCCCGACGTGCGCGGCTACGTGAGCGTGGGGGAAGGCGACGAGTTGACGTTTGCGGCGCGCCTGCGGGTGGGCGACCTGTTGCCGACATCCGGCGACCCAGAGGGAAGCGCCGTGGTGACGCGATTCTACGGCGGCGGCGCACAATCGATGCGCGGCTTCAACGATCGACGGCTGTCCCCGCTGCTCGTGACCCAGCTGCCCGCGTCGCCGGGAAATCCGAATCCGCCGGTCGTGACGATCCCCATCGGAGGCAACGGCCTCATCGACGGCAGCTTCGAGGTTCGCTACGCCGTCACGCGCAGCCTCGTCGTCGCCGCCTTCGTCGACGTCGGACAGGTCACGCGGGCCGGGCTGGCGCCCGACGACTTCGCGCACGTGCTGGTCGCGGTGGGCCTCGGCCTGCGATACACGACGCCGGTCGGTCCGGTGCGGGTGGACTTCGGGCGACGCCTGCAGGTCGGGCGGCCGCCAGCCCTGTTCGCCGTCGACGCCACCGGCCGCGTGGTCGAGCAGAGCTACAAGGTCGACGACAGTTGCTTCGGCCTCGGCGGGACCGGGGGCAGCGTGGTCACCGACAACTTGTGCGTCCTCCACGTATCGATCGGAGAGGCGTTTTGACGGGGCGCTTGCGCAAGGTCGCGACCGCGGCGCTGGTCCTCGTGGGCGTCGTGGCCCTGCTGGCCGGGGGCGCCCTGACCGCGTTGCGAACCCGGTGGGGAGGCGACCTCGCGCGCCGTCTGGCCCTGGCCCGGGTCAATGCCCTCATCGCCGGTGACCTGCAGGTGAGCCGGCTTGTGTTCTCAGGCGATCGATTGTCGTTGCAGGGCGTACGGCTCTGCAGTCCGGAGGGCGAGGCGATCGTCGACGTGCGCGAGATCGACGTGGCGTTTTCGCCCCTGGCGCTGTTCTCGAAGCGCGTCCTCATCAAGCGGCTCGTCGTGGTGAGCCCGGTGCTGTCGCTGCGGAAGGAGGCCGCCGGTCTCGACATCACGCGCGCGCTCGCCGCCCGGACGCCCCCGGCGGTGAAGGTGACGCCGACGCCCGAGTCACGGTCAGCTTCGGACGGGTGGGTGCTGGAGGTCAATGGGCTGCGCCTCGACGACGGGACCGTCACCTATCGAGCCGCGGGGTCGGGGTCCGCGCGTGGGCGGCTCGAGCTCTCGGCGATCACGCTCGCAGGCAGCGCGCACTACGAGCCCGGCCGCGCCGCGGTCGCCGCGACACTGGACGCGCACGCCGTCGCGCGCTCGCCCGTCCGCGACGCCGTCACGTTGCACCTCGACGGACACGGCCAGGGTCCCGAGCGGCAGGTCGAGGTTCGCGCCGCGGTGGGCGCCTCGACGCTCGCGGCAACGCTGAGCACGGACCCGGCCGGCGGGATCGACTTGCGCCTCGGGCGCTTGCACGTCGCGCCTGTGCTCGCGGGCGCGCTCGTGCCGGCGGTGCGCTTGTCGGTGCCTGTCGACGTCACCGGCCACGCGAGGCGTTCGGGCGAGACCATCACGTTTGGCGCCAACGTTCAGACGGCTGCGGGCACGTTGGCCGCGCATGGTGCCTTCGACGCGCCGGCGGCGCGCCTGAGCCCCCTGGTCGTGCGGGCCGAGCACATCGATCTCGGGCGGCTGGTGGAAGGCTGGCCGCGCTCGAACCTGTCCGCCGCGGTCACGGCCGAGTGCGCCGGCGCTGACCTGGGGGCCCTGTCGGGCACGCTAGACGTGGACCTGCCCGCGGGTCGCCTGGGCGCCGCGACCGTCGGTCCGGTGTCGGCCCACGTGAGGGCGGTTCGCGGACAGTATGACGTCGAGGAGCTGAGGCTCGCGCTGCCGGGCCTGACCGTGCTCGCGCACGGCCACGCCGGACCCGCGCGGCTCGCGCTCGACGTCACCATCGAGGCGCTCGACCTGGGCCTCACGAGCAGCACCTTGGCCTCGTTCGCGGGTTTGGCGTTTCCGCGCGTCGCCGGTCGGGGAAGGGCCGTGGTCGTCCTCTCGGGGACCACCGCCGAGCCCCGGCTGTCGCTCTCGGCGGCCTTTCCGCGCCTCGCGGTGGACCAAGATCAGGTGAGCGGCCTGCGAATCACCGCCCGACTTCCACGGGCCCGCCTCCCGCAGGTAGGCGTCGCCAAGCTCGAGGTCACCGATGCGCGCGTTGGCGGTCTCGCCTTTCACGACACCGTGGCGCGTCTCAGCTCGGACGGGCGGCGCCTCGAAGCGGACCTGCGCGTCGGGGCGGCGTTGTCGATGCTCGCTGGCGGGCGCTGGGGCTCCGATCGTCGCGCGTTCGTGCTCGATCGACTGATCCTGCGGTACCCCGAGGCCTCGTCGCCCTGGGGCCTCGTCGGGCGAACGCGCCTGTCGTGGGGGCCGGACTCCCTCGCCATCGCGGGGTTCGATCTGCGCGCGGGGACAGCGCGGGTTTCGGGCGAGCTACGGCAGCACGGCGACCGGTGGCACGCGAAGCTCGACGTCGCGCACCTCGACCTCGGCCGCCTGCCGCGCCTGGCGCTGCCGCCGCAGGTCGAGCTCGCGGGCTGGCTCGACGCGCACGCCGCCGTCGACGGAACGCGCGCGGCGCCGCGGGTCGAGACGCGGATCAACGTCCGGGGCGCACGGCTCGGGCGCTACCAGCACCTGGGGCTCGAGCTCGCGGGAGCCCTCCAGGGCGGGCGAGCCGCTGGCCGTTTGAGCGCCACGGGTCTGGACGCCCGGGTCGACATGCGGTTCGACGTACCGACCGCGTGGCCGCTGCGGAACCTGCGCGCCCCGCTGACGGTCGACGTGGTGATTCCCGAGACCGACCTCCGCGCGGTGCTTGCCGCCGCCGAGCTCGGAGATCAGCAAGCGTCGCCGGGGCGACCAGACATCTCCGGCAGCGCGGGCCTGTCGTTACACGTTCATGGAACCGGCGCCGCGCCCGTGCTCGAGCTCGACGCGTCCGCTCGGGGTCTCGTGCTCTTCGGACGGGCCATCGGCACGGGCGCTCTTCGGGTGACGGGCGGCGACGCGCCCCTGATGGTCGCGCTCACGTTGCCGTCAGCGCGCCAGTTGACCGCGGCGTCCGGGGCGGCGGCGCGCCCGGCGCTCGGCTCGGGGTCGTTGCTGCTGCGCTCCCCGTTTCGATTGGCCTCGTTGCTTCGAGGCTGGCCATCCCGCGACGCGCTCGCGCGAACGCCGTTCGAGGTCACGGGTGAGCTGCGCGGAATGTCCCTCGCCGCGCTCGCCCGATGGACGAAATCCGCGACCGTCGCGGGCGGCACCGCGGCGCTGCGCGTCTCGGCCTCCGGAACGGCGCTCGCTCCCACGGGCGCGCTGAATCTGCAGGTGGAGGGAGTCACCGGGCCGCGGTTTCCCCCGACGGACGCGCGCCTCGACGCCGCCTTCGGCGCCCGCGACACGCGGGTGGCGGTGCGCGTGCTCCGGGGTGGACGCGAGCTTCCGCGAGTGCGATCTTGGGCCTGGCGGCGCGGCGACTCCGCGACCTCGGCGCCGTCGCGGCCGCGCCCCTCGACTTGCGGGCAGCCGTCGGACCCCTGCGCCTCAGCCGGGCCGATATTCCCGGCGATCCGGCGGGAGAAGCGACCGTGGAGCCCCTCTCGATGACCGCTCGCGCCGCGCTGTCGATCGCCGGTTCGCTCGCCGACCCGCACGCGACGGCGACGGTGGACCTGGCGAATGCCCGATATGGGCGCAAGCCCATCGGCGAAGCTCGGTTGGTCCTCGGCTACGCGACCGGGCGCGCGCAGGCCGACGTGCGGATTCACGCGGCGACGAACGGCCAGTTGCGGGTCACCGGATGGAGCGCCCTCGACCTCCGGTACCCCTGGCTCGCGCGCGGGAGGGACCTCGGCGCCGCCTCGCTGGAGGCGAAGCTCGACGCCCAACGCTTCGATCTGACGATGCTGTCGGGAATCAGCCCGCAAGTGACGGCCGTCGGGGGCGAGCTCTCCGGCACCTGCGCGGTGAGTGGAACACCGCGGACTCCGCTCGTGAGCGGGCAGGTCGAGTGGGTCAAGGGCGCGCTGAACCTCACGGGATTCGGCTCATACTCGAACATTCATCTCAAGGCTCACGGAGGCCCGAGCGCCGTCTGGCTCGACGAGCTCAGCCTCGCCAGCGGCGAAGGAAGCGCGCGGCTGGCAGCGAGCGCGGTCGAGGATGGGGCAGGCGACTACGACCTCAAATCGAACCTCTCCCTGCGCCGGTTCCCGGTGTACGGGCAAGGACAGGCGCTGGCGGTAGCTGCGGCCGACGGGTCAATCGATGGCCACTTCGTGAGCCGTCGCGCCGGCAGCGGCACGGCGACGCCATCACCGGCCGCGCTGAACGCCTCCGTCCGGCTCTCCGAGGCGCACGTCGAGCTGACCGACGCGAAGCGGAAGGACCTGCAGCCGCTCGAGCGCCCGGCAGATGTCATCTTCGTGAACGAGGGGAGACCGCTCGACCATGGCGAGGTGCCCGACTGGCCGCGCAGTCCAGCGCCAAATGCCCTGGGCCCCGGGCCGTCCCCGGTTCGCGTTCATCTGAAGATCGAGGCCCCGCGAAACCTCTGGGTCCGTGGCAAGGACGCATCCCTCGAGCTCGGGCTCGCCCCCGGCTTCCATGCCGAGCTCGGGACACCGCCTGCGAGGATCTACGGTCAGGTCGTCGTGCGCCGCGGACGCATCGACGTCCTGGGCCGGCGCTTCGACCTGCAGGCGGGCTCGCTCGTTCAGTTCACCGGCCGGCCCGACACGCCTCGCGTCGAGGTGACCGCCACGCATGTCAACGAAGCCGAGAACATCACGGTCATGCTGAAGGCGAAGGGGACCCTCGACAAGATGGTCATCTCCGTCTCGTCTCCCGACCGGCCCGATCTCACCGAGGGGCAGCTTTACGCGCTCATCGTCACCGGCAAGCTGCAGCTCGGCGGGAACACCGCCGGTTCGGCCAGCGCGTCGGACGAGGCCGCATCCCTGGTGGGCGGAATCGTCGCCGCGCGGCTCCAAGAAACGTTGGCCAAGCGCCTCCCCCTCGATGTCCTCACCCTTCAGGCTGGGGAGGGGCTGACGGGCTCCCGCCTCGAGGCGGGAACGTACCTGACCAGGAAGCTCTACGCGGGCTACGTGGGCCGCCTGGGCGCGAACCCTGCCTTGCTTCAAAACCGCAACGCAGTTCACGTCGAGTACCAGCTCGGCCGGCGCTGGAGCTTCGACGGAGAGTACGGAGACGTCGGCACGGGCACAGCCGATATCGTGTGGACAAAGGACTACTGATGGCTCTAACGGGAAATTGCTTGAGGCGTTCCCCGCGTGGCGGACGGGCCTCCAAGGCTCACCGGAAGTGAAGGTTAGAAGGCGGCCGACAAGCCGGCCCGATGGCGAAGCCGACGCGAGCACCGGAGCGGAGTGTACTTCCTGTACTCGAGCACCGGAGCGCAGTGTCGGCGCAGCCAGCGGGCCGGATCGTCGGCCGTCGGTGGAACGAGAGGTGGCGTCGTCCTTACAGGGCTAGCCGGCGCCTTCGCTAACCAGGCTGGCGAGTCGCGTGAAATCGACGGGCTTGGCGAAGAAGGAGGCGCCCACGTTCTTGGCCTCCCCGATGGTGCTCTCGTCGGTGTAGGCGCTGATGACGACGGTCCGGACGTTCATCCACCGGCGCTGAAATTGGCGAAGGAACTCCGCCCCGCTCATCCCGGGCAGCCGATAGTCGGTGACGACGACGTCGTGCTCGCGCTCGAGATACTTCGCGAGGGCTTCCTCCCCGCTCGCGGCGACATCCGTGACGTGACCCTCAAGCCGCAAGATCTCGGCGATGTTCTCCGCGAGGTCGACGTTGTCGTCGATGATCAAGATCCTCCGGGGCTTGCCCACCGCCAGCATCCGCGAAGTCTACCTGCCTTTCTGTCGAATCCACGACAATCGTGCATTTGCCGTGGCAGAGCGCCGGACGGGCCCGCGCCAGCAAGGCTCGCCCGCTCGAACACGACTATGATGGATCGATGCAGTTACCGGGCGCCCACGACAGCTCGAGCGCGGGCGCGGGAACGTGGGCCGACCCGCCCAGGACGCTCGCATGATCAACGTCGCCATCGTCTGGCACCAGCATCAGCCGTGGTACCGCGACGTGCTGGCGACGCCCCCGGGCAGCGCGCGAATGCCGTGGGTCAGGTTGCACGCCATCCGGGACTACTTCTCGATGGCGAACATCGTCAGCCAGCATCCCGGCCTTCGGCTGACGCTCAACTTCAGCCCGAGCCTCCTGCTCCAGATCGAAGAACACGTCGAGGCTGGCGTGACGGATGTGGCCTGGGAGCTGTCGCGGATCCCCGCCGAGCGGTTGGACGAGGCCCAGAAGGAAGCGATTCTCAGCACGTTCTTCGAGGCCGACTCGCACAACCAGATCTTTCCCCACGCCCGCTATCGCGCGCTCTACGAGCAACGGCGCGACGGCAAGCCGTTCTCGGTCGAGGACCTGCGCGATCTGCAGGTGTGGTTCAACCTCGCGTGGTTCGGAAAGGAGATGCGGGAAGGCCAGGTCGCGTTGCCCGATGGCACGAGCGCGTCCGTCGCGGCGCTGGTGGGAAGGGGCGGCGGCTTCAGCGCGGCGGACGTCGACAGCGTCCTCGGCGAGCAGCTCAAGGTCATGCGCGCCGTCATCCCCGAGCAGCGGAGGCTTGCTGCCGCCGGTCAGGTCGAGCTCTCGATGAGCCCCTTCTTTCACCCCATCCTGCCGCTCGTCATCGACACGAGCAAGGCGACGATCGACCGCCCGCACGCGACCCTGCCAGCGCGCTTCGCGCATCCGGAGGACGCCGACGCCCAGGTGGGGTTTGCCGTGCGCGCCTTCGAACGCTGGTTCGGCGCCGCGCCGCGCGGCGCGTGGCCCGCGGAAGGGGCCGTCTCGGAGGACGTGGTGCCCATCTTCGCGCGCCACGGCTTGCGATGGATCGCCTCCGACGAGGGGGTCCTGGCACGCTCGGGCCGGTGGGGATACGACGTGACCCGCTCGGAGGTGAAGCACCGGCTGTACCGGTCCGAGGCCGACGGCGCGTCTGTCTCGGTGCTGTTTCGGGACGCCGACCTCTCGAACGACATCGGTTTCCACTCCCAGGCCTTCGAACCGGAGGAGGCGGCGCGGCGCTGGCTGGACAAGCTAAAGCGATCGGTGGGAGCGGTTGGTCCTGGTGAAGCCGGTAGCGGCCACGGCGACAGCGACGCTCGGTGCGTGGGCGTCATCCTGGACGGCGAAAACGCGTGGGGAGCGTACCGCGACGATGGCAGACCGTTCCTGCACGCGCTCTACAATGCGCTCGTCTCGGACGCGGACGTCCGCACCGTCACCCCGTCGGAGCTCATCGAGGGCAACCCGGCGCGCGGCGTGCCCGCTCAACCGCTCGCTTCGCAGACTCGCGTGTACGAGCTGTTCGCGGGGTCGTGGATAGACGAGATGGGCTCGGCGCCCGGCGCGGACATGGGGACGTGGATCGGTGAGCCGGAAGAGAACAGCGCCTGGGAGTTGCTGGGGATCGCCCGAAGCCAGCTCGCCGCAACCTTGGCGTCGCGCGCCTGGACGCCGGCGTATCAGTCCTTGCTAGCCGCGGAAGGCAGCGACTGGTTCTGGTGGCTGGGCGCAGATCAGGAGTCCGACCACGATCCGGAGTTCGACGACCTGTTTCGTATGCACCTGCGAACGGCCTACACCGCCGCGGGGATGTCCGTTCCCGAGTCGCTCGGGGTTCCGCTCGTGGCGAGGACAGCGGTCTGGACCTTCGCCCGCCCCGTGACGGCGATCCTCGTCGGCGACGGGCTGGTGATCCGCACGAATTGCCCCGGCGAGATCAGCTGGAGCCTGTCGCCTTCGGGCGAGGCAGGTCAGACCATGCTCTCGACCGTGGGCGGGGTCTTCGCGGGCGTCTATCGCCACCAGGCCCAGCTTGGCCCATTCCTTGCTCCGGGCGAGCTGGTGATCCGCTTCGGATGTCTATCTGGGGCGCCGTGCCCACATCCTGAATCGGCCCGGGTGACGATTCGCGACCGGCGGGCCCCGGGAGGAGCGACGCCGTAGTGCCAGGAACCGTTGATTATCAAGGACTTACGAAGCAAGCCCAGATGCGCGGCGAGTTTAACATGCCTTGACGTTCCGAAAAAGTTACAGCCCGCGATTCGGAAACCCTGGTATTGGAATTTTGCGCATTTTTGTGAACTTGCGTGATCTTGGTAACAAGCGGTTGTCTGCGAAAGTTAGTGTGATAATGTACTTCGGTGTCAGTTGGAGACCGGACGGGCCGGAACGTTTTCGGGGGAGGGGTTGGGGGCGGGTCCGTCGCGGCGGCCGTGCCTGGCTCCTCTTCGGGGGCTCGCGCAGCGCTGGCGGAGGATCGGCAGGCGATTTCTCAACCAGATTCCGTATGGGCGATTCCGATTTTCTTCGGCCCCGAATCGCGGCGGCTGTTCGGAATGTATCACCCTCCGCATATGGGGGCGCCGCCCCGAAGCTCAGCCGTGGTCCTGTGCAATCCCTTCGGGTACGAGGCCATCTGCGCCTACCGGGCCTACTGTCACCTGGCCGAACGCCTGGCCGCCACGGGCTTTCCAGTGCTTCGTTTCGATTATCACGGCACCGGGGATTCATCGGGCCAAGATGACGATCCGGACCGCGTGCGCGCGTGGCTGGACAGCGTCGCCGAGGCGGCGCGTGAGCTGAAGGCGCGCAGCCAGCAGGCTGAGATCAGCCTTTTCGGTGTCCGGTTGGGCGCGACCCTGGCGGCTGCCGCCGCCGCCGAGCTCGATGACGTGGCGAGCCTCGTCCTGTGGGCTCCATGTGCCACCGGGCGCGCCTACGTCCGCGAGATGCGTGCCTCGCAGCTCATCAAACAAGGCACTGGCGGCTCCGCGGACAAGGCTTCCACGGAGGTCGAGGGCGACGTGGAGGCGTCGGGCTTCCTGCTGACGCGCGCCACAGTGGAAGAACTTTCCAGGCTGGAGCTCGCGACCTTGCGAGCGCCGTTGGCAGGCAGGGTGCTGATCCTGGCGAGAGGGAATTCGCCGACGGACGAGCGTCTGGCCGGACAGCTCCAGGCTCGCGGTAACGCGACCGTCTATCGCAACATCCCGGGTTTTGCCGAGATGATGGTGGACCAAGTACACCGCTCCATCGTTCCGACCGCGGTCATCGACGACGTGGTCGGATGGATCGTGGCTGGCGAAGCCGAGCGCCGGCCAGCGACGCCGCCAGGGGTTCACGGCCGTCAGGTCGACGGTATCATTCAGCTCCGGGCGCCCGCGGTGAATCCTGCGTCGGCGCACCCCGTGCAGCGCGAGACGAACGACAGCGTCGCGCATCTGTCGAGCGCGGGCGCACCAGGAGCTCGGGTTCGTGAGCAGCCGGTGGTGTTCGGTGGCGAGCAGCGCCTCTTCGGAATCCTGACCGAGCCCCTCGATGTCCCTCCTTCGAGGACGAGGCGGCCGGCCATCCTGATGCTGAACGTGGGCACGAACCACCGCGTGGGCCCGAATCGCCTGTATGTGAAGATGGCGCGCACCTGGGCGGCGCGAGGCTACGCGGTGCTGCGGTTCGACCTGGCGGGGATTGGCGACAGCCGCGTCGCGGAGGGATACGCCGCCTCGCGCCTCTATTCGAAGGCGTCGATCTCGGACGTGCAGGCCGCCATGACCTTCCTCGAAGGGGCACGGAAGATCGATCGGTTCGTATTGCTGGGGCTGTGCTCTGGGGCTTACGTGGCGTTTCACACCGCCCTGGCCGACGCGCGCGTGGCCGGAGAGGTGCTGATCAACACCGCCACGTTCTCGTGGAAGCCGGGGGATCCGGTCGACGCGACCGCACAGCGGGTCTACAAGTCGACGCACTTCTACCGGCGCGCGCTGTTCGACGTGACGACCTGGAAACGTGCCTGGAGACGCGAGATAGACGTCCGCGGCATCGCCGATCGATTGTGGAGGGTGGCGCTGACCAGGGCCAAGGCCAAGCTCGCGTCGCTGGGTCGAAGCCCGGACGACGATCTCGCGACCTCGTTTCGAACCCTGGCGCAGCGCGGGACCGATTCGCTGCTCATCTACGGCGAGGACGATCAGGGACTCGACTACCTCGAGGTTCACCTCGGCTCGCGCGCGCGGCGGTTGCGCGCGCTCGACAACTTTCGTGTCGACGTCATCGATGGGCCGGACCACACGTTCACCCAGTTGTGGGCGCAGACCCGCTTGACTGAATTCATCACCGATCATCTCGTCCGTCGCTTCGGCTAGTGCACCGCCCAGCGGTTCGGTGATTCGCAGCACACCCTCGTGGATTGTGTGCCTCCCGAGCGCACGCTATAGACTTCGCCGACCCGATGAACAGGACCGGCCGTTTCGACGCTGATGGGGAGGTGACCGCTCGGTGACCCTCCTGCAGCTAGGACGCCTCGAGGTCGGCTATCACGGCGAGGCCGTGTTGCCACCGGTCGACGTTTCGATCAGCCGCGGCGATGCGGTGGGGATCGTCGGACCGAACGGAAGCGGCAAGACCACGCTGGTGCGAACCATGCTGGGGCTGCTGAAGCCGGTCCGTGGAGCGATCAGCTTCCCCGGGCGGCGCCGGCCGCGCTTCGGCTACGTCCCGCAGCGCGCCTCGGTCGACGCGGGCTTCCCGCTGACGGCGTTCGAGGTGACGATGATGGGACGCTACGGCCTCATCGGGCCCCTGCGCCGCCCGCGCGCGATCGACCTCGCGAAGGCGCGCGCGGCGCTCGGCGACGTGGGCGCCGCGGACCTCGGACCGCGGTTGTTTCATGCCCTCTCCGGGGGACAGCGCCAGCGTGTGCTGGTGGCGCGCGCCCTCGCCAGCGAGCCGGAGATCCTGGTGCTCGACGAGCCGACGACCGGGATGGATCTGCCGTCGGAGAAGGCCATGCTCGACCTGCTCCGGTCGTTCACGGCGCGCGGGATCGCGGTGATCCTCGTCTCGCACCAACTGGGCGCGGTCGCCGACTACGTCGAGACGCTGGTGGTCGTCGCCGGCCGCGAGCACCCCGTGGCGGTCGGGCCCCGGGCCGAGTTGCTCACCTCCGAGCGCCTGTCGACCATCTACGAGCGACCGATCGTGGTGCGTTCCATCGACGGCCACAGCGTCATCTTCGTCGAGGATCCCGCGCCGTGACCGAGATCGCCGACGCCGTCGGATTCTGGGAGTCGTGGGCGCTCTGGCGCGACATCGTCGCCGTCGCGATCCTCGCGGCCGGGCTCTGCTCGTTCGTCGGGGTTTTCATCGTCTTGCGCCGGGTGGTGTTCGTGTCGGCGGCGATGTCCCAGATGTCGGGCGTCGGGGTGGCCACGGCGTTCTTTCTCTGCTCGGTGATGCAGGTGGATCCGCATCAAGCGCCCTTGTGGTTGCATCCGCTGTGGTATGCGACGGCGTTCGCGGCCTCGGGCGCGGCGCTGTTCTCGCTCAACCTCGGCCACCGACGCCTCGCGAGCGAGACCTTGGTCGGGCTCGGCTACCTGATCGCCGCAGCCAGCGTCATCCTCATCCTCAACTCCCCCCGGGTCGGCCAGGAGGCGCACGAGGTCAACGACCTGCTGTACGGCAACGCCGTGGTGGCGACGCCGGCCCAGCTCAAGATCATGGTGATCACGGTCGCCGTCGTGGGGATCATCCACGCGCTGTTCGGCAAGGAGTTTCGCTTCACCGTCTTCGACGCGGAGATGGCGCGCACGCTCGGGCTCCGGACGCGCGGTTGGTCGCTGCTGCTGTTCCTGACCTTCGCGATCGCGATCTCGATGTCGACCCGCGCCATCGGCGCCCTGCCAGTCTTCGCGTTCATGGTGATCCCTCCCGCGGTCGGGTTGCTGCTCGCGGACCGGATGTGGTCGGTGTTCACCGTGTCGATCGCGGTCGGCATCGTGTCGGCCTTCATCGGCTACTGGGCCTCCTTCCGGTGGTCGCTGCCGACGGGGGCGTCGATGGTGATGGCGTCCGCGGTGTTCCTGATTCCCGGGCTCCTTCGCCTGCGGCTGAAGGGGCAGGGATGAGTGAGGCGCGGACGGCGCCGCGGGCGGTCGCGCTCGTCTTGCCCCTGCTACTCCTCGCGCGCGCCAGCGCCGCCCGCGCCGACGACGCGCGAACGCCGACACCGCCGCTGATCCCGGCTGCGGTCGCGCCTGTCCCCGCTGTCGACGAGGCGGAGATCCTTCGCGCGATGCAGGCCGATCAGGCAGCTCAGGCCAAGGCTGTTGGCGGCGCCCCGGCGCCCGGCGCCGCGCCGGTGATTGCTCGAACAGAGGCGGCGGAGGCGGCCTCCCCCGCTTCGGGGGCAGGCGCCGGCGGCCGCTCCTTTCAATCGATGAATCCCGACCTGAGCGCGATCATCGATCTGGCGGGCGGCTGGTTCTCGGACGACGCCGGCACGCCCAAAAGTGGCGATGATCCGCAGTCGACCGGCATCAAGGCACAGGAGATCGAGCTCGCACTGCAACAGATCGTCGATCCCTACTTCCGCGCGGACGTCTTCTTGACCATCCCCAATCTGGCCGGCCTCGAGGTCGAGGAGGCGTTCCTGACCACCACGCAGCTCCCGGGAAACTTCCAGCTCAAGGCGGGTGTGTTCCGCGCCGGGCTCGGCCGCCAGAACGCCCAGCACCTTCACCTGCAGGACTTCTCTCGCCGCCCCGAGTTGAACGCGGCCCTCCTGGGCACGGACGGGCTGCGAGCGCCCGGGCTGGAGATCAACTACCTCGTGCCCGCCCTGCCGTTTTTCCTGTTGGTCTCGGCCGCAGCGTTCTCCGTCGGCGCGCCCGAGGCGGATCAGCCGCTGCAGACCTTCGGCGGCGGAGGCCGGGCGGATCTCTCCTACGTGGGCTACGCGCGGGCCTTCTTTCCCTTCACCGAGGCGACCTCGCTCTACCTCGGGCTCGACTACGGGCGCGGCAAGACCGCCCAGACCGTGTCGGATCCCGCGCTCGTCACGGCCACCGACGCCGCCGGCCACACCGCCTACGACGGGCACGGAAATAATCTGTACGGCGCCGACGTCTACCTGAAATGGAAGCCCGCAAACCAGGCGCAAACGTACGCGTCCGTTGCCTGGCAAACCGAATACTTCGTCCGCCAGATACCTCACCTCGCCCTCGCCGGCGCCAACCGATCGCAGCTCGAGGGAGGTCTCTATTCTCAGGTGGTGATCCAAACGCACCGCCGCTTCTTCGTCGGCGTCCGTGGTGAGGTGATGGGCTTGCCGAGCGGCGACAACATCCGCCGCGACTACGCTGGTGCGCTCAGCCTGACCTGGGCGCTGTCGGAGTTCGCGCGCGTTCGCGCTTACGGCGAGGCCCGCCGCGGCTTCCGCTTCGTGCCACTCGGCCCGGCGCCGACAGAGACCCGCACGGCCGGCGCGGTGTTCCTGCAAATCGAGGCGGCCATCGGCGCCCACGGCGCGCATCCTTTCTGAACCGAGGACCCATGAAAGCGAAGCTTCTGATTCTGAGCCTGACAGCGTTGGGCCTCTGGTCGCGGGCAGCGGAGGCCAAGGTGCACGTGGTCACGTCCATCGAGACCTTCGCGGATCTGGCCCGCCAGGTGGGGGGCGACCGGGTGGAGGTGAAGGCCCTGTCGCACGGCTACATGGATCCGCACTTCGTCGAGCCCAAGCCCAACCTGGTCATCGACCTCAACCGGGCCGACCTGCTGGTCCACGTGGGGCTCGAGCTCGAGATCGGGTGGCTGCCGCCGCTGGTGCTCGGCTCGCGCAACGGCAAGATCCAGCCCGGCCTCCCGGGAAATCTGGACGCGTCCGTCGAGATTCCCGTGCTCGACGTGCCCGCGGTCAAGGTCGATCGCTCGATGGGAGACATCCATCCGCAGGGAAACCCGCACTACTGGATCCCGCCCGGGAACGCCGTCATCGTCGCGCGAGAGATCGCCGAACGCCTGCAGGCCATCGATCCCGCGGGCCGCGAGGTCTACGCGGCCAACCTGGATCGCTTTCGCGCCGAGGTGGCCCGCCGGCGCGCGGACTGGGAGAGGCGCGCGGCGGCGGTGCGCGGCACGAAGGTCGTCACGTATCACAAGAGCTGGAGCTACGTGTCCGCGTGGCTCGGGCTGCGGGAGGCGGGCTACATCGAGCCGAAGCCGGGCATCCCCGCGCCGCCGTCGCACATCGCGGAGCTCATCGGGCTCATGCGACGGGAAGGGATCAAGGTCATCTTGATGGAGTCGTTCTACCCGCGAAACACCGTCGATCTCGTGGGGTCCAAGGCGGGGGCCCGCGCGCTGATCATGCCGAGCGACGTCGGCGCCGCCCCCGGCATCACGAACTACTTCGCCCTGGTCGACGCGATCGTACAAAAGCTGACGCAACCCTGACGCCGGCCATCGCGACGTCAGCGCTGCCCGTCATCAGCGCCGCCGCGGCAGCGCGGACAGCGGAGATCTCGATCGGCTTTTGAAGCAGTCGGGCGTTGCCGAGGCGAGCGACCGCCACCTGGAGGCCCATCCGGGCCAGGCCCGTGACCACGAGCACGGGCGTGGTCACGTCGGCGGCGCGCGCCGAGCGAATCGCCGACAGCCCATCCATCCAGGGCGTATCGATGTCCGTGACGATCAGGTCGAACGGCCCGCGCTCGGCGAGCAACTCGACCAGCTCGCCGCCGCCGGCCACGGCGGTGATCTCGACCGCAGGACTCCGCAACGCCTCGCGAAGAAGCTGCAGCGTCTCCGGATCATCATCGGCGATCGCGATTTTCGCGACCCTGCCGGTGTTCGTCGAGTGCACTTCCCTCATCTTGACTCGCCTTGGCGACCCCGTTGTTGCATCCGCGGTGCCAAGTCGAACGTGCCAGAATTGCCCGCCCTTCCCCGATCGCCGTGCCACACGGTCCCTCTGTTCGCGCACATCGTGCGGCCTCTGTGTCACGAACGCGCAGATTCCCGATGTTCCCTGCCTTCGCCGCGCTATGCTGGGTGGCACCGGCGATGCACCTGGAACACGGGCCGGCCCGCTGGAGCGGCTCCACCGCGCAAGAAACGAGAGGTCCGTCATGACGAGTCTGCGCAAGATCCTGAAGGAGCTTCATCCGTCGCGGCTCGGGGCGGCAGTGCATCGTCTCGAGCGTCGAACCGTCGAAACGCTCCGCCGGAGGCGCGCGCGGCGAACGCCGCTCGCGCTGCGTCTCGATGACGGGCGACTCCTGTTCAACCTCGCGGTGGCCATGGTCATGGTCGGCTGGCGGGCACGACGAAGCTACGTCGCATGGCAAGAGCGGCGCATGTCGCCCCACCCGCCCTCGCGCCCCGAAGCCGACCTGCCCGAGGTGCCGCAAAATCCCCGCGCGCCCGGCGCCGCGGAGCCGCGGGCTCACGTCTGACCGGGAATCCCCGAGATCGTGCGACTGTGGAGGAGCGCCTAACCCGGCGTTGAACCCGACGGGCGTTCGGCCCGCAGGTGTACGCCACGACGTTAGGCAGACTGAACCATCGTGGAAACAGGCGCCAATCCCTGGTTACGGATTCCTGCCAACGAATACGAAGCACACATGTGCTCCATCGGGCAGTCTACGGTCTTACGTGAGTTCTTCTGCCGCGTTTACGTGGAGAGCAGCCCGGCCTGACTTGCAATTTTGGGATGCACCACCGGCAGCGACATGAAACACGTTGATCCGACGGTCACGAGCATGGTCGTGGGAGTTGACATCAATCCCGCCTACACTGAGATCGCCCGCGCCCGGTTCATGACCCTCGGCTCGCGGCTACACCTGGTCAACGGCGACGTCATGGAGGTGGAACTGCCTGCTGTACAGTTTGACCTGGTTCATGTCGCGCTGTTGCTTGAGTACGTGGACCCGCTGTCATTGCTTCGCCGGATCCACCGATGGTTGTCTCCGGAAGGACCTGTGGACTACCTGTTGACTTGGAATTGCAAACACATCGCCAACGCGACTTTGCGGAGTAGAATGGAAGCCATCACCCGATCCGCAGGTTTTGAGCCACCGTTATTTGCACGCCGCTGGAACTGGTGGAGGAGTAGAACGATGCCGTTGTCCGACCACATCGTCGACGAGATTCACGCGATTCGCGAGGCCATCGCCAAAGAGTCGGATTACGATCTGCAGAAGATCGCCGAGGCTGCCCGGGCCCGCCAAAAGGCATCTGGGCGCCAGTCTTTGAAGTTGCCACCAAGACGTACGTCCTCCGCGAAGAAGGCGTGTTGACCTCGCCGCGTGGCGGCTGCCGCATACAGAGTTGGACGGCTCCATGGATCTGGACAAAATGTGGTCATGCCAACTCGCTGGGCGGCGTGGTTAGCGACGCAGCCCGAAACGGGAAGAGGGTACCAAGTCGTTGATGTCGTCTTGACCGATGGCCTGCTCATCAAGGACGTAGCTGTGGTCGACGCCCACAGGATCAGCGAAGTCCGTGGGCACACGGCCGTACCCATCGATCCCAGCGACATCGCCGAAGTTCGCTTGACCCAAAATCGTTCAAGCGCTGAGCGCCCCATCGACCGCCGTCTAACCAGCCGTTGAAACTCACGGGCCTGGCGTCGGCGTCCGCTGGACGGTGGCGGGTGCCGCGACGGCGCCAGCGGCTCCTCGCGGCCGTGTGCGGGCTCTACTCGCTGTCCTGCATCACGAATCGGATCTTGAAGCCGCGCACGCGCACCGCCACGGGCTTGCCCTGCCTTTCGCCAGGCGTGAACCGGCAGGTCCTGAGCGCCTCGATCGCCGCCTGGGTGAGGCCGTGCGCGAGGCCGCTCACCACGCGGATGTCGCGGGTGCGACCGTCGGCGCCAACGACCAGGTCGAGCATGACGGTGCCCTCCACGGCAGCCTGCTTCGCCTCGTCGGTGTACTTGCCAGCGCAGCGGCCTTGCGGCAGCGGCATCACCGTCACCTCGTAGTCGGCCACCGGCTCGCCGAGCGGCGACCCCGAGGCGTGCGTCGCCGACTCCGGAGCGGCCGGACCCTGGCGCGGCCCGCCTCCCCCCACGCGCATCACGGGCCCGCCGCCCGCCTGCGACGTCGACTCCATCGTGATCCCGAAGACGGGCTCGGCGGCGGTGTCACTCGCCGCGGCGGGACGATCGAGCACGGGCGCCTCCTTCGGGGGCGTCGTCGTCGGGGCCGCGACGACGGTCCGCGCCCGCGGGCGCGCGCGCGGCACCGCCTGCGGGGACGGCGCCTCCGCCGCCTTCGGCGGCTCGGGCTCGGGCGCCGGCGTTGGGACCGGTGGAGGGGGCGACACCACCCGGATCGACACGACGCGATCGTGCGGCCCCTCGTCGTGGCGCGGGAGGTGGCGCAACCCCGCCGCGAACGCCACGTGCCCGACGATCGACAGCGCGCCGCAGACCGCTAGCCGGCGATCCAGCACGGCGGTCAGGCTCAAGGCTCTCCCGGCGCGGTCAGCGACCCCGGATCGATCTGGATCGCGAACGACGTCACACCCAGCGATTTCACGACGTCCAGCACCCACACCACCCGGCCATGCGAGACCGCCTTGTCGCCGGCGATGATGACCTGCGTCTTGGGATCCTTCGCCACGGCGGCCTGCACCTCGCCCCGGAAGGCAGCCGCGGTGATCGGCTTCCCGTTCAGGTAGAACGTGCCGTCGCGCGCGATGGTGACCGCCAGCGTCGTCGGGTTCAGCGACGTGCTCTGGCTCGCCCGCGGCAGCTCCACCTCGATGGCCTGCTTCGCGATGAGGTTCGCCGTCAGCATGAAGATGATCAGCAGCACCAGCATGATGTCGACCAGCGGCGTGACGTTGATGTCGACGATGATGCCCCGCCGCCGTGATGAGCCCGCCATCACGCCTCCTTCCGGGTGGCCGGCGTCGCCTCGTCGCGCGCCACGCGCGGCACGGTCTTGAGCGACGCCAGGATCTCGTGCGCGAACACCTCGGTGGCCGACGTCGCGCGCTCCACGTGCCGCGTGAAGGCGTTGTAGGTCGCCACCGCCGGCAATGCGACGATCAGGCCCACGCCCGTCGCCACCAGCGCCTCGGCGATGCCGGACATCACGGCCTGGGTCCCCTGCATCGAGCTGCCGGCCAGATCGTGGAACGCCCGGATGATGCCGAGGACGGTGCCGAACAGCCCGACGAACGGCGCGTTGTTGCCGAGGGTGCCCAAGAACGCCAGCCGCTTCTCGTAGCGTGCGCGCTCTCGCTCGATGGCCCCCTCCTTGCGCTCCTCGACGGCCGCGGGCCCGTCAGCGGCGTGGGCGAGGCAGGCGCGCGCCACGGCGGCCTCCATCGAGCGCAGCCCCTTCAGCTTCGCCAGCGCCTCCGCGGCGCCCTTGCTGCGCAGGGCCGCGAGGGCGTCGTCGAGCGCCTCCCCCGGCCGGCGCTCTTGCACGAAGAACCACAGCCGCTCCAGCATCACCGCGACGGCCGCGAAGCTGAGCCCGAGCAGGAGATAGAGCACCCAGCTCGATCCGGCGCGCAACAGGATGTCGAGCACCCGGGAATCGATCGTACCGACGTTCGTCATGGTCTGGTCCTCTCCTGGTCAGAATCTCCCACGCAAGCCCACCGTCGGCAGCACGTACCTTATGACGGTCCCGGGCTCGATCTCCTCGGGCAACAGCGCGACGTTCGTCACGTCGACGTAGAAGTCGAGCAGCCACTTCCTCCACACGGCCCGCTTGTCCACGCGCAGATCGAAGCGCAGATAGCCGTTGCCGCGCGCGGTGTTGTACCCGGCGGTGGTGGTCGTCGGCTTGCCGCTTTGATATTGCCAGCGCAAGCCGATATCCCAGTTGCGGCGAAGCGGCAGCCCGGCCACCAGGTTCACGAGGTGCGTGCGGTCGAAGTCGTACGGGGCCCAGGCGGTGTCCCGGTATCGCTCCGACCGAGACAGCGTGTACGAGATCCACCCGAACACGCCCGTCTTCGACTGACGCCGCAGCAGCACCTCGAGGCCATAGGCGCGTCCCGTCTGCGGCTTCGTGAGGCGATCGATGAATTCCTGGCCGTCCATGGGCCCCGTGACGATCGTCGTCGGCACCAGCGTGGTGTTGGCCGCCGTGCCGGTGGACAGGCTATTGACCGACAGATCGAACACCGTCGGATCCATGTAGTTGAAATAGCCCTCGACCGACAGCTGAAAGCGGTGCTCGAACGGCACCTCGGCGCCGAGGCTGGTCTGATAGGACCGCAGCAACCCGTACTTGAGGGGCATCATGTCGAGGCCGGGCAGCGGCAGCACGAAGCGCGGGGGTTGGTGATAGATCCCCGTGCTCGCCTTCAACCAGATGGCGCTGTCATCGCTGCCTGGCGGAACCCCGAGCAGCTCGCGGTCGCCGAGCTTGTAGCGGACCGTGAGGCGCGGATCGGCGTCGGACTTGCGGACGGTTCCGTCGTCATACACATCGGCACGCATCCCCGGACGGATCAGCAGGCGCGGCGTTGGCCGCCACAGGGCATCCACGTAGGCCGCCCCCACGTAGAACTTGTTCAGCGCCGCGGTGATGGCCGACAGCGGGTTCGCGCCGGCCATCGCGGTCGCGCCCTGCTTCACGTCGTGGAATTGCCCCTCGAACCCGCCCGACAGGGTGAAGCGGTCGCCCTGCTTCCACCGCAACGTGAGCGACGGCTCCGCGAGCCACACCGAAAAATCGGTCCCCTGGCTGTACGTGCGGTCGTAGCCGAGCACCGCGCGCAACGTGGCCTCGAGGCGGCCGAGCGTTCGGTGGTAGCGCAGATCGACGCGGTGAAATCCCAGGATCAACGACGGCGCGAGCGGGGGATTCGACGCGTTCGGCGGCGCGTTCGCGGCGGGCGTGTCGAGCTCGTCGTTGGCGCCGAAGAAGAACACCGTCCAGCCGTCACGAGCGTTGCCGCCGTCGAGCCGGAGCTGATAGTCCCAGTACGAGAGCGACACCTGCTTCGTGGCGAGCGACAGCAGAAAGCCTGGGTAGCCGTAGCGGCCGGCGACCGTCACCGTCGCCCCGAGCGGCTTCACCGGCTCGCGCACGAACCCGCCGACCTGCAGCAGGTTGGCGTCGAAGTCGAGCAGGTGCTCGTCGGCCCGCGCCCGCGCCGTGCGGCCGTCGATGATCCCGCCCGTGTAGCCGCCGTACACGGCCGGCGCGCCGCCCGGATAGAACTGGATCTCGTCGATGAACTCGGGGTGGATCACGCTCGGCCCCGCGAGCAGGTGATAGAGCAGCGGGATGCGCGTCCCATCGAGCAGGAAGCCCGTCGAGCTAGGGCTGGCGCCCCGCACGATCGGGAACGGCAGCAGGGACGCCACCGACGCCACGCCCGGCAGCGTCTGAACCACCCGGAACGGATCCCCGAACGTGCCGGGGATTTGCGTGATCTCCTTGCCGCGCAAGGTGATGCGCGAGACCTCCTCGCGTCGCTGCTCCCCCACGACGACGATCTCATAAGGGTCGTAGTGATCGCGCTCGATGAAGTAACCGACCGCCAGCTCCTGCGCTGGGGCCAGCGTCTCCCGCTGGAGGAAGGGGTTGTGGCTGGCCGCGTAGACCGACACTTCCGCGGCGCCCGGCGGCAGCGGCAGCCGAAAGCGGCCGCGGGTGTCCGCGTCGACGGTGTAGCGGCGTCCGTCGACCAGGGCGGTGACCGTCGCGCCGCTCACCGGCGCGCGCGTGCCCAGCTCGACGAGCTTGCCGCGCAGGAGCGAGGTCCGCGCCGGCCCCTCGTCGCCGGCGACCACGGGGACTGGCGGAGGCGGAGGCGGCAGGAAGGTGTGCGTGAACGTGATCTCGACCGGCACCGGCCGGCCCGCGTAGCGCGCGGGAGCGAAGCGGAACCCGCGCGCGGCCTTCACGACGGCGTCGTCGAACACCGGTCGCGGGGCCGTCGTCAGCTCGGCCTTCTGGACCACGCCCGCTGGATCGACGAGCAGCTTCACGGTGACGGCGATGGGCTCGACGTGCGACGGCGCGCCCGCGGGATACGGAACATCCGTCCCACCGATCGGGCGCGGCGGCTCGAAGCTATTTTCGGCGGCGCCCTCTGCGCCTGCCTGGCCGCCAGGTGCCCCGTCGCTGGTCACCGCGGCGTTTCCCGCGTCCGCCGCGCCGCCGCCGCCGTCGACCTCTGGAGGCGGCGCCGGCGCGCCCCCTGCTCCCGCGTCGGGCGAGGCATCGGCCGCCACGGCGGAGCGGGCGTGCGCGAACCACGCCAGGACCGCGAACAGCGCCAACCGTGGCACGACCGCCGCGATGGTGGCTCGCGCCATCGCCAGGCTCATCGCCAAGAGATTCCCCAGGCCGCCGTCAGCCCCACGTGGGGCCACCACTGTCGCCGCACGATCGCCTGGCCGCTGTCGGGCTCCACGCGCCCCGTGTCGGCCACGCACCCCGTCCACTGCCCGGTGGCCTCGACCATCAGGCTGGTGGCGGACCGGGGGCCGAGGACGATCGCCCATTCCACACGGCCGAGGCCGGCGACACCGACGCCGCTGCAACTCGGAAGCGGCGGGGTCGCGCTCGGGAACGTATAGGACGTGTTCAGCGTGCTTGGCAGCGGGTCGACGTCGGGGCGGCTGGCCCCGCCCTCGACGATGCCGCCGAATCCCAGCCCGAGCGACAACGAGAGGTGGGGCGTCACGTGCCACGTGGGGTCGAGAGTTCCGGCGAACCGCAACCCAGAGAGCCCTCCGGGCGAGGACGCGAGCGCGTATTGAAAGGATGTGTAGACCGACCAGTCCGCGTCCAGGCGAATGCCGAGGCGCAGGAGAAAACCGCGCAATCGCCCGCTCGGCGCGCCGTCGAGACCGTGGAATTGGCCGTATACGATGCCAAGGCCGAATCGAAACCCGCTCCTTTGCCAGGCTTCCCGATCGGCCTCGAGGGGCAACGAGAGCTTGGGCTCGGGATCGTCATCTCCCGGGAGCCGCTGGGGCGTTGCTGCCGGCGACCCCGGCGCCGCCATCGGCCCCGCCTGCGGCGCCAGCGCCGACGGGGAAGCGGAGGCCCCGGTCGCCGCCCGTGCCGGCGCGCGGCCGCCGGCCAGCGTCGCGATCGAGACCATCAGGCAGATGGTCAGGGTCCGCGCTCTCCTCTGCGTCGGCGAGAGAGACCGAGCTAGGGACACGGCCACCAGGAGGGGGGATTCGCGGTGAAGTCCCAGTCGGGCACGGGACACGACACGTTCTCCCGGCAGCCGCGCAGCGTGTAATGAGTGAGGCCCTGGCACCTGTCTCCCGACTCGATCCAGCCCGGGACCACCTGACGGTCTAACCTGCCCGACACGACGAACTGGATCAGACCGGTCTCCGTTCCGGCGTCGAACGCGGGCAAGTGCGCGCAGGCCGTCAGGCGGCTGGTCAGGTCCGGGGCCTGCGCCGGAGGCTCCCGGTAACGAATCGAGCCGTCGGCCGTGCGCTCGGTGCAGGCGACCTCACGCAGGGTCGCCGGCGCCTGAAGCCCGATGTCGAACACGGCGTCGGCGGGCTCGTTCACCGCGCAGGTCGCGGGATCCTCGGCGGGCAACTGCCCCGTCGCCGCAGATGCGAGCCCCGCGGCGGCCGAGAAGCCGCCCGTGGTCAGGACGGAATAACCTCGGTTGGGCGGGGCACAACCGCTGCGCGGATAGAAGGCCGCCGTCGGATCGAAGGTCCCCTCCGAAAAGGCGACACGTTGGTCGGGGGCCGTCATCGTCACGAAGCTGGCGCCGTACACGAGGTCCGCCGAATCGGTCGTGTCCTCGAAGCGCGGGCCGCCGCCGCCGCTCGGCGCGCGGTGTGGCTGGGAGAGCCCGAGCGTGCCGTCACCGTCCCGATCGTCGTACAGCACCAGGCTGCCGTAAGCGACGCGTGAGCCGAGGCTGCCGACCAGCACGTCCGAGGACGGCAGGTCGGACAGCGCGATCGTCGTTGGCGTTCCGAGCGTGATGGGCGTGTTCGCGGCGACGAGCAAGGGGACGAACCCGAAGGGATCACGGCAACCCGCCGCGATCACCGCCGCCGCGTCAGCGGATTCGGGGGGCAGAATGCAGAACGGCTCGGTCAACCACTGGTCCGCCCAGACGAGGGCCACCTGCAGCGCGCGCTCGCCCGTGTCGCCGGGCGGCCGCAACGAGGCGAGGTCGCCGCTGGCCGTGATCTGAAAGGTCGCCAAGGCAGGAGCCTCGCCTCCCAGTCCCTTGACACTCCCACACGCGGGTAAGAGCGCCAGCATGAACACGCGCGCGAGCATCCGAGCAGGCGGTCTCGCCGGTGCCGTCATCGCTGCCAGCCCACGCCGAGCTCGGTCTTCCAGCCCACGTTCCATGCGGAGCTGACGATCGACACCGACGGCCCCCCGGCCAGCATCAGCAGCCACGGCCCGGCGACGTGAACCGCCACCACGACGTCGAGCGCCGCGACCGGCAGCGCGGTGAAGCTCGACGTCTGCAGGTCGCTGCCGGTGAGGCCCGCGCGCGCGCCTTGATTCCGCAGCCGTGTCTCGTGGACCACCGTCGAGCCGATGCCGAGCCGCAGCGCCAGGCGTCCGCGCCCCACGTCGCGCTGGACGGCGCCATCGAGGCGCAGATCGAGATCGGCGTGAGTCGCCGTCCACACGAACGACGACTCCGTCGCGGTGGACCACGATGCCCGCGCCCCCCACGCGAAGACACCTCGCCCGTAGGCCAACCCCGCTCCAATGCCCGTGGACAAACCGGTTGGCAACGCCGCAGGCGCCGCCAGGACCAGGCCGCCATCGACGGTCAGACCCCCGGTCGAGCTGACGCGCCAGCCCTCGTCCGGCACGGCCGCGCCCGCGGAGCCACGGACGGCCAGCAGCAGTCCAGCCACCAGCGCGAACCCCCCCGGCACGCGCCATTCAGCGCCCCTCCGCATGGCCCCTCCGCATGCGCGCGCACGGCATCGGCCTCGCATCATGCTTCATCTCGCGCGACAAAGCTTGTGGCGCTCCGCACACCAACCGCTGAGGATCGTCTCGTTCGTCAGTTGATGTCGCCGCTATCGCCCTCGGGTGGCCTGGCGACCGCCACCAGGGTGGCCACGACGAGCTGCGCATCGACCGTGCCGCGCGGGGTCCCCACGGCACGGTCGACCGCCCTCGCTATGTCGTTGAGGGTGACCACACCTTCGACCTTGCCATCCTTCGACAGCACGGGCAGGCGTTTCACCTGGCGACCACGCATCAACGCCAGCGCCTCGTCGAGCCCACTGCCTTGCGCGCACCCGACGACCTTCGTGGACATGACGCTCTGGACCGGAATGTCGTCCATGCGCTGACCTCGAGTGCAGGCAGCGACGGCGGTGTCGCGATCGGTGATCATCCCCACCAGGCGCTCGTCTCCGTCGACGACAGGAAGACAACCGACGTCGCGGCTCCACATGGTGGCCAGCGCCTGGGCAACGGAGTCCGTCGGGGAGCAGACCGATGGGTTGCGCGTCATGACGTGCGCCACCTGAGGGCGATCTCCGTCGCGGAGGCGGGCGAGAAAGCGTCGCAGCTCGCCAGCCAGGTTATCGAGCGCGTCGCTCGTCGCCCCCTTTACCTGCTGGAGCGCGCCATCCGGATCGGGGAGCTTCCGTTCGATGTCCCTCCACTCGTCGCGGAGCTCCATGCTCGCCAGGTGTAAATCCAGGCGGATTTGATCGCGCAGCGTCCTGAGATCGCTCACGCGGCGCTTCAGGTCTTCCCTGCTGGTCTCGGATCGGGGCATGGTCCTCTCCTCTTCGCGGGTTTGTGTGATCTCCCGGAGCAACTTCCATTCCCGACGGTGATGGGCGCGGCCGTGGCCAGAAGCGCCGCTGCGGCGGCGACGACGGCGCATTCCTTGCCGACTCTCCCTTACGTTCATGCAGAGACTGCGGGAATCGGCCTGGTCCCTGCCAAAGCTCAAGCTATGCCTCGAAACAGCCGTTACCCAGGCGAAGCCCGCGACACCCGTCGAGGGTCGGGCCATCCGTCGAGCCCACGCGAACATGAACGCTGCCAACTCACCCGTCTCGACAATCAGCCTCCGCTGGGTGTTGCCGTGGCTGCTCGCGGCTTCCGCGTCCTGCGGCGTCCCCGAATACACGCGAACGGGCGGAATCGGCGCGGACTATGACGGCGGAATCGGGGGTTACCCCGGCGTGACGGGACAGGGAGGCGGCACCGGAGGCCGCGCGGCTACCGGAGGCACGGGCGCAAAGGGTTCCGGAGGAGCCGGAACGGGCGGCGGCAAGGCGGCCACCGGCGGCTCGTCCTCGGCAGGTCATGGCGGGGGGGCAGGTCTGGCGGGAACCGCCGGGGGAGGATCAGGCGGGAAGGCCAGCGCCGGGACCGGGGGCGCAGGCAGCACGGGACCGGGAACCGGGGGCGCGGGCAGCACGGGCGCAGGGACGGGCGGCATGGGCAGCACGGGCGCAGGGACCGGCGGCATGGGCAGCGCTGGCGCAGGGACCGGCGGCACGGGCAGCGCTGGCGCAGGGACCGGCGGCACGGGCAGCCTCGGTGGCGCGCCGGGCAATGGCGGCGCGGGCTCGAATCCAGGCACCGGCGGCGGCGCGCCGGCGGACAGCGCCAAATACAACTTCGAGACGTCGGCCCAAGCCTGGAAGATGGCAGCAGGCGGCGGGACGATCGCCAGCGTCGGCCAGAGCACGACCGAGCATTTTGCCGGAACGGCGGCGCTCGCTGGCGCGATGACGACCGCCTCGGGGATGACTTACATCCTCGAGGTCGCGCCGCCCACGCCCGCGATCGCGCCCG
Organism: uncultured Myxococcales bacterium; assembly: GCA_964443975.1. Lineage (GTDB taxonomy): Bacteria > Myxococcota_A > Polyangia > Fen-1088 > Fen-1088 > DASYCK01. The sequence goes on along the minus strand of CAYUFS010000030.1, from coordinate 24,900 downwards.
GCACCGTGGTGACGTTTCATGTCTTCGTTCCCGCGGGCGCGCCCATCGGCTCGATCCAGCCCTACGTTCTCGAAACAGGAAGCTATCGCTTCACCGGAGCGCGGATCTACGCGAAGGACCTCACCCTCGACGCCTGGACCACCGTGAAGGTGACCGTCCCCGCTGACGCCGCGGCAATTCTTCGCCTCGGCGTTCAGTTCGACGCGACGGCGACCTGGACCGGCACGGTCTACGTCGATAGCGTCGACTGGTAGCGCCGTCCTGGCCCACGCGGTCGACGAATGTCGGCGCAGGTCCTCGCGCTAACGCGTCGCCGCCCGCCATGCATCCCAGTCGGCCACGACGCCCGCGGCGAAGGTCTTGGCGCGTTCGTGCAACCAGTGTGACTTGAACGAGCCCAGCTCTTTGCGAATTGCCGGCGCCGCGTCGGGTGTCCCGAGGTGGATGTTCGCGGTTTCGAAGCCCATGGCGTAGAGCAGGCGCTCCTCATCGTGCCCATCAGGCAACTCGACGAGCTCGATGCGCGTGCAGTGGGGACCGAGCCGCCGCAACAGCCAGCCGCCGACGATATCCACGGTAGGGTCAGGCACCCGAACTGCTCGCGCAAGCAATCGCGGATACAGGCTGAGCGCGTCGTCGCGATTCGTCGCCCAGGACCAGGCCGAAGGCGCCATGGCTTTGGCCTCGCGCGCCACCTTCCCTCCGCGCCACGTCGCCATACCGACGAAGCGTGGCCGGCCGAGGCTCCCCATCCCGGCGACCCGGCGGGCAAACCGAATCGGTGCGGTTCCGTCGCCGGGCATTCCCCGAACGATCGCGGTGCGGGCGGCGCGGTCGACGGAACGCGTGGTCGGCAACGCGTCCAGCTTCCGCCAGAAGACGTCCGCGCGCCGCAGCTCCGACGTCGCCAGCTCGCGCAACCAATCATGCTCCTCTTCGAGCACGAACGGTTGGCCCCCGGCCCCCATGCCATCGTGATAGCCCTGCAGAATCGCCTGGCACGCGGCTCTTCGCGCCAGCCCCACGTGCCTGGCTCCGATAGCCAGGTGGGCGCTGGTTGCCAGGCGAACCAGGTCCTGGGTCCAGGGCAGGACGGTGGCCTCGTCGAAGTCATTGATGCCCCATACGAGGCGGCCCTCGGCGTCGCGCCAGGTCCCGAAATTCTCGATATGCAAGTCACCGACGGCCAGGACCCGCTTCGCGAGCGACAGCTCGCCCGCGGATTGTTTCCACAGCGAGCACCATCGATAGAACGTGCCGCGCATGAACGGAAACAGGCCGAGCCGCATGCGGAGGTGTTTCCTGGCTATGTCCGCGCGCACGAGCGGCATGAAGCGCCCCAGCCAGGACTCGTACCGCCTTGTCGCTTCGAAAATGTCCACGCAGGCCCGAGGATACGTCAAGCGGAGGCAGGTCCGCGCGGCCGCCGCCACCTGGGAACAGGGTGGCGACCGACCTTTCTCTTGGAGAGCGGGAAGAAATGGGCCCGGACCGCGATTCCTGAGATTGGAGCCCACGCTCTGCAACGATTCGCCCGAACGTGGCCAACGCGCCGGGAGAACTGTTGGCGAAACGATCACGTCCCACTGGCGTAAGGAGGTCGCCTGGTTCCGTCCCAAACGTCTGGCGCGCCTCCTGCATACCGCGGAGGGAGTCGCAACACCCGCCGTACCAACAGGAGCCCTGATGACGCGCAAAAATTCGAAGCCAAGGTTCAGTGTCGGACAGCTCGTGGATGCTGCCTACGCGGAGGCCGGAAGGATCACCAGCAATCGACAAGTTGCCGCATTGATTGCCAGCAGGCTGCTCGAGGAGTTGCTGTCAGCATCGGATCGTCCAGATCTGGTCCGTCAGCTCCAAGGCACCGGATCGTAACAGCCGTGGAGCGCGGGATACGCCGACCGAGGCCACCCGCGCGTGCCGTGCCCCCCTCGCCCTGGAGAAGAAGCTGATGGATTCACAAACGATGGAGACGTTTCGTCGCAAGCTGTTGAGCCGAGGAGAGTCCGTCCTTCAACGTCGCCGGCGGTTGCTGGCGGCTCAACACTCGCTTCTCGAGAACCGTGAGGCCGACTGGGAAGACCTGGCGGCCAAGCACGCCGCAGCCGCAAACAGTATCGAGTCCCTCGCCGAGCCTGACAAGCTGGTGGTGACCAGGATTGAGGCGTCCCTCGATCGCATCGCACGAGGAACCTTCGGCGATTGTGTGACCTGTCACGGCGCCATCGAGACAGAGCGCCTGCGAGCGATCCCCGAGGTCGAGCGCTGCGCAGGTTGTACCCACTGAGGCGCGAGTTGTGCGGCCCGGATTGGCCAGTGTGGTAAGACCGCGACACCCGTGTCCGGATCCGTCGACGCTCCCGGTTCCAACGCCATGCCGGCGCCGGCGCTGGCGCTGAACACGGGCGCCTCGATTCCGCAGCTAGGGCTCGGTGTCTGGCAGACTCCCCGGGGCGAAACCACCAGGAACGCCGTGACGGCCGCGCTGCGCCTCGGCTACCGGCACGTCGACACCGCGCGCGTGTATGGTAACGAGCAGGACGTCGGCGCCGCCGTGCGGAGTGCTGGCGTACCGCGGGCGGAGGTCTTCGTCACGACGAAGCTTTGGAATGACGACCAGGGCTACGACCGGGCGCTCGCCGCGTTCGACGCCAGCCTGGCGCGGCTCGGGCTCGATTATGTCGACCTGTACCTGCTTCACTGGCCTGTGGCCGGGAAGCGTCTCGACTCCTGGCGCGCCCTCGAACGCATCGCCGCGGAGGGACGCGCCCAGGCCATCGGCGTCAGCAACTTTCTCACGGGACATCTGGAGGAGCTGCTCGCGCACGCCAAGATCATCCCCGCGGTGAACCAGATCGAGCTGAGCCCGTTCTTGCAGCAGCGAGAGACGCGAGAGTTCTGTGCGACGCACGGGATCGTGGTCGAGGCCTACAGTCCCCTCACGCACGGCCAGCGCCTCGGTAACCCCGTGGTCGTCGACACGGCGGCGCGGATCGGCCGCTCGCCCGCGCAGGTGCTGCTGCGGTGGGCGGTGCAACACGGGCTGGTCGTCCTGCCCAAGTCGACGCGTGAGGCGCGCATTCAGGAGAACGGCGCGATCTTCGATTTCGTCCTCGACGCCGCGGCGATGGCCGGCCTCGACGGGTGCGAAGAGGGCCTCGCGACGGGCTGGGATCCCCGGCAGCAGCCCTAGTGTACCGTCCCCGAAATAAGCGCAACGCTGGGCCGACGATCCTGCGCCCCGCTTCGTTACTCCTCCTCACCATACCTACGGGTATGCCTCGTCGTCGCGCCTCGCAGAAGCGCAGGCCTGTCAGCCGATCATTGCCCCTATTTCGCGGACGGTACACTAGCGGACACGGGCACGGACCGAGGACGCGACGATCACGGCCGCCCAGCCTTGCCGCGCGAGGTCCGAGCCGGGTACTTCCGCGCGTTCCTGGACAGCTTTGCGCGCATTGCCTCGACCAGATCGAGCCCGATCCGATCGCAGAGCAAGACCAACCCGATGCCCACGTCGGCGATCTCGTCCTCGATCCGCCTCCGGGCGGCCGGCTCGCCAGAAAGGGCGTCCGCCGCGTCGTTGCGCACCCAGCGATACTCCGCCAGCAGCTCTCCCGCTTCCGATGCGATGAGCATGGCGAGGTTCTTGGGGTCGTGAAACTGCTTCCAGTCGCGGGCCTCCACGAAGGTGCGGAGCTCCGTCCTCAGCTTCTCCAGCGACGTCATGACCCCGACCTTAGCAGCGCCGGCACCGCCAGAGGCAACGCTTGGCACGGTCCACCTTCGCGCAGGGATTGCCGCTCCTTCGCGGAGGTCGGCATCTGGTGCGCCTCTCGCGCACGATCGCATGGGCTGGGGACGAGCTTGCCCGGCACCGAAAACGGAATGGAAATTGCTGGATATCGTGAAACGGACCACGACGGCGGAGCGGTCGTTGGCCCCGTTGGGTAGGGATTCGTCTCGGATGAGCACATCGGCGCCCAGCCAGAAGAGGAACACATGCGTTACGACACATTGGCCGTTCTGGCGATCGCGGCGATCGTGACGTTCTTCGTGCTGTCGCTGGCGGCTCGCGCGATGTCGCTGTTTCGGCGCCGCCGTCGGCGTTGATCGACGTCATGACCGGGCGGGCTCGCAGTGATGCTCGAATGCAGCCGCGCCGATCCAGCCACGCCTGGCACGGCGGGTGCTTTGACGACTGTCATGGCGCATCCGATCTCGCCCGGCGGAAGGCCTCGCGTATTGATCGTCGAAGACGATGCATCCGCGCGGGGCGCCCTCGTCGAAATACTGGCGTTCGAGGGCTACACGGTCGAAGCGGCCATGGATGGGTTCTCGGGCCTGGCCAAGCTCGCGGCTTTCCATCCTCAGATCATATTGTGCGATCTGGGCAGGGCTGGCATGGACGGCGTCGCGTTCATCGAGCGAGCCAGGCAAGTCGGTAGTCGGTTTCGCCTCGCGATCATGAGCGCTTCCCACGCGGGAGGAGAGGTGGCCGCTTCCCTCGGCGCGGCATATCTGCCGAAGCCGATCGACATCGACCGCCTTCTCGATGTCATGAGTCAGGCGGCCAATCAGTTCGTTTCCTGAAACGTCCCAGTGCACTCGTCGCCGAAGAACTGCTGACGCGCCGCCAATGCACAGCCGCCGTTGAGGCTCGCGCTCTCGAGCCCTGCGCACATCGCCTCCAGCGACGAGAACGTATGCTTCCCCGTGTCGCACCCATTGAACGTGAATTCGTAGTGATACGACCCCGTCCCGGTCGCGCCGCCAGCAGGACCGCCGCCGCCCAGCCCGCCGCCCCCGCCCTCTCCTGCTCCACCGCCCCCTCCCGCTCCACCGGCCCCGCCTGCGCCACCGGCCCCGCCTGCGCCACCGCCTGCGCCACCGCCTGCGCCACCGCCACCGCCCCCGCCGACGCCGCCGGCACCGCCCCTCGCGGCGGCTCCGCCGGCGCCCGCGTCGGACCTTGTCGCGCTACCCCCGCAGCCGATCGGGACCGTCACCACCAGGGCGCTGACCAGGAGCGCCGCACACGTTGCTTTGAGCCGAAGAGTTGTCAAAGGGATCCTCCCAACTGGTGAGCCTCAGAGCCGGGCGCCGTGCGGTTCTGCCGGCGTCCGGGCAAGCGGGGCGGCGGCGAGCTCGCCATCAACCTTCTCCTCGCGATGATCGCGAGCCAGGAGGACGTAGATCGCGGGAACGAAGAACAGCGTGAACGCGGTGCCGATGGCCATTCCCGCCACCAGCACCAGGCCAATGCTGTTTCGTGCGGCCGCGCCCGGACCGCGGACCAGGGTGAGCGGAAAGTGCCCGCAGACGGTGGCGAAGCTGGTCATCAAGATGGGCCGCAACCGCGTGACGGCGGCCTCCCGGACCGCCTCGAGCTTCGTATGTCCCTCGCGCTGCAGCGTGTTCGCGAACTGCACGATGAGGATTCCATTCTTCGACACCAGTCCCACCAGCGTCACCAGGCCGACCTGGGAGTAGACGTTGATCGTGGTCGTCCAGCCATTCGTCCAGTACGGCAGGTTGGGGTTGGGCATCTTCAGGAACGCCAGCGCCAGCGCGCCAAACATGCCGAGCGGCACCGACCCCGCAAGGATGACGAACGGGTCGCGGAAGCTGTTGAACTGCGCCGACAGCACCAGAAAGATGAGCACGACCGCCAGGATAAACGCGGGCAGGAACTTGTCGCCCTCGGTGCGGAGCTGGCGCGATTCGCCCGTGTAGTCGACGGAGTACCCCTTGGGCAAGATCTTGGCCGCCTCGCCCTCCAGGTATTTGAGCGCCTCGTCGAGGGGACGAATGGCGACCCCGCTGATCTTGACCGCATTCAGTTGCTGGAACCGGTTCAGGGCGCGCGGCGTGACGGCGTTGCGGATGGTCGCCACGGAGCTGAGCGCGATGAGCTGGTCGTTCGGTCCCGTGAGGTAGATGTCCTTCAGCTGGGCGGGGTTCAGGCGCTCGGAGCGCAGGAGCTGCGGGATGACCTTGTAGCTTCGACCGGCGACGCTGAAGCGGTTCACGAAGTTGCCCCCGACGGCGGCCGACAGATCCTGGGCCACTGTCTGTAGATTGAGCCCGAGCTCGGCCACCTTGTCCCGATCGATGTCGATCTGCGACTCGGGCTGATCGATTTTGACGTCGATGAGCGGCGGGAACGCGAACACGCCGCTCCTCGCCGCCTTCTGCTGCAGGGTGGTCGCGAAGCCCAGGATCTCCTCCGCTTCGGCGGTCGAGGAGATGATGAGCTCCACCGGGAACTGGCCGCCGCCCGGCAGCGCCGGGGGCAGGATGGCGAAGGTCTGGACGCCGGGGATGGCGGCGACGCGCCGCTGCACCTCGGGGAGGATCAGGAACGCCGAGCGCTTTCGCTGCTCCCAGGGCTTGAGGCCGAGGCCCCAGAAGCCGCCGCTGCCGAGCGTGATCTGGAAGGAGAAGGACGCCTCAGGGATCTCCATGATCGAGCGGTTGAGCTCGCGGGTCGAGAACGTCACCTGATCGAGCGTCGAGTTCGAGGGCGTGTTCACCACGCCGAAGATGACGCCCTGGTCTTCCGCGGGCGCCAGCTCCGTCGGTGACTGCGCGAACATCGCGAACGCCAGGATGCTGATGACGATCCAGGCGAGATAGATCGCGCCGCGCGCGGCCAGGGCCCCGTCGAGTGCCCGCGCGTAGCCGGCTCGCAGTCGGTCGAAGCCCCGATTGATGGCGCCGGCCAGGCCGTGGTCCTCGTGCCCGCCCTTGATCAGGTGGGCTGACATCACCGGCGACAACGTCAGCGCGACCACGCCGGAGATGGTGACGGCACCCGCCAGGGTCAGCGCGAACTCCCGGAACAGCGACCCGGTCAGTCCTCCCTGAAACGCGATCGGCGTGTAGACCGCCGCCAGCGTGATGGTCATGGCGATGACGGGACCGACCAGCTCTCGGGCCCCCGTCAGCGCCGCCTGCCCCGGCGTCATGCCCGCGCGGATGTGCCGCTCGATGTTCTCGACCACCACGATCGCGTCATCGACGACCAAACCCACCGAGAGGACGATCGCCAGCAAAGTGAGCAGGTTGATGGTGAAGCCGAAGAGCTGCATCAGCGCCACCGCGCCAATCAGTGACACCGGGATGGCCACCACCGGCACGAGCACCGAGCGGAGCGAGCCGAGGAACAGGAAGATGACCACCACGACGATGAGCAAGGTCTCGCCGAGGGTGTGCTCGACGTCGTTGATGGCGCTCCTGATGTAGTCGGTGCCGTCGTAGGCGATCACGGCCTGGATCTGTTCGGGCAGCTCCTTTTGCAGGGCGTCCATCGCCGTGCGCACCCGCTTGATGACGTCCAGCGAGTTGGCGTTCGGGAGCGCCCACACCCCGATGAAGACGGCCGTCTGGCCGCTGAAGGCGACCGAAGTGTCGTAGTCCTCCGCGCCGAGCACGATGTCGGCGAGATCGCCGAGGCGCACCACCGACCCGTTTCGCTGGCGCACCACCAGCCGCTCGAACTCGCGCACCGTGCTCAGATCGGTGTTGGCGGTCAGGTTCACCTGCACCAGCGACCCCTTGGTCTGCCCCACGGCCGCCAGGTAGTTGTTGGACGCTAGCGCTTGCCGTACCTGGCTGGGGCTGATGCCGTAGGCAGCCATCCGATCCGCCTTCAGCCAGATTCGCATCGCGAACGTCCGCGCGCCCAGGATGTCGGCGCGCTGCACCCCCTCGATGGCGGAGAGGCGCGGCTGGACGACGCGCACCAGATAGTCGGTGATCTCGTTCTGTTTGAGGAACTTCGACGCGAAGCTCAGGTACGCGGCCGCGAACTGACTGTCGGCCGTCTCGATGTTGATGACCGGGATCTCGGCCTCGGGGGGCAGGTCCCCGCGCACCTGGTTGACCTTTGCGCTGATCTCCGCGAGCGCGCGGGTCGCCTCGTAGTTGAGCCGCAGCCGCGCCCGGATGATCGACACGTTCTGGTGGCTCTCGGATTCGATGTAGTCCAGGCCGGCGGCCGACGCGATCGAGCGCTCGAGCGGCGTCGTGATGAAGCCACGCACCAGCTGGGCGTTGGCGCCCACGTAGGTCGTCGTGACGGTGACCGCGGCGTTCTCGCTGCGCGGATACTGCCGCACGTTCAGCGAGCGCATGGCCTGGAGCCCCGCGATCACGATGACGACGTTCACGACGATCGCCAGCACGGGTCGTCGGATGAAGAGGTCGGTGAAGTTCACGACAGGATGCCTCGGTTCGCCGCTAGCGGTCGGTCGGTTTGGGATCGAGCTCGGCCTTGGGCGCCAGCGCGTTGTTCTCGATGACCTGCATCCCCTTGTGCAGCTTGAAAGCGCCGTTGCTCACGATGGTCTCGCCCGCCTTCAGGCCCGAGATCGCGGCGACCAGGTCTCCTCGCCGCTCGCCGAGCCGCACGAAGCGTGGCTCGACGGCCCGCGGCGCCGCCTTGTCGCCGCCCGGGCCGGCTTGTATCACGAACACCGTATCGCCGTAGGGGGCGTAGACGACGGCCGTCGCCGGGATGACGAGCACGTCGTGTTCGTCGGAAGCATTGACCTCTACGTTCACGAACAGTCCCGGACGCAGGCGGCCATCCTTGTTGGGGAGGGTGGCGCGCACCCGGACGTTTCGCGTGCTGACGTCGACCTCCGAATTGATCGTGCTGATCTTGCCCTCCCAGGTCGCACCAGGGAACGAGTCGACCGTCACAGTGACCGCCTGTCCCACCGTGAGGTTCCCGAGGGCCTGCTGCGGAAGCGCGAACTCCGCATAGATCGGATCGACCGATTGCAGGGTGGCGATGGACGTGCCCGGCGAGATCACCTGGCCGCGCTCGATCTGACGAATCGCGACGCGACCGTCGAAAGGGGCATGAATGGTCTTCTTGGCGATGGTGGCCTTCAGGTTCGAGACGACGGCCACCGTCTGCTTCGCGCGCGCCTCCGCGGCGTCGAGATCGGCCTGGGTGTTCGCTCCTCCCTGCCGCAGCTTACGTGCCCGCTCGGCGGTCGTCTGGGCGAGGGCCGCGTCAGCGGTGGCCGATTCGAGCTGAGCCACCTCGTTCGTGACATCGAGCCTGGCCATGACCGCGCCCCGCTTGACGAGCTGTCCTGAATCGAAGTCGACCGTCTGGACGAGCCCGGGGAATTCCGCGCCAAGGGTCACGTCGTGCACGGCCACCAGCGAGCCTATGGCGGCTTGCCTCGACCGCCACCGGCCCGCCTCGACCTTGGCCGAGGTCACCGCTTCCGGCGGCGGAGAGAACGCCTTCCCTGCCTGGATCATGGCGCGAATCTGGGCCACCTTGATTCCCGCGAGCGTCGCGATGACCACGACCAACCCAACCACCGCTGCGATCCAGACTCGACCTTTCGATTTCATGGCGGGACGCTCTCCGTGGCTGCCGAAAACGTGTTCTCTCTCTGCTGGGGTTTACCGCAGAACGCCGGCGTCCGCCTCGGCTAATTCGCCGGTCGGCCTCTGGAGGGCGACCTTCAGCGCGGTTGCAAACGCGCAACACCATTCGCGCGAGCGCCCGCGAGTTGAAGCGTTTTCTTCGGCGATGAGCCGGATCGGCTGCTAGACCTTACTGCCTGGCAGGCCAGCCTCACGTGAGTCCAACTGGCCCGGGCTCCCCACCCATCCGCCGGAGAGGTCCGAGGGGCCGCCTGCCGCGTTGACTCGACAATCCCGGAGGACCACCACATGAACCGAGCTTTCTCCACGCGGACCCTGGGCCAGGTGATTCGTCCGTGGCCGGCCAGAGTGCTGTTCGTTCTGCCCCTTCTGGCAGGTTGCCCAGGCACCCTGGGGGGAGGGTATCCGGGCCCCGTGGGGGGAACTGGCGGAGCCAGCATGTCGGGTAGCGGCGGCAGCTCAACCGGTGGCAGCTCAACCGGTGGCACGAACGGCGGTTCAACTGGCGGCACGAACGGCAGCTCGACCGGCGGCACGAACGGCGGCAGCGCAACCGGCGGCACGAGCGGCACGGTCGCTTGCGACGCGCCCACTCAGGTCTTCGCGAAGAGCTGCGCCATCTCGGGTTGTCACCTGATGCTCTTTCCACCCGATCTGTCAGCGGCAACCGCCGCCCAGCTCAAGGGCGCGAATGCGGCCACCAGCACGCCACCGTGCGCCGGCCAGCCGCTTCTGAACAGCGCCAACCCCTCGACGAGCCCGATCCTCCTGCGAGTTCTGGGAAGCACGTGCGGTCCGCAAATGCCGGACAAGCAAATCAATCCATCGGTCAGCTATCTGAGTCAGACCGATATCGACTGCCTCACCAGCTGGGTGAACGCGAACGCGAACTGAGGTCCTGGGGCTCACGTGATGCGATGGTAGCAATCCCCCCGCCCGTCCGTGTTCCACCCCGAGGGTCTCAGCCTTCATGAACCGGTGAGGAGGGGCCGCGCGGGCCCTTCGATCTACTGGTCACCGTGAACGTCACGGAGATTCGGCTCCTCCGCGGTGACTGCCCCTGGCGGTCGGAGGAGGCCTCCCGTTGCAATTGGGCGGTAGAAAAGTAAACGTCCGCTCGGCTCATCGGAAACGAGTGTGACGGTCACCGCTCACAGCCGGTGCGCCGCCAATGGAACCAGAGGCCGAGCGCCAAACACGCGCCGAAGGCTGGCCCATGTCCTCCCGACGGCAGCGGTCCAGCGGTCGCGCAGCCTTCGCGCCCAGTGGAACTCCCGCGCCAGGATCGTCAAGCCGAGCGGAATCATGACCACGCTGGTACCGGGGATGGGGACAACGAGCAGCGCCACGCCAAGCAGGAGGACGCTGAATCCGACCACGGCGGTCGCGGCCCGCCGCAGCCCGAGCGAAGTCGCGAGCGGCGCCGCGGAGCGAGGCCCCGCCTGCCCGCTCGCCCACTCGCCAGATCGAAGCTGCGCCATGAGGTAAGCGTAACCATTCCTTTGTCATCACGACGCCACAGTCCCGTCATGAACCTGGAGCCGATCATCCAGCAGCGCCTCTCATGCCCTGCTTGGCATGACCGGCGCGGTCCGTGCGCATGGGGGTCACGACCCGCATCGGCCTATTGGAGAGGCGACGAGTGGGAATCCGACAACACAGCAATGGCCCCGTGCGGTGAGAGGCTCGCGCGCTCCTCACGGCGTCGCGAAGCACGCACCATTGCTTCGACGCCGAACGACAGCAAGCGCCCGCCCGCGAACGCCCGCAGGGCGTCGAGCACGGAGCGCAGCGCGCCGTACTCGGGAACGTACGAGAGGAACACGGGCGCCGAGGTCGTGGGCCGGAGCTTCGCCTTGAAAGCGGCCAGGCCCTCGAAGTCATAGAGGCACGCCGCCGCGGCGCGAGCGAGCCTGAGCCAGCATGGCACCGCGCCCGCGAGCGGCGCGAGGCCGAGCGTCGCATAGTCGCTGCCGTCCGCCGCGACAGTGCGCATGGCGGCGTCGAAGAGCAGCTCGTTGGTGCCGTTCGGCGCTGCGGGATCGCGGATGAGATTCTCGAAGAGCCAGCCGCAGCGCGCATACACCGGCACGGCCGCCAGCAAGCCGACGATTCGCGATTCTCGCTCGGCGACGAAGCACAAGCGCTCCCCCGGGTTCGAGAAAGCGTGCACCTGGACGACGAATGCCATGGGCGGCAACGCGTGCAACGTTCGCCAGCGGACGATCAGCGCCTCGAGCTGCCGTCGGGTGTCGTGGCTGGCGCGGGTCAGCTCGGCTATTGCGACGCGCCGCACGCTCACCCCCTTCGCGCGCGCGCGCCGCAGCTGCGTGCGGAGGCTCGCCGTACGCAACAGTGTGTCGGGCCAGGCAGCGGGCTCCCAGACGGGCTGCTCGCCGATCGCGAGCGCACGTAGCGAGGGCGTGTCGGCGACGAAGGACGGCTCGGTGGCGAAGAAGGCAGCGCGGCGACGGGCGGCCCGAGCCGCGCCGACGAACGCTGCGGCCGTGGCCGCGACCCGGGTGGGTGCCGCGATGGGCGCGCCCGCCGCTACCCATGAGCTGCCAGTCTCCACGTAGGCGACGCAGGCATCAGCGCCGGCGAACCAGTAGCGAAATCCCGGCTCGAGCGTCTGAAAAGACGTCGCGTCCCGGCCGTGGCGCTTCAGGAGGGTCAGGACGTGCGCGCGCTCGCGCTCGGGGGCCATGGCGACACTCAGGCTGATGGCCTGCTCCCTGAAGGCGGCCCATTGCCGTTTCGTGGGCCCGCCGCCACGAGGCGGGCGAATGGGACGAGCGCGCGGATCGGAAGCGCGCGCTCGCGCCGCCTCTCCTCCTCGAGATGGCGCGTGCGGGCCTTCAATAAGTCCTTGAGGGTGACGAGCCCGACGAGCCGGGTCGGATCGCGGACGTCGACAACGGGGAGGCGCGTCCGGCCCGTCTCGGCCATGCGATGGACGACCACGCGCAGCGGCTCGTCCGCGCGCACGGTGACGACGTTCTTGCGCAGGAGATCCGACAGCGCGCGCCCCGGCGCGCCGTCGCCACCCAAGCAGGCTCCGGCGCGCGCCGCCGTCTCGAGATCGCGCCGCGTGACGACCCCGACCAACCTCGCGCTCGCGTCGAGCGTCGGGAACAGACACTCGGCCTCCGCTACGGGCGTCGCCGACAGCACGGACGTCGCCTCGTCGAGCGAGGCGTCGGCCCGGATGACGACGACGTCGGTCTGCATCACCTCCCGAGCGAACAGGAGCTCTAGCGGATCGATGGCGTACTCGCGGCTCACGTGGAAGCCGCGGCGCGCGACCTTCTCGGTGAGGATCGAGCGCTTGAGGACGAGCACGGTGAAGGCGTGCGCCACAACGCAGGCCGTGAGCAGCGGGAGCGTCATCGAGAACCGCCCCGTGAGCTCGACCGCGAAGACGAGCGCCGTGAGCGGAGCGCGCATCGTGCCGCCCAAGATCGCCGCCATGCTGATGAGCGGCCAGAAGCCCAAGCCGTAGTCGGGCAGCACCCGCGCCTCCAGCACGCCGAGCGCGCTGCCCAGCATGAGCAGCGGCGCCAGCACGCCGCCCGACGTGCCCGACCCCAGCGAGACCGCCCAGATCGTCGCCTTGACGAGCATGAGCCGCAGCGTCGGACCCGCGCCGCGTCCTCCCGACAGCAGCGCCTGGATCTGGTCGTAGCCGACGCCCAGGGCTTGCGGACAGACCAGCCCGCCCAGCCCGACGGCGAGGCCGCCGAGCGCGGGCCACCACATCCAGTGCAGCTTGAGCCGCGCGAACGCATCCTCGGACGCGTAGACGGCCGCCGTGAGCAGCGTCGACAGCAGACCCGCCGCAAGTCCCACCCCGACGCACGCGAGCAGGCCCACGGGCGACAGAGCGAACGTGACGTCGGGCAAGGGGAAGAGCGGCCCACCGCCCAGCAGGCGGTGGCGCGCATAGGCGGCCGCGGCGCTCGCCAGGGCGACGGGCACGAGACTGCGGGGCTTGAGCTCGAACAGCAGCAACTCGACGGCAAGAAACACGGCCGCCATGGGCGCCGCGAAGGTCGCCGACATGCCGGCGGCCGCGCCCGCGACCAGCAGGGTCTTTCGTTCGGCGGCCGTGAGGTGGAAGAGCTGGGCGATCATCGAGCCGATGGCACCGCCCGTCATGATGATGGGGCCCTCGGCGCCGAAGGGCCCGCCCGAGCCAATCGAGATCGCGGACGAGAGCGGCTTGAGCAATGCGACGCGCGGCTCGACCCGGCTGCCGCGGATGAGGATCGCCTCGAGCGCCTCGGGGATGCCATGACCGCGGATGCGCTCGGATCCATAGCGCGCCATGACACCGATGACGACACACCCGACGACCGGGACGAGCACGCTCACGACACCCAAGGTGTGGGTGGCGGGTGACACGGGCGCGAGCGAGAGGCGCTGGAAGTAGAAGAGGTTGGTGAAGAACGCGATCAGCCCCAGCAACGCCGTTGCAACATAGGCGGCCAGGATGCCGATGCCCACCGCCAGCGCCGAGAGCGGCAGCATGCGCGCGGTCGCCGTGAAGTCGCCGGGCGCGTCGGGCCGCCCCGATCCATCAGGCGCGTGGGCGGACACGGCGCGCGCCTCTGTTCCGGGCGAGTGGCGGCTCGAAGAACATGGGCGGGTGACGCCCGTCGATGCCCATGGCTTCGACCAGCAACCCGAGGTCGTGGGCCAAGCGGGCGCGCGCCGGGCGTCCGATCAGCGCCAGCGCCGCGATGAGGCGATCCTGCGTCGCGGCGGGCGCGCGCGCCAGCACCGCCCGCCCCGCGTCCGTGAGCGAGACCTCGACCCGGCGTGCGTCGTCGCCAGCGCGCGTCCGCTCGACGAGCCCGCTGCGCGCGAGCTTCGTGACGACGACGGACACCGAGCTCTGGTGCGTCAGGGTACGCGCCGCGAGCTCGTTCACGGACAGGGTCCGCGCGCCCGCGAGGCGCTGGAGGACGAACAGCTGCGCGGCCGACAGCCCCACCGTCCGCTCGGCGCCGCGCGAAGCCTCCCGCAGCGTCCGCACGATATGGCGGATGCCATCGAGGACCGAGCGTGTCGAGCGATCGGAGACGGCGGTCCCTTCGCCCATCCTCGTCATTACATTTGCACCCATTTATTGGTCTCCCATGTAATTACCATACACAGAAAAGTCAGCGCAAGCAGATCCGGATCGCGTGCTCACACCACGCGTCCGTCCCTTTCGAATTCGTCGATGGGTAACGTCCTTGCGCATGCTCCTGTCCAACGGACGCGGACGTCAGCCCCGAACCGTACGGGCTTTTCGGGCGCTGCCGCTCGGCCCTCGCCTGGTTTCCCGAGGCAGAAGGACCACCCAAGTCGGCCGCTTCATCGACGTGCCTGAGAAGCGTCTTGCGCGGCGTGCCCATCTGCGCGCGCATCGTCAAACCCTTGGAAAGGTCGATCACCTGGCTCGCGCGCGCGGCTACGGGAAGGTCGGCCGGAATTTCCCCCGCGCTGATCCCGTCCTGGAAGCGACGTCCCTGGCGCGCCGGCTACCCTCCGGCATGACCGTGTACGCTGTCTCGCCCGGTGGGGCGGTCGCCACCAAAGCGGTGCGAAACGCTGGCCCGGCGTTGCCGGAGACCGCGGCCAGTCGGTACCTCCAGGCGTCGGAGCTCGGAACCGACATCTCGGGGCACTTCATCGCCTCGGCTCAAGGGAAGTTCTCCAGCCCAGTTGAGGGTGCAGCGCCAGCCGCACCTCAACCATCGCGCCAGTCAGGAAGCCGCGTGGCAGGCCGTCGTCAAGGTCTCAGGCGTCGATTTCTCGCCCGTCTGTTCCGCCGATAACAAAAGGGCACGGGTTCTTCCCGGTGACCAGAATCCGCTGAATGCGTCGCGCGGCTGGCAACGGAGCGGACGGTGGGCACCCGATCTCCCTCTGGACATCTACGCTGACCGCATCCATGCAGACACGAGTCCCGACTGAAATGCGGTTCGTGGAGACATGCTTGAAGTACCGCCTCCGGAGTGCCGTGCAGTCGAACAGAACCCACGATCCTCGCGCGGACGATGAAGGCGCCGAGACAAACCCGGCAACCTCCATCGCGCGCGCCGGCGTCCCTCAGACGATCTTCACGCCGCTGGCCTGCGGGCCCTTCTTGCCCTCGATGACGTCGAACTCGACCTTGGAGCCCTCGACGAGCTGCGCGCCGCCCGTGTCGTTGGCGTGGACGAACACGTCCTTGCCGCCGCTCTCGGGGGTGATGAAGCCGAAGCCCTTGGTCACATTGAAAAACTTGACTGTACCCTTTTGCATCTGCCTTCTCCTTGTCAGCTTCCCGAAATGGGAAGTACCCTGCGGCCGAGTCGACGGGTCCTGACGTGACGTCGACGCCCTCGTTGACAATCCAGCCGCTCCCCGTTCCCTCATCCGTTCCTCATTATGCATGAGGAAAAAAAACGCGGGGTCCGGCGACGCCGAACCCCGCGCTTTTACTGTAGCGGGGGCAAGATTTGAACTTGCGGCCTTCGGGTTATGAGCCCGACGAGCTACCAGGCTGCTCCACCCCGCATCGATTTTGGAGCGGGCACCATGCACCATGGAACGGCGAACGTCAAGGGTCGACGCGGCGGCCGACCGCCGGAGATGAGACCGTTCTCATTCTCAGGCGGTCGCGACCGGGGGTGCGCCCGAGACGTACTTTGCGATGAGGCGGCCGAGCCGCGGCACCGCCGCCTCGACGTTCTTCTTCCCCGACGGGCGCAGCTTCTCGTAGGCCTTCTTTACCGTCTGGTTCTTGGCGCGGGCCGCGCGCTCGTCGCTGATGGCCAGCAACGCCTCGGCGACCGCGCCAGCGCGGGCGTTCAAGAAGGGACCGATGGGCTCGTTCTTCTGCTGGGCCTCGGTATGGAAGGGCTCCAGGCGGCGAACGAAGTCGTCAAGCATGTGGTCGACGGACTCGGAGATGAACCCGGGCTTCACGGCCTTGACGACCATGAACGCCCCTTTTATCGCCAGACCGGAGAGGCCTCCCTTCGAATCGACTTCCTCTTCGATCAGGCGGACGCAATCGGGGATCACTTTTTGGCGGGTGCCAGGCACCAGCAGGATTTCGGTCAGCGTGCTCATCTGGCGGACTCTAGCATCAGATGCAATTCCCGGATCCATTCGAGCCGTGGTACGGATGACGTATGCGCAAGCCGCCGTCAGCACGGACCGCGCTCAGCGTCCTGACCGGCGTGAACCTGCTGAACTACGTCGACCGCTACATCCCCGCGGGGGCGATGCCGCTCATCCTGGCGACGTTCGGCGCCTCCGACGCGAAGGGTGGGCTGCTGCAATCCCTGTTCATGTTTCCCTACGCCATCGTCTCGCCGCTGGCGGGGGCGCTCGGGGACAGGACGCGGAGGTTCGGCGTGGCGGGCGTCGGCGTCCTCATCTGGAGCGCGGCGACGTTCGCCTCGGGGCTGGCGCCGAGCTTCACGATCCTCATGATCGCGCGCGTGGTCATCGGCATCGGCGAGGCCAGCTACTCGGTGGTCACGCCCCCGCTGCTCGGTGACTACTATCCACCGGCGCGCCAGGTGCGCGTGCTGACCACGTTCTATTCGGCGCTGCCGATCGGCTCCGCGATCGGCTTCGCCGTCGGCGGGGTCATCGGCTCGCACTTCGGGTGGCGAATGGCCTTCTTCCTGGCGGGCATTCCGGGCGTGTTGCTGGCGGTGATGCTGCTATCGTTCCGCGACCCGCCTCGCCCGGGCACGCGCGCCGCGCCCGACCGCGGGCACGATCCCCCGCCGGCGACCGCTGCCACGGAGGCTTCGGACGTGGGTCTCTCGCCGCCTGTGGGCTGGCGGGAGCTCGCCCGCTATCCGAGCTACATCATCAACGTCCTGTCGCAAACCATCTACACCTTCGCCATTGGTGGCCTCGCCGCCTGGATGCCGACCTACTTCTTTCGCGTGCGCGGCCTGCCCCTCGCCAGCGCCACGGTCATCTTTGGCGGCATCGTCTGCGTCGCCGGCTTCGTCGGTACGATCGCAGGCGGCCGGGTCAGCGACGCGGTGGCGCGCAGGAGCCCGGTGGCGGCGTTCACGGTGCCGGGCGTCGCGCTGGTCGTGTCGGCGCCGTTCACCTGGCTTGCCATAATGTCGCCGACGCCTATTGTGTTTTGGCCCGCCATGTTCGTCACGCTGATGTTGTTGTTCGTGAACACGGGGCCGCTCAACGCCGCCATGACCAACGTTCTTCCGTCCGGCGTCCGCGCGCGAGGCTTCGGGGTCTCGACGATGTCGATCCATCTGCTCGGGGACGCGCTGTCGCCATTCCTCATCGGCCTCGCGTCCAGCCACATCGGCCTGCGCCTGCCCGTCGTGACCACGGGGGTCCTGCCGCTCGCCGCCGGCGTGGTGCTGCTGGCGGGCCGGGGGGCCTTCGCGCGCGATCTCCAGCGCGGAGGCGCGGCGGCCGCCGCCGCGGCGGTGACGGCGTGAGCGACTACGCCCGCGAGCTCGCCCAGGCGCGCGAGATCGCGCTCGCCGCCGCGGCGGTCGTGATGTCCTACGGCCGGACGTTCCGCGTCGACGCGAAGGCCGGAGACGAGCCCGTCACCGAAGCGGACCGCGCGGCCAACGCTTTGATCGTCGCGCGCTTGCACGCGGCCTTCCCGGACGACGCCATCCTCTCCGAGGAGCTGCCCGACGACGGCTCGCGCCGGGGGGCGCGACGTGTGTGGATGGTCGATCCCATCGACGGCACCCGCGACTTCATCCTCGGCGACGACGGGTACGCCGTGATGATTGGCCTCTGCGTCGACGGCCGTCCCACCGTCGGGGTGGTCAGCCAGCCCGCGACGAAGAAGACGTACGCGGCGGTGGTCGGGCGAGGCGCCTGGCTCGAGACGCCGGAAGGGCACAGCACCCTGGTCACCTCGGCGCTGGCATCGCCCCCCGGTATCCGCCTGGTCGCGTCGAAGTCGCACCGCACCGGACGCGTCGACGCCATAAAGCGCGCGCTGCAAATCACCGACGAATTCAACATGGGCAGCGTCGGTTTGAAGATGGGCCTGGTCGCGGAGAACCTGCGCGATCTTTACGTGTACACGGGCGGGCGCACCAAGATCTGGGACACCTGCGGCCCGGAGGCGATCCTCGTGGCCGCCGGCGGGCGGGTCACCGACCTCGACGGGCAGCCGCTCGGCTACGCCGAGTCCGATCTCTACAACCGTCGCGGCATCGTCGCGTCGAACGGCCCATTGCACGACCAAGTCATCGCGGTGATCGCCCCCTTCCTCGGCCCCAAGGCCGATTGAGGCGCGGCGGTCGCTCGCGAAAGGGGCTTCGCCCCTCCCGCGGGCCCTCCCCGCTACACGCCGACGCCGGCGCAGCAAAGCTGCGCCTCCCGATCCTTGGACTTGCCCTCGTGTCGTCGGACGTCGATTAGGCATCGCCGATCCGCCGATCGCGCGGTCGATCCAAGAAGGGAGAGGTCCAGCTCGGCTGGACCGGCCGCGCCGTCAAGCAATTCCGTGCGGGTCCGTGCGGGTCCGTGGGGGGGCTTTGCCCAATAAACCCGCCCGGCCCCCGAATTATTAGGCAGGTCGGGGGATTATTGGGCAAGACAACGATTAGTAAGTGATTCCAACGGTCTTCCTCGTGGCGTCCGCCAAACAAGCGACAGATTTGTGAACGGTGGTACGTTGATTTCATGTCAGCGCCGCCGCCGTTTTACGTCTACATCGACGAATCAGGGGACGAGGGGTTCACCTTCGACAAGGGCAGTTCGGAGTGGTTCGTCCTGGCGGCGTGCCTTGTTCGTGAGGCGAACGATCGGAAGCTGGGCGACTTGGTCGATGGGATTCGTTCCCTCTACAAGAGCCAGCAGAGGCGGGATCTTCACTTCAAGGACATGGAGGAGGCGAAGCGGTTGCCCTACGTCGCTGCCATAGCCGGTGCTCCCGTGCGGGCTGTGAGTGTCATGTTTCGAAAGCCGCCGCTCGCAGAGAGGTTTGCCGGTGGAGGGCAGCGCCTTTACAGCTACGCTGCTCGGTATCTCATCGAGCGCGTATCGGCAGCATGTATCAAGGCGCGGAAAAAGACCGAGATCGGTCCTGCAAAAATCATTTTCTCGCACCGGACGACCACGTCTTACGATGATCTTCGAGCCTACCTCGATGTTCTAAAAACCAAGGATGACTGCACCATCGACTGGTCCGTAATCGACACCAAACGGATTTCAACACTTCAGCACCGAGAGCGCCCTGGCCTGCAGATCGCCGATGCTATCGCTAGCAGCTTCTACACAGCGGTGACGAAGAAACACGGCGTGTGCGACGATCGATATGCGCGCCTGCTACATCCCGTCATACATCGCTCGCCGGACGGCGAACGCCTAGGGCACGGTGTCAAAATATGGCCATCGCTCTCAGCCGAGGAGGCCACGAGTTACCCGTGGATGGTGCAATACCAAAAGAAATGACAGGTTCCGGGCTCCAGGATCCCACCGACCAGCGGCTGCCGCCCATACGGGCGACCTGGAGTACCCCCGCTCCCCTGTCGCCAATAGTGATATCAGGTCATCCGTTCAGGTGTCCACAGATTTCTGTATACAGAAATCTGTTTGCGCAAGCCGGTTTGCGTTTTTTCGAAAACATTTCAGTAGCTTGCCGCGCTTTCCTGTGGCGGATTACGCCCGCAGTGCGGGCAGGTTCCGGCGGGCGGAAACGTCCCGTATAGCAGGTCCTCGATCGACACCGACGCCAATCGCGCTACCCGAAACGCCATCGTCGGGCTGACGTTCTTCTCCCCCTTCTTCACGTGGATGAGGGTGTACTTGGAGAAGCCCAGCGCCTTCGCGAGCGGCTTCCACCCGCCCGAACGCGCCCGGAGATAGTGCATGGCTGCCCTCACGTGGGACTGCTCGTCTGGCGTCAGGTCGGTCACGCCTGCACCATGGCGGCGTCCGGCGAGGGCGCCGCGAAGCTCGGTTCGATCCCAAGCTCGTGCATAGCGCGGACGAGGCACGAGAGGTTATGGCAGAGGATCTTGCACAGCACCTCGTTCACCTGGGCCGTGAACGTCTTGGACCGCACGGCCGACCCAAACTTCCGCTTGATGGCGCTGAACGTTGCCTCAACGTTGCTGCGCTTGTGGTACGTGGCCATGAATTCGTCCTGGCGGTACATGAAGACCGCGTGCATGCGGCGCCAAGCCGCTGACCCGGTGCCCTTGCTGTTCGACTTGAAGGGCACGTAGGGGAGCGCGCCCGCGGCCTCGACGGCGGCGAGGTTCGCATGACCGAGGTAAGCCTTGTCGGCCGACACCTCGGCCATGGTGAACCGCTCGGCCGTGGATGCCACGAGCGCGGGCATCTGCGGCGAGTCCGCCCCGCTGGAATCGGTCACGGTCACTGCGGTGACGACGTTCGTCTTTGTGCCGACCATGGCGTGAGCCTTCACCCACGTCTGCTCGCTCATTTCGCGGCCGTACTTGTGATCGAACCACCGACGGTAGACCGTCGTCCCGAAGCCCGTGGAGTCGACGGCGAAGGCCGTCTCGACGCTGGCAAGCGGGACGGCGCTCTGTTCGATAAGCCGGGTCAGGATGGGCGTCATCGCGGGGTTGTCGAAGTAGTTCAGGACCGAGTTGTAGTGCGGGGCGCGGGTGATTTTGCCGTCCTTGGCTAGCGCCTTGATGTCGGTGGTCGCGCGCCTCGCAGAGACCGTCGACCAAACCTTCATGGCCATCCCGAAGATCGCGTCGGAGTACGGGATCGGCTTCGGGCCACGGCCAGGGTGCGCGGGCGTGGAGACGCCATCACAGAGCCCACGCAAGAGCGCCTGCATGGTCTCCTTCTCTTCGCACTGAGCCGCGTTGTACGCGGGCCAATCCTGCGTGTACGTCTTCCGTGTCACCTTCACCGATTCCGTCACCACCTGCGTACCGTCGGCGTGCGTCTCGACGGTGCGGACCATTTCCACGGCCCACATGTGTTTGCACTTCACGCGGCGCAGCTCGTAGTCGGGGCAAGTGCAGACGCCCGTGCCGAGGTTCACGAGGTAGGCGCTGGCCTCCTGGCTCTGCGAGGGGACGCCCCACGTCTCCCCGGCGATGCGGCGGATCCGCTTGTCCTTGGCCAGAATTAGGCCCTTCTCTTGTCGCGTATCCATGTGCCTAACATTGTCCTAACATGGCCATATTGTCAACATGAAAAGATGGCCTTGTGTTAGGTCCATGTTAGGACTACGTTAGGTCAATGGCCTCCAAGAAGCCGCCAAGGCGAAAGCCGGGCGAAGAACCGCCTACCCGCCGGAAGTCAGACGACGAGCGGCGGGAAGAGATCATGAAAGTCCTGGCCACCACCGACGAGCGGGCGGCCTTTCAGGCCGCCGCAGACGCGGCCGGGATGAGCCTTTCGACGTGGCTACGCCACGTCGCGATCAGAGCGAGTAAGGCGCGAGATGCTGACTAGTCAGCAAGCCCGTACGATCGAAAGAATCAAAGGAAAGAGGTACTAGCGCGTTTCTTGGGGTGCACGGCCAGGGAACTTGATGATGTCTCCGCGGGGCCCCGAATTCTGCACGGGAATGGTGTCCGCCCGCTTGGGAAGAGAGACGATCTCTGCCTCTTCAAGATTAAAATAGCCTCTCTCGAGTCCCATCAGTTCTTCCATGTAGCCCTGGCCAATCGGAACGCTGGCGAGCGCATCTTCACGAACCTGGAGTTTGTTGTTCAGGATCGCACTGAGAGCCTGCCGGAAGAGCCTCGGTTGTTCGACGGGCAGATCGTCGTCGAGCGGCTCCCATTTTCTCCAGCCCTTGCGGGAGTAGCTGATCCAGAGATATTGAGCGCGTTTCTCCGCAACCAACCCCAACTGAACGGCCCGCATGAGCATCGTTCCGATTGATACCTTCCAGCGCTCCTTCAGCATCCGGAACTGATCAAGACTCGGCGCATGAACCTCGGCGGTGAAAGTCTTCTGCGGAAGAAGAAGGGCGCTTGCGAAGCTATTCGCTTGGTCCTCGATTAGTTTGTGTTCGGCGGATCGATGGACGATGCCGCTATCGACTCCGCGGTGCAGGACAAGATGGCCAATCTCATGAGCCACGTCGAATCTTGACCGCGCCGCGGAACACTTGTCGGCGTTAAGCAGAATATGCGGCCTCTCGTCTATCCACTGCGACTGTCCGTCCAGTGCGTCTGCATCCAGGCCAAGCCGAGCGACCACGGCGCCCTTATTCTCGGCCAGCCAGACCATGTTCGCGATGGGACCATCGCCCATTCCCCAGTGACGGCGAGTTCTGGTGGCGAGATCATCTATCGCGTCGTCCGATAGCCTCTCCAGATCGTAAGGCAAGTCGAACGACGGAAAATCCACCTTGGGGATCTCGATCCACTGCGACACGTAGCGGCGCAGATCGACGAGCCATTCATGTGGAACAGATGTTCTCTCCCTCGCCGTCTTGGTGGCGGATGCCATGGAGCGCCAGAACATCGGGCCATGGCGATCCATAGGCGGCATTGGCCATGTAAAAAATGCGGTCTTGTAGTTCAGGATTCGTGCGATCCGCTCAAGAACGTCCGGACTAGGGGTCTGTTGAGCATTCTCATATTGCGATATTGCCTGACGACTAACGGACACCTCGCGCGCCAGATCCACCATGGACATTCCACGACTCTTGCGGGCCTGAGACAGGCGCTCGCTAACAAATCCCGGCGATCCTGGTCGCACTATCCGTTCTCTTCCTCGTCATCGATCCTGGCTCCCGTCTTTGCGGAGAAACCAAGATTGAGATCGCCGGCCTGCTCAACATCGGCGAGCTTCGCTGAGTCGATCTCGTAGCGAAGCTGGGCGGTGAGGTCGATCATCGCAATCGAGCCGGTACAGTCTTCGTTGGGAAAGGAAATCCCAAGAAAATCCGGCTCACGAATATTGAAGCCTGGTAGTTTGCGACTCTCTAGGAAGTGTCCGTGGTAGATGACCGCATACGATCGCGCCGTTGCTACATCGGCATCGGCGCGGCGCCCTCTGACGGCTGGGAAAAAAAGCTGCGATTCCGCCGCCATCTCTCCCCTAAAGTCAGCAGGCCGACGGATTCTGCCAGGAGAATCCACGGCACATTGAGTCAGGCGCAGGCGTCCGAAGTCTACGCGCGTGTAATACGCGGTCCCCGGCCTGTTCCTAGGCGTTTTCGACTGCCCACCATGGCGAACCGCCTGGCTTCTCAGCACGCCTTCGATCAGGCCGCGCCGAATGTCGCCAACTGAATCGTGAGCCTCGGGCTCGTCGAAGTTGTCCCTGCAGATTTCATCAGAACGCCGGTAAGCCCACAGAAGCGCTTTGATGAATCCGCGCAAGAAGGATGGACGGACGTTTTGAAGAAGAAGCTGGCGATGAAAAGAGGTCGGTTCGATAGGCGGGGTTAGTCCGGGGTCATCCGTGCCATTGCTTGCCTTGGTTGCCATGTCACGCAAAGTGACATAAACGCTACTCCCCGTCAAGTTATGTGACATCCTGGTCGAAATTTTAGGGCCAATTTTGGATGGACATGTAGGCGAGACCGCACCATGTATGCGGTCTCGCCTACCTGGGACCAGCTTAGAACCCCCGGCCCGGCATCGGCATTGCTCGCTTGCGCTACGTCCAGTGGAGCGATCCCGGCGTTGCTACACTCTTACCGCCATGAGCGGCAGCAACGGCCCCGACCTCTACCGGCGTAGCCTCGCCTTCGCAAAGGACACCTGGAACGAGCACAAGGGGCACCCGATGGTCTTCTGCTCGCCTCGTCGGAAGGTGCGCGTCTTCAGCCGCTCCGATAAGCGACGTGCGCGGCAGGAAGCGCGCATCGAGATCCTTCGGGCGCTCTGAAGAGGAGCGCGTTCAAGGCGACGCGGGTAGATGCCCGGCCTGGATCGCTCTGCCTTCAGCTTCGGCGCAGTCCGCCTCGATTTTGGCTTTGGCTAGCGGGCTTGGGAGGAGACCCGGAAGAAGCTCCACGGCTCGTTCGACGCAGGCTTCGACGTTTGCCTTGTGCGCATCTAATACCTTCTGCCGGATGCCGGACTCTTGTTCGGCGCGCAGTGCTCGGCCATTGGCGAGCGCTTCCTCTCGAACCGCTGCCCAGTCCACCTTCGCAGGGTCCAGTTGGCGCTCCCTGATCGCGATCTGGACCCGCTCACAGACGAAGCCGCCCACTACCGGTACCAACAGGAGAAGGAGCCACAAGCGAGATATTCGGGGCGGTCGCTCGTGGCCTTCTTTTCCCGTGGAAGCCATCCCGGCCACCAATCGTGCCGATTAGCGGTCGCCTTTTCAAGCACGGGGACGTCGAGCCGCCGATCCGGAATTATTAGGCAGCCGCCCGAATTGTTGGGCAGAGGCTAATCGTTGGGCAAAGCCTCCGTGGGGGTCTCGCAGGGGGCCGTCCGCGGCCCCTTGCGGTCTTTTACGTGCCGGCGATCGTCATCTTCGAGACCCGGAACGACGGCACCTGCACCGACGATCGCT
>CAYUFS010000029.1:52159-68793 GCA_964443975.1 uncultured Myxococcales bacterium | reverse complement strand
AGGTTCAAGCGGCCCGCGGCGCCCACACGAGAAGCGACGTCGGCGCCGCGCGAAGCTCGG
The DNA here is from genome assembly GCA_964443975.1 of uncultured Myxococcales bacterium. Lineage (GTDB taxonomy): Bacteria > Myxococcota_A > Polyangia > Fen-1088 > Fen-1088 > DASYCK01. Next base: position 68,733 of record CAYUFS010000029.1, on the reverse strand, counting down.
GTCGCCTTCACTCGGGTCGCGCGAAGCTCGGGTCGCGCGAAGGAAGCTCGGGTCGCCTTCGCTCGGTCAGCGGCGGTAGACGATGACGTTGTGGTACCGCGCCTCGGGCGCCGCCGGATTCTCGTAGACGTGCGGCTGGTCGGCCGGGAAGACCAGCGAGTCGCCGATTCCCAGCACATAGCTCTCGGGGCCCACCGTCATTCGCAGCGAGCCCGCGAGCACCACGATCAGCTCGCGCGTACCGGCGCCGTGCGCATCGGCCGCGTGGCTGCTGTGCCCCGCCAGGCGAAGCTCGTAGACCTCAACGCCTGGTCCGGCGCCCGCGCGCGCGAGCGGCCGGCTTTCGAACTTCCCGTCGGGGGAACGCAGGGTGTCGCTCTCGCTGCGCCGCAACAGCGACGCCGCGTCCCGCGCGTGGCCCATCAACTCGGAAAACGGGATGCCCAACCCGACCGCCACCTTCCACAGCACGTTCAGCGACGGGTTGGTCTTGCAGGTCTCGATCTGCGACAGCGCGGCACGGCTGACGCCCGAGGACCGGGCCAGATCATCGAGCGAGAGCCCGAGCACCCGGCGGCGCTCCTTCAGGTTCTCGGAAATGCGCTTGCCCATCTCCGCGGCGCCGGCCTCATCGCCGGGGGCTGAAGTGGGTCGACGGGGACGGGACACCGTAGGAGACGAAGCAGGAGCGCGCGCCATGACAGACGAGACAGTACCACGCCTGGTTGGAGACGAAAGGCTGCCGCGACGAACCAGTAGACACTTGTCTTTTTTAGTTGACACCGCCTGGCCGCCGCGGTATTGAAGGGACAGCGACCGAATGGGAGGAGTCGCCGTCGGGAGGACGAAGGGTCTGGGGGCACACGGGCGGAGGCGGGGGGAACCGGGAGCGAGGGTCGCGCCAGGGGCGGCGCGGCCTCGCTCCCGGCACTGGGGCCCGTTCAGCTTCGGCCGAGGGCCCGCAAGAGCTGCGCGCGCGCTGTGAACAGCTGATAGTCCGCCTGCACCCGCTGCACGGAGGCCGCGGTGTGGGCGAGCTGGGCGTCGCCGAGCTCGATGATGCTGCCCACCCCCGCCTGATAGCGGCCCTCCGCCAGGCGGAGCCGGTCACGCGTGTTCGCCACCGCGTCCTCAGACGCCGCGATCAGCGCCTTCGCCGCCCGCACCCCCAGGCGCGCCTGTTCGACATCGAGGCGCACCTGCTGACGCTGCCCATCGAGCTGCGCGCGCACCCCGAGGAGCTGCGCCTCCGCCTGCCTGACCTGCGCCACGATGCCGCCGCCAGCGAAGAGCGGGACCGACAGCGTGAGCGCGCCGCTCCAGTTCCACACCAGTTGGTCCAGGCTCTTGCCGTTGTCGGTGAGGCCGGTGGAGAAACCGAGCGCGGGAAAGTGCGCGTCGCGTGACGACTTCAGGCTGAGCTCGCGCCCGGTCACCAGCAAGCGCAGGTTCGCGATCTCGGGCCGCGCCCGGACCGCCTCGTCGACGAGCGATGTCACCTCGGCGTCCTCGCCGTCCACGCCACCGAGCTCGTCGTCCGACAGCTCGTACGCGACGGAGCGCTCGACCCCGATCGCCAGGTTCAGCTGCGCCCGCGACACGTCGTAGGTGTTCTCGGCGTTGATGAGCTGCACCTGGGCGTTGGCGCGGTCCGCGCGCGCCTGGCTGACGTCGATCTCGGGGCGGCTGCCGAGCTGCACGAACCCCTCGATCTGGGCCAGGTGCTTCTCCTGATTCGCCAGCGTCGCCTTCGCCACCCCGACCATGTCCCGCGCCGCGCGCGCGGTGAAGAACGCGACGCGCACGTTGTACGCGACCAGCATCTCCGTCGTGTGCAGGCTCTCCTCCTGGGCGTCAGCGTTCACCTTCGACGCGCGCCACTGGTTCAGCGTCTCGCCGAAGTCCCAGATCAGCTGTGACGCCGTCACGCCGAAGCGAAAGAACGGATACGTCTGGAACGACGTGATCGTCTCGGCGGCCGTCTGGGTCGGCAGCGTGCCCGCGGGGGCCACGAAGTTCGCGGTCGCCCGGGAATAGGTCCCCGAGCCGGCGACCTGCGGCAAGAGTGGCGCCCGCGCCACGTCCGCCTGGGCGGCGGCGACCAGGCGCGCGCTCTGCGCCTGGCGCAGCGTGGGCTGCTCCACCCGCGCGATGCGCAGCGCCTCCGCGAGCGTCAACGCAGGCGGCGGCGCGTCGGCCGCGCGCGCGCGCAGCCCTCCGCCCGCGACACCGAGCAACAAGATCGCCAGCGCGCTTACCCGCGGCGCCGTGTCGCCCGCAACCGCCGTCATCGCCGTCATCGCGCGATCATTCGAAGCGGAGCGCATCGATGGGATCCAACCGCGACGCCTTCTGCGCCGGATAAAGCCCGAACACCACCCCGACCAACGCGCTGAACCCCACCGAGATCACGACGATGTCGGGCCGAATCAACATCGGCCAGCCGAACCGCGACGCGAGCTGCCCCGCCGAGAACACCCCGATCCCCACTCCGACGATGCCCCCGGCGACGGCCAGCGTCAGCGCCTCGACCAGGAACTGAAGCATGATGTTCAGCGGCGTCGCGCCCACGGCCATGCGCACACCGATCTCGCGGGTCCGCTCCGTCACGCTGACCAACATGATGTTCATGATGCCGATGCCGCCCACCAGCAAGGATACGGCCGCGATGCTGGCCAGCAACGTCGTCAACGTGCGCGTCCCTTCCTGTTGCGCGTTCGCCATCTCGGTCAAGTTGCGCACGCTGAAGTCGTCGTCCGTCCCCGCGGCGATGCGATGCCGGTCACGCAGCAGCGCCGAGATCTGCTCCTCGGCGCGCGCCGTCGCGTCGGTCGAGGTCGCGCCGATGAAGATCGTCCCCGACAGAAACTTCTGCAGACCCCCCTGGATCTTCGACTGGAAGGTGGTCTGCGGCACGAAGACGCCGTCGTCGTAGTCCTGACCCATCGGGGATTGCCCCTTCTTCTGCAGCACCCCGATCACCTCGAACGGGATGTTCTTGATGCGCACGATCTGCCCCACGGCGTCCGCCGACGGTCCGAACAGCTTGTCCACCACCGTCTGCCCCATCAACACCACCTTCGCCGACGTCTCGACGTCGGAGTCCAAGAGCGGCCGGCCGCTCGACACCCTCCAGTTCCGAATCAGAAAGTATTCGGGCGACGTCCCGATCGTCGACGTGCTCCAGTTCTGATCCTCGCTCATCAGCTGGGTGTTGGACCGCAGCTGCGCGGCGGCATACCGTACCGACGACACCTCCGAGCGGATGGCGCGCAGATCGTCCCAGGTCAGCGTCGGCATCGACCCGAAGCCGCCCCGCGCGCCGCTCGCGTTGGTGCTCCCCGGCATGACGATAAGCAGGTTGGAACCCATCGACGCAAAGGACTCCTCGACGCGTGCCTTTGCGCCCTCGCCGATCGCGACCATGGCGATCACCGCACCGACGCCGATGATGATGCCGAGAACCGTCAAGAACGAACGCATCTTGTTGCGCAGCAGCGCCCGTAAGGCGACCCGCAAGGTCTCGAACGGGTTCACGACGGCCGCTCCTCGCCTGCCACCGTCCCCGACGCCAGATCCTGGGCGGCGTCGCGGGCCGTCTGCCGGGTGTCGCTCTTCACCCGGCCGTCGCGCATCACCACCACGCGCGACGCATACGCGGCGATGTCCGGCTCGTGCGTCACGAGCAGGACGGTGATCCCCGCCGCGCCCAGCTCCTGGAACAGCGCCAGGATCTCGACGCTCGTCCGCGAATCCAGGTTGCCCGTCGGCTCGTCGGCCAGGATCAAGCGCGGCTCGGCGACCAAGGCACGGGCGATCGCAACCCGCTGCTGCTGCCCGCCCGACATCTGATTGGGATGATGCCCCATCCGCTCTCCGAGGCCAACGCGCGCGAGCGCCTTCGCCGCCCGGCGGTGGCGCTCGCGCCCAGGCGTCCCCGCGTAGACCAGCGGCAGCTCGACGTTCTCGAGCGCGCTCGTCCGCGACAGCAGGTTGAAGCTCTGGAACACGAACCCGAGCGTCCGGTTGCGCACGTGGGCGAGCTCGGCCCGATCGAGGCGCGACACCTCCTGCCCGTCCAGGTGGTACGCGCCGCTCGTAGGGCGATCCAGGCAGCCGATGATGTTCATGAGCGTGGATTTTCCGGACCCGGAGGAGCCCATGACCGCCACGAAGTCGCGCGCCTCGACGACGAACGAGACCTCCCGCAGCGCGTGCACCTCCACGTCTCCCATTCGGTACACCTTCGAAACCACTCGCAGATCGATGAGGCTCATGTCGTGGCGTCAGAATAGGCGACGCATCCCGCCCGGCGGGCCGGCGGCGCCGGCCCCCACCCCGCCCGCTTGCCCGCTCGTCGAGGCGTCGACCACCACGACGTCACCCGCCTGGAGGGCGCTCTCCACGACCTCGGTCAGCGAGCCATCGCTGATCCCAGTACGTACCGGCAAGGACTCGAGGCGGCCCGCGCGACTGACCCAGACGGTGCGCTTGTCGTTGTTGCCGTCGTCGCCCCGCCCCTGACCAGGCACGCGCCCCGCCCCGCCGCCCCCCGCTGCACGCGGGGGGGCCCCGCCGCCCGGCGGTCCGGCGGCGGGCGCGCCTGGAATGCTGGCCCCGCCCGGCGGTCGAGACGCTCGCGCCGCCCCGGGGCCGTCCTTCAGGCCGGCGGGCGGGGTCTGCCCCAGCGCCACGAAGATCTCCGCCGCAGGCCGAAACCGCAGCGCGGCGTTTGGCACGCGCAGGGCATCGTCCTTCTCTGCCCAGATGAACGTGACGTTCGCCGTCATCCCCGGCCTCAGCTTCAGCTGGTCGTTGTCGACGTCGATGACCGCGTCGTAGGTCACGACGTTCTGGACCGTCGTCGCGGCGTTTCGAATTTGTCGCACCTTCCCCCGAAACTTCTCCCCCGGGTAGGCGTCGACCGTGAACGTGGCGGACATCGACGGACGCAGCTTGCCGATGTCCGCCTCCGCCACCGAGGTGTCCACCTGCATCTTGCTCAGATCCTGCGCGATCACGAACAGCGTGGGCGCCGACAACGATGCCGCGACGGTCTGACCGACGTCGACGCTGCGGGAGATCACCACGCCGTCGGTCGGCGACACGATGCGCGTGTACTGCAGGTTGACCTCGGCCTGTTGCAAGGACGCCTTCGCCTGCGCGATCGCCCCCTTGGCCATCGCCACCTGTGCGTTCGCCACGTCCAGGTTGGCCTCGGCGGTGTCGAAGTCGGCCTGCGCGATCAGCTTCTTGTCGAGCAGCCCCTTCGAGCGATCGAACTGCCGCCTGGCGTCCCGCGCCTGAGCCTCTGACTTCGCCATGCTCCCCACGGCGGCCACGTAGTTGGCGCGCGCCTGATCGACCGACGCCTGAAACAGCTGCGCGTCGATCCGGGCAATGAGCTGCCCGGCCTTCACGGGCGAGTTGAAGTCGACGAAGAGCTTCTGGATGCGCCCCGAGACCTGGCTGCCGACCTGCACGGTCACCAGCGCCGACAGCGTTCCCGTGGCGGTCACCCGCGAGATGATGCGCCCGCGATCGACCTTCGCGGTCTCGAGCTCCACCGCCGGCTTGGCGTGGTCCTTCCGCCACTTCAGTCCAGCGAACACGCCAGCGCCCACTGCCCCAACACCCACGAGGGCGATGACAACGCTACGAGCTCGAATGGCCATGTCCCGGAAGTCCGCGCGGAAGAATGCGACGTTTCGTCCCCCGGTCAAGCGCAAGTCGCGGGCGACCGGCCGGCCACCCCAGTCAGCGGTTCGCGGGCTCTGTCGAGGCGCTCACCCCCGCCCCGCGCCAGCGGAACGACATCGAAGTGCTTGACAGCTTGGTGCGTCCTACGCATCATCACGCACCTTTTCGAGAATGCAGGGGCGCCCGTAGCTCAACTGGATAGAGCATCGGCCTTCGAAGCCGAGGGTTAGGTGTTCGACTCACCTCGGGCGCACGGTGAGGGAGACGCAAGACGAACGAGACACGCACAAGACAAGATCACGCAACCCGGGCGCATAGCTCAACTGGTAGAGCAGCGGACTCTTAATCCGTTTGTTGAAAGTTCGATTCTTTCTGCGCCCACAACTTCGCTCGGCCCGTCGTGGAACGGCCGCGCCTCCCGGATGGCTGCCCCTCCGCCGCATCCCTGAAAGCGCCGTTCCAGAAAACCCCGCCCCGAAACTCCCCGGCGCGGGGCGAAATGCCCCGGCGCAACAGCGCGCCACCAAAGGAGGTTCGCGGGTATTTGGGCTCTATGCAGCTGGCATCACACGTGCTAAGTCAGGGCACCACGAGTCCGATACGGGGCAATTTGCCTGGGCGCCCGGTGACCATTTCTCAGGCAAATTCAAACAGCCCCTGATCGTTTCCCGGACACACGCAAGGAGGAGGAACGGATGACCATCCTGAAGATGCTGGCCGACGCGTTTCACGAGGGGGGATGGGGGATGTGGCCCATTTTGTTCATTCTGATGTTGACGGTCTCGATCGTCATCGAACGCGCGGTGTATCTCCGCCGCGCGGTCATCGACAAGGAGAAGCTCGTGGGGCTGCTCCGCTCGCAGATCTCAGCGGGCAACATCCAGGGCGCGATCAAGGTGTGCGCGGGCAACTCCACGCCGCTCACCCGCATCGTCCAGTCGGGCCTGATGCGGGCCAACCGCACCGATGAGGAGATCAACGCGGCCATGGAGGAATCGGGCCTGCGCGAGCTGCCCTCCCTCGAGAAGCGGACCAGCTACCTCGCGATGCTCGGCAACCTGGCGACGCTCGCCGGCTTGCTCGGCACCATCACCGGTCTCATCAAGTCGTTCGCCGGCGTCGCGGGCGTCGACCCGTCCCAGAAGGCGACGTTGCTCTCGAAGGGCATCTCCGAGGCGATGAACTGCACCGCGTTCGGCCTCCTCACCGGCATCATCGGCCTCGCGACCTTCGCGTGGCTGAACGGCAAGACGCAGAACGCCCTCGACGACATCGCCGAGGTCAAGAAGAACGTGGCGAACATGTTGTTCCAGGCGAAGGCCGCCCTGCACGGGTAACCCGCCACCCTCGAAACAAAGCAACCTTTTCCCGATACCAAGATAACAAGGAGACAATCATGTTTCTGATGGAGCACTTTCAAGAGGGTGGCTGGGGCATGTACCCCATTTTGTTGTTGTTCGGATTGGTCGTGTTCTTCACGTTCGACCGCTTCCTCTACATCTCGAAGTCGAAGGTCGACACCGACAAGCTGATGTCGCTTTTGAAGTCGCAGATCGTCTCGGGCAACATCCAGGGCGCGATCGCCACGTGTCAGTCCAGCCCGTCGCCGGTCACCCGCATCGTCGCCGCCGGCCTTCGCCGCGCCGGTGGCACCGACCACGACGTGCAGCAGGGCATGGACGAGGAGGCCCTCCGCGAGCTGCCGAAGATCGAGAAGCGCACCGGCTACCTGGCCATGCTCGGCAACCTGGCGACGCTCGCCGGCTTGCTCGGCACCATCACCGGTCTCATCAAGTCGTTCGCCGGCGTCGCGGGCGTCGACCCCTCGATGAAGGCGACCATGCTCTCGAAGGGTATCTCCGAGGCCATGAACTGCACCGCGTTCGGTCTGGGCACCGGTATCATCGGTCTGGCCACGTTCGCGTGGCTGAACGGCATGACCCAGGGCATCCTCGACGGCATCAACCAGGTGACGGTCGAGACCCTGAACCTGGTCGTCGCAGGCCAGCAGCAGGGCGGCGGACACGGGCAGCAGGGGCAGTACTAAGGACCATCGATCATGAGCGTTTCAGTAGATACCGGCGGTAAAGGCGGAAAGAAGTCCGTCAACGCCGATCTAAACCTGGTCCCGTACATCGACTTGCTCACGTGCATGGTCTCCTTCCTGCTGATCACGGCGGTGTGGTCCCAGCTGGCGCGCCTCGAGGCCCATCAAAAGGGTCAAGGGCAGGCCGGCGAAGACACGCCTCCCGAGAAGCAGTTCAAGTTGGTGGTCGTGGTCAACGACGAAGGCTTCAACGTCGTCGCCGATCAAGACCAGCAGCCCATCCCGAAGAAGGGGACGGAGTACGACTACGAAAAGCTCGGCACCGAGCTGAAGAAGCTGAAGGACGCCCATCCTGACAAGGGCGACGTTCAGGTGGCGTCTGAAGACCAGATCAAGTTCGAGATCCTGGTGAGGACGATGGACACCGCGCTGACGGCGCGATTCCCCGACATCTCGCTCATCGACGCCGGCGGCGCCGGAATCTAGCGGGCAAAGGAAAGGGAAAAGCCATGCCCATCAAAGCACCGCATAGCCATCTCTACGGTTCGGTCACGCTTGAGGTCGCCAAGGCGAAGCTCATGCACGCCGGACGCAAGAGCCTGGACGCTCCCCTGAACCTGGTGGCGTACATCGACATGATGACGATGTTGGTCATCTTCCTGCTGATGTCCTTCTCGGCGACGGGCGAGATCCTGTTCGTCCAGAAGAACATCGTGCTCCCGAACGCCCAGAACTGGGCCGAGCTGGAGCGCGCGCCGGTCATCGGCGTCAGCAAGGACGTGGTCACGCTGGACGGCAGCCAGGTCGCGACGGCCGACGATCTCATGAAGGACTCGAACACGGGCGACTTCAAGATCACCGAGCTTCACGACAAGCTGGTCACGTTGAAGAACAACTACAAGCTGCTTCACCCTGGCGAGGAGTTCAACGGCATCGCCATCATCCAGTCCGACAAGGGCGTCGAGTTCAAGGTCCTCAAGAAGATCATGTACTCCTGCGCAGTCGCCGGCTATCAGAACGTCAACTTCGCCGTCATCCCGAAGACGAAGGCGGCAGGTCCGTAGTCGCGGCAACCGCAAGTCGTCGTCCGTGAGTCACGGCCGGTCCCGCGACGGCGAGACCGGCCGTTTGCTTTTGTGGCGAGCAACCCTACTTGCCGCGGCGGCCCGCTTGAAAGGTCACGGGCACGGGCACCTGCTTGCCGTCTCGAACGACGATGGCGGTGGCGGTTTCGCCGGGCTTGCTGGCGGCGAGCGCGTACATGAAGTCTTCCACCGTGCGAATCGCGTGGGGGCCGAGCTTCACGAGGATGTCGCCTCTGCGCAGGCCGGCGGCTTCCGCGGGCCCACCTGGGCGGACCCCCGCCAGCAACACGCCCGGGGCGCCGGCGGGCGGGCCGGCGTAGTCCGGGATCGTTCCGAGCGACGCGCCGAACGTTCGCATGTCGCCCTCCGACGCCGGCACGACGGTCCGGCGCGCCGTCAGCGGCTCGTCGCGGTCCGCGACTGATTCCACGAGCGCGGCCGCCGCCAGCGCGATCTGTCCCGCGCCGGCGGCGTTGAGCTTGTCGGAGGTGTCGCTCGGGCGGTGATAGTCGCGGTGGGTCCCGGTGAAGAAGTGCGCGACGGGAACCCCAGCCGCGGCGAACGGCATCTGGTCGCTGGCGCCGAAGCCGTCGCTCGGCGACACGCTTCCCTTGCACTCGATGTGCGCCGCGCCGCAGGCCACGTCGAGCAGCCCCGACCACTCCTCGGCCGAACCTTGCCCCAGGACCGCCACGCGGTTTTCGCGCAGACGGCCCACCATGTCGAGGTTCACCATGGCCTTCACCTCGCCCATCGCCAGCGGCGCAGGCGGGGTCCGCGTGAAGTAGGTCGAGCCGAGGGCGCCCTCCTCCTCCCCGGAGAATGCGACGACCACGACGTCGCGCCGCAGCCGTGAACGGTGGCCCGCCAGGATGCGCGCGGCCTCCAGCAGCGTCGCCGCACCCGAGGCGTTGTCGTCGGCGCCCGGATGTGGCTTCACGCTGTCGGGCTCCATGGAGTGCCGCCCGCCCAGCCCCAGGTGATCGTAGTGGGCGCCGAGGACGACGACGCCGGGCAGCCGCGCGGAGTCCGGCGCCGCCGAAACGAGCCGCGCCACCACGTTGAACGCCGGTGCTCGGTCAACCTTCAGCGCCACCGTCAGGCTGGCGCTCGCGAACTGTCGCGCCGTCAGGCGAGCCAGTGTCTTCGCGAAGGCCTCGCGGTGGACGAAGATCACCGGCAACCCGGCGTCGCCGTACCCCTCCGCGCGCAACGACGGGAACGGGGCCTCGGCCGGCGGGCTCCACGCCTGCGTCGTCGATCCGGCGGTCGCGGCCGGCGCGAGCGGGGCGTCCACCACCAGCAGGGCCTTGGCGCCCTTCTCGCGCGCCGTGAACGCCTTGCGCCGCACGTCGCCCGCGCGCCGGCGCGCGTCCGCCTCGCCGAAGGCGAGCGTGTCCGGCGCGAAGCGCCTGACCACCACGATCTTGCCCCTCACGTCCAGCCCCGCGTAGTCGTCGGCGCCCAGGGCGGCATCGACGATCCCGTATCCAGCGAGGACGAGCGGCGCCTTCACCTTGCCCTCGGCGGAATATGCGGCGGGGGCAAACGCCGTGGCCGGCCAGGCGACGCCCGAGACGGTGAGTGCCGTCTCCGGACCAAGCTTCATCTCCGTGGGGACCTGGAACACCTGGCGGAAGCTGCCGCCGTCTCCAGCCGCCTTCAGCCCGGCCCGCTGCAGGCCCGCCTCCATGTACGTCCCCGACGCCGCCAGCCCTTCCGTGCCGATGCCGCGGCCTCCCCGCTCGGGATCGGCCAGCCAGCGGACGTCCGTGATGATGCGATCCGCGGCGGACTCGGCGAACCGTCGGACGATGTTCTCGTCCCAGCGAGCGATGAAGACATTGGTGTCGTGCTGGCCAGCCGGGGTGGCGCGGTTCGACGAGAACGCCAGGTGGTTGCTGGCCGGCGAAAACATCGGGAACCCGTCGAAGCCCGCAGCGGTCGTCACGCGCTCCAGGTTCGCGCCCGAGGCGTCGATGGCCCACAGGTCGAACTCACGTCCGCGCGGATCGCCGTAGTTGGACGAAAAGATGATCCGCCGCTCCGACGCCTGCGCGACCGACAGCGGGAAGAACGACGGCGCGAACGAGGCGGCGTCGAGATAGGTGACCTGGTGCGCGTTCTCCCCGTCAGCGTCCGCCATCCACAACTCCAGCTTCGTGGGACGAACCAGCCCCTGCAGCAACATGCGCTGATACTCGTCGCGCTCGGGACCCGGCGCCGGGCGCGACGCCCGCCACGCGATGTGCGTGCAATCGCCGTCGAACACGGCCCCGCCGTCGTAGCCCACCTCGTGCGTCAGGCGCCGGACGTTCTTCCCGCCCGCATCCATGCGGTAGATGTCGAGGTCGCCGTCCCGCATCGACGTGAAGACGATCGAGCCATCGACGGGGCACGTGGTCGCCTCGGCGTCGTAGCCGGGCGAGTCGGTCAATCGCCGCAGGCTCGACCCGTCAGCGCCTGCGCGAAAGATGTCGTAGGCGGGATAGATCGCCCAGACGTAGCCGCGCGAACGGTCGGGCGGCGGCGGGCAGGCGGCGCCCGCCAGGTGCGTGGACGAGAAGATCACGTCCTTCGTGCCGGGCAGGAAGAACGCGCACGTCGTCGCGCCGGCGCCGCTCGACACCGGGATGGGCCGGGGATCGGACACCGTGACCGGCAGGCGAAAGATGCGATCGCATCCCGGGGTCGCGCCCGGCGGGGTGGCGTGCGCCTGAAAGATCAACTCGGCGCCGTTCGGCGACCAGTAAGCCTCGGCGTTCTCGCCACCGAACGTCAACTGGCGCAGGTCGCGCAGGTGGTGCTCGTCGGACGTCGGCGGCAGGGGGCTCGCGGGAGCCACGGGGGCTGGGCCCGCGCCAGCGCCGGCAGCCGGAACGGCGGCGCGGCAGGCGGCGAAGGCCCACGGGACGAGCACGACGACCAACCAGCAGAGCGGGGGGCGCATCCTCGAATCGTCGCACGACGGAGCCCCGTTCTCACCCGGGTTTCCGAGAATGTCCGCCGCTGGCTTTTTCAACCCCTCGGTGGTTAGCTACTGCGGCGTTTATGCTGCGGATTTCCCGCTCGAACGGAGGACCCCGAATGCGCTCGTTCCCGCTCGCCCTCGCGATCGTTTGCCCCTTGCTCCTGTTTTCCCAGCTCGGTTGCTCCGGCGATCCGAACGATCCGGAGACGTGGTCCAAGGACCTCAAGAATCTGCGCACGCAGAAGGAAGCCCTCGATCACCTGGCCAACATGGACGTGGAGAAGGCGCGCCCGGCGGTCCCCGCGCTGATCGAGCTCTACAAGGATACGAAGCGCCCCGAGCACCTGGAGGCGCTGGCGCGCTACAAGGACGAGCGCACGAAGCCGATCCTGATCGAGGCGCTCGACTACAGCGACGATGACTTCGATCGCGCGACGATCGCGGCCGGGGTGCTCGGCGACATGAAGGCGACCGACGCGGTCGACGCGCTCATCGCCGCCGCGGCCAAGCCGCTGCCGATCAAGTCGCGCGCCAACAACGCGAAGCTGGCGGCCATACGGGCCCTGGTGCGCATCGGTGACAAGAAGGCGGTGCCCACGCTGATCACGATCCTCGGCACGTCGGCGGACGAACAGGACTTCGCGCTCAATCAGAAGGCCGCGCTGGGGCTGGCGGAGCTCCGCGATCCGTCGTCCATCCCCGCCCTCATGAAGGGCCTGTTCATGACCGGCCGGAACGCCAACATCTTTCAAGAGTGCCGCCTCGCGCTGGTCCGCATCGGCCAGCCCGCCATCGATCCCCTGATTCAGCTGCTGAATCGCAAGGTCCCCGAGATCGAGGAGATGGCGAAGCAGCTGAAGTTCGACGAGGTCACCCCCGGCGTCATCCCGTTCAAGGCGGCGTCGATGCTCGGCGATCTGCGCGCCCGGAAGGCAGTGCCCGCCCTGCAGGCCCGTCTGAAGGAGAAGCAGCAGGGGGGCGAGCACACGGCCATCGTGATCGCGCTCGGCCTCATCGGAGCGCCGTCGGGCGTCGACACCCTGATCGGAGTCCTCAAGGACGCCAAGGCCGAGCCGTCCGTGCGTGTGTCCGCGGCCGACGCGCTCTACCTGTCAGGCGATCGGCGGGCGGTCCCCACGCTGCTCGAGATCGCGAAGTCGGGCTACGTCACCGTGCAGGGGCAAAAGGCCTCGGATCTGCGGGCCACCGCCGCCATCGACCTGTCGCGTATCGCCGGCCCGGCGACGTTCGACGCGTTCAAGGCGCTGGCGGACAAGGAGAAGGACGCCGAGGGCGCCTTCGGCATGGCCCTCGACCGGATGCTCGTCGCCAAGGAGTGCGACAAGGATCTCGCCTGCTATGGCAAGAAGCTGGGTGATCCGTCGTGGACGCGCGCCGAGAAGGCCGCGTTCGCCATTGGCTTCTCCGGCGATGCCGACAAGGGCATTCCCATGCTGCTGGGGGCGTTGAAGCCGCTGACATCCATCAACCAGGAGCGCTTCCCGGTGCACATGGCGTTGCTCTACGCGCTGACCCGGCTCGCGCCGAAGGGCTGCAAGGAGTGCGTCGACAAGCTCGACAAGCAGATCGAACGGGACGAGAAGGCGATCCGCATCCCCGGCGCCCGCGATCTGCTGGGCGAGACGCGGGTCTCGCTGGCGATCATTCAGACGAAGGACGACTCCGCAGCGCCCGCCCCCGTGCAGGAGGAGGCCGCCGCGCCGCCCGCCGAAACGAAGCCGGCGAAGGGCGCCAAGGGCAAGAAGAAAGCCGCCAGCAAAGGCGGCGGCAAGAAGAAGGGGAAGAAGAAGTAGCCTCGCACAGCGGCCCGCGCGCGGGGATCAAGCGGGCCGTTCGTGGGTGACCACGACGGTGGTCCCGATCCCCCCGCGCACCCTGAACGCGCCCTCGACCCGCATGCGCCGTGGCGCGATGGCCGCCACCAGATCGTCCAGGATCCTGTTCGTGACCGCTTCGTGGAACGCGCCCTCGTTCCGGTACGACCACAGGTACAGCTTCCAGGACTTCAGCTCGACGCAGAGCCGGTCGGGGACGTACTCGACCTGAATGGTGGCGAAGTCTGGCTGCCCGGTCTTGGGGCAAAGGCAGGTGAACTCGGGGCAATCGAAGCGAATCACGTAGTCTCGCTCCGGGTTCGGGTTCGGGAAGGTCTCGAGAGCCTTGCTCGGTCGGGTCGACATGGTCGGGGGCGAACAATAGCAGCGTCACCACCGAATGCCGCGATGATTCACCCCGTATTTCTGCGGGTTTGACACGGTTGGCGGCGCCACGGTACCGTCCCCGGCCACGCGATGACGACGATGAAATCGCTCCGCACGCTCGTCCCTCTGCTGTTGGTCGCCCTCCCCTCGCTCCCGTCCGTTGCCGGCACCGTGAAGGGATCCGTCAGGGTCCCCGACAGCATCCGCTCGGGGCGCATGAACCAGGGCTACTGGCGGCTCGAGAACGGCAACGTCCCCGTCAGGCCCAGCACCAAGAAGCTGGGCACGATCGTCGTCCTGGACGGCGTGAGCGGTGCGCATCCGCCGCCCGCCAAGACCGTCACCGTCGAGATCTCCGCGTTGAGCGCGCAGCCGCGCTTCGTGGTCGTCGGCCCCGGCTCGGTCATCGAGTTCAAGAACACGGGGAAGATCACCCACGAGCTGTCGGTCCCCGCGGACGAGACGTTCATGCCCATCGAACGCCTGAATCCCGGGACGTTCCGCCGCCAGAAGTTCGGCGTCCCGGGCGGGTACCTGGTCCGCTGCTCGGAGTATCCCAGCCTGGCTATCTCTGTGGTCGTGGTCGACTCGCCGTACTACGCCGTGGTCGACGACAGGGGCACCTTCACGATCACGGGCGCGCCGGACACGAAGGCGAACCTGAAGGTGTGGGCGGGCGGGCGCTGGGCCCACGAGGAGACCGTCGACACCGCCAGCCACCAGGACGTCTCGATCCGCATCGAGAGCGCCAAGACCTCGAAGGAGCCGGAGGCGAAGGACGTGGAGGGCAAGGAAACCGATCCTGAAGCCAAAGAGACCGATCCCAAGGGATCGGCGCAGTAGCCAGCCGGGAGCTCTCCATGTTTCTTTCGAAGATTTGGTTCATCCTCGTGGCCCTGTTCGCGGGTGTCGCGCTGTCGATCGCGCTCACCGCCCCGCGGCCAATGGTGCAGAAGCTGGAGGAGATGGAAGGCCAGCGCCTCGATCGCGCCGAGTACGCGACGGAGCAAATGTTGAAGGTCGACGCCCACAAGTGGATCGACCGGGTGGCGCGCCTGGGGCGGGACGCCGTGCTCGCCGAGGCGCTGGACAGCGCGTCGCGCGGAACCGGGGAGCTCGGCGTCCAGCACCGCACCGTGCAGGTCCGCGTGCAGGCGCTGCTGCCCGATCTCGCCGGCGCCGGCATCGAGACGATCGTCGCCCTCGACGCCAACGGGCGCGTGGTCGCGCGGGTCGGAGACGACGACAAGACGTTCGGCGAGAACATCTCCGGGGCCGAACTGATCGACGACGCGCTCCGCGGATTCCTATCGGATGACGTGTGGGGCGCGGGCGGAAAGCTGTTGCGGGTGGCGGGCGCGCCGGTGCTGTCGAAGAGCCGGGACCGGATCGTGGGGGCCCTCTACGTGGGCGCCGAGACCGGGGCGCAGTTCGCCGACCGCCTCAAGAAGAACCTGGATGTCGACGTGGCCCTGTTGTTGCGCGGCAAGGTCATCGCTTCCACCATCCCCTCCGAGGTGCTGGCGTCGCTGCCGGACATGGTGGAGCAGCACCGAACGGACATCGAGAACCTGAAGCGAACAGCGGCCCTTCCCATCGACGTCGGCAACGAGACCTACCTGGCCGTGGCGGCGCCGTTCCCGGGCCAGGCCGCGCAGCAAAAGGCCTACTATGTCTTGATCGGGAAGAAGCCCGCGCGCGCCGACGTGAAGTCGCTGCTCGCCAGCACCTCGGCGCGCGACCTCAGATGGGGAAGCTTCCCCTGGGTCGCGCTCGTGCTGACGATCCTGGGCGTCGTGCTGGTGGGACTCTTCCTGCAGCGGCTGGAGGTCGACGGGCCGATTCAGAGGATGCGCGCGGAGCTGCGCGCGATGATCCGGCTCGACGGGGTGAAGCTGAACGACCACAAGTACGGCGGCGGCTTCGGGGGCATCGCCCGCGACGTCAACGCCGCGCTCGAGCACGTGGCAGTGGGCATGTCGGGCGCGCACTCGCTCAGCGCGGCAGGGGCTGCCATCGGCGACGTGCCTGATCCCGCGAGCGCCTTCTCGTCCGAGTCGCACTTCGCCCAGCCCCCGCGGCCAGTCACGGGGCCGCCGCTGATTCCGGGCCTCGGGGCCCCGCCCCCGCCGGCGTTCGAGCCGCCCGCGGAGCCTCCGGGGCCGCCCCCCCAGCCGGGGGTCCAGTCGGTCGGGACCGAGCCGGAGGACGAGGACGCCCACATCCGCGAAGTCTACGCCCAGTTCATGACCGCAAAGAAGGAATGCGGGGAGGCGACCGCCGGGCTCACTCTGGAGAAGTTCGCCCAGCGCCTGCACGACAACCGCGCAGCCCTCATGGCCAAGCACGACTGCCGCACCGTGCGCTTCACCGTCTATGTGAAGGAAGGCAAGGCTTCGCTGAGGGCCACGCCGATAAAGTAGCTGGCACTAAAAAAAGACCCTCAGAGGGTCCTTTAAATCCCCCGCGCCACGGTGCGAGCGAGCAAAGCTCGCCCGCACCAACGCGACTACTCAAAAAAGGACCCTCAGAGGGTCCTTTAAATCCCC
>CAYUFS010000029.1:0-52059 GCA_964443975.1 uncultured Myxococcales bacterium | reverse complement strand
CCCGCACCAACGCGACTACTCAAAAAAGGACCCTCAGAGGGTCCTTTAAATCCCCGCGCCACGGTGCGAGCGAGCAAAGCTCGCCCGCACCAACGCGACTACTGACCGAGCAGCAGCTCGTCGGCGGACTGTTCTTGCCCCGCCGCTGGCGCGACCTCCGTCGGGGCGGTGCCTTCGAGGAAGACCTCGTCGAAGCCGTCGGGGCCGATCTCCCGACCGGGCGGCGGCAACAGGCCGGTGGCCTTGTCGATTCTTTGCACCACGATGCCCGGAGGCTGAACGAAGTCGTGAACCGGCTGCCCTGCCAGCGCCTTCGTCATGAAGTCCGTCCAGATGGGGAGCGCGGTCTTCGCGCCCGCCTCGCCCCGTCCCAGCTTCTTCTGATCGTCGAAGCCCACCCACACGGCCGCGAGGAGCTCGGGCGTGAACCCGATGAACCAGGCGTCCCGCAGCGCGTTCGACGTGCCGGTCTTGCCCGCCGCCGGCCGCCGCAAGCGGCCAGCCGCCGAAGCCGCCGTCCCCTCCTGGATCACGCTGCGCATCAGCGACACGACGACGTACGCGACGTCGGGCGGGATGGCAGCGATGGTCGCGACGGGCGTGATCGCCTCATCCCCCACGCGGGTGACCAGCACCGGGTCGGCGCGCTGTCCTCCCGCCGCGAAGGTCGCATAGGCGTTCGCCATCTCCAGCGGGTGCACGGTGGTCGCCCCCAGCGCCAGCGCCAGCCCGACGTTGTCGTCGATGGGCGACACGATGCCGGCGCGCGCGGCCATGCCCTTGACGGCGGGGAGCCCGACCTGCTCGAGCAACTTGATGGCGACCGTGTTGATCGAGTGCGCCAGCGCGACGCGCAGGCGCACCGGCCCGCGGAACTCCTCCTTCTCGTAGTTCTGGGGCTTCCAGCGATCGTAGACATCGGGCGCGTCGTTGATGATCGAGGCCGCCGTGAACTTTCGCGACTCGATGGCCGCCGCGTACAGAATCGGCTTGAACGCAGACCCAGGGATGCGCACCGCTCGCTCGGCCCGGTTGAAGCCCCCGGGTCGGAAGTCGTAGCCGCCGACCTCGGCGAGGATCTGCTTCGTGATCGGGTTCATCACGATCATCGCCGCCTGGGGCCCGAGCTCCAGCGCCAGCGCCACGGGAGCGTCTGCAGCGGCCTTCTCGCCCGCGCCGAGCCGCTTCGGGTCTGGCCGCCCGCGCTCGGGCGCGAAGCGCACCCGCACGAGGTCGCCCTCGCTGAAGCGATCGAGCAGCGGCTTCGGGCCCTTCGTGTAGCGGGGCTCGTCGGCCAGATCCACCACGCCCGTCTCGCCGCCCACGTCGACCACGAGGTGACCGAGGCGGGGATCGGATGGATGCCGCTCGACCGCGACGACGACACCGTCGTAGATCTGCGGGGGATTCCTTCCGGCGCGCAGCGCCGCAACGGCCGCGCGATGCTTCAGCAACGCCTTCCCGGCCAGGTGCCCCGCGGGGCCGCGAAAGCCCTGTCGCGCGTCGACGTCCTCGAGGCCCCGCTCGAGCGCCTGCCGCGCCTGCGCCTGCCACCTGGCGTCGATGGTCGTCTGGACCTTCAGCCCCAGCTCCGCGACCGGTTGCCCCTGAAAGCGCTCGCCGAGCCATCGCGACACCGCGTCGACCGCCTCCGCCGCCAGCTCGGGCGACGGCGCGGTGTCGCGCGAGATCACGATCGGCTCCTTCGCCAGCTTCTCGGCGGTGGCGCGCTCGATGTAACCGCGCTCGGCCAGCTGCCCCAGCACGTAGCGCTGCCGGGTCTTGGCGGCCTCAGGGTGCTTCCGGGGCGAGAGGCGCTCGGGGCTTTGGGGAAGACCAGCCAGCAGCGCCGCCTGCGCGACGTCGACCTGGCGCACCGACTTTCCGAAGAAGAAGCGCGCCGCCTCCTCGCAGCCGTACCGCCCGTGACCGTAATAGATCTGATTCAGGTAAAGCTCGAGGATCTGCTCCTTGGACAGCTTCTGTGACAGCCGCCGCGCCAGGATGATCTCCTGAACCTTCCGCCGGAGCGTCCGCTCGGGTGACAGCAGGAACGTCTTGACCACCTGCTGGGTGATGGTCGACCCGCCCTGCGCCGTGCGGCCCCGCAGGACGTTCTCGATGAACGCCCGCAGCATTCCCCTGTAGTCGAGACCGGCGTGGTGCCAGTAGTCGGCGTCCTCGGCGGACACCACGGCGTCGATCAGGATCTTCGGGATCTCGGCGTAGGGAACGAACGTGCGCTTCTCGACGCCGAGCTCCGCGATCACCTGGCCGTTGCGATCGAGCAGCCGGGTCACCTGCTTCGGCCGATAGTCCCGCAGCGACTCGACCGTCGGCAACTTGGCGTCGCTGCCGAAGTAGACGAACAGCCCCACCAGCCCCGCGGCCCCAGCGACGGCGCCGACCGCGGCAAGGACGATCGCCAGGCGCACGACGCGCCCCACGGTGGACACTCCCTTGCGCTTCGACGACGACGGCGAGCGGCCGCCATCGCGCCCCGCTCTCGTACGGATCGCCATCCACGGTCAGTCTAGCCCTGCACCGTGCCCATTCAAGAAATTGGAGTTTCCGACGGTGCCGCGGCACGAGGGCGCTCCCCCGGCCGGGCCGGCGTGGTAGTCCTTGGGTGATGACGAAGGGGCCACCGGGACCTGGAGGGGAGCAGCGGGACGGCGTCGCGCCGCCGGGCCCGGGGAGCTCGACCGCCGCGGACCACGGCGGCGCCGTGCCGGCGGCACCGCCCCCGGCAAGCGATGCCACCCTGCCCTCCACCGCTGCCGTCCGCGATGACTCCGGCGCGACGGCCTTCTCCGCGGCAGAAGACCAGACCACCACGACGTCGTCGGTCGCACCTGAAGTCGGCGGGGCACGCGACCGCCCTCGGTTGGCTCCGCTGACGTCGAGGAACGATCGGATCGCGGCGCTGCTCGCGCAATCGCGGATCGAGAAGGCGAGGCGGGCCGAGGCGCAATTAGACAGCGGACCGGTTCCACTCGAAGCAGCGGCCACGACGACGGGCGCCGTGGCGCCAGGAGAGCGCGGCGCGGCCGGGGCGCAGGAGCCCATCGCTCCTCAGACAATCGACGACGAGGCCGCGACGGAGAGGAACCTCGCGGAGCCCAACGAGGCGGCGGGCGTGGCCAGCTTCGGCGAGCCGATCAGCCTCGACGAAGCTGATGCACGCCCTCGGGCCGTGACCTCGGCTGGCGGAGGCCAGCGCCGTGCTTGGTGGGGCGTGGCGGTGGGCGTCCTGCTGTTGTTGGCTGTCGTGTTCGCCGTGTCACGCCACCGCGGGACGACCACCAGGGGCGAAGAAGCGGTTCCTCACGCTGCGCCGGCGCCTACGCCGCCTACGCCGTCTACGCCGCCCCCGCCGCTGCAACCGCCGACGCCGATCGCGGCCCCAGGCCCAGCGGCGGGTGAGCCACAGTCGCCGCCGGCGCGCGAGGCCGCGGAACCCGAGCCGAAACCTGGATCGGAGCAAGAGGCGAACGCTCCCCTCGACAGGAATGCCCCGGTCCCTGGAAGCGCGCCGGCGAAGCGGCCGCGGGAGCCGGGCCGGCCCCGCCCAGCCGTCGCGAAATCGCCGGCGCGAACGTCATCCCCTGCGCACAAGCGAGGGAAGACCAGAGCGACCGGGCGATCTCCGAATCACGATCCCGACGACACGCTTCCGTTGGTCCAGTGACCCTCGGGTGGCCGCCGAGGGCGGCGGACGCGTGTTGCGACCAGCTACACCGGAGACTATCTTGACCGCCCGACGATGAGGAACCTCCGCACGAACCGCCCGTCGCCTCGCTGGAGCTCGGCCCTGCTGGCCGCCACGTGGCTCTCGTGTGGCGCCGGTGGCGGTTGCCTGCGCGGCAACTTCGCGAAGAGCGATCCCCAGCCCACCACCAACGCCTCGACCCAGGCCGTGCTCGACCTCGTCGCGGCGGAGCGGCGCGCGCGGCACTTGCCTCCGCCCAGCATAGTCCCCGAGCTGCGGCCGCCAGCGCTGAAGGGCATGGTCGGCGTGGCGCGCGGCGACGCCTCGCTGGCCACGGCCGCGCACGCCGCCGCCCTGCGCGCCGTGCAAGAGATGGGACGCCACTCCTGGGCGTTCGCCACCGACTGCACGGACCTCGGCAAGCTGCAGCTCCCGGCGCTCGCCCTCGCGTCACGCGAGCTGTTGATGAACGCGGCGGCGGTCGCCGGCCGCGACGGTCACGTCTACGTCCTCATCATTCTGACGGAGCCGGGCGCGTCATCGATCCGCGCCGAGCAGCTGGGCGGAGGCGGCGGCACCAACCCGACGCTCGAATCGTACGTCCATCCCGTCGTGGCGGCTGGCCCGTGCGGCGAGCGCTGGCCCGCGCCAAAACGCAGCGACGGCTAGTGTACCGTTCGCGAAATAGGCGCAACCCTGGGCCGACGATCCTGCGCCCCCGCTTCGTTGCTTCTCCTCACCATACCTACGGGTATGCCTCGTCGTCGCGCCTCGCAGGACCGCAGGCTTGTCAGCCGATGATTGCGCCAATTTCGCGAACGGTACACTAGCCGCTCTTGCGACCGCGACCGAGCGCCATCTCGGCCACCTTCTCGATCAGATCTTGGTACGGATAGCCGGCCTCTTCGGCCGCCCACGCGAGATCCTCGCCCTCGGCCAGGTAGGGATTCGGGTTGGCCTCGACGACGTAGATGGCGTCGTCGTGGGCGAGGCGTACGTCGATGCGGCCGTAGTCGCGCAGCCCCGCCGCCTTGTAGGTCCGGACGGCCACGTCGGACAGCCGCTGCACCAGGCTCTTCGACAGGTCCTTGGCCACCATGTTCTCGATGCCGCGGCTCTCCCGGTACTTGACGCTCCACTTGGCCTTGAAGGTCGCGATGCGGCCCTCGACGTTCGGCTCGTTCTTGAACACCATCTCGATGGGGGGCAGGGCCTTGGGACGCTCGTTCCCGATGACGCCGACGTAAAGCTCGCGGCCGTCGATGAACTCCTCGACGATGGCGTCGGTGCCGATCTTGTCGTGAATGAACGTGATGCGCTGGTTCAACGCCTCGTCGTCGCGGACCACGGAGGATTGCGCGATGCCGACGGACGCGTCCTCGTCGAGCGGCTTCACGATCAGCGGGAACCGCAGATCGCTCGGGCGCTGGATGGGCTGCCCGGTCGGGCACACCATGAAGTGCGGGATCAGGATGCCGTGATACGCCAGCACCTTCTTCGTCAGCGCCTTGTCGCGCGCCAGGATCAGCCCCTCGGAGGAGGCCCCCGTGAACGGCAGGCCCAGCATGTCGAGCACGGACACCACCGTGTAGTCCAGCGCCGACTCGCCCCGAAACCGCTCGGCCAGGTTGAACACCAGATCGCACGGCTGAGCCCGCAGCCCCGCCACCAGCTGATCGATGTCGTCGCGAAAGCCGAGGCACCGCACCTCGTGGCCGCGGGCGATCAGGGCGCGCGCCACGTCGAACTCGGCCTCGTCGACGGATTCGATGTGCTTGCTGAAGTCCTGCCCCGCCGGGGGCGCGTCATCCGTGTCGAACAGGACCAACACCCGGGCCTTCTTCATGATCGGGCCACCCGCGATGACTTTCTGCACGGGCTGCTGGGACCGCGGCTCATGAAAACAATCTACGTCGTCCGCGGGGGGTCTGTCGACAGCTCCGCGTGCGGAAGGAAGATGCTAACGTACGCCCCCTTCATGGATTTGGATCTGCATCGCCTGCGCGCCGCGGTGGAAGTGCGCCGCACGTTCGCCATCATCTCGCACCCCGACGCCGGCAAGACGACGCTGACCGAGAAGCTGCTGCTCTACGGCGGGGCCGTGCACCTGGCGGGCTCCGTCAAGCAGAAGGCGGCGGGCCGCCAGACGACCAGCGACTGGATGGAGATCGAGCGCCAGCGCGGCATCTCCATCTCCACCAGCGTGCTGCAATTCACCTACGCCGGCCGGCACGTGAACCTGCTCGACACCCCGGGCCACAACGACTTCTCCGAGGACACCTACCGCACCCTGGCCGCCGCCGACGCGGCGGTCATGTTGATCGACAGCGTCAAGGGGGTCGAGCCCCAGACCATCAAGCTCTTCCAGGTGTGCCGCATGCGCGGCATCCCCATCGTCACGTTCATCAACAAGATGGACCGCAACGGACGCGACGCCTTCGACCTGCTCGACGAGATCGAGCGCGTGATGGGCATCCCGTGCAGCCCCGTCACCTGGCCCGCCGGCTCGGGGACGTCGTTCATCGGTGTCTGCGACCGATGGGCAGGCAAGCTGTTGACGTTCGAGCGCGCCGACGCCGGATCGCGGCGCGCCCCCATGACCGAGACCTCCTTCGACGACGAGATGGTCGCGGAGGCCCTGGGCGAGACCGGGCGCGCCCGGATGATGGACGAGCTGGCGCTGCTGGAGTCCGCCGGCAACCCCTTCGACCTCGAGGTGTTTCGTCGCGGCGAGGTGACGCCGGTGTTCTTCGGCAGCGCCATGAACAACTTCGGCGTCGAGCCGTTCCTCGATCGGTTCGTCGAGCTCGCGCCGCCGCCCCGCCCCCGCAAGACGTCGATCGGCATGCTGGCGCCGGACGAGCCTCGCTTCACGGGCTTCGTGTTCAAGATCCAGGCGAACATGGACCCGCAGCACCGCGATCGGATCGCGTTCGTGCGCATCTGCTCCGGGCGCTTTCAGCGCGGGATGCAGGTCCACCACGTCCGCACCGCGAAGGAGCTGACGCTCGCGCGGCCCGTGCAATTCCTCGCGCAAGAGCGCACCGTCATCGACGAGGCTTACTCCGGCGACATCATCGGCATCTGGGATCCGGGCGTGCTCCGCATCGGCGACACGCTGTGCGAGGGCGAGCCGCTGGAGTTCGAGGGCATCCCCCGCTTCTCGCCCGAGCACTTCGTGCGGGTGCGGCTCGAGGATCCCCTGAAGCGCAAGCAGCTCAAGAAGGGCCTCGACCAGCTCTCCGAGGAGGGCGCCGTGCAGATGTTCTTCGACCGCAAGCGCCTCGAGCGCGAGCCCATCCTGGGGGCGGTCGGCGTGCTGCAGTTCGAGGTCATCCAGGCCCGGCTGAAGTCGGAGTACCGGGTGGGCGTGGGCTTCGACCGGTTGCCGTTTCGGCTGGCCCGCTGGATCGAGGGCGACAACCTGAACCTGGACAAGTTCGAGCTGAGCGGACGGACGACCTGTGTGCTCGACGTCGAGGATCGCCCCCTCGTGCTGTTCGATTCCGAGTGGTTGTTGCAGATGGCCGAGAAGGACAACCCGACAATTCGATTCGTGGCCGCCGTCCAGCCGGGGCGTAGCTCCCGTGCCGGCGCCTGAGCCGCGATCGACGAAATGCAAAAACTCTGTAAGAAGCTGTACTAAGCTTCGTTCGTGAAAGCGCGCATCGCGGGGGTCCTGGGCGTCAGCTTCCTTTGCACCTTGGCCTCGGCTCCAGGGGCCGCGTGGGCGGCGGACACCGAGGCCGTAGCACAGAAGGTCACGGTCCTCAACCGCGCGGCGGTCACCGCTTACGGAGACGGCGACTTCAAGAAGATGAAGAGCAAGCTGCTTGAGGCGGTCGCGCTCGGAAAGGACGCCCTCGAGGAGCATCCCATGCTCGCGCGAACGTACCTGCACCTCGGCGTGCTGTACGTCGACGGCCTCGAGGATCGCGCCGCCGGCATCAAGTACTTCGCCCAGGCGCTGAAGATCAACCCCAGCATCGAGATCACCGCGGGCATGGCGACCAAGACCGTGACCGAGGCGTTCGAGGAGGCCAAGCACGTCCCGGCTGGAGGGGGAACGACGGTCGCGAAGGGCGGCGCCGCGGAGAGCACGCCACCGCGCGCGGAGGAGGCGCCGGCCGCAAAGGAGCCGCGGGCCACCTCCAGCGCCGGCGAGGGCCGGGCCGCGAAGGCCGTCGAGGCCGAGAAGAAGCGCGCGGCGGCCGAGTTGAAGGAGGTCGAGAGCCAGGTGCGGCAAGCGCACGCGGATCAGGAGAAGCTTCAAAAGGAGCTCGCCCAGACCAAGGAGAACGAGAGCAAGGAGCGCGCGGAGAAGGAGCGGCTCCAGGCTCAGCTGAAGCAATTCGTCGCCGACGCAAAGAAACAAGCTCTGGAGTCGGAGGCCGAGACGAAGAAGCAGGCCCTGCAAACCGAAGCGGAAGCGAAGAAGCAAGCCCTGCAAGCCGACGCCGAGGCGAAGCGGCAGGCCCTGCAAGCGCAGAAGGAGAAGGCGGAGCGGGACAAGGTCACTGCCGATGGCCTCGCGCGTGAAAAGCAGGAGCACGACGCCAGGGAGAAGCTCGAGAAGCAGGTCCAGGACAAGGACAAGCTGCTCGCGGACACGAACAAGGCGCTCGCGGACGTGAGGCTGCGGCTCCAGCAAGCCGACAAGGACAAGGCCGACAAGGACAAGATCATCGCCGACGGCCTCGCCCGCGAGAAGAAGGAGCGCGACGCCAAGGAAAAGCTCGAGAAGGAGAGGCAGGCCTGGGAGGCGCGCGAGAGCGAGCGCAAGGCCAACGCGGAGAAGGAGCGCGTCGAACGCGAGAAGCTGGCCGCCGGGCCCGACGTCCCATCGCGCTTCTCCGAACCCGTGTACTGCGACGTCCCCGAGAGCGCCCCCGCGGAGACCGACCTTTACGTCCACTGCCTGGCCCAGCCCAACCTGAAGGCGAAGACCATCTCCTTTTATTATCGGCCGAGCAGCAGCGCCGTGTACAGCTCGCTGGTCCTCGACAAGTCGAAGAAGGGTTGGTTCATGGCGCTGATCCCCGGGAACCGCATCACGGGCAGAGCGCTGCAGTACTACATGGAGGCGCGCGACGGGCACGAGAAGCTGGCCGCTTCGAACGGCAAGCCGTCATCTCCTCACGTCATGTCGCTGCGTGGGGACAAGGACAGGTTGAGCCTCACCAGAAGAGCACCCTGACTCGGAATGTCCTTTGCCCGCGGACGGCGCGGGCGATCACCTCGGTGGCAGCAAGCGGCCCCCGCCGCCCACCCCCGCGCTCGGGGACGTCACGGGCTTGTTGAGGACGATCGCCCGCCCCGCCCGCCGGCCGTCCTCGAAGCTCTCCGTGGCGCGGATGCCGATGCCTGGGCCACCCGTGCGCCGTGGATAACGACGCCCGAGATATTCCGACAGGGCCGGGTCGCCGACCCAGATCAGCCCCTCGCGCCGGCTCTCGGTCGACGCCGTTCCCAGCTTGTCGTCGAACCCCATCATCACGCCGAGTAGAAAGCGCCGGCGCTCCTGGTTGCCCTCCAGGCGGCGGTCGGCGCGATGCGTTCGCCACAGCCTCTCGCCCGTCTCGAGCAGAAATCCGTGCACGTACGCGGCCACCTCGAGGTTGGAGCCCGTGCCGCAGAGCTCGAGCACGCGACCCTGCTTCCCCAGGCGAGGCAGATAGGAAGGCACCCAGATCGCCTCGACGAAGAAGTGTCGGGCCAGGATGCCCGCCAGCACGTGTTCGGCCGCCGACACCCGGCCGCTCGGCGTCCCGACCTGGCGAAACGTGAACCCCTCCCGGACGGCGGTGGCCGCGTGGTCGAGGTTGTGCTTCAGCATCAGTCGTTGTGCGGCGCGCATGGCCGCCTCGGCCTCGTGAACGTTCGGGCTGTCCGCGAGCGCCAGCAACCGGGCGATGCGACGCAGGATCGGACTGCCGCCCCCCAACCCGGAGGCCCCCGGCCCCAGCTCGGGAATCCCCGTCGCCGAAGCGTCGAACCCGTGCTGCCGGCAGACCGATTCGAACGCTGGACCGTGGGCCGACTGGTCCCGCACCCCGAGCACCTCGTCCACGAACTGGTGGGCCATCTCGTGCTTCAGCACCTCGCGCACGACCATCCACGAGCGATCGAGGACGAGCTCCCGCGACAGCGACAGCGTCCGGGTGTGGCCGCTCCATGCGCCGAGTCGCCGCTCGGTGTCCGACAGCGCGATCACCGGGCGGCGAAGGCGGCCGCGAAAGTGATTCTGGTTGATCTCGGCCCAGGTGTGGCCGAGCTGCGCGAGCAGCGCCCGCTCCAGCGCGACGGAGAGCGAAGAGGCCTGATCGCGGTCCGCTTGCGTCGCTTGGCTCTCGTGGCGTCCGAACGGCGGCACGAAACCAATCCTACCAGCGGGCGCTCCGTGATCGGAGCGGTGTTCGAATTCAGGTGAACAGGCGCGGGCGCGGGCGGACCCGGCGGCGCTGCGGCTCGTGGTGGTGGCCCACGCTGCGAAGATGCGCGCGACGACAGGCCGCGCGCACGGCCCGCCTGGTGCGCGCCGACCTGTGCGAGTCCTCGTCGCAGGAGAACAGCAGGGCGCGCGCGGCGGCCCGAAGCTCGGAGCCGCGACGGGCCATCCGTCCTCCGCCACCGTATTCAGCCCCCCAAGCTCTGTCGGCCGATCCGTCGGGTGCCTCGAGCAGCGCGCTCGCGTCCCCGCTTCGTCGCCATGCACCCGCAGTCGCGTGCACGGAGACGCGCGTCATCCCCGATGATCGTCGCGTGAGGCCACGGACCAACATGAACACGCCCGCCGCGCAGATTGCGAGGCCGGTGAAGAAACCCACCGGCGGACCACCCCAACCCGAGCCAGCCGGGGATTGGATCGACCGCGCCGCCAGCGCCAGGCCGCTCGACAGCGTCACGACGGAAAGCACCAACGAACCCATGCTCCGTCCATCGACACACGCCGTTGGGACCTGAAGCAGTCCCGATGCCCGATCGGCTCGAAATCGTCTCCGATGTAGGTCCTCGCCGCTCGGGCTCCCAAGTGGGGTTTGTCTCAGCGGCGCGCCTTCGTCAGGTCGTGCGCCACCGACGCGGCGGCGGCCAGGTCTCGCGCCGTCAGCTTCTGGCGGGTGCTCCCGTAGGCCGCCCAGGGATCGGCGCGGCGCTTCCCCAGCCACGCGGACCGGTCGGTGACATGGAACGCGTCCGAACGGGTGGTCGAGCCCAGGTCGTCCCAGGCCATGGGGACAGAGGCCGGGGCAGCCGGGCGACCGCGCGTCGAATACACGCTGACCGACGTCGCGCCCCGCCGATTGCGCAGGTAGTCGACGAAGATCTTGTCCTCGCGTCCCGCCTTCGCCAGGCCCGCCGAATAGCGCGTCGGCTCGGCGCGCGCGATAGCCAGGGCGATGTCGCGGGAGAACGCCAGCGTATCGGACCATCCCGCGTGCGGCGTCAGCGGCACCACGACGTGCAGGCCCTTGCTCCCGGTGGTCTTCACGAAGCTGGCCAGCTCGAACTGTTCCAGGATGGCGCGGATCTTTTGCGCGCCCGCGACGATCGCGGCCCATGACACCTGGGGCCCCGGGTCCAGGTCGAACACCATGCGGTCGGGATGCTCCAGCTTCGACACGCATGCGTTCCAGGCATGAATCTCGAGTACGTTCATCTGCGCCAGGGCGACGAGGCCCGCCACGTCCTCGGCGATCATGGTGACGCCCGAGCCTGTGCCGGACGCGATCTTGAACTGCCGCAGCTCGGGCGGCGCCCACGGCCCCGCGTGCCGGACGTAGAAGGGTTGCCCTCCCATGCCCTCGGGAGAACGGACGAGGGTGAGCGGCCGATCCACGAGGTGGGGGAGCATGAACAGGGAGACATCCTCGTAGTACCGGGCCAGATCCAGCTTGGTGACGCCGGCCTCGGGGTAGAGCATCCGTTCCGGGTGGGTGAGCTTCACCGTCGCGACGCGCACCTCGGCCGGTTTCTGTCCAGGAACCTGCGCGGGCCCCGCCGTGTCGCGCGCGGCGGGGAGGTGACGCGAAGGCGCGGCCCTGGCTTTCGCGTTCCGCTTTCCCTTCCCCTTCCCCTCCTGCCCCTCCGAGGCGCCCGGGCAGCGAATCACCCGCCAGTCGCCGCCGACCTTCGCCCCGGTTCGGTAAGGCCCCGCTCCACGCTTCGAGACGATGCCCGGCGCGCCCAGGGCGCAGGCGGCGGCAAAGGTCTCCGGACCGCGGCCGACGACGTGGTCCGCGAAGCGAACGCCGCCAGCCCCCGCGCCATCCGCGCCGCTCACCAGCGACGAGAGCGCCTTCTTTCGCTCGACGAGCGGCGTCCGCGTCAGATCGTGCCCATCGAGATACGGCAGGTCGATGAGATAGAGCACGGTGGCTGGCAGGTCCGCGCGCGTCCGCCCGTCGGGCCCGAGCGCCGTGGCGACGCCGTCGATGATCGCATCGTGGAGCGGCAACGCCTTGGCGGCCTGCGCCAGCGTCGGGAGGTCGTCGGTGAGATCACGACCATCGGCCCCCCTCAGGTGAACATAGCCGCCGTTCGCCCGAACCTGCACGCGGGCCCCGGCCAGCTCGACCTCGTGGACCCACGCATCTCCCTCGGGCGCGGCGCGTGCCCGCCGCGCCCGCACCGGCGCCAGCGTCTCGGGCATCGCGATGGCGCGGGCACCCGGGATCCCGGCGGCCTCGGACAGCCGCGTCTTGGAGTGCCACACGCGGTCCGACGCCACGGCGATCGCGTCCAGATCGCGACCGCTCGCCACGCTCTCGGGCCGCGCCACCGTGACGTCCCACTCCGCCTCCGGGCGGGCGTGAGCGTCGCGGTCCTTGATGAGCAGCCAGTTACGGTCGCCGTCGTCACCAACCCGCCCGCGGCGATTCGGGCGCGCCTTCAACCGGACCAACGCCCAGCGGCCGCGGAGCTTTTCGCCGAACAGATCGAACTTCAGGTGGCCGGCCGCCAGCCCCGCCGCGCCGTCGCCCACCGGGCTCCAGGTCCCGCGATCCCAAAGCAGCACGGTGCCGCCCCCGTACTGGCCCTGAGGAATGATCCCCTCGAACCCACCGTAGTCGATGGGGTGATCCTCCACGGCGACCGCCAATCGACGCGCGCTCGGATCGAAGCTGGGACCCTTGGGCACCGACCAGCTCTTCAAAGCCCCGTCGAGCTCGAGGCGAAAATCGTAGTGCAGGCGGCGGGCCGCGTGTTTCTGAATGACGAAGCTGTGCCCGGTCGCCGTCGCGCCCGGGCGCCCAGGGGGCTCAGCGGTGACGCCAAAGTTCCGCTTCCGGTTGTAGTCGCCGAGGCTCATCGCGCCGTTCGCCGGCTCGAAATGAAAGACGGGCCAGCGATTTCGAGCATATCAGCCCTGGGCGCCTCGCCGAATGGGTCGGCGCGTGTAAACATTCCGGCATGGCTGAAGGGGATTGGCCGGCACCACGCCTGGGCGAGGTCGTGGCGGAGCGCGAGGGTGACGAATGGCCGGAGGGCCTCGTCGCGGTGGGCGGTGACCTGAACCCCGATACGCTGGTCCGCGCCTACCGATCGGGGATCTTTCCGTGGTCGTCAGATCCGGCCGTGACCTGGTGGTCGCCCGATCCGCGCGCGATCTTCGACCTCGGTTCATTCCATCCCCACCGCAGCGTGGGCAAGGCCATCCGGAGAAACGGCTGGCGGTTCACCATCGACCGTGACTTCGAGGGCGTCATGCGGGCCTGCGCGGCCCCCGCCCCGGACCGCCCCGAGACCTGGATCAGCGAGGAGTTCATCGAATCTTACGTCGAGCTGCACCGGCGCGGCCGCGCCCACAGCCTGGAGGTGTGGGAGGGTGACGAGATGATCGGAGGCCTCTACGGCGTCACGTTGGGCGGGTTCTTCGGCGGTGAATCGATGTTTCGCCGCCGCACGGACGCCTCGAAGGCGGCCGTGAGCTTCCTGGTCGAGCATCTGCGCGCCCGCGACTTCGTGCTGCTCGACGCACAGGTCCCCACGCCGCACCTGCGGGCGATCGGCGCCACCGAGATTCCGCGCGCCGACTACCTCCGCCGCCTGCGCGCCGCCCTGGAGCGGCCCGTCAGCTTCTAGCTAGAGCCCTCAGTGACGCTCGACGATTCCGGTCGTCTCCTCGTCGGCCGAGGACGTGACTTGCACGCAAACGCGGTTACGCCCCGAGCGCTTCGCTTCGTACATGGTCTCGTCGGCCACGACGATCAGATCGCCGGCGCTACGCACCCGCGCGTCCGGGAAGGCCGCCACGCCGATGCTCACCGTCACGGGAATGATGCGCTCCCGCGCCTCGAACTTGTGCTCTTCGATGCCGCGGCGAATCCGCTCCGCCAGCGTCTGCGCGCGGGCGAGCTCGAGGCCCCGGCAGATCACCGCGAACTCCTCCCCGCCGTAGCGCGCCAGCACGTCCTCGCTGCGCAGCGACTTCGCCATGAGCGCGGCCAGATCCTTCAGGACCTCGTCGCCCACCGGGTGACCGTACGTGTCGTTGATGTTCTTGAACCGGTCGATGTCGAGGAACAGCAAGGCGAGCGGAAGGCGGTGCCGGTCGGCGTACCCGAATTCGTTCTGGACGCGATCGAGGAAGAACTTCCGGTTGTAGATCTTCGTCAGCGGATCCCGCAGCGCCGACTCGGTCAGGTGCTGCTGGAACACCTCGTCCATCTCGTCGTGATAGGTGAACTTCAGGATCGTGCCGGTGCCGATCATGATCTTGTCACCCTCGGCGAGCACCTGGCTCGCCAGGCGGATGCCGTTGCAGAACGTCCCGTTCGTCGAACCCATGTCCTCCACGAAGATCTTGTCGCCCTTGCGGACCACCCGGGTGTGCTCCCGCGAGATGCCGTCGTCGATGATCCGCAGGTCTGCCTTCTCGCCCCGGCCGATCACCGTGACCTCGCGCTCGATGTGATGCATCACGCCCATCGCGCTGCCAGCCAACACGATGAGATAGGGCTTGTCCCGCTTCGGCTTGTTGAAGGCCGGCAGAACAGCGTCGGTGTCCGTGTCTTCCCGGGAACGCTCTTCCGGGCGGGCTGGATGGGTTGGTCGAACCGATCGCCTTTTTGCCACGCCCTATGATATCCCGAGGAGGCGACAAGGATCAAAAATGGAAATCTTCACAGGCACGAGCGGATTCAGCTACCCCGCCTGGCGCGGCAGCTTCTACCCCGAGAAGCTACCGCCGGCGCGCATGTTGGGGCACTACGCCGAACGGCTTCGGACGGTCGAGATCAACAACACCTTCTACCGGATGCCGAAGCCGGAAACCCTTACCGGGTGGGCCAGCTCGACCCCGCCAGGGTTTCGGTTCGCGCCGAAGGCGCCCCAGCAAATCACGCATCGGCAAAAGCTGGCGGGCTCCGCGGACAGCGCCGCCTACTTCTGGAAGACAGTCGCTGCGCTGGGCGACAAGCTGGGGCCGTCGCTGTTTCAGCTGCCGCCGTTCTTGCGCAAGGACCTGCCCCGCTTGACCGATTTCTTGGCGCAGCTGCCACCGGGAGCGCGGGCGGCGTTCGAGTTCCGGCACGCCTCCTGGTTCGACGATGGCGTGTACGCTGCCCTCTCGGCGCGCGGGGCTGCGTTGTGCATCGCGGACGCGGAGGACCTGCAGACGCCCTCCGTCCCCACCGCGAGCTGGGGCTACCTGCGCCTCCGCCGGACCGACTATGACGACCAGGGAGTCGCGACGTGGGCGCGCTGGCTGCGGGAGCAGGAGAGCGTGTGGTCGGAGGCCTACGTGTATTTCAAACACGAGGACGCCGGCCGGGGCCCGCAGCTGGCAAGCAAGCTGGAGCAGGCGCTGGCGGCGGCAGCGATATAGCCCCTCGGGCAGCGTTACATCGGATTGCCGCTCTTGTCGCAGCTGTAGAAGGAGCCGTAGGACGAGTCGGCGGTGCCGGGGGCGACATTGTTGTTGCCCACGTAGGCGCAGGTGGGCCTGCAGCAGTCCTGCATGGTCGTGGTGCTGTAGCCGGTCATGAAGCCGCTGCTGGCCGACGCGGCGTCCTTCGCGGTCGGGTCGGCCTGGGGCAAACCCTGGCTGTTCAACTTGCACCCTGTCACCCGGGTCAGGTTCGCCGGGCACTCGATGCGCTTGGCGCGAACGTTCCAGTTGAGATGATAGAGGTTCCCGGGCTGATTCGTCTCGATGCACGAGCCCTGGCTGGCGCTCTGCACGGACGCCGCGCTGGATTGGAGCATCATGCATTGCGCGTTGATCTGGTCCTGGCACATCTGAGTGGAGATGGAGGCCGCCGTGAACTGGTTCATCGTCGCGCACTGCTGCGAGAAGTTGAGCGCCCGGATGCCGCCATTGTTGGTCTCGCCGACGCTCGGAAATTGGCTGTATTGCTGGGAGCACCCGACGGTGTTGGCCCCCTCGCCTCCCTTGGCCATGAAGATGTCGAAGTTCTTGGCGCCGCCGGCGGCCGTGTTGAAGGCCTGGACGATCATCGGCTTCGGCGTCGGCAGCCCGGTGACGGGATCCTTGGGCGATTCGAACACCAGCTGGTAGCACTGACAACACGTGTTCCCCGACTCCGTGTCGAGCGCGCCCTGGTCCTTGTCGTGGCCGACCACGCCGTAAACGAAGGGGGGGTCGCCCGAGCTCCAGTCGTCCATCGCCGCCTGCTTGAACTCGGGGCTGAACGCCATCGATCGGGTGCACATGAACGCCTGCCCGCCGTTTGCGCAGCCGCTCTGGGCGTTGTTCTTCAAGTTCGGCGGGTTGATCTTGTAGTTCGGGCACGCCGGGCATGTGCCGCCGCAATCCACGCCGGTCTCCGTTCCGTTCATCTTGCCATCGAGGCAACTCGGTGCGGCCCCGACCATTCCGCCCATCCCCTGCCCGCCGTTTCCCATGGCCGCCCCGGTGCCCATCGTCCCGCCCGATCCGGCGGTCGCGGCGCCCTGGCCGCCAGAGCCGTTCACCTGAACCCCGCCGGTGCCGGGATGTCCTCCGACGGAGCTCACCTCACCGCCGCCTCCTCCGCTGCCAGATGCGCCGCCCGAGGCCGACCCAGTCGTCGCGCCGTTGCCTCCGCTCGCGGTCACGCCGATGCCGCCGCTGGCGGTTCCCCCCGATCCGGCGCCGCTCGTCATCCCGCCGGTTCCTGTCCCACCGGTTCCGACTCTTCCGCCGGACGCCGCACCACCCGACCCATTGCCCTGGTTCCCGCCGCTGCCGTCCCTGCTCGGCAGTCCGGAGTTCGGATTCGAACAGGCGCCCGTGCCCAGCAAGCACCCACCGGCGGCGAGCACCGCGAATACCGAGCGCGCGCGGCGCAACGCTCGTGAGCCAAGGCACGGACGGACGCAGGGATGTCGTCGATTCAAGGAGCACCTCGTGGTGGGGACCGGCGGGCCACCATCGTCGGGGGGAGATGAAACATCGGGGAGACCGCAACACTACCAGCCCGTGGCGGAAGGCGCGCCAGGTCGCCTGGCCGGCCGCGGGCCCACCGCCACCGACAGCGGCGTGTCTTGCGGGGGACAGCGTTTTTTTGCGCGATCATGAACTTGTGGTTAT
Organism: uncultured Myxococcales bacterium; assembly: GCA_964443975.1. GTDB lineage: Bacteria > Myxococcota_A > Polyangia > Fen-1088 > Fen-1088 > DASYCK01. The sequence goes on along the minus strand of CAYUFS010000029.1, from coordinate 34,813 downwards.
ATTCCCTACATGGCACGCGCAATCTCGGGCGGCACGATCTCGTTCGGCCTGGTGTCGATTCCCGTGCAGCTCTACTCCGCGACGCAGGCCTCGGCCGGCGTCTCGTTCAATCTTCTGCACGCCAAATGTGGGACGCGGGTGAAGCAGCAGTACGTGTGCCCGCTCGACAACGAGATTGTTCCGCGTGACGCGATGGTGAAGGGCTACGAGTTCGCGAAGGATCAGTACGTCACCTTCACGAACGAGGAGCTGAAGGCGATGGAGGAGAAGGCCACCCAGACCATCGACATCGCCCAGTTCGTTCCCCTCGACCGCATCGATCCCGTCTACTTCGACAAGGCCTACTACCTGGGGCCCGAGAAAGGCGGCGAGAAGGCCTACAGGCTTCTGGCGGAGGTCATGCGCGAGACGAAGCGGGCCGCGGTGGCCCGGTATGCGGCGCGCGGCAAGCAATACATCGTGATGCTTCGGGCGGCTGACGGGGCCCAGGGAGGCACCGGAATCGTCATGCAGACGCTGCTCTACGCCGACGAGGTCCGATCGATCTCGGAGATCCCGATCGGTGACGCGACGGTGCGGGAGGGAGAGCTGAATCTCGCGAAGCAGCTGGTCGATCAAATCGCGACCGAGACCTTCAATCCCGCCGACTACGAGGACGACGTCCGCAAGCGGATTCAGGCCGACATCGAGCGCAAAGTGCAAGGTCAGGAGATCGCGGCGCCTGCCCCCACCGCGGAGCCCGCGCGTGTCATCGACCTGATGGAGGCGTTGAAGGCGAGCCTCGGCGCCCGGGCGAAGTCCGAGCGCGCGGCCCCCGGACAGGTCGCGAGCGAGCCGCCCCAGGACGGAGGAATAGCCACGCGACGGCCCGCGCGCCGCGCCGGCGCCGCCCCGGCGGCGACGAAGGCCGAGCCCCGCAAGCGCGCCGCAAAACACTGAGGCCGCAAGGGACCGCGGAAGGCCCAGGCTTGAAACGCGCGGGCGGCTGGCCTTCGGGCTATCATCCGGCCCGACCGTGAGCACGGGATTCAGCACGCAGGACGTGACGGGGATGTTGGGTCTGACGGCCTCGCGCCTGCGCGCCTACGTCAAGGCCGGCCTGCTTTGCCCTCAGCGCGGTCACGACGGCGCGCTTCGGTTCTCGTTCCAGGACCTGCTGCTGCTACGGACGGCGGAGGGGCTGGTGACGGAGCGCTTGCCGCCCCGCCGGGTGAGGGATGCTCTGCGACGGCTTCGGCGGATCTTGCCCACGTCGCAGCCGCTGACCGGCGTTCATCTCGAGAACGAGGGCGGTCACGTCGTCGTCCACGACGGTGAGCGATCCTGGCGGGCTGACTCGGGGCAGGTGCTGATGTCGTTCGCTGACACCCACTCGGCGCGCCCCGCTACCGCGGAGCCGACGCCGGACATCTTCTCCCGCCGGCCGGGCGGCGGCGACGGCGCGGAGGCTGAACCGACCGCCGAAGATTTCTTTCAGCTCGCGAGCGATCTGGAGGAGGGCGCGCCCGAGGCGGCCCGCGCCGCCTATGAGGAGGTCCTGCGCCTTCGTCCCAGCCACGCCGCCGCCCACGTCAACTTGGGCCGCTTGCTGCACGATCAGCACGAGCTGGCGGCAGCCGAGGAGCACTATCGCGCGGCGATCGCGCTTCAGCCGGAGGACGCCACCGCGCTCTTCAACCTCGGCGTCCTGCTGGAAGACAGCGCCAAGACCGAGGCCGCCATCGAGACCTACGAGGCCGCGGCGAAGATCGATCCACGGCACGCCGATGCGCACTTCAACGCCGCCCGCCTGCATGATCTCGCGGGCCACTACGAAGCAGCGCTGCGGCACCTGCGCGCATATCGCAACCTGACCACCGGATGAGCGACCTGCGGTCGCCGTGCGCGGGTACGGGCCGCATCGCGCTGGCGATCGCGCTGGCCGTCGTCCTGGACGTCGAGGGGCTGCCAGGAGCCTTGCCCCGATCCGCCTGGGCGTTCGCCCCGCCCGCACGAACCACCCCCGCCGAGACGGGAGGCGCCGGCGCGACCGGCAACACCAGCATCGCGCCCGAGCCGAGCGTCGGCCGGGGCGGCGCCGGGGGCCGTCCGGACGACGCCAGCGCCTTGCCGACCCCATCCGCGCCAGCGCTCCCCCCACAAGCTGGCGCTGGCGGGGCCAGCGAAGCGGCGCGCGAAGAGAATCGGGTGCACAGCCCAGGGCAGGGCGCAGAGCCGGGATTGCCGGCGCCGTCGTCGGTGCCACGGCCCCCGCCTCCCCCGGCCCCGGCCGCCGGCCCTGGCGCAGCGGTGCCACGGCCGCCGCCGCCAGCGCCGCAATTTCCCCTGGCGCTCCTCGTGCTCGAGAGGGGCTCGCGACGCCCCCTCGCCGCCACCGCCATCGCCGTCGACGCGACGCCGGCGGGTGAGACGGACGCGGACGGACGCCTGACCCTGTCGCTGCCCCAGGGTTCGCACGACCTGGTGGCGCAGCTCCCGGCGCACGCGATCCTCCGGATCCGTCTCGACGTCGCGGAGGGCCATGACACCCAGCTGATCCTCCGGCTCGATCCCGACACGGGTGGCGAGCGCTACCAATCCGACGTCCGCTCGAAGCGCACCGGATCCCCGCGGGTGACGGTCGACGCCGAGGAGGCCCGGCAAACAGCCGGCACGTCGGGCGATCCGCTGCGCGTGTTGGCTTCGTTGCCGGGCGTGTCGCAGGTGGTCTGGCCGGCGGCGCTGTTCGTCGTGCGCGGGTCGAACCCTGGGAACACTGGCTTCTTCATCGACGGGATTCGCGTGCCCGCCGCGTTTCACCTCGCGCTCGGGCCGTCGATCGTCGCCCCCAACCTCATCGCCGGGCTGGACTTCTTTCCGGGCGCCTACCCGGAGAACTTCGGGCGCTACATCTCGGGGATCGTCGCGATCCGCACCGAGCGTCCCCCCATCGATCGCGTGCACGTCGCGGCGGACGCGTCACTTTACGAGTCGCGGGGAATCGTCACGGTGCCGTTCGACGACGGGCGCGGCATGGTGGCGGCCGCTGGTCGCTACTCCTACACGGGGCCGCTGCTGTCACTGTTCGATCAAAACACGGTGGTGAACTACCGGGACTACCAGCTGAGGATCGACCACACGCTCGGCCCTGGCCGGCTCACCGTGTTCGCCTTCGGCTCCTTGGACCGCCTCGACTGGACAGGCCCCGGCTTGATCTCGGGATCGGCCACCCAGACCGCGCGGCTGCAATTTCATCGGTTGGACGTGCGATGGGCCGGCGGCCTCGCGGGTGGCCGGTTCATCGCGGGCGTCACGGGGGGCTACGACCTGGCGAACTCGACGCTGTCCCAGGCGCTCCTGTCGGTCAAGGCGTTCGATCTGGCCCCGCGCCTGATGTGGACCCGCCCGCTTGGACGCGCCTTCGAGCTCGACCTGGGGGCCGACGGCGAATACCAGCACTTCAGCGCCCAGCCTGATCCCACCCATGCGCTCGGCGATCTCGCGAAGTCGCGGCCCGCCCTGTCGCAGGGGACCTTCGCGGCGGTGCGATTCTCGCCGAACGATCGTCTGAGCATCGGCCCGGGTGTCCGCGCTGACATGTTCGCCGAAGAAGGGACGTCGCGCTTCGTGCTCGAGCCGCGGTTGGACGCGCACCTGCTGCTGTTGCCGCGCCTCACGCTCAAGGCAAACCTGGGTCGCTTCTCGCAGATGCCGAGCCTGCCCGTGAACGTCGCCGGGTTCGAGTCGTTCGGGCTGAAGAGCATCGGCCTGCAGCGCTCGGACAGCGTCTCCGGGGGCGCGAGCGTCCGCCTCCCCGACGACAGCACCGTGGACGTCACGGGATTTTATCAGCGCATGCGGGTCACCGACCTGACGGAGCCAGACACGTCCTTGAGCCTTACCGGCCCAGACTACCTGGTGCTTCACGACGGTCTAGGGTACGGGGTCGAAACCCTGATTCGGCGGCCGGCGACGCACCGGTTCAGCGGCTGGATCAGCTACACCCTGTCTCGCAGCATCCGCAACGGCACGAACGGCGTGGTGCGCTCGGACTGGGATCAGCGCCATATCTTGAACCTGGTGATGAGCTACCGTCTCGGTGCCCGCACCACCCTGGGCGCGCGATTTCACTACAACTCAGGGCGAGAGGCTGCCCTGCCCCCACCCCCCCGGGTCGGGAGGGTCGAGCTCCCCGACTACTACCAGATCGACCTGCGCGCCGAGCGACGGTTCGTCTTCGATCGGTTCATCATGGATCTGTTCGCCGATTTCGCGAACGCAACCGTCAACACGCAGCTGGTCGAGTACGTCGCCACCTCACACGGACCGCGGCCGTCGCAGCTCCGCGTGGCCCTCCCCACCATCGGTGTCCACGGTGAATTCTAGTGTACGACGCGGGACGTGGAGCGGGGCCCCGCTTGTGGCATGCTTCGGCCCGTGCTGACGAAGCGGGGGCTGCTAGCTGTGATCGTCGGCTGCGGGCTCGTCTCGGGGCTCCAGGGCTGCACGCTCCCGGACACGTCCCAGCGCGGCTTTGGCTCGGAGCAGATCATGCGCGTTCGGGATTCGACGCTGGGTCTGCGGAGCTTCTTCGTCGACACCGACGCCATCTATCTCGCGCGAGCCATCCCGGGCCTGATTGCGCCGAGCGGGTCCAGTCAGCCCTACGATCGCTCGCTGCTGAACCTCAACACCGGTCTCGAGCTCCCCATCGCGGTCGGCGTGATGAGCGCGGTGTTGCTGCCCGCCAAGCAAGGCGACGGACGAACGCTGGTGATGGCGCACTTCGCTTCGGACGCCGACATCCCGCCCGACCTGGCCTTGCCGTCCCTACCCCCGGCCACGCTGACGTTCCTCGACGAGGTGAACGACACTTCGCTCGACATCGCAAACGTGATGATTCAGTACATCCCGCTACTCGGCGCCTCGCTGGGGGCCACCCGCTCGGACGCGATCCTGGTGGGACGGCCGGCGAAGGACGGCACCGCCGGCAAGTACACACCCTGGGCTGGTCAGCCAGAGGCCATCGCGCCCCTCCCGGATTCCGTGCGGCGGGTCGTGGGCCGGGACCACCTCGGCTTCGTGGCACTGACGGCGCCAACGGGCGACACGCAGAGCTTGACGCGCTTTCCCTTCGATGGCAGCGCCCCCCTCGAGCTCGTGCCCAGCCTGCTGGGGGCGCACATCACCGTCACCGCGGACGATGGCTCGACGCCGAACGCAGGTCCCGCCAAGCTCTCGCCGACAAACGCGCAGCCCGCGATCTACTGTCCCGATGTCGCCGGCACGCTCCCGCCGCCCGCCTGCCTGCTGTTTTACAACCGCGTCTTCGCCGACGGCTCGAACGGTGGGTTCATGCGCTTTCTCGACGACACCCGCGAGGCTCAGCTCCCGGGATCGCTGGGAGAGCAGCTGCTTGACGTCTTGCAGCTCGCGCCCGGGGGCGCTGACTCATTCTGGACGACGGCCCTCTCGCCCCTGCAGCGGCGGATGTATACCTGGCACGTCGGCGCGGAGCACGCCGCGAGCTGTGTCGTCCCCGTGGATGGCGGCACCAGCGACCTGGGCGTCACCGCGTGGGCGCCGAACGCAGGACGCTTCGCCAGCGTCGCGCAGTCGTCGTCGCAGACCACGGCCAGCCCAGGCCAGTGGAGGCTGATCGAGGGAACGGCAGGCACGGAGTGCCATCTGGTCGCGACCGGGACGAACCTGATCCGTCAGGCGTTGTTTTCACCCGCCGGCGATCGACTGGCCATGCTGGAGGTCGCGCCCGGGGGCGCGTCGACGCTCTACGTGGCCGACCCGGACGGCGGCGCACCGCAGGTGTCGCTGGCCGGGGCTTACTTCTTCAACATCGAGTTTCACGACGAACGGCACTTGCTGCTGTGGCACTCCAACACCGACGGCTACACCCTTTCCTGGCTGGATCTGTCCACCATTCCAGCGACCGAGCACCCCATCGCCGATCGCGTTCGCTGGGACACGCGCGGCTCATGGGCGTGGCTTTCGCCCACGTGGGTCCTCCTGGCCGACGCCGATCTGGAGCAGGACGGCTCCTACTCGCTGAACGTCGTCAACATCGACACGGGCGAGGTCCGGCTGGTGTCACGCGGCGTGGTCGACTTCCGCGCGTCTTGGGCCACCCCGCCGGCGGACGCCACTGAGCTGGTCGTCGCCTACACGGTCCGCGGCCGCACGGCCTCGTCCCAGGACGGCATCTGGGCGGCCCACATCCCGCTCGCGGACTTTCTCCCGGCTCCGTGATCCACCCGACCGTTGGCACCGCGCCACGTCCGGTTACAATCGCGCGAATGCCTCGTGCCAGCTTCGGTCGCGTGCTGCTGGCGACGGGAATTGCCGCCGTCTTGACGGCGGGCGCCGCCCGCGCGGACGACGCCGACGAGGACGCGCCCGCGCCAGCGCCCATCGTCTACTGGCGGACGCTGGAGACGCCGCACTTCCGCATTCATTTTTACGAGGCGGAGCGGCAGCTGGCCGAGCGCGCCACCGTCCTGGCGGAGCGGGCGTTCGCGAGCCTGACGCTCTACCTGAGGTGGGTGCCGAACGGGCGGATCGACATCTCGCTGGTCGACGCCACCGACAGCGCGAACGGCTACGCGAGCTCGCTGCCGAGCAACTACATCTACGCCTACGGCGTGCCTCCGGAGCCCCTGTTCAGCCTGAACGACTTCGATGATTGGCTCAACGTCCTCATCTCCCACGAGCTGACCCACGTGGTGCACCTCGACACCATCCTGGGGCTGCCTCGCCTCGTCGACACCGTGTTCGGCAAGATCCTGGCGCCGAACCTGGTGCAGCCGAACTGGTTCATCGAGGGTCTCGCCGTCCTCAACGAATCGCGCGTCACGACCGCCGGTCGCATCAGGAACTCGCTCTACGACATGTACCTCCGATCGGCGATCCTCGAGGATCGTTTTCACGGTATCGACGCCGTCTCGAACGGTCCCCTGGCGTTTCCCCAAGGCGAGGCCGCCTACCTGTACGGATCGCACTTCCTCAAGTACCTCGAGGACCGCTTCGGTCCCGAGAAGCTCGCCGAGCTGTCCCACCGCTACGCGCGCCGGCTGCTGCCGTTCGGCCTGAACAGGGTCGCGCGGGAGGTCTACGGGGAGCGCTACGATCAGCTGTGGGACGATTGGGTCGCGCTGTTGAAGCGACGATACGCGCTGCAAGCCGACGAGGTGGGTCGCAAGGGCCTCACCGTGGCCACGCGCCTGACGCTCGACGGAGAGGGCGCGGTCGGTGGCGCGCCCAGCCCGGGGCCCTCTCCGCACTACTTCGCAGACGGGCGCGGGGTCGTTTACTTGCGGGCGACGAGCTTCCAGCACCCGGCCTATGTCCTCTTCGACCCACGCACGAGGCAGAGCCGCGAGCTGTGGGAGGCTCACTCGGCCGGCGTGGCCTCCCCCACCCCGGACGGGCGAGGGATGGTGTTCGTCCAGGTGGCGCCCGTGCCGCTGCCGAGACGCGTGGGGGGTAACGACACCGCGTCGTGGGACGACTTGTTCCACCTCGACTTCGCGAGCGGCGAGCTCCGCCAGTTGACGCGGGGCCGGCGCGCCCATCAGCCCGACGTATCCCCCGACGGAAAGCGCATCGCCTGCACCATCGGGACGCGCACCGGCACCGAAGAGCTGGCGGTGGTCCCGATCGAGGGTGGCGCGCCCGACGTGCTGCTGCACAACCAGGCCGGCGAGATCGCCTACTCACCCGCCTGGTCGCCCGACGGAAAGCAGATCGCGTACTCCCGCTTCAAGCCGGGAGGATTTCACGACATTCACCTCTTCGACCTCGCGACGCGAACGGATCGGGCGCTGTGGGTTGACCGCGCGCTCGACATCGAGCCCCGGTTCTCCCCGGACGGCCGCTACGTGCTGTGGTCCTCCGACCGCACCGGCATCTACAACATCTTCGCGTACGAGCTGGCGAGCGGACGGATCTATCAGGTCACGAACGTGCTCGGCGGCGCGTTCCAGCCGACGGTCTCGCCGGACCTGCAGACGCTGGTCTTCACCGGCTTCTCCGCGGCGGGCTACGACCTCTATTCGGTCCCGTACACGCCGGCGCTCTGGCGCCTCGCCGAGCCATTCGTCAACGTGCGCGACGACGCGCCCGTGATCGCCGCCCCGGCGGGAGGTGTTCCGACGCACGAGTCGAATTACCAGCCCTGGCGCTACCTCTACCCCCATCACTGGGGGGTTCCCACGATCTCGCGCAACGACCTGGGCCTGGGCTCGGCGCTGACGTTCACCCTCGGGATGGCGGACCCCGTCGCCATCCACAACATCAACATGACCGCCCAGATCCCCACCGCGGCCGATCCCTCGCTGGCCCTCAGCTACAGCTACGCGCGCTTCTGGCCGCTGTTCGGGTTCGGCCTGACGCGCGCCGCGGCGACGCAGAACAACAGCCTCATCGTCGACGGACAATACAGGTCCTACCGGCAACACGCGGTCGTCGCGGCGGGGAGCGTCTCGCTGCCCGTCTTGCGGCGCGCCGACGCGCAGGGGGATCTGTCGTTTTCCTACACGCGGAGCGACTACGGCCCGGCCGATCCCTTCCCCGTCGCCGATCCAACCGGCGGGATCACCATCCCGCCGCAGACCGGACCCGACGCCAGCGTCAACGTCGGCTGGAGTTATTCCAACGCCCACGCCTGGACCCGGTCGATCAGCAGCCAGGAGGGCCGCACGCTGGGACTCAACCTGGGTATCGCAGACCCCAGCCTGGGCGGGAAGTACCACACCCTCTCGGCGGACTGGAGCTGGCGCGAATACACCACGATGCCGTGGGCGCGCCTCCAGGTCTTCGCGCTGCTGTACGCGGGCGGCGTCAGCGTCGGTGATCACCAGGGCTACTACGGTCTCGGAGGCTTCCAGCAGCAGGATCTCGTGCGCGCGCTGTTCTACCAGCGGCGGCAGTGTTGCCTGTTCCTGCGCGGCTACCCCGTCAACGCGGTTCAGGGCAACCAGTACCACCTGCTCTCGGCGGAGTACCGGCTTCCCCTCTTGCTGATCGAGAAGGGCTACTCGACCTTTCCGCTGTACCTGCGGCAGGTCCACGTCGCGTTCTTCACCGACGTCGGCAACGCGTTCAGCGGCGACTTCAGCCGCCACGGCTGGCGGACGGGGGTGGGCGGCGAGCTCCGCCTCGCGTTCAAGCTCGGCTACTACTTCGAGACGTTGCTGCAATTCGGGGTCGCCAAGGGCCTCGCGAAGGGCGGCGTGACCGACTACTACTGGGTCACCTCGTTCCCGTTTTTTTGAGCGCGCCGGGGTCGGACGGCGGAATGTTAAGGTGCGTCCTCGACCCTAGTACCCTAGCTCGCACCAGAACGGAGGCTTGATGGATCGAAAGCAGCGGGTGTTCATCTTTCTCACCGCCTTCTTCGTGGCGGCGCTGATCACGGGTGATTTCGTGGGAGGCAAGTTCTTCGTGCTGTTCGGTCGGAACTTCTCGGCGGGCATCATCCCATTCCCCCTGACGTTCGTGCTGACCGACGTGGTGAACGAGTTTTACGGCACCCATGGGGCGCGGCGCCTGACCTACGCAGGCCTGGTCGCGGCCATCTTCGTCTGGACCGTCATCAACATCGCGCTGGCGCTGCCCACCAGCCCCGATTCGCCGATCCCCGACGCCGTCTTCCGCGGTGCGTTCGGGACCTCGTCGCGGCTCTACGTCGCCTCGCTGACCGCCTACATCATCGGCCAGCTCCTCGACATCTCCATCTTCCAGGTCCTGCGCCGGGTGACCGGCCACCGCCTGTTGTGGCTGCGCTCGACGGGCTCCACCGTGCTCTCGCAGATCGTCGATAGCCTGTCGGTCAGCTTCGTGTTCCTGGTGGGAACGAAGCCGGTGGGCTTCATCGTGGGCAACGCCGCGAACAACTACGTGGGGAAGCTGGTGATGGCGGTGCTCCTGACTCCGCTCATCTACCTCGGCCACGGATTCTTTCGCCGCGTGTTCGCCATCCCGGAGAAGGACACGCCGGCGTTCACCTGACGGCGGCGGCTTCACACGACCGCCGCCACACAGTCAGGTCAGCAGTGCGACGTGGCCCTCAGGCCGCGGGAGGCGCGGCGGGAGCGACCGGCGGCGGCGGCGCCGCCGCGCCGAGGCCCAGCTTCGGCATCTCGGTGAGCGCCAGCGACAGCAGCTCGTCCATGCGCTTGACGTAAATGATCTCGATCTCCTTGCGGGGCTGCTCGGGGATCTCGACCACGTCCTTGCGATTCCGCTCGGGAAGGATGACCCGCTTGATGCCGGCGCGGTGAGCCGCGAGGAACTTCTCCTTTATGCCGCCCACCGGCAGCACGAGCCCCCGCAGGGTGATCTCGCCCGTCATCGCCACGTCGCTGCGAATCGGCTTGCCCGTCAGCATCGACGCCATCGCCACGAACATCGTCACACCGGCCGAGGGACCATCCTTGGGGATGGCGCCCGCAGGAATGTGCACGTGAATGTCGATCTTCTCGAGGAAGTTGTCGTCCAGCCCAAGCCACTTCGCGCGCGCGCGAATGAAGGACAGCGCCGCCTGCGCCGACTCCTTCATCACGTCGCCGAGCTGACCGGTCAGCACCAGCTGGCCCTTCCCGTTCATCTTCGTCGCCTCGATGAACAGGATGTCACCACCGACGGGGGTCCAGGCGAGGCCCGTCGCGACGCCCGGCTCGGCGGTGCGATCCGCCACCTCGGACATGTGCTTCGCGGGCCCCAGGAAGTCCGCGATCCGCTGGGTCGTGATGCGCTCGATCTCGGCTGACTTCCCCTCCGCGACCAGCACGGCGATCGCCCGGATGACGTTCGCCATCTCCCGCTCCAGGTTTCGCACCCCCGCCTCGCGCGTGTAGCTGTCGATCACCTCGGCCACCGCGGCGTCGTCGAAGAGGATCTTGTCCTTGGACAGCCCGTGCTCCTCGAGCTGCTTCGGGATCAGGAACTGCCGCGAGATGTTCAGCTTCTCCTCGCGTGTGTAACCCGGGAGCTCGAGCACCTCGAGCCGATCGCGCAAGGCCGGCGGAATCGGATCCATGATGTTCGCGGTTGCCACGAACATGACCTTGGAGAGATCGAAGGGCACCTCGAGGTAGTGGTCCGAGAACGTGTGGTTCTGCTCGGGATCGAGCACCTCCAGCAACGCCGCTGCCGGGTCGCCACGGAAGTCGTGTCCCAGCTTATCGAGCTCGTCCAGCATGAAGACCGGGTTGTTCGAGCCCGCCTTCTTCATGCCCTGGATCAGCCGCCCTGGCAGGGAGCCCACGTAAGTGCGGCGGTGGCCGCGAATCTCGGCCTCGTCGCGCACGCCGCCGAGCGAGATGCGGATGAACTTGCGTCCGAGCGATCGGGCGATCGACCGGCCGAGCGACGTCTTCCCGACGCCGGGCGGGCCGACCAGGCAAAGGATCGGGCCCTTCTTGTCGGCCTTCAGCTTGCGCACCGCCAGGTACTCGAGGATGCGCTTCTTCACCTTCTCGAGGTCGTAGTGGTCGCTGTTCAGGATGTCGCGCGCCGCCTGGATGTCGAGCTTGTCCTCGGTCGTGACCGACCACGGCAGCTCGACCAACCACTCGAGGTACGTCCGCGTCACGGTGTACTCCGCCGAGGACGGCTGCATCACCTTCAAACGCTCCAGCTGCTTCGTCGCCACCTTCTCGACGTCGGCGGGCATCTTGGCGGTCAGGATCTTCTCGCGGAAATCGTCCAGATCGCCGCCTGACTCGTCGATCTCGCCCAGCTCCTCCTTGATCGCCTTCAGCTGTTGGCGCAGGACGTACTCGCGCTGGTTGCGGCCCATCTCTTCCTGGACCTGGCTGTTGATCTTCTCGCGCACCTTCAGCACCTCGTGCTGGCGCGACAGGAACTGCAGCACCTTGCGGACCCGGGTCTTCAGATCGAAGGTCTCCAGGACGTCCTGCTTCTCGTCGACCTGAACGTCCAGGTTCGACGTGATGAGGTCGGCGAGCTGCCCTGGCTCCGTCACGCTGTCGACCAGCGCCGAAGCCTCCTTAGGCAACTCCGGCATCAGCTTGATCACCCGCTTGGCGACGTCCTTGAGGTTCATCACCAGCGCGTCCAACTCGACCTCGCCGCTCGGCTGATCGGGCAGCGGCTGCACCCGCGCGGTCATGAACGGCTCGACCCCCGTGCCTTCGAGCACGCGAATCCGGGAGACCCCTTGCAGGATCACGGAGAAGTTGTCCTTGGCCAGCTTGATGACCTTCAGGATGCGGGCCGCGCACCCCACGCTGTAGAGGTCGCCCGGCCCCGGCTCCTCCGTGCGGGCATCACGCTGGGTGACGATGCCGATGACCGGCCGCTCCTTCGAGATGGCCTCCTCGACCAGGCGAACCGACTTCTTGCGGCCAACGTCGATAGGGATGATCGATCCAGGGAACAGAACCGAGTTTCGCAGCGGGAGGATCGAGATAATCTCGGGAACCTCGACCGGACCCTCGGGGGGGCTCTTCTTGGCGGAAGCCATCGTCTTCGCAGTCTAGCGTTCCTGCGGGGATTCCGCCACGCGAGAAGCCGCCACGCGATAAGATCGAGCCGCCCCGTCCGATCCGCTCCGTCGAGCCGCCGGAGCGTTTGGCTACCTGCCCCGCTTCTCCGAGGCTGGCTTGGGCTGCGGGGTCATGAGAGCATGCACGGTGCCGCCGGAGGCGCCGTTGCTTCCGCCGCCCGCCGCCGCGCCCCCGCCGCCTTCAGCCTGGCGCTTGACGCCGTGGTGGGCGAGCACCTTCACCTCCAGGCGGCGCGCCATGTCGGGGTGATCGCGGAGAAACTGCTTCGCGTTTTCGCGGCCCTGCCCGATGCGCTCGCCCTCGAAGCCGAACCAGGCGCCAGACTTTTCCACGGCGCCGCACTCGGCGCCGAGATCGACGAGGTCGCCCTCGCGGCTGATGCCCTCTCCGTAGAGGATGTCGAACTCGACCTCCTTGAACGGCGCAGCCAGCTTGTTCTTCACCACCTTCACGCGCGTGCGGTTGCCGACGACCTTCTCGCCGTCCTTCAGCGCGCCGACACGACGGATGTCGAGCCGAACGCTCGAATAGAACTTCAGCGCGTTGCCGCCCGTGGTGGTCTCGGGGTTCCCGAACATCACGCCGATCTTCATGCGGATCTGGTTGATGAAGATGACGAGGGTGTTCGACTTGGAGATGGTGCCCGTCAGCTTTCGCAGCGCCTGGCTCATCAACCTCGCCTGCAAGCCCACGTGGGCGTCGCCCATCTCGCCTTCCAGCTCGGCCCGCGGCGTCAGGGCGGCCACGGAATCGACCACGATCACGTCCACCGCTCCGGAGCGGACCAGCATCTCGGTGATCTCCAGCGCCTGCTCCCCGCAGTCAGGCTGCGAGACCAGCAGGTCGTCCGTACGCACGCCCAGCTTCCGGGCGTATCCGACGTCGAGCGCGTGCTCGGCATCCACGAACGCGCAGATGCCGCCCAGCTTCTGCGCCTCGCCCACGGCGTGCAGCGCCAGCGTCGTCTTGCCTGACGACTCCGGGCCGTAGACCTCGATGACGCGCCCCCGGGGCAATCCTCCGACCCCGAGCGCGATGTCGAGGCCCAACGACCCGGTCGGCACCACCAGCACCTCGGGCGCCGTGGCGTCTTCTCCCAGGCGCATGATGCTGCCCTTGCCGAACTGCTTCTCGATCGTGGACACCGCCAGATCGATGGCCTTGTCTCGCTGAGCATCGCGCGCGCGCGGCGGCGCGGGGGCGACGACCGGCGACGTCGCCGGCACCGCAGCCAACTTCACGTCGGCTTTCGCCTCTGCCTTCGTGCTTTCACCCTTGTCCGTCGTGGCCATCGTGTCCTCCGTTGTCCGTTTTGGGATATCGAGAAGGGCCCCTTTCGAGGTCCTCGAATTCACTGAAGCAGCGGCGCCCGCCCCCGAAGCACGTACGTCGAGCCCTCACGCCCGAGCCGACTCTCGTACACATCGAGCGCCGCCACCGGAAACGTGCCGAAGCCACGCGATCGCAGGGGCTCGAGTGCCCGGCGCGCGTCCACGCCCTGTTTGCAACGCCCCACGGTGATGTGCGGCCGAAACGGCCGGCGCGGCTCGGAGCGATCCGTCCGCCACAGACCGAGGCGCTCCCCCACCCGCTCCATCACGTCGGCGAGCTCCTGGAGCCGGCCGTCGTCGGCCTCGACGCCCGCCCAGATTGTGGTCGCCTGGCGCGCATCGGGAAAAGCGCCGAAGCCTCGCACCGTCGCCTGGAAGGTCCTGCCGAGAACACCCTCCTCGAGGAGAGCGGCCGCTAGCTTCGCCAGATGGTCCACGGCGACGTCACCCAGGAACTTCAGGGTGACGTGCAGGTTCTCGACCTTGCGCGACCACTTCACGGTGGGCAGGTCTGCAGAGAGACCCTTCGCCGCGCCCAGGAGCTCCGTCTGAAGGGACGGAGGTAAGGGCAGCGCCACGAAGCTCCTCACCTTTGCGGTGCCTCCGTCCACGGCGCCGGCAACCACGTTGCCCGGTCCATGGACCCCGATCGGGGCCTCCCTCATCGCGCCTTCCGGTTGTCGAAGTAACGGCGCGCCATGTCCAGCCCGAAATAGGCGGCGGCGCGCCGCACCTGCTCGCGGTTCCCCGCGAAGAGCTTCGTCGCCAGCCGCGGCGTGCCCGGACCGACGCAGGCGAAGCACACCGTCCCCACCGGCTTCTCGGGTGTCGCGCCACCGGGGCCCGCGATCCCCGTGATCCCGACCGCCAGCGTCGAGCTACACAACTTCTGCGCCCCCTCGGCCATCTCGCGCGCGCAGGGCTCGCTGACCGCGCCGAACGTGGCAATGGTCTCGGGCTTCACGCTCAAGAGCTGCCGCTTCATGTCGTCGGAGTACGCCATGACGCCCCCGAGGAAATACGCGCTCGAGCCGGGCACCGACGTCAACAACTCGCCGGCGAAGCCACCCGTGCAGGACTCGGCCAGCGCCACCGTCGCCGGGTGCGCCGCCAGCGCGCGGCCCACCGCCGCGGGAAACGTGTCGTCGTCGATGCCGTAGATGCCGGGGCCGATGCGCTTGCGCAGATCGGCGTCGACCTTCTCCAGGATCTCCTTGGCGCGAACCGGATCCGGGTTCCGCACGATCACCTTCACGTGATTCTCCGGCGACGCGGTACGAAAGTGCAGCGTGGCGTCAGGGACGTTGTCGAGCAAACCCGCCAGGCGGTGGTCGATGTGCGATTCGCCCATCCCGTAGACGTGCCACGTCCGCACCGCGCGCGGTCCGACCGAGGTCTCTGCCAGCTTCCGGGTCAGCCGGGGCGCCACGTGGTCGGCGAAGATCTTCTGCATCTCGCGGGGGACGCCTGGCAAGAAATACCCGTCGGCACCGCCCAGGTTGATGCAAAAGCCAGGCGCTATGCCGGCCGCGTTGGGCATGGCTTCCGCCCCAGCCGGCACCCGCACCTGGCGCAGGTTGTTGGGCGTCAGCTCGAAGCCATGCGTCGAGAACCGCTGCTTCATCGCCTCGAGCGACGGACCATGAGCCTGACTCTCGACGCCGAGCAGGTCGGACACGACGTCCACCGTTCGATCGTCCTCGGTGGGCCCGAGGCCTCCCGTCGCGACGACGACGTCGCACACCGGTCTGAGGCGAAGCAACACCCCGCGAATGGCGGCCGGATCGTCGGACACGACGACCTGTTCGACGATGTCCACGCCAAGCTCGAAGAGGCGCTCGGACAGAAAGGCGGCGTTCCCGTTCGCCACCTCCCCGCGAAGAACCTCGTCACCGATCGCCAGCAGCGCCGCCCTGATTCGCTCTCGCGGAGGACTAGACATTTGCGCAGTACCCTAACGAGCGGCCTCGAACGTGTCAAGAGCCGATCCATCAACATTCGGGTCCTGGGGGCGGAGGCGGCACCATGGCAAGCCGGAGGAGCGCGAATGCTCGACCCGTCAAAACGCGGCGTCGAGGGCGACCTCTCCGGTGACACCGACCTGGTACGCGGACACCCGCCGCTCGAAGAAGTTCGCGACCTCCTGGACGTCCTGCAGGTCCATGAAGGGGAACGGGTTGCGGGCGTCGTAGACCGGCGGCAGGCCGAGCGCCGCTAGCCGCTGATCCGCGACGTACTCCAGATACTGGCGCATGTCCCGCGCTGACAAGCCGGCGACGCCGCCCGAGAGCAGGTCCTCGGCGAATTGCGCCTCGCAGGCGATCGCCTCGTCGAGCATCTCGTGCACGTTCGCCACCAGCGCGTCGTCGAACAGGTCGGGCTCCTCGGCGCGCGCCGTGCGAACCACCTCGAAGGCGAAGGCCATGTGCGCGCTCTCGTCGCGGAAGACCCAATTCGTCCCGCCCGCCAGACCGTGCAGCAGGCCGCGCGATCGCAGGAAGTACACGTAGGCGAACGCCGCGAAGAAGAACAGGCCCTCGACGCACGCGGCGAAGCAGACCAGGTTCAGCATGAAGCGGCGGCGATCGGCGCGCGTCCGCAGCTGGTCGAGCGTCTGGATCGAGTCGATCCACTTCAGACAGAACGCAGCCTTCCGCCGGATCGACGGGATGTTGTCCACGGCGGCGAACGCCTGCGCGCGCGCGCCGGCGTCGGGGACATAGGTGTCGAGCAGCGTCAGGTAGAACTGCACGTGCAGCGCCTCCTCGTACAGCTGTCGCGACAGATAGAGGCGCGCCTCGGGCGCGTTCACGTGGCGGTACAGGTTCAGCACCAGGTTGTTGGCGACAATCGAGTCCCCCGTGGCGAAGAACGCGATCAGCCGCTCGATGAGGTGCCGGTCCGCCGCCGACATCCGCTCGCGCAGATCGCGGACGTCCGTAGAGAAATCGACCTCCTCCACCGTCCAGGTGTTCTTGATGGCGTCGCGGTACATGTCGAAGAACTGCGGGTAAGCCATGGGCCGCAGCGTCAGCTTCAACCCGGGTTCGAGCAGCATGGCTACTGACACGCCTCGCATGTGCCCGGGTTCTCGAGCGAGCACGCCACCGCCGCCGCCGGGTCCGCGGCGACCGCATCGGCAGCCGCCGTCTGAGCCATCGTCGTGGTCATCGTCGTGGTCTTGGCGATCTCCGTCGCCGGACGCGAACGAAGGTAGTAGGTGGTCTTGAGGCCGCGCTTCCAGGCGTGAAAGTACATCGCCGAGAGCGCGCCGACGCTGGGGCTCTCGATGAACAGGTTCAGCGATTGCCCCTGATCGATGAAGGCCCCGCGATCGGCCGCCATGTCGATGAGCGCCCGCATCGGCAGCTCCCACGCCGTGCGATAGAGCGCCCGCGCTTCGTCCGACAGTCCCGGCAACCGCTGCACGGAGCCGTTCGCCTGCTTCAGGGCCGCGCGCGTGGCGTCCGTCCACAACCCCAGCGCCTTCAGGTCATCGACCAGGAAGCGGTTGACCTGCAAGAAGTCGCCCGACAACGTCTCGCGCTTCCACAGGTTCGACACCTGCGGCTCGATGCATTCGTAGCAGCCCGCGATGGACGCGATCGTCGCGGTGGGCGCGATCGCCACCAGCAGCGAGTTCCGCAGGCCGGTCTTTCCGATGCGGGCCTTGAGCGCCGTGTACCGCTCGACGTCGGCCGGCGTCCGCCCCGCGAGCTCCGGCTGCAGCATCCCCTGCGCGGCGCGCGTGTCGGCGAAGGCGGGGTGCGCGCCCAGCTCCTCGGCCAGCGCGGCCGACGTCTCGAGCGCCGCCAGGTAGACCTCCTCCTGAACACGGGTCGACAGCGCGCGCGCCGCCTCCGAATCGAACGGCAGCCGCGCCGCGAACAAGACGTCCTGCAGCCCCATCACGCCCAGGCCGACGGGGCGCCAGCGCGCGTTGGCCGCCCGGGCGGACGGGATCGGGTAGTAGTTCAGATCGATCACGCGATCGAGCTGCCGCACCGCCACCCGCACGCTCGCCGCCAGCTTGTGAAAGTCGATCTTCCCGTCGACCAGGTGGCGCGCCAGGTTCAGCGAGCCCAGGTTGCACACGGCCGTCTCGTCCGCGGAGGTCACCTCCAGGATCTCCGTGCACAGGTTCGACAGGTGGACGACGTTGCCGGCCGCCGCCGTCTGGTTGCAGCGCGCGTTCGCCGTGTCCTTGAAGGTCATCCACCCGTTCCCCGTCTCCGCCAGCGTCCGTATCATGCGGGCGTAGAGCTCGCGCGCCCGCACGCGGCGCGCCGCGAGGCCAGCCGCCTCGGCGGCCTCGTAGGCCTCGTCGAACGGCGCGCCCCACAGATCTGGCAGCGCGGGCACGACCTTGGGGTCGAACAGCGACCACATCTCGTCGCGCTCCACCCGCCGCATGAACAGGTCCGGGATCCAGTTGGCCAGGTTCAGGTTATGGGTGCGGCTCGCCTCGTCCCCGGTGTTGTCGCGCAGCTCGAGGAACGCGTCGACGTCGGCGTGCCACGGCTCGAGGTACACGCAACACGCACCCTTGCGCTTGCCGCCCTGATTCACCGCCGCGACCGATGAATCCAGCGTCTTCAGCCAGGGCACGATGCCGTTCGAGTGGCCGTTCGTCGCCTGGATGAGCGATCCCCGCGAGCGCACGCGGTGATAGGCGATGCCGATCCCCCCCGAGAACTTGGACAGCATAGCCACGTCCGCGTATCGCTGGTAGATCGACTCCAGGTGATCGGCCGGCGAATCGAGCAGGAAGCACGACGACAGCTGCTCGTGCACCGTTCCGGCGTTGAACAGCGTCGGTGAGCTGGGCAGGTACTCGAGCGACGACATCAGGTCGTAGAGCTCGACCGCCGCCGCGACGGACTCGGTCAGCGCGCAGGCGACGCGCATGAAGAACTGCTGCGGCGTCTCCACCACCTCGCGCCCGGTAGGATTCTTCAGCAGGTAGCGGTCGTAGAGCGTCCGCAGGCCGAAGTATTCGAAGCGATCCGTGCGCGCCGGATCGACGGCGTCGTTCAGCTTGCGCGCGTGATCGCCCACGAAGCGCGCCAGGCGCTCGTTGACCAGGCCGAGGCGATGCCCGGCCGCGATCGACTGCGAGAAGGAGTGGAC
The DNA here is from genome assembly GCA_964443975.1 of uncultured Myxococcales bacterium. Taxonomy (GTDB): domain Bacteria; phylum Myxococcota_A; class Polyangia; order Fen-1088; family Fen-1088; genus DASYCK01. The sequence continues at coordinate 15,828 of CAYUFS010000029.1, read as the reverse complement.
CTCCCGGTTGCGAACCTCCTTGTCGATGAACGTGGCCAGCAGCCGCGCCGCCAGCCGCGAATAGTTGGGCTCCTCGATGATCAGCGCGGCCGCGGTGCGGATCGACAGCTGATCCAGCTCTCGGGTGGTCGCGCCGTCGTAGAGCCCGCTGATCGTCTTGGTGGCGACGCGCAACGAATCGACGCCGCCGAGACCGCCGCAGCACCGGCCGACGGCGCGGACGATCTTGTTGACGTCGACGGGCTCGAAGGCCCCGCTGCGCTTCCTCACCCGCATCGATGTGGCCGCACCACCCTCGTCGCCGGCCGGCCGGCGCGTGGATGCTGCCGGCGATCGATGCGGGGTCTCCCTCTCGCTGCGCGTCTCGGAGTGACTTTCCATGCTCGTTCCTCCATCTTTCCCGCGGATGGCGTGCCGCCCGAGCGAAAGCAGAGGAACGCGCGCGCGCGCGAACACAGATGCTCTCCCCCGAGAGGCACGTGGCGATTCACGCGGAATCCGCGTGAGCTCCTGGCAGGTCTTCGGACTTGCAGGCCCTTCGCCGTAAGGCGAATCCCTACTCACCGTCGCTTCCCAGGCCCTCCGGATTCACGTCCGGCGAGTCCCAGTGCGTCTGACGATTTTCGCTCCTGCTCACCGCTGCGGGGCAGTCCCGGATTTCCACCGGGTTCCCTTTTCAGCACCAGGCCGGCTTGCGCCAGGTGCACCAGTAACGTGATGCAATGTATCGTCACTCATCGTCGCAGTCAACCACTAATTGTGTGCCCGTGTTCGTTCGCCCCCCATCTGTAGGGGCACCGAGCAGAAACGACGCTGCGGCGCGTCCGCGACCGGGCGGGAGGCGGGTTTGAAAATTGCGGCTCTGGCTTTCGCGCGGTCGCCGGTGCGGTGCATGATGGTCGGCCAAACCATGTCTTCCGAGATCGTCATTCGTCAGGCCACCCAGGATGACCTCGTGGCGCTGGGCCGCCTCGGCTCGACGCTGGTCCGTATTCACCACGGCTTCGACGCGGCGAGGTTCATGGCGCCCCCGCGCGACGCCGCCGATGGCTACGGCTGGTTCCTCGGCTCTCAGCTCGACAAGGCGGACGCGCTCGTGCTGGTCGCGGAGCACGACGGCAAGGTGATCGGATATGTCTACGGGAGCCTCGAAGGCATGTCCTGGAAGGAGCTCCGTGGGCCCGCGGGCTTCATCCATGACGTGGTCGTGGATGAGGCCTCGCAGGGCCAGGGCATCGGGACCGCGTTGCTGCAAGCGGCGGCGGGCTGGCTGGAGGAGCACGGCGCGCCGCGCGTGATGCTGTGGACGGCGGAGGCAAACCCGTCGGCGCGGCGGTTGTTCGAGCGCCTGGGATTTCGGAGCACCATGGTCGAGATGACCCGCGAGCCGACCCCGAAGACCCCACAGAATTGACCGCCTCTTCCCACCCCGGTAACCTCGATCCCCGCGCCCCGCAATGCGAATTCGTTACGCCGCTAAGACCGATGTCGGCATGAAGCGCACGCACAACGAGGATTATTTCTCGTTGATCGAGCAGGACCAGCTATTTCTGGTGGCCGACGGCATGGGGGGACATGCCTCGGGCGAGGTCGCTTCGAAGATGGCCACCGAGACCATCCAGGAGTTCTTCACGCGCAGCCAGGACGACGAAATCACCTGGCCCTACAAGATGGACGGCGCCCTCTCCTTCGTGGAGAACCGACTGGTCGTCGGGGTCAAGATGGCCAACCAGCGCATCTACGAAGCGGCGCTCCGGGACCTGCGGCTGAAGGGCATGGGGACCACGATCGTCGGCGGCCAGATCGTGGGCGACAAGCTGTACCTCGCGCATGTCGGCGACTCGCGCTGCTACCGGGTGCGGGGCGCCCAGATCCATCAGATGACGCGCGACCACTCCCTGCTCGAGGACTACAAGGATGCCAAGCCCGGCATGTCCGACGAGGAGCAGAAGAAGTTTCCCCACAAGAACGTCATCACCCGGGCCCTCGGCATGCGGGACACGGTGCAGGTGGACATCCATGCCCAGGACATCCAGAGCGGCGACATCTACGTGTTCTGTTCGGACGGCCTGTCGGGAATGATCGACGACGAAGCGATCCTCAAGATCGTCGTCGCGAACCCCGAGCTCGAGCAGGCGGTGTCGGCGCTGGTCGATGCCGCCAACCATGCCGGCGGCACAGACAACGTCACCGTGTTGGCCTTGCAGTGCGTGGGATAAGCCAAGGGACCCTCAAAGGACCCTCCAAATCCCCCGCCGGACGGCCACCCGAAAGGCGCCGCGCGTGGTAAAAGCGGGCGCATGAGCGGGTCGGAGAAATCGCCTCCGAGGGCGAACGAAGGGGTCGTGACGGCCGAGCGTTTCGACGAGATCCTCCTGCGCTTGCGCGGCGTGGTGGACAAGCTCGAGACCGGAAACCTTCCTCTCGAAGACAGCTTGAAGTTCTTCGAGGAGGGCATCGACCTTTGCCGCCGCGGGGCCTCGATCCTGGACTCGGCAGAGCGCAAGGTCGAGGTGCTGCTGTCCGGTTCGGGCGAAGCGCCGCGCACGACGCCGTTCGAAACGTCGCCGAACGATGCCGACTGAGGCGCTGTCGCACCGCGCGGCCCTGGCGCCCGATGCGGCAACCGATTGGCGCGCGTGGGTGGCGGCCCGTCGCGCCGAGATCGAGGACGTGCTCGACGCCCGTCTGCTTGCCCCCGGCGCGGGCGAGGATCCGGGCCGCCTGATCGAGGCCATGCGCTACTCGTTGCTGGCGCCGGGAAAGCGGCTGCGACCCGTCCTGGCGCTGGCGGCGGCCGAGGCGGCCGGCGAGTTCTTCGACGGTCCCATCCGGCTAGCGGCGGCGGCGGTGGAGCTGGTCCACTGCTATTCGCTGATCCACGACGATCTGCCGGCCATGGACGACGACGATTTCCGGCGCGGCAAGCCCAGCAACCACAAGGTGTTCGGGGAGGCGACGGCGATCCTGGCCGGCGATGGTCTGCTGACGCTGGCGTTCGATTGGCTGGCAGAGTCTGGAGAGCGCGCCGGTCGGCCGCGGGCGTTCGGGCGAGCCGCGCTGGCGCTCGCTCGGGGCGCGGGGGTGGTGGGCATGGTGCGCGGCCAAGCGCGGGACCTGGGGGGGCCACCGCCCTCTTCGTTCGAACATCTGGAGCGCCTGCACGCCGAGAAGACCGGCGCCCTTTTCCGCGCCGCCCTCGAGGTCGGCGCCCACGCGTCGAGCGCGTCTCCGGCCGACGTGGCGACGCTGGCCCGCTTCGGCGAGCGCTTCGGCGTCGCCTTTCAGCATGCTGACGATCTGGACGACGCGGATCACCCCGAGCACGCGGGGCGCGCGCGGTCGCAGATGCAGGCCCTCGTGAGCGACGCCCTGGCGGCGCTCGACGCCCTTGCGCAACCCGAGCGCGGCGGTCCCCTCCGGGGCCTGGCCCGGGCGCTTCTCGACGACAAGTAGGCAGCGGTAGCAGCGGCGGCGAAGGCCCCAGGGCGCGCGCCTCGGGCGCCCACCGCTCGAGACCGACACGCGAAATCGAGACGGCTCGAATTGGCTATGTTACGATCGGACCCCGGATCATGCCCGACGAGAAAACGCGCATGTTCGAGCCCCCTGCGACGGCTGCCACCGGGGAGAAGAGAGATCGCGCTTACCTGATCGTCCTGGCCGGCTCGGCTGTAGGCGAGATGTACAAGCTGGGTCAGGAGCGCACGATCATTGGCCGCGGCGGCAAAGCCCAGATCCGCTTGATCGATGACGGCATCTCGCGCGAGCACGCCGAGATCTATCTGGACGGCGGCGAGGTGATGCTGCACGACCTCGGCTCGACGAACGGGACCTTCTGCAACGGCGTGAAGGTGGACACGCGCACCCTCGCCGACGGCGACAAGATCCTGGTCGGCTCAACGACCATCCTGAAGTTCACCTACCACGACAACCTGGACGAGGTGTTCCAGCGGCAGATGTACGAGTCGTCCCTGCGCGACGGCCTCACGAAGGCGTTCAACAAGAAATATTTCACGGACCGGCTCGAGAGCGAGTTCACGTTCGCGCTCCGGCACACCTCGCCGCTCGCCCTGGTGATGTTCGACATCGATCACTTCAAGAAGGTGAACGACACCTATGGCCACCCTGCCGGCGACGCCATCTTGACCGACCTGTCCGCGCTGATCATGATCTCGCTTCGGACCGAGGACATCTTCGCGCGCTATGGCGGCGAGGAGTTCGCCGTCATTTGCCGCGGCTCGGATCTGGCGCAGGGCCAGGTCATCGGCGAGAGGTTGCGCCGCGCCGCCGAGGGACGGCAGTTCACCTTTCAGGACAAGATCATCCCCGTCACCATCAGCGTCGGCGTGGCTGCGCTGCCCGATCCCGCCGTCAAGGACGCGGCGGCGTTCGTGGTGGCCGCCGACGAGGCGCTGTATCGGTCGAAGCAGGGCGGGCGAAACCGCGTATCCCTGCACCTGCCGCTCTGACGACGTCTCTTCCTACGCGAGAAGTTGCGGGGCGGAAGTTCGATCTCTACTCTCGCACGGTGGTTCGTCGCGCGCGCTCTCTCTGGCCCTTTCGCGCCGCCATCCTTGCCTGGGCCTTGACGGTGGCCGTTGGCGCGTCATTGGCCGCGCCGGCGAGGGCCTCGGCCGGGGACAGCGATGACGACGAGGCGGCCGCCGCGCCCCCAGCGCGCTCCGCGAAGGGCGCCCGGTCCGGCGGCCCGCCGGTCGCGTTCGACGCGCGCTGGCTGCAGCCGTTCTTCGCGGGACCGCTGGCACGCCAGGCCGCCGCCGAGCTCCGTCAGGAGCGCTGGGCGACTGCGGAGTCGGGTTTCACGAAGGCGGCGGCGAAGATGCCACCGGGCTCCGACGAGCGCGGCGCAGCCCGATACCTGGCCACGCTGGCGAAGGCGAGCCAGTCGAAGTGGACCGAGGCGGCGACAGGCTTCCAGGCGCTGTTCCGCGACTACCCGCGGCTCGCGCCCTACCACGCCTACAACGCAGCCCGATGCCTGCTGCGCGCGGGGGACGCGGACGCCGCGCTGACCTGGTCCGCCCGCGTGCCCGCCGGAACCGTCCCGGAGGCGGAGGGCGTCCTCGTTCGCATCGACGCCCTGCGGGCGCTCGGCCGATGGCGGGAGGTCGCGGACACGACGGCGTCCTACCTCGCCGACTTCCCGGCCGGACCACGACGGATCGAGGCCACCTTCAAGCGAGCTGAGGCGCTGGAGAAGGAGCTCGAGGACCGCGAGGGGACGGCGAGCGACGTGGACCTGGCAGACATCACGGCGCTCTACCGGCGGGCCTGGACGGAGGCGCCGCTCGAGCCGTGGGGCGACCGGGCGGCGGAGCGGCTGGAGGCCATCGCCACCTCGCTGCCCGCGCCCGAGGCGAAGCTGGTGCGCACGCACATCGCCACCGAGTGGCTCGGGCGCGGCATGGTGCTGTTCGATCGCAATCGCAACGGCGAAGCGGAGGCGGCGTTCGGCAGCGCGCTGGCGGCGCCCGGCCTGACCATCGATCTCGAGTGTCGCGCCCGCTACCACCTGGCGCAGTCCGTCTGGAAGCTTCGGCAGCGGCCGCGGGCGGCGCCGCTCTTCGACGCCGCCGAGGCCGCGTGCAAGCGCGCCGGAAACACCGACCTGCACGCCAAGGCCCTGTATCAAGGGGCGCGTTCCTGGGCCGCCGCGGGCGACCGCGCGGCGGCGGCGCAACGGTACCTGCGGGTGGAGACCGAGCACGCCGATCACAGCTACGCGGACGACGCGCGGCTCCGCTCGGCGGAGCTCGCGCAAGACGCGGGTGACGAGGAGGGAGCCGCGAAGCTGCTGATGGAGATCCCCACCCGCTATCCGCAGGGCGACTTGCTGGGCGAGGCGCTGTGGCGCCTCGCCCTCGCGGCCTGGCGGGCCGGACGCTACGGCGACGCCCTGCGCTGGCTGGACGAGAACATCGAGCGGATCCCGCACGAGGACATCTGGTACGCGGAGGGGCGCGCGCTCTACTGGAAGGCGCGCATCCTCGACAAGCTCGGGAACCACGAGGGCGCGCGCACGTACTACGAGCGCGCGATCCGCGAGTACCCGCTGTCCGTCTACGCGCTGCTCGGATTCGCCCGCCTGGAGGAGTCGGCCCCGAAGGTGCGGGCGCGCCTGCTGCACGCGCTGCACGACGCGCAAAGGCCGCAGCCGTTTCACTTCGGTGCCCGTCCCCTGTTCGGCGAGCCGGGGTTTCGCCGCGCGGTGGAGCTCTGTCGCATGGGCCAGGGCGGCGACGCGCGCCGCGAGCTGGCCCGGCTGGGACTGACGACGGCGGGAGAGAAGCACGCCGCGGGGGGACGGCGCGACAGCGACGACCTGCTCTGGATCGCGGCGGTGCTGCTCGATCGCGGCGGCGTGTGGAGCGCGTCGCATTCGATACCGCGCTACACCGTAACCGACTACGCGCGGGCGTACCCGGCGGGGTTGGGCGCCACGAAGTGGCAGCTGTCGTACCCGCGGGCCTTCCCCGAGCTGGTGGCCAGCAACGCCCGCGCGAACCAGCTCCCCGAGGCCCTCCAGCTCGCCATCATGCGCGAGGAGAGCGCGTTTTCGCCCCGCATCGAGTCGTTCGCGAACGCCATCGGCCTGACGCAGATGTTGATCAAGACGGCGCGCCGGTTCTCGAACGGTCAGGCGGTCACGCGCGAGGCGCTCATGGATCCGGTCAAGAACCTGGAGTACGGCTCGCGCTTCCTCGGGTTCTTGTGGACCCACTTCGGGAAGGTCGCGCCGCTGGCTATCGCCGGCTACAACGCGGGCGAAGGCGCCGTGGATCGCTGGCTCTCCGAGCGCGGCGGGCTGGCGCTCGACGAGTTCATGGAGACCATTCCCTTCGACGAGACCCGCAACTACACGAAGCGGGTCCTCGCCTCTTACTTCGCCTATTCCTGGCTCTACGACGTCAAGCACCCGGTCCCCGCCATCCCGAGCCGCGCGCGTCCGTGAGTCGCCGGCCGCGTGCCCCGGGATGCTACGCTTGCCCGATGCGCTGGGCGTCCGCCGTCGTGGGAGCTTGCATCGTCGTCGCCCTCGGGGGCGCCGGGTGCGACTCCGGGGTCTGCGCGCCCGTCGACGGGGGGACGCAGGGCGTGGCTTACTCGATTGCCGTGCTCCCCGACACCCAGTATTACGCCTCGAGCTGGCCCGAGATCTTCCAGGCCCAGACCCGCTGGCTCGTCGACAACCGCGCTCCCGAACAGCTCGCGTTCGTCCTGCACACGGGCGACATCGTCGACTCCGACGTCCCCCAGCAGTGGCAGGTGGCGTCCCAGGCGCTGCACGCGCTCGACGATCAGGTCCCCTACGTCATCACCGCGGGCAACCACGACTACCTGACCCTCGCCGATCGGATGGGGATGGGCAACAGCTACTTCCCGGCCGCTGACTTCGCGCGCTTTCCCTGGTTTCAGGGGACCTTCGAGGTCGATCACATCGAGAACAGCTTCAGCCTGTTCACCGTCCCCGACGGGCGCTGGCTGGTCATCGCGCTGGAGTTCGGCCCGCGCGACGAGGTGCTGGCCTGGGCCAACGACATCCTCGCCACGTTCCCCGACACGCGGGCCATCATCATCACGCACGCCTACCTCTACCGGGACAACAGCCGGTACGACCACGTCGGCTCCCCCGGCCAGCAGTTCAACCCCCACGAGTACGTCATGATGGGACAGCTCGGTTCGACCATCAACGACGGGGAGGAGATCTGGACCAAGCTCGTCGCGCCCAACAGCAACGTGAAGCTCGTGTTTTCTGGGCACGACGTCAACGGCCGCGGAATCCCGCCGGGGACCGCGGCGCGACTGACCAGCGTGCGCGCCGACGGCACGACGGTCCACCAGATCCTGGCGAACTACCAGACGTGCACGGCGCCCCCGTGCGAGGCGGTTCACGGCGGCAACGGCTTCCTGCGACTGCTCCACTTCCCTGTCGGCGGCGGGCAGGTCGCGGTCGAGACCTACTCGCCGTATCTCGACCAATCGCTCGTCGACGCGGACAACCGGTTCACGCTCGACATGAACTGACTACCAAATTGAGGAGCCCCGTCTGACGACCCACGTTCCCCGGCGCAGTGGCGCCCGGATCCACAAGCACGCGGCGCGCGCGTGCGCCATGTGCCGTCCGTGCGGCGTCTACGCCTATTCGAGCCTGACCACAATCTCGTTGGAAACGACCGGGCCAGGAGGAGTCACTCCCGATGGATCTGGAAACTCGATATGTGCAGAAGCCCCCCGGGCTGTTCAATTTCGGCAAGGCCGGTTGCCGCCCGGGTTCGGCCTGCTCGTTGTAGGTTTCGACTTTTCCGGCGGCGTCGTCGACAATGGGGCGCGATGCGAACGTGGAGCTTCCCTCGTTTTGCCTGCCTGGCTCTCGCCGGGCTGGGCCTTGCCTGCAACGGTAACCTGGTCCAAAGCCACACCGAGGAACCGCAGGCGCCCTCGACATTGATCGCCGAGCAGAGGGCGCGTTTCGCCATCGTGGGCGCGGTCTCGGTGATATCGGCCCCAGGGTTGATCGTGCCGTCCAGCATTCCCGACGAGCTGCGGGAGTGGGTGCAGCGGTACATGGATCAGGTCGGGCTACGGGTCGTCGCGGATCCCGGGCAACCGCACGACCTCGACATCACCCTGACGTTGGCGGTGAACGGCGCCGCGGTGCTGATGCGGGGGAACGCCGCGATGGACATTCGCGTGGGGCCCCAACCCATCGAGAAGCTGGCCACCGAAGAGCGGATCGATCCGGCGAACGGCTTCGGCCGATCGCTGGCCCGCGATCTGGTCGAGGCGCTGGTTCACTCGGCGCGGGTCGCCGACGCGGCGGACGCGGCCGTCGCGAAGGATGCCGCTCCCGGCCCCACCGTGGCCGGGAGCCCGCCGAGGACAGCCGGCGCCCGATCGCCGACGGAGGCGCCGCCGCTCGCGCAGGGCCCAGCCGAAGCAAGCCTGCCCGCCACGGGCGCGACCGGCACCGGACTGGTCTCCGCCTTGGCGCCGCCTCCGGCGACGACGGGCACCGCCGGCGCCCCGGACATCGCCGCCGCGAAGGTCCACACGCGACAGGGCGCGGCCTTCTATGATCTCGGCCGCTATTCGGACGCGAACGCCGAGTTCGAACGCGCATACCTGATCGAGCAAGATCCGGCCCTGCTCTACAACATGGGTCAGTGCCACCGGAAGCTGGGGAAGGGCGACGAGGCCGTGCACTTCTTTCGCACCTACCTGCGCCGCTCGCCCAACGGCCCGTTCGCCGGCGCGGCCGAGAAACGAATCAAGGAGATCGAGGCGGAGTCCGCGCCCAAGCCGAAAAAATAGCGGATCGCGCTGGCCCCTCGAGGCGGCGTAGCCGCGCGCTTACTTCTTCTTCTTCCGCTTGAAGAATCCCGCCTTCTCCGGGTTCACGCGCTGGCCCCCGGCGGCGGCGTAGGCGCGCAGGTGCGCTTCCTCTTCCGCGCCGAGATGCGTGGGAACGACGACCTTGATGTGGGCGACGAGGTCGCCGGTCCCGCGCCCGTCGACGCGCGGCAGACCCTTCCCGCGCAAGGTCACCGTGTCGCCGGGCTGGGTGCCGGCCGGCAGCTCGATCTCCTCCGTCGCGCCCGCGTCCTCCGCGGATTTGGCCACCAGGATCGGGACGGTGATGCGATCGCCGAGCGCCGCCTGTGGGAAGCTGACGGCCACCTCGGTGTGCAGATCGACGCCATCGCGCTCGAAGCGCGGATCTGCCTCCACGGCGATGACGACGTACAAGTTCCCGGCGCGCCCGCCCGGGGCGGCCTCGCCCCGGCCAACCAGCCGCAGCGTCGATCCGTCCTCGACCCCGGCGGGGATGTTCACCTGCAGGGTATCGAGCTGGCGCTCGACGCCGGCGCCCTCGCAGGTGGGACACACGCGACGAATCACCTTGCCCTGCCCTCGGCAAACGGGGCAGGTGGTGGCGATGCGAAGGAACCCTTGCGCGTGAAGGACCTGCCCGCGTCCCCCGCACTGCTGGCACGTCTCCGGCTGGGTGCCGGGGGCGGCCCCCGAACCGTGGCACGTCGAGCAGGCCACGCGCCGCTGGATGGCGATCTCCTTCGTGGCGCCGGTGGCGGCCTCCAGCAGGCTCAGCGTCACGCGCGTTTCGATGTCCGCGCCGCGCGCCTGCGCGCGCCCAGCCGAGCCGCGCCCGCCGCCGCCAAACATGTCGCCGAAGATGTCCGAGAACGCGCCGAAGATGTCCCCGAGATCGCTGAAGCCTGCCTGACCCGCCCCGCCGCTCAACCCGGCATGGCCGAAACGATCGTACCGCGCGCGCTTCTCCGCATCCGACAGAACTTGATAGGCCTCCGAGGCCTCCTTGAACCGCGCCTCCGCGTCCTTGTCTCCGGGGTTGCGATCGGGGTGATGCTCCATCGCCAGGCGGCGGTAAGCCCGCTTCAACTCGGCGGCATCAGCCTCGCGGACAACGCCCAGGATTTCATAGTAGTCGCGCTCGACAGTCACGTGGAATGAGTCACCGTAAAGACCGCCGGGCCGACTGTCAATGTCGGCCCGTTGATCTGATAATCTGGCACGATGCGCCTCGAAGTGCAGCCATGAAACACAACCCGGGCTTCCTGGCCCTCGTGACCGCCGTCAGGAAGGGCATCAGGGAATGCACGACCGCCGACGTGAAGGCCCGCCGCGACCGGGGGGAGTCCTTTCATTTCATCGATGTGCGCGAGGACGGCGAATTCGCGGTCGACCGGGCGGCCGGCGCTCGCCACATCGGGCGCGGCGTCCTCGAGCGTGACATCGAGACCCTGATCCCCGATCCCGACGCTCCGATCGTGCTGTACTGCGGGGGCGGGTTTCGCTCCGCGCTGGCCGCAGACAACCTGCAGAAGATGGGTTATCGCAACGTCATCTCGATGGACGGCGGCATCCGCGCCTGGCGAGAGGCTGGGTACCCCATCGAAAAGGGCGGTCCAGCCGCATGAACGTCCACGGATGACTGCGGCGTATGCGCGACAGCTCGAGGCGGCGCGCGAGGCGATTGTCGGTTGTGAAGCGTGCCCGCGCCTGCGCGACTACTGTCGCCGGATCGCGCGCGAGAAGAAGGCCGCTCATCGCGACGAGAGCTACTGGGGACGCCCCGTCCCCGGCTTCGGCGATCCCGCGGCGCGCTTGCTGGTCGTGGGACTGGCGCCCGCCGCCCACGGCGCGAACCGCACCGGGCGGGTGTTCACCGGCGACGGCTCGGGTGACTTTCTGATGCGTGCCCTGTTCGACAGCGGGTTCGCGAACATCCCCACCGCCCGGCACGCTGGTGACGGCCTGGCGCTGCGCGACGCCTACATCCTGTCCGTCGTCCGCTGCGCTCCGCCCGAAAACAAACCGACGCCGGAGGAGATCGTGCGCTGCCGCGTGCATTTGACGGCCGAGATCGGCGGGCTGCCGCGCGTGCGTGTGGTGGTCGCGCTCGGCAAGATCGGGTGGGACGGCTATCTCGGGTACCGGCAGTCGCGGGACGCGGCCACCGGCGCGCCAGCCGGCCGCCGCCCGGTGTTCGCGCACGGCGCGGTGGTTTCCTTCGCCGCGGGCTCGCCTACCCTCTTCGGCGCCTATCATCCGAGCCGGCAGAACACGAACACGGGACGGCTGACGGCCCCCATGCTGGCGGCCGTCTTCGCGGCCGCGAGAGCGGCGCTGTCATGAGCGAGCAGGGCGATGACAAGCCACGCGACTATCCGGGCGACCCGGCCGCGTGGACCGTCCTCAAGAGCGACTACGTCTCGCGGAAGGAATGGTTCACCGTTCGCCTCGAGCACGTGCGCCTGCCGAACGGCGCCGAGATCCCCGAGTACTGGATCACGGAGTATCGCCCGTGGGTGAACGTGGTCGCCGTGACGGAGGCGGACGAGCTGGTCTTGCTCCGCCAGTACCGCCACGGGATCGGGGCCGTTCACTTCGAGATCCCCGCCGGCACCACCGACCCGGGCGAGACGGACCTGGAATCCGCGGCGCGGCGCGAGCTGCTGGAGGAGACCGGGTTCGGCGGCGGTCGCTGGTCGCCGCTCATGACGCTGTCGGCGAACCCCGCCCTGCAGAACAACCTGACCCACACGTTTCTCGCCGAGGGGGTGACGCTGCTTCAGCCGCCCCACCCCGAGTCGAGCGAGGACCTGCGCGTTCACCTGATTCCGATCGCCCGCGTCGACGCGTTGATCGACAGCGGCGCCTTCGTGCAGGCCTTGCATCTCGCCCCGTTGCTTCACTACCTGCGGAGACACCCGTCAGCGAAGGCCGCTCCGGCGCCGGTGCGTCAGCGGTCCGCGACAGAGGAGTAGGAGGCGCCGATGCCCGTGCCCGAAGAGATAGTCGGCCTGCTGCGCTCGACGATCACGTTCACCTGGCCCGATGGACACAAGACCACCTACCCCGCGCGGGCCCTGCGCCTGCGCTGCCGCTGCGCCGCCTGCGTCGAGGAGATGTCCGGCGCTCCGCTGCTCGACGAGGCGTCCGTGCCGGCAACGGTCCGGGCACAGCGCATCGAGATGATGGGGCAGTACGCGATCCAGATTGGCTGGACCGACGGGCATGACACCGGCATCTACAACTTTCGCGACCTGCGCGCGAACTGTCCTTGCGCGGAGTGCCTCGCCCGCCGCCCCGTCCCCCCGCCCTGACGCGGTCCCGTCAGTCGAGCTCGAGCGCCGGGTGTCCGAATCGAGCCCGCACCTGGTTCACGGCGCGCAGCACCGTTCGACGGCGGATGAACCAAAGCTCCAGGCGTCGCTTGCCGGGAAAGTTCACCAGCGTGAGCCCGATCAGGATCGTCAGGAGCCCCTGCCCTGGCACGCCGGGGAGGGCCATCACTATGCCCAGCAGGATCAAGGCGAGGCCCGCTACGTTCTTGCCGACGAAACCGCTGGCGCGGATCACGGGATGGCGCCCCTGAAGGAAGGGGCGCGCGCCATCTCCCTTGAACTGATCGGCGGGCCAGCGCACGACGATCGCGCCGGCCAGGCCGATCGTGCCCACCGTCGCCACCGCCGCGATGCCGAGTCCCCACGCCCAGCCGAGGTGGCGAATGGCGTGGAGGACTTCGTGGACCGGTCTTGGCAGGAACGACATGAGGACGCTCGCCCAGCCACGATATCACCCGACCGCCTGCTAATCTTCGTCGCATCGCCACCGAGGTCATAGATCGCATCGCCTCCGTCGCCGCCAGCGAATGGGACACCCTGGTTAGTGATGACGATCCCTTCCTCGAGCACGCTTTCCTCGCGGCGCTCGAGTCCTCGGGCAGCGTCGGACCTCGCGCCGGGGCGGTGCCCCGCTTCGTCCTGGTCCGAGAGGGGGACCGGTTGCTCGGGGCGGCGCCGCTCTACTTGAAGATGAACAGCTTCGGGGAGTTCATCTTCGACTGGGCGTGGGCCAACGGCGCCCAGCGCGCCGGCATCCGCTACTACCCGAAGCTGGTCGTCGCGGTCCCCTTCACCCCCGCGACGGGGCAACGCCTGTTGATCGCCCCCGGCGCCGACGTGGAGGACGTGAGCGCGCGCCTGCTGGAGGGAATCCGCGCCGTGGCGGAGGACGAGCGGGTCTCCTCCGTCCACGTCCTGTTCTGCGGCGAGGGCGAGGCCGACTGGCTCGACGGGCGCGGGTTCCACAAGCGCCTCAGCATGCAGTTTCACTGGCACAACCGCGCGCCCGACCCGTATCGATCGTACGAGGATTTTCTCGGCGAGATGAAGTCCCGCCACCGCAAGCAGCTTCGCCACGAGCGTGAGGTGGCCGCCAGCCACGGGCTCGCCCTGCGGACGCTCACCGGCTCGGAGATGGACGATGCCACCTGGGGTGTGCTGCGCGACTTCTACGACGCGAACGCGGAGAAGCACGGCGCGCGACAGTACCTGACCCGCTCGTTCTTCGAGATCATCCGGAGCACCTGCGCTCACCGCCTGGTGTCGACGCTGGCCTTCCGGGGCGAGAAGGCGGTCGCGGGGACCATCAACTTCGAGAAGGGCCGCCACATCTACGGCCGCTACTGGGGTTGCCTCGAGGAGCTCCCGATGTTGCACTTCGAGCTCTGCTATCACCGCCTCATCGAGCGCGCCATCGAGCGGGGGGCGACGCGGTTCGAGGCGGGCGCACAGGGCGAGCACAAGCTGAAGCGCGGCCTGGTGCCGGCCCTGACTTACAGCGCGCACTGGATTCGCCATCCGCAGCTCGGCGCGGCCGTGGCCGACGCGATCGTTCACGAGGCGGCGGCCGTCCGCCACGAGATGGCCGCCTACGCGGAGCTATCGCCGTTCCGGGCGCCTCCCCCGTGACAACCGGTTGACACCGGCCCGGGTTGGAGCCGCCGGCGCGGACGCGATAAGGTACCGCCGATGAAAGCTGACCTCGTCCGCTTCGGCGTCGCCATCGACGGCCCCCTGTTGAAGGAGATCGATGCCCTGGCGAGGGTTCGGGGCTGCACGCGTTCAGAGCTGTTTCGCGATCTCGCGCGGGCGGAAATCGCGCGCGCGAAGGTGCCCCGCGGTGTGGACTCCGTCGCGGCGCTGACGCTGGTCTACGATCACCACGTTCGCGATCTGACCGACAAGCTCACGGAGCTGCAGCACGATCTGGGCGACGCCGTGCGGGCCGCCCTGCACGTCCACCTGAGCCACGACCTCTGCATGGAGGTCGTCGTCATTCGTGGGAAGTCCGACCGTCTTCGGACTGTCGCCGATCGGATGCTCGGCATGCGCGGCGTGAAGCACGGCGGAATCGAGCTGGTGGCGGACGTGTTCGGGAGCGCTCACCTCGTCGGAACGAGTGACGCCGGGCAGAGCGTGGCGGCCAGCGGCCGGGACGGGCGCGCCGGCCGCGGCGCACGGCGGGCCGCGCCCCGCGCCGCAGCCTCGACGAAACCGGCAAAGCTGGGGGCGAGCCATCGGACGACTCATCGCCACGATGGTCCCGGACACACCCACCGCTGACGTTCCCCTGCTTTTTTCACCCGCCCTTCACGGATACGGCTGGCCGTCCTTGTGGACGAACTTCCACTTTCCGTCGACGAGCGTGGCCTTCAGATCGTCGTCCGGATAGCTGCCCTCGTCGCCGGGGGTCCGGTCGCCGATCTCGAGGTACACGACGTCTTCCGTGGTCTCGTTGAGCAGCCGGTGCCCATTCCCCGTGCCGGCCTTGAAGCCCGCGCACATTCCGGGTGAGAGCTGCGTTCGCCCCTCGTCGGTGTGGAGCGTGGGCCGCCCCTCCAGGATGTAGACGAGCTCGTCTTGCTTGCTGTGGGCGTGGCGAAGGGCCGACACGGCCTGCGGGGCGAGGCGCGTGAGGTTGACGCCGAAGTTCGTGAGGCCGAACAGATCGCCGAGTGGTCGCTTGACCCGGCCCGCCATGCGTGACGCGAACGGCTCGGGGTACGCGGACGGCTTGCTTCGCGGCGGCACGTCGGCCGCAATCATGGACACCGGACGGGGCGACTTGTCGGACATGAATCCCTCGCGCTCTGGATTTGCGCGAGTGTACGACGAGCTCAGCCGTCCAGGAAACGTCGACGGTCCGGCGCGCGTCCTGTCACGGTCAGGATTGCGGGAGGAGCTGGCGGGGGGCGGCGGGCCTCTTCTTGTCCCGCTTCGCGGAGGTGGAGGCCGCCGCGGAGGCGCGAAACTCGAAGGTCAGCTTCTCGCCGTCGTGGTCGACGCGAACCGTGCCACCGTGCGCGAGGGCGCCGAAGAGCAGCTCGTCGGTGAGCGGCTTCTTGACCTCGTCCTGGATCACGCGGCCGAGCGGGCGCGCGCCGTTCATGGGGTCGAACCCCTTCTTGGCCAGGTA
>CAYUFS010000028.1:0-69966 GCA_964443975.1 uncultured Myxococcales bacterium | reverse complement strand
TCGCCTGCTTGCGCGTGATCTCCTCCTCGCTGTCCATCGCCACCCACTGGAAGGGCGTGTGCGGCTTCGGCACGTGCGTCGACACGGACGCGGTCACGGCCGCACCCGACTGGTACCGGCGGCCGATGGCCTGGACGCGCGCCGCCGTCTCCACGATGCCGCGCACGTCCTCGTCTTGCTCGGTGGGCAGCCCGATCATGAAGTAGAGCTTCATGCGATTGAACCCGCGCGAGAACACGCGGTGGGCCGACTCGATGATGTCCTCCTCGGTGACGTTCTTCGTGATCACGTCACGCATGCGCTGGGTGCCGGCCTCGGGCGCGAAGGTCAGCCCGCCCGCGCGCATGGTGGCCATCTCGGCCAGCAGATCGTCGTTCAGCCCGTAGGCGCGCAGCGACGACACCGACAGCGAGACCTTCTCGTCGCGAAGCTTGGCCATCGCCGCCTTCACGAGCGGCGTGACGCACGAGTAGTCGGCCGTCGACAACGAGGTGAGCGACGTCTCGTCGTAGCCGCCCTTGCGAACCCCCGAGAGCAGCGTGTCCACCACCGCGACTGGATCACGCTCGCGCACCGGTCGGTAGATCATCCCCGCCTGACAGAAGCGGCAGCCCTCCGTGCAGCCGCGCGCCACCTCGACCGCCATGCGATCGAAGATCGCCTCGCCGAACGGCAGCGGCGAATCGTCGGGGAACGGAAAGCGGTTGATGTCCGCCACCCACACGCGCTTCGGGCGCGCCGGAACGCGCGCGTCGAGCGGCGCGCCCACGACCAGGAAGCCCGTATCGGGGTCTCGCCTCGTCTCGTACAGCTCGGGAACGTAGAGCGCGTAACTTGCCGCGAGGCGCACCAGTCGCTCGCGCCGGGGCACACCCGCCCGCCGCAGCGACGCGAGCTCGAGGACGAGCGCGGGTAACGCCTCCTCGGCCTCGCCGATGAAGAAGGCATCGATGAACGGCGCCAGGGGCTCGGGGTGCGTCGCGGTCGGCCCACCGCACAGGACGAGCGGATGGCTATCGTCACGGTCGGCGGCGCGCAGCGGCAGGCCCGCCAGATCGATCAGGTTCAGGACGTTCGTGTACGTCAGCTCGTATTGCAGCGAGATTCCGATGACGTCGAAGGCGCCCAAGGAGGTTGCCGACTCCAGCGTCACGAGGGGCAACCCGCGCGCCCGGATCTCGGCCTCGCAGTCGACCCAGGGCGCGAAGGAGCGCTCGCACGCGATTCGCGGGTGCTTGTTCAGGATGCCGTACAAGATCTTCGTCCCGAGGTGGGACATGCCGATCTCGTAGACGTCGGGAAACGCCAGGGCCACCCGCGCGTCCACGTCCGCCGGATGCTTGCGCGCCTCCTGGTATTCGCCACCCAGATAGCGGGATGGCTTTTCCACCCGGTGAAGAAAATCGGCGTACGGATGGCGCATGAGCGCGGCGAAATCTAGCACGGATGGTCGAGCCGCCGCTCGTGGCGGCGCCGCGCCGACGGGCCTGGCAGCTG
Organism: uncultured Myxococcales bacterium; assembly: GCA_964443975.1. Taxonomy (GTDB): domain Bacteria; phylum Myxococcota_A; class Polyangia; order Fen-1088; family Fen-1088; genus DASYCK01. Next base: position 68,469 of record CAYUFS010000028.1, on the reverse strand, counting down.
GCCGTCCGCTTCACGGGCTGACCTCGAGGCGGACCCAGACGGGCGTGCGCCGGGAGCGGCCGGCCGCCACCTCGACCCGCGAGCCGGAGCGGACCGCCTTCGCAATGGGGATCACGAGCGTCACCACCTCGGAGACGTGGCCCCGGTAGTCGCAGATGCGGCACCACACCCCGCGCGGCCGCGCCACGCCGCCGCAGCTCGAGCAGGTGACCTCGACCGACATCTGGATGGTGACGGTTCCGCCCGCGCGGGCCTCGGCGGCGCTCACCGTCAAATCGATCGAACCGTCGCTGCCGAGCTTGGCTACCCCCCGCGCGACCAGGTCGTCGAGGCTGCCAGACAAGCGCGCGATGAGGTCCGGGATGGGCGCGGCTCGCGAGGCCTGCCAGCCGTTCGTTCCCACCCTCCAATCGACGCCGCCCGCGTGAACTCCTCCCCCGCCGTCGCCGGTCCGCCGGCCCCAGGCCCCGCGCGCCGCCAGCGCTTCGTCGTAGGCCGCGCGCGCGACCGGATTGGACAGCACCCGGTAGGCGTCCGCGATCTCGGCGAACCTGGGCGCGCTGGCGGATCCGGCGCGGTCGGGGTGATGCGCGAGGGCCAGCCGCCGGTACGCCCCGCGCAGATCCGCCGCGGTGGCCGCGCGCGCCACACCCAGAACCGCGTAAAGATCGACGAACCCCGCCGACACGAGCCGATGATAGCGCGCGGGAAAGGCCGCCGCGCGGCCGCGTGCGCTACTGGTTGCCCTGCAGCACGACCGGGAACTCCGTGCCGTATTCTTCCGATGACGGCGGGAAGGCCCAGCGCGACATCACGTCACGCACGCACGACTCCATCGATCGGAACTGCGGCGGGGCGTCCAGGGCCACGCTCTTCACCCTGCCCGACAGACCGATCGATACGCGCACGTTCACCCGGCCCTGGGTCAGCGTGCTGTCGCGCAAGAGCGCGCGCTGATAGCACGTCTGGATGCCCTGGCGATTGTTGCTTATGACGCGACTGATGTCGGCCTGCGCCGGGGTCGAACGGGCCGACGCCGACGCCGGCGCGGCGGCCCTCACCTCGCGGGTCGAGGACTCGCCGAACCGGCTGGCCGCCTGAATCTGCTCGGCCGTCATCGGTGGCGGCGAGGTGGGGCCGGTGCCGGCCGAAGCCGCGCTCTTGTGGCTGTTGCGCCCCTTCCCGCGCCCGCTCTTGCCGGATTCCACCTTCGCGACGACGGCCTTCGTCTCCTCCACCGGCGGCGGCGGGGGCGGCGGTTGCGGCGCGGTCTTCGGGGTCGCCTGCTCCTCCGCCAGCTTCGCGGCGAGTTTCGCGAAGTCCGTGTCGGCCGGCTTCGAGGGGGGCGGCGGCAGCGCGACCGCGACCGCAGGCGGGGGCTTGCGGAGCATCGCCACGGCGACGATCCCACAGACGATCGCCACGACCGCGATCAGCCCCACGATCAACTTGACGGGACGCCCAGACGAACGCGGAGTGGTCGCCACCCCGGCCACCGCGGGCGCCGGCCCAACCACCGCGAGCGACGCGGCGGCCGCCGCGTGTGGCGTCTCGACCACGGCCCCCTCGTCGTCGCCCTTGAAGAGCTGCTCGAGACCAAACGCCTCTACCGGCGTCGCCGGCGCCGGCTCGGCGGCCGGTTGCGCGGCGACGCCGTTGCGTTTCCAGATGACGGGCGGACCGGTGGAGATCTGGGTGTCCGCAGCCTCGCTGAAGGCCGAGACCCCGTTCGAACCCGAGTGACCGTCGGATATCTCCGTGGGCACCCCCCGGGGCGGCGCCCCGACGAGGGGGACGGAGCCCGTCGGGCGTCGCGGAGGTGACGGGGGCGGTGCCCCGGCCGGACGACGGCGGCGCAGCAGCTCCGCGTGGATCTCGGGCACGTCCTTGGGCGGCTTCCAGTCACCAAGGTCCGCGTTCCAGACGTGGACGTCGCCCTGGGCACGAACCGACAGAATCTTGTCGATCAGGATCGACCGGCGAAAGGGGCCGGTCTGCGCGCCGTCGACAGCCAGGTACCAATCGACGCCGTCATCCTCGGCGAGCGGGGTCAAGGGCTTGGGGGTAGGAATGGAGCGCCGGGCGGGAGGCGCGACGGCTGGCGCACCCGGGTCGAGGAAGGCTGCGGTCGGCATCGCGGGGGCCGACCGGCGCGCCGCCCCGCCCGCCCGGGCGCCGAGCGCGCCGCTCGTGCCCGCGGCCACCGCTTGCGGCGCCCCCGCATCCAGGGTTCCGCTCCGGGCGATGGGCGCATCCTTCGGCCCCCCCAGTCCGCGCTCATCGACCGACGCGCCCGATTCGCGGACGGTGATGACGTTTTCGCAGTTCTTACAGCGAACTTTCAGCACCTTGCCGCGAACCTTGTCGTCCGCGATGGAGTACTTCGTGTGGCAACGTTCACAGACGAACTTCATGCTTTGGCTTCGCTTTGGTTCATCCCGGAGGGATGCCAATCCTTGAAAATGTCGGCAGTTCGAGAGGTTTCCTGAGCCTCAAACCCGTCCCATCGGCCCGGCGTCGCGGCTCGGAAGCTATCATTTCGTGGCAAGGAATGCCACGAGGCCGAGCGCGATGAAGACGGCGAGCACGAGCCAGCGCCTCGACCGGCCGCCGGACTGCCCCGGACCCGTTTCGACGGCCGCTGGCCCCAGCGACGGTGACGTGGCCACCGCCCCCGGCGTGCCGGTCTGGAGCGCGGGGAGCTCGACGGGGACGGTCTCCGCCGGGGCAGTCGGTGCAGCCAGAGCAGCCGCGGCGTCCCCCCCAGCTTCGGAGGCCGGCCCGCTCTCCCACTCGGCGCGATCATCGGGGCGGGCCTCGACGCGCATCATCAGTGGCGCGCGCCGGTCGAAGTCCAGATCCTCCTGCTCGTCGCTCTTCTCGGCGGCGACCGGCACGGGCTCGCCCGGCACCCCGTTGCCTGCCGCCGAGGCGCCCGGCGCGGCCGCGCCGTCGGCGAAGAGATCTTTCATGTAACGCGCGAGGCGGCGGGGACCCGACTTCAGCCCGGTCTCTTCCATGAACTCGAGCAGCTCGTGTTGCAGCTCGGCCGCAGACTGCTGGCGGTTCTGGGGGCGCTTCTCCAGCGCCTTCATGATGATCAGCTCGAGCGCGTGCGGATATCCCCGCCGCACGTAGGTGGGCGGCGGCACCTGCTCCTCGACGATTCGCCGGAGCACCTGCTCGGGTGGCCCGCGCCACAGCCGCCTGCCCACTGTGATCTCGTAGAGGATGATGCCGAGCGAATAGATGTCCGCGCGGTGATCGGAGGCCTCGCCCTGCACCTGCTCGGGCGCCATGTACGACACCTTGCCCGGCCGCATCCCGGACTCTTCCTTGATCTGGTCCTGCACGCGAGCGATGCCGAAGTCGACGATCTTCGTGATGCCCTCGTAGGTGACCAGGATGTTCGACGGGCTGACGTCGCGGTGAACGATGCGCGTGGGCCGCCCTTCGGTGTCGCGGCGTTCGTGCGCGTACTCCAGACCCGCTGCCGTGTCGGCGACGATCTGCACAGCGTGCTCGAGCGGAAGGAAGCTGCCGCCCGCGATGCTGCGTCGAACGATGTCGGTCACCGTCTCGCCGTGGATGTATTCCATGGCGATGTAGTGGATGCCCTCGGCCTGGTCGACGTCGTAGACGTGTACGATGTTCTGGTGGTTCAGCTTCGCCGACAGGCGCGCCTCGTCGAGGAACATCTGCAACACGCGCGGGTTCGTCGCGTACCGCTCTTGCAGCATCTTGAGGACGAGATCCTTCTCGAAGCCACCGACGGCCTCCTGGCGCGCGATGAACAGCTCAGCCATACCGCCCGACGCGAGATGGCTGGTTACCGTAAAGCGACCCACGCGTTTTCCGACGAACTCGGCTGGGGAAGCCATGTAAGCGCGGGATACTACCACCTGGGCATCGAAACGGGGGGCCGTCGTTCGCGCGGGCGCGCGGCGCGCCTCGCGCCCGGCCGCGCCGTTGACCGACGAGGCGCGAGCGGGTACGAGTGAACCCGAGACAGCATGCTGCCCGTCGTCGCCCTCGCGTCGTTGTCCGCCTGGACCCTGGCGCTTGCTCCGTCGCTCCCGCGCCTGCTCCCGTTTGCGCTCGTGTCGCCGCTTCCACACGATGCCTCGGCCGAGGGGCATCACGTCGACGAGCTGTTGCGGTATCTGACGATCTCGACCGCCGCCTGCTTCGGCGTCCTCATGAGCATCTTGCTCGTGGCGCTCGTCTTTCATCGGGGCCGCGGCAGGATCGCGCGCTACACGCACGGCACGCGGCGACGGGATCGCCTCGCCGCCGTCATCGCCGGCGCGGTGGTCCTGTTCGGGATCGACGCCGTGGCGCTGGTGCGCTCGAGCAGCGCGCTGCGGGCGAGCTTCTGGCGCTATCCCGACGGCGACCCCCTCGCCTTTCGGGTCGAGGTGACGGGCCAGCAGTGGGCATGGAACTTTCGCTATCCGGGCGCGGATGGCGTCTTCAACACGCCCGACGACATCGTCACCTTGAACGACCTGCGCGTGCCGGTCGATCGTCCGGTGTATCTCCAGCTCACCTCCAAGGACGTCGTGCACTCCCTTTACCTGCCGAACTTCCGCACCAAGATCGACGCCATCCCCGGCTCGGTGACGCGCCTCTGGTTCGAGCCCCGGGAGACCGGCAAGTTCGAGATAGCTTGCGCCCAGCATTGCGGGGCCTGGCACTACAAGATGCGCGCCGAGCTGACGGTGCAGGACGGAGCCGACCTCGCGCGCTGGCTGCAACGGGCCGCCGAGGACGCCGCGCTCCGCTACGAGGCCGCCGACGCCGAGGCCCACGACGGCTGGGCATGGACGCCCGCGCCATGAGCGCCGACCTCGCGCTCGCGCCCGCGGGGTTCTGGCGCCGCGCCGTCTTCTCGACCGATCACAAGGTGATCGGCCGGCAGTTCTTGTGGCTTGGCTTGGTCTTCCTGGCGGTCGCCGGGGCGCTGGCCATGCTCATTCGCTGGCAGCTCGCCCACCCGGGCATCCCCGTACCGGTCGTGGGGGGCGTGATCTTCCCCGCCTCGGGCGGCGTCGTGTCGCCAGCGGCCTACACCGCGCTGTTCACCATGCACGGGACGATCATGATCTTCTTCGCGCTGACGCCGATCCTGATCGGGGGCTTTGGAAACTTCTGCCTGCCGCTGATGATCGGCGCCCGCGACATGGCGTTTCCGTCTCTGAACATGCTGTCGTACTGGACGATGTTCGCGGCCACCGCCGTCCTGACTGCGTCCTTCTTCGCGCCGCTCGGCCCGCCCGCGGCGGGATGGACGTCCTACCCCACCCTGTCCACGGCGGTCGGCGCGCCCGGGGTCGCGCAGACGATGTGGGTCGTGGCCATCTACCTGAACGGCGCCTCGTCGGTGATGGGCGCCGTCAACTACATCACCACCGTCATCCGTCTGCGCGCGCCGGGGATGACGTTCTTCCGCTTGCCGCTCACGGTGTGGGGAATCTGGCTCGCCTCGATCTTGAACGCGCTGTTCGTGCCGGTGCTGGCGGCGGGCGCGGTGCTGCTGTTCTTCGACCGCGTGTTCGGCACCCGCTTCTTCGTCGCGGGCAGCGCCATCAAGCCTGGCGGCGATCCGGTCCTTTACCAACACCTGTTCTGGATCTTTGGCCACCCCGAGGTCTACATCTTGATCCTCCCCGCGTGGGGAATCGCGGGTGATTTACTCGCGTTCTTCGCGCGCAAACCCGCCTACGGATACAAGGTCACGGTCTGGGCGCTGATCGCCATCGTCGTGTTGTCGGGCGTCGTCTATGGCCATCACATGTTCGTCAGCGGCATGAGCCCGCTGCTCGGCGAGGGGTTCATGATCCTGACCATGATCATCTCCGTCCCTTCGATCGTCCTGGGCGTCGGCTGGTTGGGGACCTTGTGGCGAGGCGCCATCCGGTTCACGACGCCGATGCTGTTCGCGCTGGGGTTGGTGACGGTGTTCGGGGTGGGCGGCTTCACGGGGTTGTTCCTGGCGGACGTGCTCAGCGACGTCTACCTGCACGACACGTTCTTCGTGGTCGGGCACTTTCACCTGACGATGTCGGCGGCGGTCTTGCTGGGCGCCTTCGCCGCCATCTACTTCTGGTTCCCGAAGATGTTCGGGCGGATGCTGAATGAACCGCTCGGCAAGCTGCACTTCGCGCTCACGCTGACGACGGTGCTCGTGACGTTCGGTCTGCAACTGGTGCTCGGCTACGCTGGCATGCAGCGCCGCCTGGCCGACCCGTCCGCCTACGCGTTTCTGCGTCCACTGATGCCGCTCAACCGCGTGGTGTCGACAGCGGCGTTCGTGATGGGGGCGGGGCAGATCCTGTTCGTGGTGAACTTCTTCTTCAGCTTGTTCTGGGGACCAAAGGCGCCGGCGAACCCCTGGGAAGTGGGCACGCTGGAGTGGACGGTCTCGTCGCCGCCCCCGCATCACAACTTCGACGTGATCCCGCGGGTGTTCGCGGGGCCGCACGAGCTGGGGAACCCGGTCATGAAGGAAGCGCGCGGGCGCGACTACCAGGTTCAGAGCGAGGAGTTGCCGGGATGAGCGGCGTCCGTGCGCCCGCGCTCGCCGCTGGCGGCGACGCCGGCGAGGGCGAGGCAGCCGCAACCCTGTCGGTCGGAATGGCCGTCGCGCTCGCGGCCATCGCGATGACGTTCGCGGCGCTGCTGTTGGCCTATGGCATCGTGCGCGTGCAGGCCCCGGCGTGGCCCATCGCGGGTGAGCGCCCGGTGCCCCCCTTGTGGGGCTACCGATTGGCGGCGACGGCGGTCGCGCTGGCCGGCAGCCTGGCGATGTGGCGCGCGGCGCGAGGTCCGGATCGTGCGGCGCAAGGTTCGGACGGCACGACGATCGACCGCGGAGGCCGCCACCACGTCAGCGGGAGCCTCCTCGTGGCGGGCCTGTGCGGGGCCGCGTTCCTCGGGTTGCAGGTCGCGTCGTTCGTGACGTTGCGCGGACGGCAGATCGGACCAGGCGCGGGTCTCGGGGCGTCGGTCGTGTATGCGCTCAGTGCGTTTCATGGTGTGCATGCTCTCGCCGCCCTGCTCGCGCTCGCTCCGGCGCTGTACGCGGACGCGCGCCGGCGCCCGCTGCGGCGCGCCCGCTTGCGGGCCGTGGCCTCGTTCTGGCACCTCGTCACGGGGGTGTGGGTGGTGGTGTTTCTGGCGGTGTTCGTGGCATGAGCTCGCTCGGCCGCAAGATCTGGCTGCTCACGCTGACGGCGGCGGCGGCGTGGGGCCCCGCCGGTTGCCGACCCGAGGATGCGCCGGTCCGTTTCGAACAACCGGTCTCGCTCGGCGGCGTCGCGGTGCCGGCCGACCGCTTGAACCGCGGGGCCGTCGTCTATACGCACTATTGCCGGGCTTGCCATGGCCAGGCCGGCGACGGCGGCGGGACCGCGGCGCTCGGCCTGCGCCCCCCGCCCCGCGATCTCCGCCTCGGCGTCTACAAGTTCGCGGCGGTGGCCTCGGGGCAACTGCCCAACGACGCGGACTTTCGGCGAATCATCAAGGGAGGCCTGTCCGGCACCGCCATGCTCGCCTGGGATCTGTCGGAGCAGGAGCTCGGCGACGTCATCGCGTACATCAAGACGTTCTCGCCGCGCTGGCGCTCCGAGACGCCGGGCGAACCCGTGACGCTGAGCCCGGATCCGTGGCAGGCACGCCCGGCCACCGGCGTGGAGCGGGGTCGGCGCGTGTATCACGGCCTGGCCATGTGCGCGGTGGCCTGCCATCCCGCCTACGCCACGCGGGCCGAGATCTTCGCGTTCACAGGCGAGCTGACGAGGACGCGCATCGAGGAGTTTCGCCGCGACCTCTACGCGCCGGTCGCGAAGCCGAGCGACTACGGGGTCGCCATCGTTCCGCCCGACTTCACGTTCAATCGCCTGCGCGCGGGCGAGACCATCCCCGACATCGCGCGCACGATCGCGTCCGGGGTCGGCGGCACCGCGATGCCGACCTGGAAGAACGTGCTGCCCGACGAGGAGCTGTGGGCGATGGCCCGCTACGTCGCATCGCTCATCGACCAGCGTGGCACGCCCACAGCGGACACGCTGCGCGCGCGGCTGCTCGACCAGCCGGCGTGGACGCCCCCGCCGCCTCCCGCTGCCCCGCCCGGCGATGGGGGCGTCACCGACGGTGGTGCCCCCCGCGACAGGCGCGACGAATGAAACGCGCCGCGACGTAGGCGATCACGAAGGGCACCAGCAAGAACGCGCCGAGGAGGCGCAACGTCGGGCCGAGCGATCGGGCCTGGCCGAGGCAGTTCGGACACAGCGCGAACGCCGGCGACGCCGCGAGGCTCACCACGAGCGCGCTCGACGCCGCCGCGAGCCGGCCGCCGATGGCGACGGCGATGTTCGGGGCGCGCCGGGGCATCACGGCAACACCATCGCGCGCCGCGTGTGCGCGTCGAGCATCAGGACCACGGTCACGGCGACACAGAACACCACCGGAACCACGATGACCGCCCGCGAGACGAGGGACTCCCGCTTGAAGCCCATGGCGTGGAGAAACGACAGCCCCACGGCGATGCCCGCCAGTCCCAGCAGCGTGGTGATGCGCGCCGGGCGTTCGAGCGCCGACGACGCGCTCGCGCACGCCAGCCCCATGCAGGCCATCATGGCCGCGGAGGTTCGCCAGGGCCGCAGCGACGGGCCAGGGGACTCAGCCACGAGAGGGCACCGGGAGTAGATAGACGAGGGTGAAGATGACGATCCAGACCAGGTCGACGAACTGCCAGTAGAGGGACGCGACCTCGACGCCCACCCCGCGCGACGCGCGGCCGTTGGGCGAAGCGGAGGCCACCTTCGACGCGAGGCGGGCGAGCCACAGGATGCCGGCGATGACGTGCAGGCCGTGGTAGCCCGCGATGACATAGAACAGCGACGCGGCGTGGTCCAAGGTCAAGCCGACGTGGCGGTCGACGACCAGCGCCCGGAACTCGAACGCCTGGCCAGCCACGAATGCGAGCCCCAGGGCCGCGGTCGCCGCCAGCCAGCGACGACAGGCAGCGCCGCCTCCCGCGCGCGCCGCCGCCAGCGCCGCGCTCATGGTCGCGCCCGAGGCCAGCAGGACGACGGTCAAGAAGGCGGCTGTTCCACGGGCGAACCGCAGCCCGGGATCAGGCCACGTCTCGGCGCGTACGCGCAGGTCGGCGTAGGCCACGAACAGCCCCCCGAACCCCATGGTGTCCGTGGCGAGGAAGATGATCACGCCGAGCTTTCCGGGCGCCAGGGTGGTCACCGCCCGCGACGCGGTCGCGGCGGCGGGCAGAGCAGCGTGGTCTTCGGGAGGCGTGGTCATCGAGAGTGGTGGTGGGTTGTTGCTCGCCGCTTCCGGACGCTATCACGACTTGACAGATGACGAGCGCGGGGCAATCACTACGCACCACCGTGCTCGCGTCCGCCTCCTCCACCTCGATCTCTCCGAAGGCCAGCGGCGGCGCCGTCGGGCGCGTCATCTCGCGGCCGCTGTTCTGGGTGGTGGCGCTCGCGATCCTGTTTGTCTTGCCGCTCGGCCGCACGTTCTTCCGCCGACTCCCGCCCGCCCCGCCGGTCTTGTCCACGTTGCCCGCCTTTTCGATGACGGATCAGACGGGGCAGCCCTTCGGAACCAGAGACCTCGCGGGCAAGGTCTGGGTCGCGGATTTCATCTTCACCGCGTGCCCCACGGCCTGCCCCACCCTCACGCAGCGAATGGCCGAGATCGAAGGCCGCGCCCGGCAACTGGGCCCCGAGTTTCGCCTGGTGTCCTTCACCGTCGATCCCGAGCGCGACACTCCCGAGGCGCTGGCGGCATACGCGGCGCGCTACAAGGCCGACCCCCACAAGTGGTCCTTCTTGACCGGGCCCTTGAAGACGGTCGAGGCGGCCGTCATCGACGGGTTCAAGATCGGCGTCGATCGCCACAAAACGGCGGAGGACTTCTGGGACATCGTGCACGGGGAGCACCTGGTGTTGGTCGACCGCCACCTGCACATTCGAGGCTACTTCGAAGCTTCGAACGAGGGCGTCGATCACCTGCTGGCTGCCCTCGGCCGGGTGGCGAACGAGGCCGAGGGCGACGAGCCCCGGCCGGCGGCCGCTGGCCCCCGTCCTTGACCACCCCCTGCCCCCCTGCTAATCCCCTCGCATGTCGCGCCCCGATTCCTCCAGGTCTTCACGAAAGAAGGCCCTGCTTATCACGCTCGGCGCCCTCGGGCTCGGCGCCACCATCGTCGCTTGCAAGAAGAGCGAGCCTCCCGCGGGTGAATCCGTTGGCGCCGCCGTCGCCCCCGCGCAGGCGGGCACGGCAGCGACCACGGCGGGCCCGGGTGCGTTCGGGAAGGGAACGATCCGCGGCAACGTGAAGTTCACGGGCAAGCCGCCGGAGTCGCGAACGGTGAGCACGCCCGACCCGTTCTGTGCACGCCAGCCCATCAAGGACGAGGAGATCATGGTGGATGCCGGTGGCGGCCTGAAGAACGTGATCGTGCGCGTGGTCAAGGGCGCGAGCGGCAGCTACGACCCCCCCGCCACGCCGGCGACGGTCGATCAGAGTGGCTGCATGTACCGGCCGCGGGCGCAGGTGGTGATGGCGGGCCAGTCCGTGCAGATCCGGAACAGCGACCAGACGTTGCACAACGTTCACTCGTACCGAGGCGCGTCCACGATGTTCAACCAGGCCCAGATCCCGGGCATGGCGCCGATGACCAAGACGCTCGGCGACGCCGGCCAGATCATCAAGTTCAAGTGCGACGTGCATCCGTGGATGACGGGGTTCGTGGCCGTCGCCAGCAACCCGTTCTTCGCTGTCAGCGCCGACGACGGCAGCTTCACGATCGACAAGCTACCCGCTGGCACGTACACGCTCGAAGCGTGGCACGAGCGCCTCGGCACCCGCTCCGTCGAGGTGAAGGTCAGCGACGCGGAGCCCGCGAAGCTCCAGGTCGAGTTCACCGCCCCCTGAGATTGCGCCGCGGGTGAGGTAGCCGCCGTGCCCCGGACCCGCTATCAGTCGACGCTGCACGGGAACCGCCTGTCCCGACTCCCCGCCGCCGCTCTGCGCGCGGTGATCGCGGGCGGGTACACCCGCGCCGATCTGCGGTCCGACGTGCTGGCCGGCATCGTCGTGGGCGTGGTGGCGCTTCCCCTGGCGATGGCGCTCGCCATCGCCGTGGGCGTGGCGCCGCAGCACGGCCTCTACACGGCGATCGTCGCGGGGGGCCTGGTGGCGCTCCTCGGCGGCTCGCGCATGCAGGTGTCGGGACCCACGGCTGCGTTCATCGTGATCCTCGCGCCGATCTACACGCGCTTCGGCCTCGCGGGGTTGTTGATGTCGGGGCTGCTTGGCGGCGTCCTGCTCGTCGCCATGGGCCTCGGGCGCCTGGGACAGTTCATCGAATTCATCCCTCACCCGGTGACGACCGGCTTCACCGCCGGCATCGCCACGGTCATCGCGACGCTGCAACTGAAGGACTTCTTCGGTCTTCACGTCACGAAGATGCCTGAACGCTACTTCGACAAGGTCGCGGCGCTCTGGCACGCCCGCGGAACGGTGTCGCTCGTCGATCTCGGAATTGGCTGCGTGACCCTGGCGATCCTGCTCGCCGTTCCTCGGCTGACCCGGCGGGTCCCCGGCGCGCTGATCGCGCTGCCGATCGCCGCGCTGCTGGCGTTCGCCATCGAGCGCCTCGTCCCCGGCGTCACCGTGTCCACGCTGGCCCGGCGATTTCACACCACGGTGGGCGGCCGCGTTTACGACGGCGTCCCGCCGCTGCCGCCGTTGCCTGGGCTGCCCTGGAACGCCGGCGGCCCCGAGGGGCAGCCCTTCACGTTGACGTTCGCGACCCTCCGCGAGCTGATGCCCGGGGCCTTCGCCGTGGCCATGCTTGGCGGGATCGAATCTTTGCTGTCGGCGGTGGTCGCAGACGGGCTGTCGGGCACGCGACACGATCCGGACGCGGAGCTGCTGGCGCTGGGGATCGGGAACATCGTGACCCCGTTCTTCGGCGGCATTCCCGCGACGGGGGCCATCGCGCGAACCGCGACGAACATCCGTTCGGGGGCGCGGTCGCCCGTGGCGGCCGTGGTGCACTCGGCGACGGTGCTGGCCGCCGTCGCCGCGCTGGCGTCGCTCATCGGCACGCTGCCCATGGCGGCCATGGCCGCGCTGCTGCTGCTCGTCGCCTGGAACATCTCCGAGGTGAAGCACTTCGGGCACATCCTGCGGGTCGCCCCGCGCAGCGACGCGGTGGTCTTGCTGACCTGCTTCGGCCTGACCGTGGCCTTCGATATGGTCGTCGCCGTGTCCGTCGGCGTCGTCCTGGCGGCGCTGCTGTTCATGCGCCGCATGGCGGAGCTGACCCGGGTCAGCCTGGCGGGCGACGGGCAAGGCGACCCCTCGGCGCCGGCGGCCCACCCAGACCTGCCGAAGGGCGTGGCCATCTACGAGATCGCCGGTCCCCTGTTCTTCGGCGCCGCCCAGCGCGCGACCAGCGGCCTCGGCGCCATCTCGGACCGGGCGCGGGTGCTGATCATCCGGCTCGACCAGGTTCCGGTCATGGACTCCACCGGTCTCGTGGCCCTGGAGAGCGCCCTCGCCCAGCTCAGAAAGCTGGGCTGCCAGGCGATCCTCTGTGGCTTGCAGCGACAGCCCGCCGAGCTGCTCGCCCGGGCGATGATCGTCAACGCCCCGGGGAGGTTGTCGATCAGCGCGGACCTGGCTGGCGCGGTCGAAGTCGCGCGCGACATCGTCGCGCTGCCCCCGACCGTCACCGCTTCCAGGGAATCGACCTGAGCGGCCACCATTTTCAGCATTCCGCGCTATAAAGCGGCGCGATGTTGGTACACGTTCTGGCGATCGCGACGGCGATCGCGACCTATCTGTTGATTCTGGTCGGAGGCCTGGTCCACGGGACCGGCTCGAGCCTGGCGTGTCCGGACTGGCCCACCTGCTACGGCACCATGCTGCCCGTCATGCAAGGCGGCGTCGCGGTCGAGCACAGCCATCGCCTGGCGGCCGGCACCGTCGTCATCTTGACCTTGGCGCTCGCCACGCTGGTCACCCGAAGCCGCGACGCCGCGCATGTGCCGCTTCGCCGCGTGGCCTGGCTCGCCGTCGGGCTGGTCTTCACGCAGGCGTTGCTGGGCGGAATCACCGTGCTGCTGCGGCTGCCCACCCTCGTGTCGACCCTCCACACGGCGACGTCGTTGCTGTTCTTCATGACGACGCTGTACCTCGCGGCGCGCAGCCGGCCGGCTTCCGTCGCCGTTCGCCAACCGGCACCGGCCGGGCCGCACGCTCAGGCCGCCCTCAACGTGGCGCTCGTCGCGTCAGTGTGCGTTTACTTTCAGATGGTGCTCGGGGGATTGGTCCGGCATTCGGGGGCGGCCCTCGCTTGTCTGGACGTGCCATTCTGTCGGGGCGCCATCTGGCCCGACGCGCATCCGACCGTGCTCGTGCAGGCGCTCCACCGCCTCGGCGCGATCGTGACGGCGTCGTTCGTGCTGGTGTCGTCCGTGGTCAACTTCCGGGCCGCCGGAACGCACCGCGGATGGCGGGTCCTCGCGCTCGCGGGACCGCTGCTCGTCGCCGTGCAGATCTGGCTGGGCCTGCACGCCGTGACCTCGTTTCTCGATCTGGCCACCGTCGAGGCGCACCTGGCCGTCGCCACCGCGCTCCTCGCGTCACAGGTCGGGCTCGCCCTCCGCCCCGGCGCGGCGCCGCAAGGGCAGCCTGGTCAGCCGCTTCGTCCCTGGTCGACCGCGATCCGCGATCTCGTCGAGCTCGCGAAGCCGCGCATCACGGGCCTCGTCATCGCCACGTTCTCGGGCGGCATGTGGCTGGCGCCGGGACACCTGCCGCGGTGGCGGATGTTGATGACCTTGCTCGGCACCACCCTGATCGTGGGCGCCGCCAACGCCCTCAACATGTTGATCGAACGGGACGTCGACGCGCTGATGGACCGCACCCGTCACCGCCCCCTGGTGGAGGGACGCCTCCCCCCGAGCGCCGCCCTGATCTTCGGCACGTCCTTGGCCGCCCTCGCGCTGCCGCTCTTGCTGCTCGCGGGGAACGCCCTGACGGGGATCCTGGGTGGGCTCGCCTTCGTCGCCTACGTGGCCATCTACACGCCGATGAAGCGGACCTCGGCCGCCGCCCTGTTCGTCGGCGCGGTGCCGGGCGCGCTCCCGCCGCTCATGGGATGGACGGCGGTCACCGGACACATCGACGCGGGCGCGCTGGCGCTGTTCGGGATCCTGTTCCTGTGGCAGATCCCGCATTTTCTGGCGATCGCCCTGTACCGCTCCGAAGACTACGGCCGCGCAGGGTTCGAGATCCTGCCGCTCGTCGTCGGCGAGCGGCGGACCCGATTCGTCATCGTGGGGTTCACGGCGGCGCTGGTGGCGACGTCCCTGCTGCTCGGGCCCCTGCGGATCGCGGGGGTTCCCTACTCGGCGGTGGCGGCGGTGCTCGGCGCGGGATTCATCGTGTGGGGCCTGGCCGGGCTGCGCCGGGCCGCTGGGCGCGTGTGGGCGCGATCGCTGTTCCTGGCGTCCCTCGTGTACCTGACGCTGCTGTTCGTGGCGTTGATCGTCGATCACGCAGTGGCATGATCGCGACCCCCGACAGTCTGCGAACCGGCGGGCCGCGGCCCCGGCTCTCCGTAGCGGGACTGACCAAGTCGTTCGGCGACCGGAAGGCGCTCGACGACCTCTCGTTCGAGGTTCGCCCGTCGGAGATCTTCGGGCTGCTCGGTCCAAACGGCGCCGGCAAGACCACGGCGTTCCGCCTGCTGTCCGGCCTGCTTCCGCCGGACCGGGGGACGTTCGCCCTCGATGGGGAGATCGGCGCGGCGGCGAGCCTGTCGTACCGGGTCCGCCTCGGTGTGGTGTTTCAGGAGCCCAGCCTCGATCTGAAGCTGACGGCGCGCGAGAACCTGGCGCTCGGCGCTGCCCTCTACGGTGTTCCACGCGCGCTCGCGAAGCGCCGAATCCACGAGGTCCTCGCGCTCATGCAACTCGGCGACCGGGCCGACGAGCCAGCGTCGAGCTATTCGGGAGGCATGCGCCGGCGAATCGAGATCGCCCGCGTCCTCCTCCACGAGCCCCGCCTTCTCCTCATGGACGAGCCGGGCCGCGGCGTCGACCCGCCGGCGTTGCGACGCATCTGGGACGAGATCGAGGCGTTGTGCGCGAGCCGCGCGCTGTCCGTCATCCTGACCACGCATCAGCCCGACGAGGCCGAGCGGTGCCACCGCATCGCGATCCTGGATCGAGGCCGCCTGGTGGCGCTCGGAACGCCCGACGAGCTGCGGGCCCGGGTCGCGGGCGACATCGTCAGCGTCGAGGCGGACCGGCCCGAGGAGATCGCGACCGCGCTCGCGGCGCGCCTCGGCCTCGCGCCGCGCATCGTCGACAGCCGCGTGTGCGTCGAGGCGCCTCACGGGCACGAGCTGGTTCCGCGCGTCGTCGAGCTGTTCGGGCCCGGCCGTCTGAAGAGCGTGGCCACCGCGCGCCCCACCCTGGCCGACGTGTTCGCGAAGGTGACGGGCCGCGGCCTCGGGACGGAGGCGCTGCCGTCATGAGCTCGGTGCCGATGGAGTCGATTCCGCCACCCGTCGAGGCGATTCAGCCCCACCGTCCCAGTGGGCCGCGGGTCATCGCCGCGCTGGTGGGCCGCGACCTGCGGCGGTTCTTCCGGCAGCCGAGCCGGGTCGTCGGCTCGGTGGCCCAGCCGCTCATCTTGTGGGCGGTCCTGGGCGCGGGGTTCGCGGACAGCCTCCGCGTGGGCGGAGCCGCGGGCGCAGGGTACCTGACCTACTTCTTCCCGGGGACGATCGTCCTCGCCATGCTGTTCACCGCGATCTTCTCCACGATGTCGGTCATCGACGATCGCCATCACGGTTTCCTGCAAGCGGTCCTGGTCGCGCCCACCTCGCGGACGGCGTTGGTGCTGGGCAAGACCCTCGGCGGCGTCGCCATCGCGCTGGTGCAGGCGGTGGCGTTCGTCGCCCTCGCGCCGCTCGCCGGGTTTTCGTTGGCCGGCGTGGATTTTCCTTTCGTGTTCGGCGTGCTGACGGCGACCGCGATCGGATTCACCGCGCTCGGTTTCGCGGTCGCATGGTGGGTCGACTCGACCCAGGGTTATCACGGGATCATGAGCGTGGCGTTGCTGCCGCTCTGGATGCTGTCCGGCGCGATGTTCCCGCCGGGCGGCAGTCACCGCTGGGTTCAGCTCGTCATGCGCTTCAACCCGATGACCTACGCGGTGGCCGGGGTTCGCCGGGGGCTGGGGCCTATCCCCCTGCACGGGACGGCGGAGCCGCTGCTCGCCGGCAGCTCTGCCGTCGTCGAACTTGGTGCCACGACTGCGTTTTCCGTGGTCGCGGTGGCGATCGCCGTCGTGGTCTGCCGGCGTCGCCCGTAATTGTCGGAAAAACTCGCCATTTCCGCAGGGATTTCGGGTAAATTCCCGGTTCGTGGGAATAGACGTCACGAACCTCCCGAATTCGAAACGGCGCCTCCTCATGCGTCTCAAGACTCGCGGCCCCGCGACGATCGCCGACCTTGCGGCAGACCTGGGGCTCTCCGGCGAGGCCATCCGCCAGCAGCTCGCGCCCCTCGAGCGAGAGCTCTGGATCGAGCGCGAGGCCCTGCCGCCGTCCGGCGAGCCCGGCCGACCGCCCGGACGGTACCGGCTTACACTGAAGGGCGAGGGCCTGTTTCCGAAGCAGACCGGGGCGCTCGCCCTGGCCTTCGCCGATGCGATCCGCGAGGAGATGGGCGACGATGCGTTCGAACAGATCTTGGCGCGCGTGACGGATGCCAGGGTCCTCGGTCTTCAGAACGACCACAAGGATCCGTCGCTCGAGAACAAGATGGCCAACATCCGCGGCATCTACGGGGCGAACGACGCCTTTGTCGAGGTGGAGAGGCTGAGCGACGGCTATCGCCTGGTGGAGCGCAACTGCCCATTCCTGGACGTCGCCATGGCGCGGCCGCTGCTGTGCAGCTCCACGGTGACGACATTGACGCGGATCCTCGGCCGGGAAGTGGTCCGTGAAGAGCGCTTTCAGGACGGCCATGGCTGCTGCTCTTTCAGGATCTACGAGGATTCCCCGGTCGACGTCTCCCACCTCCGCTTCGCCCACGAGCCCGAGCGCAAGAAGACCCAGAGCTAGAGCGGCGCGGCCCCACCGCTTTCATGAGGTTCGTTTGCCGTCTCGTCTAGAGTGCTCCGCGAGCGCGGGGCATCGCGGAGCGATGACCTGCGCGAGTCGGAGCGCAAGCAAGCGCCAGAGGTGCTCGGCTCGGGAGCCAAGCGTCGTGGCGCGCGCAGCGGGAGTGCGTTCGCAGGTGAGCCGCGTTTCAGTCCCGCTCGGCGCGGGCGTCCCGCGATAAGATCTCCGTCATCGCTTGCCGCGGAGGAAGGCCGGCGAAGAGAACGGCGGCGACGTTGGCGGTGATGGGCATTGGCACACCCAGCGAGACCGCGAGCTCGGCGGCGATGCGGGCGGTCTCGACGCCCTCCGCGACCTGACCCAGCCGGGCCAGGACCGCGGCCAGGTGCTCGCCCCGGCCCAGCGCCAGACCCACCTGCCGGTTGCGTGAGAGATCGCCTGTGCATGTGAGGACGAGATCGCCGAGCCCCGCGAGGCCCGCCATCGTCAACGGATGCGCACCGAGGCGCAGCGCCAGGCGACCCATCTCGCTCAAGCCGCGCGTGATCAAGGCCGCGCGCGCGTTGCCTCCCATGCCCAGCCCGTCCGAGACGCCCACCGCGATGGCGACGACGTTCTTCAACGCGCCGCCGAGCGCGACCCCGACCACGTCGTCGCTGGTGTAGACCCGAAGCCGCGCGCTCGCCAGGCCACGCTGCACGGCAGCGGCAGTCTCCGGATTCGGGGAGGCCACCACGACCGCGGCCGGCAACCCCGCGGCGATCTCCTTCGCGAAGGTGGGGCCGGACAGCAGCGCGAAGGGCGTCCCGGGCAACACCTCCGCGATCACCCCATCCATGGTCATGTGGCCGCGGGACTCGAGGCCCTTCGCCGCGCAGACGACCACCGCGCCCGCGGCCAGGCCCGGTGAGGCCTGCGCCAGGGTCGGCCGCACGAACTCGGACGGCGTCGTGACGATCACCACCTCACGCTCGCGCACCGCCAGCAGGATGTCCGAGGTGATCGCGACGGCGTCGGGCAAGCGAACGCCCAGGTACGCGTGGTGGCGCTCGTGCGTGAGGCGCGCGGCGGCGCCCGCGTCAATCTCCCACAGCGCCACCTCGTGCCCTGCGTCGGTGAGAACCATCGCCAGGGCGCATCCCCAGGCCCCCGCGCCGAGGATCGCGATGCGCATGCAGACTTAGCGTCCCGAGACGCGAACCGTGTTTCGCCCGGCGCTCTTCGCTTCGAACAGCGCCCGATCCGCGCTCGTCAGCACGGTGGCGGCGTCGACGCCGTCGGCGGGAGCGGTGGCGACGCCTGCCGAGATCGTCAAGCGCCCGAGCGGCTGCGACGACCCGAACTCGAAGGGAAACTCGGCCACGTTGGCGACGATCCGCTCCGCGACCTCCTTGGCGGCGGCGCTGCCCACGTCGACGAGGACGATCGCGAACTCCTCGCCGCCGTAGCGGGCCACGACGTCGTTGGCGCGACGACCATGCTGGAGGATCTTGGCGACGCCTCGCAACGCATTGTCTCCCGCCAGGTGGCCATGGCGATCGTTGTAGAGCTTGAAGCTGTCCACGTCGATCATCAGCACGGACAGCGGCAAGCTCGTGCGATTGCTCCGCTCCAGCTCCAGGGTCAGCCGCTCCCGGAAATGGCGGTGATTGTAGAGGCCCGTCAAGCCGTCGGTGATCGCCAGCTCGACCAGCCGCGTGTTCAGCCCCTCGAGATCGCGCGTGCGGGCGGCCACCTTCTCCTCCAGCGACGAATTCAACGCCGCCAGCTCGGCGTTCTTCGACTGCAACTCCGCCAGCAAGCCCTCTCGCTCTCGCTCGAGGCGAAAGCGCGACAGCAGATTCTGGATCGTCAGCCGCAGGTCGGGCTCGTCCCACGGCTTCGGGATGTACTGGTCCAGGCCGGCCCGGTTGATGGCGTAAACCACCGCGTCGAGGCCCGCCTGCCCCGTGAGCAGCACCTTCACGGTCCGGGGGCTGCGCCGGTGGACCTCCTCGAGCAGCTCCACGCCCTTCATCCCGGGCATGATCTGGTCGGCGATGACGACCGCGACCTCTTCACCGTCATGCTGCAGATCCTCGATCAGCTCCAACGCATCGTGTGCATTCTTCGCCACGGCGATGTCACACTCCCCACCGAATCGAGCGGAGAGCTGTTGACGAAGAGCGGTCAGAATGCCCTCCTCGTCGTCGACGCAGACGATGTGCTCGCGCAATTCTGTTTCCCCCGCTATCAATCCCGCCCCTTGGCCCTCGAATTCCCGCTGCTCTCGGCCACGGAGATCCTGCCCGACGAAAGCTCGGCGAACGGACGAAACGCGGGGACTGGCTCCGCGCCCGCGAGGGGCAGCCACACCTCGAAGCGGGTTCGACCCGGGACGCTCTCGACCGTGATGGTGCCGCCGTGTTTCTCCACGATCTTGTTGGCGATGCTCAGCCCGAGACCGGTGCCTTCGCCCTTTCCTTTCGTCGTGAAGAACGGATCGAAAATTCGAGGTAGCACGTCGGGGGGGATTCCTGGTCCATCGTCCTGTATGGCCACGCGGATGGCTCCGGGTTCTACACCAGTCTCAATCAAGATCTCACCGCTATTTCCCATCGCCTGAATTGCGTTGTGGATGAGGTTTGTCCACACCTGATTCAGTTCGCCCACATAGGCTGAAATCGCCGGTATGTTTCCGTAAGAACGTTTCAGGTTAATCCCATTCTCCGATGACTTCAACTGATGCGCGAGGATCACGAGCGTATCCTCGATGCCGGCGTGGATGTCGACCTGCTCGAGCGGCGCCTCGTCGAGCCGCGAGTATCGCTTGAGCGCGCCCACGATCCGGCGAATTGATTGAATGGCGGTGCGAATGGTGGACGACGCACGCACCAGGAACGCGAGCTCCCGCAGGTAGCCGCACAGCGGAAGCACGGTCCTCCCGCCGGCGAGCGCCTTCAATTCCTCCGAGATCGACTCGCCCACCGGTCCCAGCTCCGCCAGCACGGCCGCCGCCGAATCCCCGCCAGGCGCGCCAGCGAAGACGCCGCGCAGGCGGCGACCCAGCTGCCGCGTCTCGAGCGCGGAGAGCGTCACGCGCTCGCTGAAGGACGGCAGGATCTCCTGGATGATGGCGAAGTAGCGCTCGAGCGCGGCGGGGCCGAGGCCCATGGCGAACACGTCGCGACCGCAGGCCTCCAGGCGCCTCACCGTCTCCTCGAGGGCGTCGACCGACCCCTGGACGGCGGCCGCGGGCGAGTTGATCTCGTGCGCGATCCCTGCGACCAACTGCCCGAGGCCCGCCATCCGCTCCGAATGCGCGAGCTGTGTCTGTGCCATGCGCAGATCACCGAGCGCGCGCTCCGTCTCGGCCTTCGCCCGCTCGAGCTCGGCCGTGCGCGCGCGGACCTTGAGCTCGAGGTTCTCGGAGAAGGCCCGCACCTCGGAGTAGAGCCGCGCGTTCTCGATCGCGGTCGCCGTCTGATCGGCGAGCGTCACCAGCAACCGAAGATCCGACTCCGAAAACGCCTCCTCTCCCAGACGCCCCACCAAGATGACCCCCACCGTGCGATCCTTCAAAGCCAGCGGTGCGGCCAGCACCGGTCCACGAAGCCCGGCCGAGCCTGCGAGCGAAGCGAAGTCCGCGTCTGCCTCCACCGCCGCCGTGCGCAGCGGCCGGCCGCGCGTGGCGAGCCGCTCCGCCATGTCCGCCAGGCGGCGTCCCACCGGCTCGCCGGCCACCGCGCGGATATTGAACCTCCGGCTCTTGACCCCCTCGTTCATCAGCGCCAGCGCGGCGGTCTTGGCCCGCAGCACGGTGAGCGCCTCCGTGACCACGGCCCGCAAGAGCTGATCCAGATCGACGACGGAGCTGATGGTGCGCCCGATCTGGTGGACCGTCACCAGCTCGCGCACCCGGGCCGCCAGGCCCTCCTGGTTCTCCTTCAGGCTCTGGATCATCACGCGGAATGCCTCGGCGACGTCGCCCAGCTCGTCCGGGCTGTCCACCACGATCTTCGTGTCGAGGTTCCCGAGCGCGATGGACATCGCGCCCGCGTGCAGGTTCTGTAGCGGTCGCGTGAGCCGCCGCGCCAGCACGTCGGCGAGGCCGATGGCGATGAGGAGCACGCTGAATGCGCCCAGCACCAGGGTCAACGTGACGCGCCGGCGTGCGGCCGCGAGCGTCTCGCGATCGAGCGCGACGCCCAGAAAGCCGACCCGTCGCCCGGCCGGATCCTGGATGGGACCGAACGCGACGGAGTAGGACCGGTTCGCGACATCGAGCGCCACCACCGGCGCCGGCGCGTCGGTGGACATCTGAGCCGCCACGAGCGGCAGCGGCGGCCCGATGAGGCGCGCGCCGGTCGGGGCCGTGAACGTGGAGGCGCTCGGCTCGGTGCCGCGATAGAAGATCACCTCGCGCGCCGCCCCGAGCTCGGCCTTCACCCGATCGGCCACCGGGCCATCGATGCTCGCCGACACGACCGCGGCGCCGAGCAACCGCAGCGCCGGATCGACGAGGGGAAACGCCGCCCGGACCACCAGCCAGTTCCCCGCGGGCTCGATGCTGATGGTTCGCTCGAACTCCAGCGCCCGGCGAACGACCGGGGAGCGATCCGCGGGATCGAACGCGGAGAACCGCTCGCTCACGATGGCGTCGTTGCAGGTGCCCCCTGCGCACCGCGCCAGGACCCTCCCCACCGCGTCCGTCACCTCGAGCAGCGCCGACGGCTGTCGTTCCGACAGCTCGGCGAGCCGCCGCCGCACGTCCATGGGCGTGCGCGCCAGCGCATCGAGGAGGGCCTCCTCGTTGCCGAGCGCGGCGGCGGCCTTCGCGCGCTCGTGGACCTCGCCGAGCAAGAGCGCGCGGGCCACCTGCAGGCCACGCTGGGCTTCGAACTCGATCCCCTGCTCCACGCTGGAGAACACCAGCGTCGCGGCCACCACCGCCACGACGATGACGGGCACCAGCGTCGCGACGATCAAGAACACCGACAGGCGCCAGCGCAACCCTCGTCGGCGCCGAAACCCCGGCCGCTTCGCGCTCGCGGGGGGGGTGAACCGCAACAGGGTGGACAATCGGTAGAGCCCCGAACGCGCCAGGACCTTGTCCAGCCCCACGGGCCCCGAGCCGGTCGGGCCCGAGCCGCGCGGTCTCGCGACCGCCGGCACCGCCGGCGCCGACTCGCTGACGACTGGCCCGCTCTTGCGCTCGGCGCTCATGGCGTGCGGCCGACCCCCCGGTACAACGCCATCGCCGACGGCTGGACCGCCAGGCCGCTGATGTCGGCGCGCGTGGCGAAGATGACCATTGGGTGCGCCAGCGGCACCCACGGCGCCTCGCTGGCGATCACGCTCTGGACCTGTGAATACAGGCGCTCTCGATCGCCTCGGCTCGTGGCGCGCTGGGCGGCCAAGATGGTCTCGTGGACCCAGGGGTTCGCGTAGAACGAGATATTGGACGGGTGGGCGCCGACCGCGTTGTCGGAGTCGAGCAGGTTGTAAAGGAAGTCGTCGGGATCACCGTTCGTGCCGAACCACCCGGTGAGCGCCAGGTCGTGCGCACCGTCCCACAACGCGTGCTGCAGCTCGGCCGGCTCGCGCGCGACTATCTCGACGGGGAAGCCGACCTCCTCCAGACAGCTACGGATGACGGCGGCCACACGCTCGGGTGAGGGGACGTACTGGCGGGGCACCGACGGAATGTAGAGCTTCAACGGACGCGACGCGGCCCCGCTGAAGCCCGCCTCGGCGAACAGGGCACGGGCGCGCTCCGGATCGTAGTTGAACGACACGAGATCCTGCCGCGCTCCCCACACGTTGGGGGGCAGCGGCCCGACGGCCGGCGTCGCGAGCCCTTGATAGACGAAGCGAACGATGGCGTCCCGGCGGATGGCGTGCGCGACGGCCCTCCGTATCCGGGGATCGTCGAAGGGACGCCGACGGGTGTTGAGCGCGATGTACGCGACCAGGGAGGCGGGGGCCGACACCAACCGCAGATCGGGATCCAGGCGAACCAGCGGGATGTCGTCCGGGTCGAGCTGCTCGACGATGTCGGCCGCTCCCGACTCCAGCGCCTGCATGCGCTGGCGCGCGTCGCGCAGCTGAAGCATGACGAGGTAGCGGGTCTTCGCGCGCTGGTCCCAGTAGTCGTCGTTGCGTTCGAGCGTGATTCGATCACCCGGGATCCACTCCAGGAATCGGTAGGGCCCGGTTCCCACGGGGTGCCGGCCAAACTGCGTGCCCCACCGGCGGACGGCCGTCGGCGACACGATGGCGGCCGGACCGATGGCGAGATTCGCCAGGAAAGGAGCGAACGGACGATCGATCTGGAATTGCACCCGCAGCGGGGTCAACGCGACCACGCGCTTGATGTTGCGGTAGCTGCGGACCCAGACGAAGTCCGGCTCGTGCGCGGGGTGGTCCGCGACGATCTGTCGTTCGAACGAGAACACCACCGCCTCGGCGTCGAACGGCGTGCCGTCATGGAACAGGACGCCCGGCCGCAGCTCGAAGGTCCAGGTTGTCCCGTCCGCGCTGACCGTCCAGTCGGTCGCCAGGTCGGGCTCGGGCTCGAGCCGGCCCGCGGCGAAACGAACCAGGCGGCCGAACACCTGCTCGGCGACCTCCAGTGACTCGATGTCCGACGCGCGCGCCGGGTCCAGGTTGGTGGCGTCGCTCGGGCGCGCCACCACCACGCGGTCCTGGGCGCGCGACGAGGCGTCGCGACGCGAAGCGCAGGCCGACAGGTGACAGACAAGGCATAGGAGAGCGACGGCCACCAGCCCACGGCGCGTCGGGGCGTGCCGCGCGCGGGCCCAGTCCGTGCGAGCCGCCATGGGGATCATCGCGACTTACCGGCCGGGTGTCCCGCGAGGTGAATGACGATCTCTTCCGCTTCGTTCGACTCGGCCGCGCGAAGATCCTGCGCGAGCCGCGGGTACGCGCCGGCAGGGACTCGCATGATCGCCATCCGCGCCTCACGTCGCAACGTCAGCGATGGGGGCGTCGCCGGCGCCGCCGGCGCTCGCGCGCCTGGCTCGAACACCCGCTCTTCGCGGAAGCGATACTGCCCCACGCTCTCGGTGACGTGGGTCTCTGCGGGCGCACCCTCGATCCGCGCGTCGTCGGGCAGGAAGATGCGCGCCACGACCGTCGTCGGCACGTCGAACCCCGTCATCAGGCCCGTCGACCGCCGGGGCTCGGTCGCGTAGCGGCGCGCCGGCTGCGATCGGAAGAAGCCGGGAAGCACCCGCAGGCGATGCCCCTCCACCGCCGCGAAGCGCGCGCTGGCGAACGAGTAGCGGACGCGGGCCGCCGCGGCGATGCCGGGGCCCTCGCGGGACGGACCGTCGCCGGTGGGTGAGGTGTTCGCGGCGTCTTCGAGCGTTGCTCGCTTCGTTCCCAAGATCTCGACCTCGACACCTTGCAACGTCGCGCCGGGGAATTGTATGCCGAGCCAACGCTGCTCGAAGTCCTGGCGCAGCTTGGTCTGGTCCGCCCCGACCCGATCGACGATCTCCGCCCACTCCAGCGCCGGCCAGCCACGCACCGTCTCGCTCACGTTCCCCTCGGCATGGCCGTCGGGTGCCAGGTGCACGGTCACCTCGACCTCGCGGGTGTCGGGTTCGCGCGCGGGGAGGTTGTCGAACGTGCCCGAGGCGAGGTCGAGGACTCGCGCACCCTCGAGGCCAGGCGACAGGTAGCCGAACGGCGCGTGCTTCAGGCGTGGGTCGACATAGACCACCTCGCCTTGCGGCAGCTCGAAGCGGACCAGCGTCTCGGCGAAGTCATCGGCCTCCTCGATCGGCGTCGGCGCGTCTTCGGCCGCGACGAACCGCGAACGGCCCAGCGCCGGGCGTGCCCGCAATCCCAGCCGATGAGCCAGGGCCAGCACCGTCGCTGTGCGATTGCCCCGCCCGCTCGCCACCGCCTGTGTCGCCGCGCCTCGAAGGTCGTCGTCTCCCTCGACGTTCTTCCCGACCCACGCCAACAGCGCGGCCGCTAGCTCTCGCGGCGGTCGAGTCCGCGCCCGCGCGCGGATCTCCGCCTCGGCGCCGGCGAGGACGGACGCGTCGCGGGCCGTGCCATACATCTGCTCGCTCAGGAAGCGTCCCCAGGCCCCCCAGCTCGCTCCCATCGAGATCCGAACCGACGGGACATGTTCGATGGCAGGGACCGACGAACGCTCCGCGAACAGCTGCGGGACCCGCGTGGCGACGAACGAGGTGACGACCTCGGCACGGCCCCCTCGCCTTCGCGGCGGCCCCCGATCGGGGGCGGGAGCGCCGGCGCGCGCGTCGATGTGCAGGGCGTCAGCGGTCTCGGGATCGGTTACCAGCAGATATTCGCTTCGATCCAGCGGGGCATCGAACGATTGGAAGTAGAAGCGATCGCCAAGGTATCCCGGCCGCGCCCCGGCCTGCGCCGGCGCGAACGCCTCGCGCGGAGGGCTGATCTCCAGCGTCTCCTTTTCGAGATAGTCGCCGATGGCGAGATCCGCGGCCGATATGGCGTCCTTGCCCGCCACCTCCTCGGGCTCGCGGGTGGTCCCGTCGACCTTGTGCGTCCGCAGCGTCAGGACCTCGGCCCCTTCGGGCACGGAGACCTCGCCCCACTTCTGGATGGCGTCCTTGCTCTGCAAGCGCACGATCTCGTGGGTCAGCGTCATCTCGGCGCCGCTCGGAAAGACCCGGGTGACGGAGCGATCCAGCACCACCACCGCGGGCGCCGCGTAGCGACGCCGCGAACGCTCGAAGGACCGAATCACCTCGCGACCCTCCAGCCGATAGTCGTCGAGAGGCAGGGGAACACCGAGGACGCGGGCGGTCCGAACGATCTGCGCCTGGTCGGGACGCTCGTCGAGTAGCGCGGCCACTCGTGCCTGAGCGCGCGAGCGCTCACCCGCCGCGATGGCGGCGTCCGCCCACAGGACGGTCGCTTCACCGTCGGTCCGCCCCAGGCTCGCATCGAGCAAGGCCATCGCTTCACGGGCACGCCCGCGCCCGAGCAGCAAGCGCGCCAGGTCGCGCCGCATGCCCGCGGGATCGGGCTCGAGCGCCATCCCCAGCCGCAGCAGCCTCTCCGCCTCGTCCAGATCCCCGCGGCGGCGCAAGCGAGAGATACGATCGTCCGTGGCCTTGCCGCAGACGATGCCGTCGTCGGTGTACCGCCGTACCGCGGCGCCGTCGCGGCGGGTCTCGGCGCGCGACAGCGCCGCCTCGACCACGGCACAAGCCCGCGGGCCGAGGATCAGGGCCTCATCGAGGGCGCGATCGGCGTCCCACTCGAGGCCTCGCATGCCGTAGGCGGCATGCAGCGTGAGCCGGGGCAGCCACCATCGGGGCGCGGCCGCCGCCGCCAGGCGCGCCTCGTCCAGCGCCTCGCGCGGGCGCTCGTCCTCGAGCGCCAGGCCGGCGAGCGCGTTCCGCGCGCGGGCGAGGCGTGCGTCGACCGAGAGCGCGCGCCGGAGCAGGGCGCGGGCTCGATCGCGGGAGAATCCGGCCGGGAGACTGGGGTCGTCGCGGACCAGCGCGCCGGCCAGCGCCTGCCCCACGGCGAGCTTCGGCGATGCCTCGAGCAAGGCGGCAGCCGCCTCGGACCGCGCAACGTCGCCCAGCTGGTTCGCGACGTAGGCTTCTCCCAGCAACTCGGCGACGCGCGCGCCCGGCCCCGAGACCGGAGCAGCGGCCCCGAGCGCCTCGCCCGCGGAGGCGGCGGGGATGACCATCACTGCCAGCTCGGGGCGGCCGCCATAGGTGCCGAGCCGCAGCTCCACCAGGTGGAGGCCCTTCGTCAAGACCACCCGGGTCGCCGAGACCCAAGGACCGTAGGCGTACGCTTCGCCGTGCCGGCGCGGGGAGCCGTGGTCAACGATGACGCGCGCCTCGCCGCGAAAGCTCAGGATCACGTCGAACGTCCCCGGCTCGCGAATCTGGATCTCGGCGCGCAGCCGCTCGACCCCCGCGCGATCTTCGAACGACGGGATCGACGCGCGACAGCCGGAGGCACGCACGACCGACCCCGGGGCCTCGGCGGTGATGTCTGGGACGTCGGGGCGATCCAGGTCGAGGTGAGGCAACCGCCCGAGCGATGGCATCGTGACGAACGAGCCGAGGCAGCCGGCCTCGCGGGCCACGCGGGCCAGCAACTCCGGGTCGCCCCCCCGTCGCGCCGTCCTGTCTTGCAGGTTGGCCACGGCGAACCGCGCCTCCCACGACAGGTTCGCCGCCGTGAGCCGGGCGATGCGGTCTTCGATTGCGCGCCAGCCATCGTCGGGGCCTGGGTACTCTTCGAGCAAGGTTCCGACACGTCCCGCCGCCATCGCCGCGAACAACGACGACGAGGACGTGGCGATCGCCGGCGCCGACTCCAGCACCGCGAGGTACGCGGACAGGGCGCGAGGCACGTCGCCCCGCTCGAACGCCAGGGTGGCCTCACCGAACGATGTCGAAACATCGGCGATCGCCGTCGGCGGTCTCTGGTCGAGCAGGGTCTGCGCGTCGTCGTCCCGCCCCTCGGCGAGCGCCGCCCACACCCGCTCTGCGTCGGTGACCGTGCTCCACCCTGGCCCGGCCTGGTTCGCCAACGACGAGGCGCAACCGAGGAGCGCCCCCATCCCCAGGCCGAGCAGCACGGGCGCGACGGCCGGGAGAGCGCGGTTCATGGCGTCGCGGACGCGGCGGCGCCCGTGCCCGCTCGCGCCGCTTCCGTCTCCGGAGCCGCCGTGATTCGCTCGGCCATCGCAGAATCCACCTCGGCGAGGAAGCGGCGGAACGCGGGATACTCGGCCGCGGTCACCCGCTCGCGCCTCACCTCCAGATCGCCGGTGACAGTGACCGTCGCGGCGCCCTCTTGCCGCACTTGCAGGTCGAAGGAACCGAAGGGGGAGACGAT
The DNA here is from genome assembly GCA_964443975.1 of uncultured Myxococcales bacterium. Classification (GTDB taxonomy): domain Bacteria; phylum Myxococcota_A; class Polyangia; order Fen-1088; family Fen-1088; genus DASYCK01. The sequence goes on along the minus strand of CAYUFS010000028.1, from coordinate 40,409 downwards.
CCGCCGGGACTCCGGCACGTGCGTCAGCGCGAACCGCCGCGGAAACTGATAGACGATCTGCTCGTCGTGCTGCCAGGGATACCCGAGCACAAGCGGGGATCTCCGTTCCGACAGGCGTGCATAGGTGCGCGCGAGGTCGACCTCGTGTGTTCCCAGCGACAAGCGCAATCCCGCCCCGGAGGTCTTCTCCGCCAGGTCGGGGATGCTCGCGTGGGCGACGACCGTGACCGGGCGGTTCCGATCCTCGATGCCGGGCATGTCCACGGACAGCAACCGCGCCCCCGGGTTCCGCGCCGACAGAGCCTTGCCGTAGCGGTCGGACCACTCGCCGCGGGTCTGATAGTGCTCGCGCCATTCGGGCGCCGCCTGGCCGGTCAGCGTCAGGCGCTCGCGCACGTCGGCGCTCCCGTCGGCCTTGAGCGCGACATCCCAGTGACGGGCGGCCCGATTTCGCGCCGCCGGCAGCACGGGGGTCTCGGCCAGATGCGCGCCGTGTGGCCCCACGCGCAAGACCATCACGCCTTGATCCTGGCCCGGCAGCTCGTCCATCCCCGAGAATTCGGCGGTGCCGTCGAGATAGAGGTTCAGCTTGGGAATGAAGACGATCGCGTGATCGAAGATGGCCAGCGACGCCGGCAACGGAGCCAGCCGCCCGCCGCGGCGGGTCCGGAGCAGCACCATCTCCGCGTCGATGCCAGCCTCGCGCAGCAACACGACCAGCAGCGCGGCCTTGTCCTTGCAATCGCCGAAGCGACGCGACAGCACCTGCGACACCTTGTAGGGCTTGAAGCCGTGAATGCCGAACTCGAGGCCGACGTAGCGGGTTCCGGCCACCACCAGCGCGTGCAGCGCCCTCACCTTCTCCAGCTCCGTCAACGGACCGCGAGGTGTCGGCCGCAACGCCTCGGCGGCCGCGCGACGGACGGTGTCGTCGGGAACCAACTGCTCCTCGACGAGTCGCCAGTACCACGCACCGACCTCTTCCCAGCTCCGGTAGGTGCTGACGTGAAGGTACGGCGACACCTCCCCGAGGCCGGGCATCGCGGGCTCGGCCTCGATGCGCGCGACGTCGGAGGCCGCGAAGCGGTACGCCTTCTCGCCGTTCTCCTCCACCACCGACTCGGTCAATCGGCCGATCGCGGGCCGCGCGAAGTAGAACGGCCGCGTGGCCGGGCCGATGAGCGTGTAGTCCCACCGACGTTTGGGGAGGCTCTCCGCCACGAATTCGAGGTCGCCGAAATAACCGCCGAGGAGGTTCTCGCGCGAGACGTCCGAAACCACGTACTCGACGTCGACGACGTCGCCCGCCCTCAGGCCCTCGAAGGCCACCACCTCGGCGCGAAAATCGTAGTAAAGGCCGTACCACGGCTCGGAGAGATCCTCGTCATCGCGCCCCGACGACTGCAAGGTCTCCCATCGCCCCGCGGCGTCGCGGCGGAAGATCCGCGCCTCGCGGATCTCGACCTCCTCGGATCCCGGGGTGTAACGAACGAAGAACTCCTTGTTGTCCCGGGCGCCAACATCGGTGCGGATGGCCGTCACACGCTGCGAGAACGTCTCGGCGAGGCCGTTCGGGTGGACACGAACCACGCGGCGGTCGAGGAGCACCACGGCGGGATCCTCCTCGCCGCGCGGGGCGGCCATGCCCGCCCCTGACGTCGCCGCCGCCGTCTTGCTGGCCATGGGAGCGCCGGCAGCGCTGACGGAAGCGCGGGCGTCCTCGGCGGCCAGCAGGTCGGGGACCGACGCCGCGAACCGCCTGGCGAGGTCATCGCCCCCGCCGGCCCGTTCTTCGCCCGATTTTTGGCCAGGTTCCTGAAGGCCAGGTTCCTGAAGATGAGCGGTGCGCTGACCGCGGCCCTGCAGGCGCGCCTCCGCGGTGTCGACGTAACGACGGAGCTCCACGTCCTGAGGCCGCAGGGCCATGGTCGCGCGCAACCACTTGACGGCCTCGCCCAGCTCTCCGTGCCGATCGAGGAGCTTGCCGAGCTCGGCCGTGAAGCTGAACTCGTCGGGCATCCGCCGAGCTGCCGCTTCGAGCACCGCCCGTGCTCCGGCCACGTCGCCATCTCCTTCGCGCTCGCGCGCCCAGTCCACCGTCAGTGAGGGCAAATCCGGTCTCAGCGTGGCCGCCACCATCAATGCGCGCAGGGACTCCGCGCGGTTCCCTCGATCCCAGGAGAACGCGCCGAGCTCGCGCCAGATCTCCACGTCGTCTCGCGCGTCGGGCAGCATCGTCTTCAACTCAGCCGCCGCATCCTCGGGACGATCCACGGCGACCAGCAGGCGAACGATTGCCCTGTGCACCGCGGGCAGAGCACCCACCCCGGGCGGAAGCGCTTCGAGGCGCTTCAACGCCGCCCACGGAAGTCCGGCGTTTTGCTCCGCGCTCGCCAGCGACAAGGCCACCGGCCAGTACCCTGGGTCAGCGGTCTGCGCGCGCCGCCAGAGCTCGTTGGCCGCCGCTTCTCGGCGCTGGTCGCGCGCCACGTCTCCCAGGGCAGTGAGGATCCGCGCCCGATCGGTCGTCGACTTCGCGATCGCAAGCGCGCGCTCCAGCGCGCGACGCCGCTCATCGTCCTCGCGGGAGGAGGCCGCGAGGCCCAACAACGCCGCCACCGAGGCGGTCCGGGCCACGGCAGCCTCGAAGGCCCGCGCCGGCGCCTTGACGTCTCGGTCCGACGGGTCGACTGCCAGCAGATACCGGCCCAGGTCCAGCCACGCCTCCGCCGTCTGCAGCCGCGAACCGGCGCGACGGGTCCGCTCGACGAGCAGGGGCTCGAGCGCGCGCACCGGGATGGCCGCCATGGTCACGACCGACGACGGCCCGGACGGCGGCGCGGTTTCCTCCGCCGGAGTCCAGTCGTTGACGAAGGATAGCGGCTCCCCGCCGGGCGTCGTCAGCCGCGCGAACACCTGCCAGGAGCCCTGCGTGACGACAGTCTTCACCAGCAGGCGATTCCAGCCCGCGCGCAGGTGAACGCCCACGGCATCTTGATCGAACCGCGCCGAGCGCACGCGATCCTGCGACAGCACCAGCGCGCCGTTGCACCAGACCTTGACGGGCCCGGGCGTCCCGAGCCGCAGCGCCGCGTCCGTGGCGTCGGCGCTACGGACGAATGCGACGAGGTAGCCGGCAGCGTCGCTGGCAGGCCGCAACAGCGCATCGAGATGGAGACTGCCCCGAAAAGCCGCACCCTCCGCCCGACGCCACGCCACGTCCCGTTCCTTGCCCGCGTAGCGACGCCCCGGGTCCGGAGAACCCGCCTCCGCCGGATCCGCCTCCGGAGGAAAAGCGACCCCGTGGCTGGCACGGCCATCCCCGAAGGGCCCCACCACCCAGACGCGGGTCAGCAGCCCGAGGGGCTGCCGCAACCTCTCCGCGGCCTCCGCTTCGCCCCGCGCGTCCCGGCGTCGCGCCAGCCAATCGCGCGCCCGCGCGCCGACCAGGGGATCCGTCGCCCCGTTCGCGAGCAGCGCCCCCACCGGCCCGTCCAGGCGGTCGGGCGGGACCAGATCCGCCAGTTCGAACAGCGCCACCAGCGGCCCCACCTGCTCCGGCGTTCCGGCGAGCTTCGAGAGCCGCACCTCCTCCACGGCCAGCGTCCTCGCCGTCGCGTCGTCGACGACGCCTTGTCCATGCGTCGCGGGCGCGGCGAACACCGCGGTCGCCACCGCGAGCGGCCCGACGGCCGTCAGCAGCGCCCTCATTCGGCATCCCCTCGATCGCGCCCACGAGGCGCGACGGTCGCACATGCGAAACAGTATACGCGACGCGCCCCACCCGCTTTTCGGGGTTGGCTCAAGACTCAGGCAGAAACTCGATGCCACCGTGGCGCGAAAGCAGCACCAGATCCCGTCCCGTCCCCCCCGCCCTGTAGTCGTGCGACGTCCCCGGCTCTGACTCGATGACCGCCCCGGGTCCGTAGGAACATCCCCTGTCTTGCATGATTCCTTCCAGCACCAGGGTGATCTCGCCGCGCCGGTGCAGGTGCCTGGGAAACACGACCCCGCGCGCCATGCGCACCACCCCCGCTTCCAGTCCCGCGAGGGCGGGGCCGGGCATGAAATGAAAGTAGCGCGCCTGCCCGTGGTACAGCCATCCGCTCGCCTCGTCGATGCGCCCCAGCAAGTCGCGCAGGGCCTCGCCCGCGGTGAGGTCGAAGATCCGGCAAATCGTCGAGACGAACGGCAGGAACCGGTCAGGACCCTCGATGGTGCGAAGCAGGCGTTGGCGCAACGCTGGCGAAGGCGACTCGGCCCGCAACCGCTCGGCAGCCCACAGAGCCAGGGCGTTCCGCGCCACCGGAGCGTCGCTCGCCTCCGGCTCCCCGAACAGCTCGTCCACCGGCGAATCGTCCCGGTCGGTCATCGTTCACCTCCTTCGATGCCACCCATCGCCTCGCGCAGCAGCGCGAGGGCACGGGCCATCCGTGACTTCACGGTCCCGATCGGCGTTTGCAGGCGCGCGGCGATCTCCGAGGACGACAGACCTTCGAAGTAGGCGAGATCGAGGACGGCGACGAGCTCGCTGGGCAAGGTCAGCGCGAGCTCACGGACGCGAAGCCCGTCGACGGCGGCGGGAGCCGACGGCGCCGTGGCGTCGGCGTGCTCGACGGTCGCCCGTTCGACCGCACGGGCATCCCGCGAAGACTTCCCCAGTCGATCGAGCGCGCGCGAGCGCGTGCGCACCGTCAGCCAGGCCGCGACGCTGCCTCGCTCGGGCGAATACTCGGCGGCGTGGTGCCAGACCTCGAGGAACACGTCGTGCAGCAGGTCCTCGGCCGCGGCGGCGTTACCGAGGATGCGCCTCGCCAACGCGAACAACAGCGGCGAATACCCATCGTAGAGGGCCGCCAGCGCCCCACGATCGCCGGCCGCGATCGCCGCCACCCGCGCCGCGTCACCGCCCTCCTGGGGCCTGGTGACGCGAGACAGGGAGGCGCGCTCGCTCATGGAGAGGCCAAAATATCAGCGAGAGGGCGGCTCTGACAACCACCGGCCTCGCAGTGGCCCCTCACGTCCTCTCGAAGTAGGCGCCGATGGCTCCCCGCAGCGCGATGCGCGCGCGATGGAGCCGGGTCTTGACCGTGGGAACGGAGATGCCGAGCGCCTCCGCCGTCTCCTCGGTCGAGAACCCGTCGACGTCCCGGACCAGGAACACCGTCCGGTAGATCTCCGGAAGCGCGTCGATCGCGCGCTGGAGCTCGCCGCGCAGCTCCTCGCTTTGTAGCTCGTCATCCGGCCGGCGCGCCCAGTTCTCTCCCGGCGAGGTCACCTGTCCATAGGCCGACTCCCGCTGCTCGAGGAACCCGGGCTCGAGCTCCTCGGTCGAGACCTCGGGGTGCCGACGCTGGGTTCGTAGGCGCATCAGGGCGGCGTTCGCGGTCACCCGGTAGAGCCAGCTCGAGAACTGGGAGTCGCCCTTGAAGCCGTCCAGCTTTCGCCAGACGGACAGCAGGGTCTCCTGCACGATCTCTTTCGCCTCGGTCTCGTTGCGCACGAAGCGGAACGCCAGCCGGTAGACCTTGTCCTCATAGCGCTCGATGAGCGCCTCGAACGCCTCGAAATCCCGCTGCTTGGCGCGCGCCACCAAGGCGTCGTCCGAAAGCATCCCGGGCGCGGCGAGCTCCGTTTGGGACATGAGAGGGTTCTCCGACGACATCCGTTTACCCCGAACGATTCTCCCAGATATTTCCACCGACCGATAGGGACCATGGTCTCATCCCGGAACGACGCCGCCTCGCGTGCCGCTGCGCCGCCGCACGCGCCCTCGGGGCGACACCGGCGGCCACCCCCGAGATCGGAGGTCGGGTCGTGCTACAAACGGCGCATGTCGAAGCTCCGATTGCGATGCCGATCGCTCCACGCGATCGCCGCCGCCGCCGCCCTCGCGCTGTGCGGGGCGGCGGCCGCGGCCCCAACGCCGACGACCTCGGCGGCGGACGGTATTCCCGAGCTCCGGTTCGAGAAATACGTGCTGGCGAACGGTCTGGAGGTCATCTTGCACGAGGACCACCGGGTGCCCCAGGTCGTCGTCGACGTCTGGTACAAGGTGGGCTCGAAGGACGAGGAGCCGGGCCGCACCGGCTTTGCCCACCTGTTCGAGCACGTCATGTTTCAGGGCTCGAAGCATGTCGGAGAAGACAAACACTTCGAGTACCTGCAGAAGGCCGGGGTCTCGAACGCGAACGGCTCGACCTCGGAGGATCGCACCAACTACTTCGAAGTTCTGCCCTCGAATCAACTCGAGCTCGCGCTGTGGCTGGAGAGCGATCGCATGGGCTTCCTACTCGAGCGCGCGGGGATGCAGGAGACCTTCGATGGCCAGCGTGACGTGGTCAAGAACGAGCGCCGACAACGCATCGAGAATCGCCCCATGGGCCTGGTGAACCGCGTGACGATCGAGGCGCTGTACCCGGAGAACCACCCCTACCACCATGAAGTGATCGGCTCGATGGAGGATCTGTCGCGAGCGTCGCTCGCCGACGTGAAGGCCTTCTTTCATCGCTACTACGCGCCGAACAACGCCACGCTCGTGCTGGCGGGCGACTTCGATCCCGCGCGGACCCGGGCGCTCATCGAGCAATATTTCGGCCCGATCCCGCCCGGCGCGCCGATCACCCGGACGCTTCCCGCCCCGGTCGCGCTACGGGCCGAGACGCGCATCGCGCTCGAGGCGAAGGTCCAGCAGCCGCAGGTCTTCATCGACTATCCGACGCCGCGCAGCCTCACCGATGGCGATCACACGCTCGATGTGGTCGCGCAGTTGCTGGCGGGAGGCAAGGCTTCGCGGCTGTACCGGCGGCTCGTCTACGAGCTCCAGATCGCGCAAAGCGTCTCCGCCTCCCAGCAGAGCCAGATGCTCGAGAGCGTCTTCGAGATCTCGGCTTCACCCCTGGCGGGCCACACCCTGGACGAGATCGTGCGGGTGATCGACGAGGAGATCGAGGCCTTGCGCGCAAAGCCGCTGCAGCCCCACGAGCTCGACAGGGCGAAGAACCAGATCGAGTTCGACCTGCTCCGCAGCCTGGAGCCGGCGCTCGCGCAGGCGGAGCGCCTGCAGGCCTACAACCTTCAGCTCGGCGATCCGGGTTACCTGGGCCGGGATATCGAGACCTACCGCTCCGTCGACGCCGAGGCCGTGCAGAGCGCGGTCGCCCAGTATCTTCGGAAGGACGGCCGCGTGGTCGTCACGGTGACCCCAAACCCCGACGCGCCCATCATGGGGAGGATGAGACCGCAATGAACGCGCCCCTTGGTTTCGAGGCCTGCCGCGGCCGTGGTGCCAGGCACAGCGCGTTGGCCATCGTCGGCACTTTGACCGCGAGCGCCTGTGCCGGCCAGGCGTTGCCCGTCGCGTCCGTGCCCGCCGCGCAGGCACCGGCGGCATTGACCCCGGCCGCCCCCGTGTCGCCGGCGACCGTGCCCCCCAGCGGCCCCGCAGCGCCAGCGCCCGGCGCGCGGCTGGTCGCCGCGGAGGCCGCAGCGGCCTTGCCCTTGACGCCCGACGCGGCCTTTCGCGCGCAGGCCCCCGCGCCTGGCCCCGAGCCTTCCTTCCAGACGCCGGAGTACCGGCGTTTCAAGCTGAAGAACGGCGCGAACGTGATCCTGGCCGAGTTTCACGATCTGCCGCTCGTCGAGGTGCTCCTCTTCCTCGGATCGGGCGGCGCCGCCAATCCTGTCGGGCAGGCGGGCCTCGCCGACCTGACCGCGAATCTGCTCGACGAAGGGACGAAGACGCGATCGGCGCTGCAGATCGCCGAGCAGATCGGTGAGCTCGGCGCCGCCCTCTCGACCACCTCTTCCTGGGACGCCTCGGTGGTGAGCCTGTCGACGATCGCGCGAAACTTCGACGCGGCCCTCGGCATCTGGTCCGATGTCATCGTCCACCCGGCGTTCGCCGAGAAGGAACTGGCCCGCGTCCGCGAGAACCTGATGACGGCGGTGACCCGCCGAAAGGACAGCCCGCCCACGCTGGCCAACCTGCTCCTCGCGCGGGTTCTCTTCGGCGATCGGCACCCTTACGCGTGGCCGCTGGCCGGGGTGGAGGACAGCCTGCGGAAGCTCACCATCGCGGACGTCCGCCGCTTCTACGCTGCCCAGTATCGGCCCGGAAACGCGACCATCATCGTGGCGGGCGACATCACGGAGGCAGCGCTCCGGCCCAAGCTCGAAGCGGCGCTGGCCGACTGGAAGCCGGCCAGGGTGGTGCCGCCGAAGCTGCCGGCCCCGCCGAGCCTCGGCGGCAAGCGCGTCTTCTTCATCGACAAGCCCGGCGCCCCGCAGTCCTCGATCCGTGTCGGCTTCGTCGGCGTGCGACGGACCGATCCCGACTACTTCCCCATCCTGCTGATGAATCAGATCTTCGGCGGCAGCTTCTATCGCCTCGACATGAACCTGCGGGAGCACCGGCAGTGGACCTACGGCGCCCGCTCGTCCTTCGACATGCGGCGCGCCCCCGGTCCCGCCTCCGCAGGTGGCGAGTTCGTGGCCGCCCACACGGCCGACGCCGCTGCCGAGATCCTCAAGGAGATGCGGACCATGTCGACCTCCGAGGTGACCGACGAGGAGCTGGCGCGCGCGAAGGACAACTTCATCCGTTCATTTCCGGCGCGCTTCGCGACGCGCGCGTCCACCGCCGCGCTCCTGGGCGAGCTCGCGATCTACGGTTTGCCCGACAATTTCCTGACCGACTACGCGAGGAACGTACAGGCGGTGACGAAGGCGGACGTGCTGCGGGTGGCCCAGCGCTATCTCACCGGAGACAAGGTCGCGATAGTGGTGGTGGGGGATCGCGCGTCGCAGGAGGCGCCGCTGCGAAAGCTGGCGCCGCTCGAGCTCCGCGATCTCGACGGCGGCGCGATCGCCGCCGCGAAGGAGTCGGGCGGATCGCGCCCGAACGGCGGCAAGGCAGACGCCAAGTCGGCAAGGAGGCTGGGAGAATGAGCCCGAGCTTGAAACGCAGGACGAGACACGGGACACGAGACATGAGAAGTGAAAGGTGCGACCTCCCCGCACCGACCAGGACTGGCGCAATCCGAGGCGCGATTCTTGACACCATTTCTTGGGCCGATAACATACGAGGCCCGAGGCCTAGATTCGCTGTCGCTGAAGCAACCTCACGGTTCGCGCACGTCTCAATTTCCCGTCCCGCAATTTCCCGTCCAACGATCCACGCCAGCTAACCCATAGACAAACGTTAACCCGGTTCGAGCGGTGCTTGAGCACACGCGGAGGAAGAGATGCAAGGACTCGCCCAGTTCCTAGAGCAAGGCGGCACGTTGATGTACGTCAACTTGGTCGTCTCGATCATCACCCTGGCGATGATCGTCGATCGGGCCATCTTCTTCCTTGGCAAGGGCTCCGTGAACGCGAAGGCCTTCCTCGAGCAGATCCGGAAGCTCGTCCTCGCCAACAACATCGACCGCGCCGTGAAGCTGTGCTCCGCGACGGAGGCTCCGGTGGCACGCGTGGCACGCGCCGGGCTGCAGCGGACACACCGGGGCGAGATCGCCGTCGCCCAGGCGATCGAGGAGACTTTGGTCGACGTCACGCCGCTACTCAAGAAGCGGGTGCAGATCCTGTGGTCGATCGCGAACATCGCCACGCTCGTCGGCCTCCTCGGAACGGTCGTCGGTCTGATTCGGGCGTTCGGCGCCGTCTCTGCGGCCAAGCCAGAGGAGCGCTCCGCGCTGCTGGCGAAGGGCATCTCCGAGGCGCTCAACAACACCGCCATGGGTCTGGGAATCGCCGTGACCTGTATCATCGCCCACGCCATCCTCTCGTCCGCGTCCAAGAAGCAGGTCAGCGACCTGGAGACGTTCTCGTTGAAGCTGGAGAACCTGCTGGCCGAGTCCACCCAGGGCGCGGCGGCCAAGGGCTAAAGGGCGAGACCTCGAGGAGAGCGACCAGATGACGAGAGGCCAGGTCCGCGCGGCGATGCGCCGCATGCGCGATCACAACGAGGAGCTCGAGGAAGAGACCGGCGAGATCAACCTCGTTCCGTACATGGACATCGTCACGAACATCATCATTTTCTTGCTCGCGTCCGTGGTCAACCAGGTCGCGCTCGGCAACGTCAACGTGTCGGTTCCCTCCCTGGCGAGCGCCGGCTCCTCGACCGTCGACGATCAGCCCCAAAAGCCGCCCCTAAACCTGACCGTGACGGTCGGCGCCACGGGCTTCACGATCGCGGCATCGGGCGGCGTTCTGCCGGTGATTCCGAAGATGTCGAGCGGGCAGTACGACTACAAGCAGCTCACGAAGAAGCTGCTGGAGATCAAGTCGTCGCCCGACAACGCGGATGAGACCAAGGTCAACTTCAACGCGGACTCGAACACGTCCTATGACATCGTCGTCGCCACGCTGGATGCGATGCGCCAGGACGACAACGGCAAGGCGCTATTCCCGGACGTCGCGTTCTCGGCGGGGATCCTCTGATGGAACAGAACATGTCCCGCCTCGCGGGGAAGAAGGCCATCCGGTCCTTTGCCCGCAAGCTGGCCGAACCCGACGTCGTCAAGGACCTGAACATCACCCCGATGATGGACATGATGACCATCATCCTGGTCTTCCTGCTCAAGACCTTCTCGGGCAGCTCGGCCACCATCACGTTCGACCAGAACCTCAAGGTGCCCCAGTCGACCACGCAGCTCAAGCCGAAGGAGGCCCTCGCCGTCACGATCACGAAGAAGGTGATCCTGGTGGAAGGCGACGGCATCGCACCGATCACCAGCGGTCGCGTCGATCCGGCGGTGAAGCGTGACGGGGAAAACGGCTATTACATCACCCCGCTCGTCGACATCCTCGAGCGGCACGCCCGCAAAGAGAAGAAGGTCGCCGAGTTGACCGGTGTGCCCTGGGAGGCGCAGCTCATGCTGATCGCGGATCAGACGACGCCCTACCGGCTGCTCACCGAGGTCCTGTATTCCTGTGGACAGGCGGGCTACGCCAACTATCGTCTCCTCGTGCTCAAGTCCAGAGACTGATGGAGTTGAGCGCGCGTTCGGTGCGTCGGCCGGTCGGTCGAGAGACCTCGGACCTAAGGCAGACGGCCGGCCCAACCGTGTGATCAGGGCACGCAGGCGGTCGAGACTCACTCGACCCCGCGGGACGCCCGAGGCCGGAGGTCGGATGCCTCCTGACCGACCGACGTGGGGCCGCGGCCGACGCCGTGCGTGAGGGGTATTTCTTTTTGACGAAATGGCTCCACCTTTGCCCAAACGACGGGTGTAGTCTCGCGCCGTTTTGTTCCAAGCGGGTGCCCACAAGCAGCCCAAAATCCCAGGGAGAGAGCAATGCCTTTGAAATCGTCCCGGCGACCGTCCTGCCGACCCCTTGTTCTGGGTGTTGGGCTTTGCATCTTCTGCTTCGCGGCTGGATGTAGCTCCGGCGGGGGCGGCAACGCTTCGGGTTCGGGCGGCAAGAACGGCTCGGGATCGGGTGGGCACAGCAGCAGCGGCGGAAACAGCGCCTCGGGCGGGAACAGTGGCAACGGCAGCGGCGGAAACAGCTCTTCTGGGGGGAACAGCGCCTCCGGTGGGAACAGCGCCTCCGGCGGAAGCGGCACCGGTGGCGACACGTCGTCCGGCGGCACGCCAGGCTCTGGGGGCGCGGGGACTGGCGGCGCTGGCGGCGACACGGGAACGGGAGGAGCTGGCGCCACCGGTGGCATGGACACCGGCACGGGGGGCATGGACGCAACGGGAGGCGCTGGCGGCATGAGCTTCTTGCTCACCTGCGGCATCACCACCGCCACGAACAATGTCTATTCGGCCGCGCTGGCGTCGAACGCTCCCGCCATCTCCGATTTCACTTACACGGACGGCTCGAACGGCATCAGAGCGGACGGGTTCTTCATCGGCGACACCTACAACCAGGTCACGGCGCTCAGCTACCACTTCCCGGATGCGCCGCCACCGGTCGTCGCGACGGGTGGCGGTGGCGCTGGTGGCGCTGGTGGCGTGGCAGCGAACGGGGGTGCCGGAGGCAAGGGAGGCGCGGGCGGGGTCGGGGGCGCGGCCGGCGCAGCCGTCGTTCCTGGACCCATCGGCTTGACCGAGGACATGACCGGGAGCAACTGGCACATCACCGGTTGGGTCGGGCAGTCCGCATCGGCGTTCGTCATGGTCTTCACCTGCCTCATCGACGCCTCGGCCTACGACGGGCTGCAGTTCACCTTGAAGGGCAACGCGGGCACCCCCAGCACGCTGACGATGCAGGCCGCTTTCGCCGGCGACGAGCCGGGATCGTATGTCGTTCCAGGCATGGGGCTTTGCAACAGCAGCCTCGGCGCGTGCTCGGCTCCGTTCGCGATGATCAACGTTCCCGCCAACGTGGCCACTGTCCAGGTGCCGTGGACAGCCTTCGGGGGCGGCAAGCCCATCGCCGCGCTCGATCCCAAGCAACTGGTGCTCTTCCGGTGGTCATTCATCTCCCGGCCGGCGCCCTACCCCGTTGACGTCACCGTCGACGACATGAAGTTCTACTCCGCGACCGCCGCCCCGCTGATGCTGCGGGTCGGGGGGCACTAAGTAGTCGCGTTGGCACGTGCGAGCTTGGCTCGCGCGCGCCGTCCCGCGGGGGACACGTCGCCCGACCGCGCTTGTCTCGCGTGCCGACCGCGACGTCCGTGCTATAAGGGCGCCGCTTCGCCCAAACCCCGAGCTGGAGTGCCGTTCATGCGCGAACGTTCCCTGTCCCCCTTGTTGGTCGGTGTGGTGGTGGTGGTCCTTTCACTCGTTGGCGTCTCCTTGCCGGCCCAGGCACAAGCAGAGGCCGGGGGCGAGGCCTCCCTGGTGCTGCCGGATCTCGGTAGCGTCTCGTTCCTGGGCGGCGTGGCGGGCAATCGCCTGCTCATCGGGGGCATCGCCGTGTGTCTGCTGGGGCTGGCGTTCGGCCTCGGGATGTCACGGCACCTGAAGAACCTCCCCGTTCACAAGTCGATGCTGGAGATCTCGGAGCTCATCTACGAGACGTGCAAGACGTACCTCATCACCCAGGGCAAGTTCATCCTGCTGCTCGAGATCCTCATCGGGGGCGTGATGGTGATCTACTTCGGCGTCCTCAGGCACTTCGAGCCGCCGAAGGTCGTCATCATCTTGTTGTTCAGCCTGATCGGCATCGGCGGCAGCTATGGCGTCGCCTGGTTCGGCATCCGCATCAACACCTACGCGAACTCCCGGACCGCCTTCGCCAGCCTCCGCGGCAAGCCCTACCCCATCTACGCCATCCCGCTCAAGGCGGGGATGAGCATCGGCATGCTCCTCATCAGCACGGAGCTGGTGCTGATGCTGGGAATCCTCCTGTTCCTCCCCCGGGACTACGCGGGGGCGTGCTTCATCGGCTTCGCCATCGGCGAATCCCTGGGCGCCTCGGCGCTGCGGATCGCCGGCGGCATCTTCACGAAGATCGCCGACATCGGGTCGGATCTGATGAAGATCGTCTTCAACATCAAGGAAGACGACGCCCGCAACCCGGGCGTCATCGCCGACTGCACCGGTGACAACGCCGGCGACTCGGTCGGCCCCAGCGCCGACGGGTTCGAGACCTACGGCGTCACCGGCGTCGCGCTCATCACTTTCATCTTGCTCGCCGTCTCCGATCCGACCATCCAGGTCCAGCTCCTGGTCTGGCTGTTCGCCATGCGCATCATGATGATCGTCGCCAGCGGGCTGTCCTTCCTCATCAACGAGACGCTCGTCAAGGCGCGCTACGGCACCGCCGACAAGATGAACTTCGAGAAGCCGCTGACGCAGCTCGTGTGGGTGACGTCGATCGTGTCGGTGGGGATGACGTTCCTGGTCTCCTACCTGCTCATCCCTTCCCTCGGCGCGGCGGGCGACACGACGCTCTGGTGGAAGCTGTCGATCATCATCAGCTGCGGAACCCTGGCCGGCGCCATCATCCCCGAGGTCATCAAGGTCTTCACCTCGACCGAATCGGCTCACGTGCGCGAGGTGGTGACCTCCTCCCGTGAAGGGGGGCCCTCCTTGAACATCCTCGCCGGCTTGACCGCCGGTAACTTCAGCGCCTACTGGATGGGCATCATCATCGTCGCCCTGATGAGCGTCGCCTACGGCGTCAGCACGCAGGGCCTCGAATCCCTGATGAAGGCGGAGTCCGTCTTCGCCTTCGGGCTGGTGGCGTTCGGGTTCCTGGGCATGGGACCAGTGACGATCGCCGTCGACTCCTACGGACCGGTCACCGACAACGCGCAGTCGGTGTACGAGCTATCCGTCATCGAGAGCATCCCGAACATCGCCGCCGAGCTCAAGAAGGACTTCGGCTTCGACGTGAACTTCGAGCACGCGAAGCACCTGCTCGAGGAGAACGACGGCGCGGGAAACACGTTCAAGGCGACCGCCAAACCGGTCCTGATCGGGACCGCGGTGGTCGGCGCCACCACCATGATCTTCTCCATCATCATGACGCTGACGCAGGGCCTGACCACTGGCCTCGCCAACCTCTCGCTGCTGCACCCGCCCTTCCTGCTCGGCCTCATCACCGGCGGCGCCGTCATCTACTGGTTCACCGGCGCCTCCACCCAGGCCGTCTCGACGGGCGCCTATCGCGCCGTAGAATTTATCAAGGCGAACATCAAGCTGGACGGCACGGCGACCAAGGCCAGCATCGCGGACAGCAAGAAGGTGGTCGAGATTTGCACGAAGTACGCCCAGAAGGGGATGATCAACATCTTCCTCACCGTCTTCTTCAGCACGCTCGCCTTCGCCTGCTTCGAGCCGTTCTTCTTCATCGGCTACCTGATCTCCATCGCGCTGTTCGGGCTCTACCAGGCCATCTTCATGGCCAACGCTGGCGGCGCCTGGGACAACGCCAAGAAGGTGGTTGAGGTGGAGCTCAAGGAGAAGGGGACGGCGCTGCATGCCGCGACGGTCGTCGGCGACACGGTTGGCGATCCCTTCAAGGACACGTCCTCCGTCGCGATGAATCCCGTCATCAAGTTCACGACGTTGTTCGGGCTGCTCGCCGTCGAGCTATCCGTGGAGATGAGCCGCAGCACCAGCTTCGTGCTGGCGGGCGTCTTCCTGCTCGTCTCGTTCGTGTTCGTGTGGCGGTCGTTCTACGGGATGCGAATCGGCACGGAGGTGACCGCCAACGCGGCGGCCGCCGTCGCGAAATCCCACTGACGGCGGCGGCCCTCACGGTCGCCCCGGCGTGCCCCGCGGCTCAGCGGCGCCGCAACAACGCGCCGATCGGGCGGGACAGCGGCGCCAGGCTCGCGAGCAACAACGCCCCTGGAACCAGCGTGCCGAGCATCGTCGGCAGCGCCACGACACCTGGATAGAGCCCCCAGAGGGACTGAAAGCTGACCGCGAACAGCGGGGGCACCTCGCCCTGCCCGGAGCCTGCGAGCGCCAGCTCCGGACGACAGTGGAGCGCACCGTGGGCCACGAGCGCCACGGCAGACGCAGCGACGGCCACGACGCCCCACCCGCGCAGACGGAGCAGGCCGCCCAGCCCGACGATCCCGAGCAGCGCCGCCGCGACGAGGAATCCGCCGTGGGCGAGGCCCTGTCCCGGATCCTTGGGCGCCAGCGTCCACAAGATCAAGCTGGGTAACGAAGCTGCCGCCCGCGTGATCGTCTTTCGCAGCCGGGCGACGCCGTGGTCGTCCATCCCCAGGCTCTGCCGCCAGCCATCCTGCATCTCGTAGAGGCCCGAGACGCGCTTTCCCATCAGCATGACGACGATGAGGAGGTGGAGGGCGCCATAGATCACGAGCGGCGGCGCCCAGCCGACGAGGACTATCGACAGCGCCGCCACCATCACGCCGGACCAACCCAACCCGCTCGCGAACCAGCGCCCCCAGAACCATTCGGCGGCCAGCCCGACGAAGGCGAGCGCGTAACAGCCTGCAAGCGCCAAGAACGCTGGCCCCCATCCTTCGGGCGGGTTCAGCGACAACATCAAGTACAGGGTTACGAAGAAGCTGAGCGACAGCGCCGCCAGGGCCCGACGCGTCTTTTCGAACCCGAGGTCGTTGGCCCTGTTCACATACTTGGCCAGGTACGTTTGAAAGAAGGCGTCGATGACGGCAGGCCGCTTCATCCTCCCATTATACCCCCCCGCCCGCCTTTGGCCCGGGCGCGGAACCCGGGGCGTTCCGAGGCCCTTGCGCCTTGCGCTTCTGCACCGGTCGTGAAAAATTCACCCGCCGTGGACACCCCGACACCGACCCTCGATCAGTTGACCCAAGAAGTTCGCGACGTCTCGCTCCAAGTGCATGCGGCTCAGGAACGCCTCGAGGATCGAGACTTCATCGCCGCCGTTCAACTATCGGTCGACCGACTGGGACAGCGATTCAGCGCCCTGCTCGCCGCGCTCGGGCCGTCCGAGCGATCGGCGGCCGAGCGGGTGGTGGGCCGCCGCGTCGCCGACGTGCGGCGGATGGCGTCGATATTGCCGAAGGTCCCCGCCGCCGTGGCGCCCAGCACGCCTGATCGCCAGGTCTCCGGCGCCTCGGTGGTGGGCGAGCGACGAATCACGGGCGTGTCGTGGACCCACGATCGAAGCGCGCCCACGGGTGGGCTTCGGGTCGGTGGTGAGGTCGACGCGTGGTGCGGCAAGTGCGACGGCCTCAAGACGCACAACATCGTGGCGATGGTGGGCGACACGCCAAAGCAGGTGCTTTGCCAGGCGTGTGGCTCGCGTCATACCTACCGGACCGGGCCGGCGCGCAAGCGCGAGACCAGCGAGGCCGGCGCGTTCACCTCGCGCAAGGTGGCGGTCGATCCGGAGACCGCCCGCCGCGCCGAGATCCAGCGCGCGCTCGCCGAGGAGCTGGCGACGGCGACCGTTGTTCGCTCCTTCAATCCCAAGGAACGCTACAAGGCCGGCGAGATCATCTCGCACCCCGAGTACGGTCGCGGCAAGATCGAGAATGTGCTGCGCTCGAGCCTGCTGGTCCGCTTCTCTCGCGCCGGCCTCAAGCCGCTGACCTTGTTCTGAATCCACGCGGGACGGCGCGCGCGAGCTCGCGCCAACGCCATTGCTGATCGCTTCAGGCGGCGTCGACGTCGTCGATGAACCGGCGCAACAATCCGTCGACCATGAGGTTGCGCGCTGCCGCGTCGTAGCGTCCCCCGCGAAAACCGCCCTGAATCTCGTCGAACTTCGTGCGCGTCGCCTCGACGAGATTGCGGTAGATGGCGACCTTCGCGCCGATCTCCTTCTGGTTCTTCACCAGGTAGGTCAGGGCTGAGACCGCGGCCGCCCCGGTCAAGACGATCCCGAGCGGGCCCGACAGCGCATACCGCAGCCCCACCCGAAGGGCGACGAAGCCCGCGGCCCCGAACGCCGCTTTCTTCAACCCCGACCCATCCTTGACAGAGTCGGCGGCGAGCGACAACGCTTGCCCCGAGGCGATGAGCAGGGCGATGAAGTTCCCACGCCGGTTCTTCCACCCGAGATCGTAGTACTCTCGAATCCCCTCTTTCAGGAAAGACTTGTAGTCGTCGAACACCTCTGGCCTGATGTCCGTGTCGCTGGCTCGTGGCACGTGCGTGGTCATGTCCCCTCCGGCGCGATTCTGCCATTGGATGGTAGCATGACAGGCTGTGCCGACGACGGAGCGGGAGCGGCGACCGCGTCGGAGGCGCGCGCGGTGGTGCTCGCGCGCGACGGCAACACCAGCCGAAAGGTGGTGCCCTGCCCAGGCGCGCTCTCGGCCTCCGCGCGCCCCCCGTGCTCGGCGGCGATCTGCTGGACCAGCGCCAGACCGAGGCCGGTGCCCTTCGCCTTCGTGGAGAAGAACGGATCGAAGATCTTCGGCAGGTTATCGGCCGAGATACCGGCGCCGCTGTCCGTCATGGTGATGGTCGCCGTCTCATCCGGCCGGCGCGCGACGGAGATCTTCAGGGAACCCCCGTCGACCATGGCCTCGCGCGCGTTGCGAATCAGGTTCAGCAGCGCCTGGCGAATCTGGTTCTCGTCCGCCGCGACATCGATGCTCTCGTTCGGCAGGCTCAACTCCAGCGTGATCCGGGACTGCGCCAGCTCGGCGCGCGCGAACTCCGCCACGGAGGCCACGAGCGCCGTCAAGTCCTCGCGCTCGAGCTTCGGTTGAGGAAGCCGCGCGAAGCGCAGGTAATTCTCCGTGATTTCGGTGAGGCGATCGACCTCGCTCGAGATGGAGGTCACCAGGCGATGGGCCTCGGACGCGGCGCCGATCTCGTCCCCGAGCAGCTCGGCGTAAAGGCCAATCGACGCGAGCGGATTCCGGACCTCGTGGGTCACCTGCGCCGCCATCCGTCCCACCGTGGCGAGCCGCTCGGACCGAATCAGGCGGTGCTCGCGCTCTTCCACGGCGTCCGCCATGGCGTCGAGCTCGCGCGCCAGGTCGCCGATCTCGTCCCGCGAGCGGACACCGGTCCGCTCCGCGTAGTCGCCGCCCGCGATTTGCCGCGCCCGCGCCCGCAGCACGTGCAAGGGCCGCAAGGTCTTCCACATGAAGACCACCGCGAGCATCGCGACCACGAGACCCAAGCCGCCCAGCGCCAGCGCCACCTGCAAGGCGTTGTCCCCGTCGTCCGCCAGGCGCTGCGCGATCTGGGCGCTCTCCCCTCGCAAGGGCCGGCGCATTCGGTTCAACCCGCGCGTGAGGTTCGCGAACTGGCTCTCGAAATCGGGGGAGGCCCGATCGTCCGCGCCCACGCGGACGCTTCCGAGCTGCGCGATGAGGCGATCGAGTGCCTGCTTGAACTGCTCGATCTGCCGCCGGTCCGCCTCGAAGCCCGCCCGGTGCGAGCTCGAAGGCTCGCGCTGGAGGTAGCGGTCGATGACCGCCAGCGCGTCATCCAGGCTCTTTCGCGCGGTGCGGAAGCCCAGCGCCAGGTTGGGCTCCTTCCGCAGATTTCGACCAAGCGACCCGGCGAAGTCATTGAGTGATCTCCACGAGCCCTCGACTGAGCTCTGCAGGTCGAGGTAAGCCTCGTTGGCCACCACCCCCTGTCGGGCCCGATGGATTGTCACCACCGTGAACGAGGTGCTCCCGGCAAAGGCGATCAGCAGGACCGTGTAGGCGAGGAAGATCTTCGCCGATACTCCGAGTCGCACCCGTCCACGCTAGCACGAAGCCGGCCCAAACGCGGGTAAGACCGGGCAAACCCCGGAACGGCGCCTCGACGCCGCATGGCGTCTTTCCTGGCCACGAGCTGGCCACTAGATTGACAGGCGGCGTGACCTACGGAAACATTCACGCACTTATGCGCCCGCGTTGGCTTGGCTTGGTTCCGCTGGCGATTTGCGCCCTCCCCCTCCCGACGGCATCGGCGGCCGGGCGGACGGCGGAGGATCCGTCCCCCACCGCGGTCCTGGGCCTGGAAGCGACCGATGTGCCCGCCACGCTGGTGGACGAAATCTCCGAGCAATTGCGACAACGGGTCTCCGGCGCCGCGGACATGCGCCTCGTTCCGGGCAAGGACCTGGTCGAGCTGAAGCTGGTGTTTGCATGCGCCGATGAAGGCCATGCCTGCATGACCCAGATTGGAAAGAGCCTGGACGCGGACCGTTTGATCTACGGCAGCGTCAAGAAGGCGGGCGCCGATGTCGCGGTCTGGCTGAAGACGTTCGATGTGCGGAAAGAAAAGGTCGACACGTGGCTGACGGAGACCCTCCCGGCCGGCCAGTCGGATGCCGCGGGCGTGCGCGCCGCCTCGGGCCGCTGGTTCGCGAAGCTCACCGGTCACCCGGTGAACGCTGGCACCATCATGGTGTCGGCCAACCTCTTCGGCGCCCTCGTGACGCTGGACGGGGTCCCCGTGGGCGCCACGGGGGAGCAACCGCTGGCCATCTCCGACGTGAAACCCGGTAAGCACGAGCTCGTGGTTGCGAAGTCCGGGGGCGGTTCGGCGCGCCAGCAGTTCCTGGTCGCGGCCGGACAGACCGTGTCCGTCAACCTCGCGCTCCATCCGGAGGTGACCGCGGTAGCCGCAGCTCAGGCGGCCGAGCCCCCGCCAGCAGTAGCCGTGGCGCCCAGTCCGGCACCGGCGGCCGTGTCGCCGGCGCCCCACTCCGCGAACGAACCTGACGAACCCGGCGCCGATCGGAGCACTGACCAGGGACGCAGCGGCTATCGGACGGCCTTCTGGGTCACCCTGGGCGCCAGCCTCGTCAGCGCCGGAACGGCGGTCAAGTTCGGACTCGACGTCTTGAAGATCAACAAGGATCTCGATCAATTCCGTCGCTACCCGTGCTCGTCGGATCCCTCGATGAGCTGCAACGCCATGGGCAAGGTCGCGCCGCTGAGCGCGATGGACAAGGCCACGCGGGACTCCAAGGTGTCCCAGGGCGAGCACGACCGAAACCTCCAGTGGGTCTTCATCGGTATTGGCTCCGCGCTCGGCATCACCAGCGCCTACCTGCTCTACAAGGGATATCTGGATTCAGACGACGCGCCCACCCACCGAGAGGCCATGAGCGGGCTTCGCATCTTCCCGACGGCTGGAGTTTCGAGCGGCGGCGTGCAAGCCGAGTTTGACTTCTGATGGCCTACGGCGAGACCAAGGAAGCGAGCCAGGTCGGCAAGACGATAGGCAACTACAAGGTCGTCCAGCAGATCGGCGAGGGCGGCATGGGGGTCGTATACCTCGCCGAGCACCCGGTCATCGGCCGCAAGGTCGCGATCAAGCTGCTGCACGCGACGTTCGCGCGCGACTCGGAGACCGTGGCCCGCTTCTTCAACGAAGCGCGTGCCATCCACATGATCGCGCACCCGAACATCGTCGAGATCCTCGACTTTGGCCAGACCACCGACGGACAGCCCTACTTCATCATGGAGTTCCTGTCCGGCCAGCCGCTGGCCGATCGGATCGCGCGCGGGCCCGTCCCGTGGTCCGACGCCGTCGCGATCGTGACTCAGATCTGCGACGCGCTCCAGGCAGCGCACGACAAGAACATCATCCACCGGGACCTCAAGCCTCACAACGTGTACCTCGTGGGCCTCGAGACGAAGCCGACCGTCAAGATCCTGGACTTCGGCGTGGCGAAGATGACCACGGGATGGAACACGAGCGACTCCGGCGGCCAGTCCGTGAAGACGCGGACGGGCTCGCTGATGGGGACACCGCTCTACATGTCCCCGGAGCAGTGCCGGGGCTCCGGAAAGCTCGATCACAGGACGGACATCTATTCGTTGGCGGTGATCCTGTTCGAGATGATCTCTGGCCACCCGCCGTTCACGGCCGAGGGTGTGGGCGAGCTGTTCGCGAAGCACATGCTCGAGCCGCCACCGTCGCTTGCCCAGCTCGCGCCACAGACACCCCCGCAAGTGACCCGTGCGGTCATGCGGGCCTTGTCGAAGGATCTCGAGGATCGCTTTCCCAACATGAAGGCGTTCGCTGAGGCCCTGAACGGGCGGGCGGCCAGCACGATACCGGGGTCAGCGCGACCCCGGGTCGCGGCCTCGCAGGTCGCCACGATGTCCGGCAACCATCCCGTCAGCACCGGCCGCCCCGCGGAGGAGGCGACCACCCTGTCGTCGGCGGTGTCGAAGCCGGGCGAAGACACGCTCGCCGTTCCGAAGCGAAACCGAAAGGGCCTGGCCGTCGGGTTCGCGGTGACGGCGGCTATCGTGGGCGGCGGCGCGTTCTTGATGCGGCCACGCCCGACGCCGCCGCCCGTCGTCCAGGCACCCCCGCCGACCGAGGTGCCCAAGCCCGCGGCGCCGCCCCCCCCGGAGCTCGTCGACGTCCGCTTCGAGGCCGAGCCGGACGGCGCGCACCTCTTTCGCATGGCCGAAGGCAAGCCGATCGGCGACGATCTGGGTCCCGTCCCGATCGATCTGAAGTTGCCCAAGAGCGATGAAGCCGTCGAGTACGTGCTGCGGGCTGACGGGTTCAAGGACAGATCCGTCACCGTCGATGCGTCCCGCGATCGCGCGCTGCACCTGTCGCTCGAGCGCGTTCCCGTCGCCGACAAGAAGCCCCCGAAGCCAATTCCTGCCCGACCCGTCAAACCCCGAAAGCCGGTCGTTCACGACACGGACGGGCTCGCCGTGCCGAGCTTCTGAGTGGGAGGTACCGTCACTCGCCGGTGGTTGGCGCCGAGTCGGCGGCAATAGGCTCCAGGCGGCGCCGGCGCTGAACGAGCAGGTCCAGGAATCGCTCCGGCGCGAGCGCGACCCGCGCGCGGCTCTCGAGGAACCTCCGGCGCTCGATCGCGAAGATCCCGCCCGCCGCTATGCCTCCTCCGGCCAGGGCCAGCGCGTCCGCCAATCCGAAGCCCGGGAACAACGCTGTCCCGCCGAGGCCGAACAGCGCGAAGGCCAAGGCCGAGCGGACGCCCATCAAGGTGATGCGCTCGCGTCGCATCTGGCTGACGTCGATGTTGAAGGTGATCGCGGTGATGTCGCCTTCGGCCAGGATCGTCGTCTCGACGTGATTCACCAGGCTGAACCCATATCGCTTCGAAAAGTCGAGCGAGCGCAGCAGCCCGGGCCAGATTCCCTGGGCCCGCTCCCACTCGACCCGGTCGCCATGATGCCTCCGGATGGTGAGCAACTGCTCGCGCATGAACTTCTCGACCGCGCGACGGACGGGCTCCGCGGGGCCGGGCACCACCCGGCTGACGACGATGTGGCTCGCGCCCAGCGCGCGGGCCAAGGGCCCCGTCTCCGGCTCGACCATGGCGCCCCGCCGAATCTCGGCGAGCGCGGTCGCGACCGCCTCCAGTCGCAGCCCCGCTTCGACGCCGAGCCTCACGACCTCGCCCACGGACAAGCTCGTCTCAAGCCCCGCCGATCGGGCCTGGCCCGAGGACGACTCCGTCTTGCCCGAGGGTGCGCTGTCCATCTCGGCGGCGCGCCGCAGAACGTAGTCCACCTCTCCAGGCGAAAGCGTCTCCCCAGGCAAGTTGAAACCAGTATACGCGCGAATTGGGCGATCGCTCACGGGCGGCGGATCCCGAACGTCAAACGCACCAGCCACTCGTACAGCCAGTCGGGACAGACCCGGCGCAAAAAAGCGGCCTGGAAAGCCGAGGGCCCCACCGGCCAGCGCAGCCGTGGGCGAGGCGTCGTCGCTGCCCTCTCGATCATGTCGACCAGCGCAGACACGGGCGCCCGCCGCAGCCGCTCAGACTGCCGCTTGTAGCTGGCCATCAAGCTCGCGTACGCCGAGGCGGGATCGGCGCTGGCGGCAGCCGGGATCTCGTTGGCGTGCAGCGCGGTCTCGAACGGCCCGGGCTCGACCAGAACCACGTCGATCCCGCATGGAAGCAGCTCGTACCGGAGCGACTCGGTCAGCGCCTCGAGCGCCCACTTCGAGGCGTGGTAGGGGGCCATCATCGGCAGCGCGACCAGCCCCGACAGTGACCCCATGACCACCACGCGCCCGCGCTTCCGCGCCCGCATGGCCGGCAGCACGGCGCGGGTCACCCTGTGAACGCCGATGACGTTTGTCTCCATCTGCGCCCGGAGCTCGTCGGGCGTGGTGTCCTCGAGCGCCCCGAACGCGAAATAGCCGGCGTTGTTCACGACCAGATCGATGCGAGCGCCGGTCGCCAGCAGCAGCTCGTTGACCGCGACGTGGACCGATGCGTCGTCGGTCACGTCGAGCTCCGGCGTCCACAGCGTCCAGCCACGCTGCCGGGCCTCGAGGCGCAGCGCCTCGCCCTTCTCGGGGCGGCGCATGCTCGCCCATACGCGCCAGCCGCGCGCCGCGAGCCGGCGGGCCAGGGCGTGGCCGATCCCGGACGACGCGCCCGTGATCAGCACGACGGGCGCCTCGGAAGACGCCTCGGAAGGCGCCCCGGAAGACGGCGGGGGCGGCGTGGATCCCATCGCTGCCGTCATCGACGCAACAATAGACCAACGACCATCAACGCCAGCAGCCCCCAGACGGCGGCTGCCGAGGCCGCGGCGCGTGCGGTGAGCCGACGCGCGCGCGCCACGGACCTCAAGCCCAGCGCCACGTTGGCGGTCGACATGATCAGCAACAGCGTCATCCAGAACAGGCTCATCGAATCGTGGCGTGTCGGAGCGAGCGCGTGCGCAAGCGCCCCGATCAAGAACAGCGTCCCGAAGGCCAGCTTGACGATTCCGCCGCGGGCGGCACGCGCGCGCAGCCGGGCCCCGCGCAGGTAGCCTCCCCGCGCCGCTCCCGGATATCGGGTCTCTCTCACCACCAGCGAAGGTTAGCCGAATTCAATCAATACGGAATCGTGTAGCCGGCCTGCAGGATGTGCGCACCGACGTACGAGGTGTTCTGCCAGTAGTATCCGTAAGAGAATTCGAAGCTGCCCGCCGCGAACCAACCGGCGAACGGGAGCCCCCGCCAGCGGCTCGCCTCCCAGTAGACCTTTCCTTCGAGGAACTGAGTCGCAACCGGCGTCAGCTTCGGATCGTTCGTGAACAACGAGGAGTTTGCGTAGCACGATGCGCCCGACGTCGGATCGCACCAAATGCCCGCGGCGCCCTGCGTGTAGTAGCGATAGGTCGCGCGAAGCTCCACGTCCCTACCCAGGGTCTTGAAGACGCGGCCCTCTATCGTGTGACTCCGCACGTGCCAGGGATCCGTCCCGGAGGTGGCGTCCGGGTCGGTGGCGCGGGTGGGCAGGAATTGCCACTTGTATTGGTAGTAGAGGTCCCAGTAGTAGCGGTAGTGCAGCTGAAGGCCCAGGCCCGCCTCGGAGAAATACTTCGCGACGCGCAGCGCGACGGCGTTTCGCCAGCGCTTTTCGGGGACGACCTCGGACCCTTTTTGAGGAACGGTCCGGTACGGGCTCGCCTGGAACCCATCGAGCAGCGCCAGCTCGTAGCCCCCCTGCACCACCACCGTCGGGGTCAAGACCTGGGTGTAGTTGATGCCCGCGAACCGCTGGTGTAGCGGGCAGGTCTTCGTCCCGTTCGGCAGGCTGGTCCCGATCGGCTTGCAGGCATCGTCGACCGTGCCCGTCGGGCGCGGTGCCGCCCCGAGGACACGCTTGCCCACCGTGTCGAAGCCAGCGCCAGCCGACAGTGACAGCGTTCCGGTGTCGCCCCAGACGCGAAACACCGCCCCCGCGGCCAAGATGTGCGACCAATAGTCGGACTCCGCGCTGTAGTTGTAGGCCAACGTCGCGCGCGCCCGCGACCAGTTCTTGCCTACCCGAAGGCCCGCCTCGTCGCGCACCTCGGTGAAGATATTGTCTCCCGACGGCCCTGATGCCGCCGAGGCCGACGTGATGGCGTCGACCAAGACGTGGGTGTTGACGTCGAACCCGGCCGGCAGATCCTTCTCGATCTCCACCACAGGCTGCACGACGCGCGTCGACGGCTCGCGGTAGTACACCGTTCGCAGCGTGACGTGGTTGTCAGCCCGCGCGCGCGGGCCAGCCAACCATATGCTCGCGCCCAGCAGGACAGCAAAGCATCGCTGTCGCATCAGTTGCAGCCGCAGCCCCCGCCGGGCTGGCCATAGCCGAGATCCGAGCCTTCGCGCGCGCCATACATGTGCTGCCGGAAGTGCATCTCGACCGGGTCGCTGTCGAAGCGCATGGCGCGCTTCGACAGGTGCTCGCGTTGCCAGGGCTCGATCGGCGCACGGTGCGCACAGCCGGCCGCCCCCCCGGTGAGCCCAAGCGCCGCGAACAGGACGCAACCACGCAGCCGCCGGCCGAAGTCCATCGTGCGGACTATCTACCGTGGCAGTCGATCCTCTCGCAAGATCCAACGGCCATACGTTGGCCGCGCCGGCGCTACAATGCCCACGGTCATGTCCTCAGGCGCTGGCACGCTCGTCCTCGACATCGAAACCATCCCCGATCGCGAGCTCTATTCGCCGGTCGAGCCCGCTCCCGGCGCCGAGCGGGCCTTCCCCCCGCTTTACGCCTGCCGGCCGGTGGTGATCGGCGTGATCTGGCTCGACGACGCGCTCGGGTGTCGTCGCATCGGCATCCTGGGCGAGGACAAGCCGGAGCCGGCCATGATGGCGGACTTCGCAGACTTCATGGGGCGCGTGAAACCGCTGCTCGTGACCTGGAATGGCCGATCGTTCGATCTTCCGGTGCTGGCCCTGCGCGCGCTCCGGCACGGCGTCGACTTCGGCTGGTACTACCGGGGAGGCGGCTACCGGTATCGCTTCTCCGAGGAGGGACACCTCGATCTGGGAGACGTGATCGCCGACTTCGGCGCCGCGCGCATGACCTCGCTCCACGGCGCCGCAAGGCTGATCGGCCTGCCTGGGAAGCTCGGCGTCGACGGGAGCCAGGTCGAGGGCCTGTTCGACTCAGGGCAGATGGAGGCCCTGCGGCGCTATTGCCTGTCGGACGTCGCGCAGACCGCGTTCGTGTTCTTGCGCTACAAGCTGGTCACGGGCGACATCGACCTTCCCACCTACCGGCGGGTCGCCGAGGAATTTCTCGGCGCGCTGCACAGCGACGGGCGGTTCGCGCCCCTCATCGAGGGAGCCGATCGGGAGCGGTTGTTGCTTTCCGCGGGTTACGCGCCGTGAGCCCACGCGGCGCGCTCGCGCCCCTGCCCCGCTCTTTCTATGCGCGAGACACGGTCGACGTGGCGCGCGAGCTCCTCGGCAAGCTGCTGGTGCGGTCGGGGCCGCAGGCCAGCGTATCGCGCATCGTCGAGGTGGAGGCCTACCTGGGCGAGCGGGATCAGGCGTCGCATGCGCGGCGCGGCCCGACACCGCGAGCCGCCATCATGTTCGGGCCGCCCGGCCACCTCTACGTGTACCTCGTCTATGGCATGCACCACTGCATGAACGTCATCACCGAGGGCGACGGCGTGGCCGGGGCCGTGCTGCTGCGCGCCGCCGAGCCGCTCGCGGTGGGGGGCCAGGTGCCGCGCGCGACCGCTTCGATCCGGCCCCTCGCCGGCCCCGGGAAGCTGTGCGCGGGCCTCGGCATCACCCGGGCCCAAAACGGGCTGGACCTGTGCGCCGCCGGGACACTCTTCGTCGCCGCGGACCCGCTGCCTCCGCCCGACGTCATGCCTCGGGTGAAGCGGTCGCCGCGGATAGGCGTCGCCTACGCGGGCGCATGGGCCTCCCGCAAGCTGCGGTTCTACCTGGCCGGCAATCCTCACGTGTCAGGCAAGCCCCGGGAATGACGCCCGACCATACGACCGTGACGGCCGCCCTCCCCCGCGTGCCACCGCTCCCCGGTAGGGCACTGTTCCCTCTGCAGGCCACCGTCCAGAGATCGGACGTGTAGACTGCCCTCACCATGCAGCTCGTTCTCGGACGCACCGCTGTGCAGGCCGCCCTGGGGCGCGGTCTTCGGCGCGCCGCCATCGCCATCGGCAACTTCGACGGCGTTCACCGGGGACACCAGGCGCTGATCGAGACGGCCCGCCGCCTGGCCGACACAGCAGGAGGCGAGGTGGTGGCCCTCACGTTCGATCCACACCCCGCTCGCCTGCTGGCTCCGGCGCTCGCTCCCCCGCTCATCTTCTCGTTGCCGCGCCGCGCGGAGCTCCTCGGCGAGGCGGGGGCCGACGTCGTGGTCGTCGAGCCGTTCACCCGCGAGTTCGCCTCCATCGAGGCGGAGGCTTTCGCGAGCGAGGTCCTCGGTCGCGATCTGCACCCGGCCCACGTGGTGGTCGGTTACGACTTCAGCTTCGGGAAGGGCCGGCGCGGCGACACCGCCCTGCTGGAGGCCTTGGGTGCACGCCACGGGTTTGGCGTGTCGATCGTGCGCCGGGTGTCCGTGCATGGACTGACGTGCTCATCGACCAAGGTCCGGGAGTTCGTCCTCGAGGGCCGCGTGGAAGGCGCGGCGGTCCTCATGGGCCGTCCGTTCGAGATCACCGGACAGGTGGTTCGCGGCGCCGGACGCGGGCGCGGAATCGGCTTCCCCACCGCCAACCTCCGCCCGGACGCCGAGCTGCTGCCCAAGGCCGGGATCTACGCCGCGCGCGCGTCCATCCTCGATCCGGACGGGCTCACCGCCGACGAACCGGGGAAGATCTCCCTGGCAGCCGCGCTCTCCGTCGGGACGAACCCGACCTTCGTGGCGAACGGGGCCGTGACCGTCGAGGCGTACCTGCTGGACTTCGACGGCGATCTGTATGGCCGCCGTCTTCGCATCCAGCTCATCGAACGGCTGCGCGACGAGCAGAGGTTCGATTCGCAGGAGGCGTTGGTGAGGCAGATTCAGACGGACGTGGAGCGCACCCGGGAGCTGTTGCGATGAATCCGTTCGAGACCGAGACCATGGCCGACCTTTGCCTGCGTCAGGGGCACCGCGACGAGGCGCTGGCGATCTATAGGCGACTCGCCATGCGGGCCGTCGATTCCCCGCTGCGCGTGCGCCTGCACCAACGAATCGCCGAGGTCGAAGGCGCCGCGGCCAGCTCCCTCGGCACGGACGCCCCGCCGTCGAGCGCGGCCGGGGCCTCTGCCGGCGTCGAGGGGAAGGCCGGGCCGGAGTCGCCGCTGCCAAGCCCGGGCCTGCGCGCGCGCGCCGCTGGGGAGGCCCTGACCGTGGAGTGGCGGCTGCCCGCTGGCACATCCGTGCCGACCATGGAGCTGCTGCTGCTCGTGCGCACCCCGACCGGGGTCGCCGCCGAGAGGCGCTCGCTGCCGCTCGATGGCGCCGCGGGACGAATGGTCCTCGAGGTCCCGGGGTTGCACTCGGCCCGGGCCGCCGCCGGTTTCGTCAGCGACGGTCGCTTCGTGCCCCTGGCGCGCGGGTGAGGCGAGCGACGGGCCGTCGGTCCAACTTGTGGTAGCGTGCGCGATCATGTTCACGGGAGTCATCACCGCCATCGTTACCCCATTTCGCCGCGGCGCCATCGATGAGGATGCTCTGCGAAGTCTGGTCGAGGACCAGATCGCGAACGGCATCGACGGGCTCGTGCCGGTCGGAACCACCGGCGAGTCCCCGACCCTCAGCTTCGAGGAGCATGTCCGCGTCATCGAGATCGTCGTCAAGGCGGCCGCTCGGCGCGTCCCGATCATCGCGGGCACCGGATCGAACTCGACCGCCGAGGCGATCGAGCTGTCGTTGGCGGCGAAGAAGGTCGGCGCCGACGGGCTCTTGCAGGTGACGCCCTACTACAACAAGCCGTCCCAGGAAGGGCTCATCCGTCACTTCAAGAGTGTGATCGAAGCCTGCCCCATGCCTACGATTTTGTACAACGTTCCTGGGCGGACGGGATGCGACCTCTTGCCGGAGACCATCGCGCGCCTCGCGGAGCTTCCCGAGGTCGTGGGCGTGAAGGAGGCGACGGGCTCAGCCCTGCGTGCAACCCAGGTCCTCGCGCGGGTGCCGAGCCGGATCGCCGTGCTTTCAGGCGACGATGCGACGGCCTTCCCGATCTACGCGCTCGGGGGCAAGGGCGTCATCTCCGTCGTCAGCAACGTCGCGCCCGCCGACATGGCCGAGATGTGGGACGCCGCCGCAGCCGGGCGCTGGGAGCGGGCGCGCGAGCTGCACTACAAGCTGCTGCCTCTGTCGGAGGGGTTGTTCATCGAATCCAACCCCGTACCGGTGAAGTCAGCGCTCGCCATGATGGGGCGCATCGCCGACGAGCTGCGGCCTCCCCTCTACCCGCTCGGCGGGCCGAACCGCGAGAAGGTGCGAGGTTATCTGACGCAGGTTGGTCTGCTGTAGATGCAGCCTGCACAAGTGGCTGCGACGTCCGTCGCGGTGCTGGGGGCCGCGGGGCGCATGGGGTGCGCGATCATTCGCGTGATCGCCGGGACCGACGGCCTGAAGCTGACGGCGGCCGTGGACCGCGCGGCGAGCCCGTCCCTCGGGGTGGACGCAGGCCGGTTGGCGGGCATCCCCGATCTGGGGGTCGCGATCACGGCCGCTCCACCGGCGGCCGGGGTCGCCTCGGTGTGGATCGACTTCTCGTCCCCGGCGGCCACGGTCGGAACCGCGGCGGCCGCGGCGGCGAGCCGGGCCGCCCTGGTCGTAGGGACGACGGGGGTGACGCCGGAGGGAAGGCAGGCGCTCGCCGAGACCGCGAAGACCGTTCCGGTCATGTTCGCGCCGAACACGTCCGTCGGGGTCACGGTGCTGTTGCGCCTGGTGG
Source organism: uncultured Myxococcales bacterium (assembly GCA_964443975.1). Classification (GTDB taxonomy): domain Bacteria; phylum Myxococcota_A; class Polyangia; order Fen-1088; family Fen-1088; genus DASYCK01. The sequence continues at coordinate 10,411 of CAYUFS010000028.1, read as the reverse complement.
CCGAGGCCGCGCGGTTGCTCGGTCCGGACTTCGACCTCGAGATCGTCGAGACCCACCACCGGATGAAGCGAGACGCTCCCTCGGGCACGGCCCTGCGTCTGGCCCAGGCGCTCGCCGAGGCCACGGGCCGGGATCTCACAAAGGACGCCCGCTACGCGCGCGAGGGCGACGTGGGCCCACGCACGCACGCCGAGATCGGAATTCAGACGGTGCGCGGCGGCGACGTCGTCGGCGATCACACGGTCTTCTTTCTCGGCCAGGGCGAGCGCGTCGAGATCACCCATCGGGCGTCGTCACGCGACACGTTCGCCCGTGGCGCCGTACGCGCGGCGCAATGGACCGCGGGGCGCCCTCCTGGCCTCTACGACATGCGCGACGTCCTCGGCGTCCGATAGACGCCCGTACCGCAAATTCGCGGGGTGGCGCTTCGGCCCGTAGTATCCACCGCGAGGCCATCCACCTTGCGTCCCCGCTCGTCCCCCAAGCCATCTCCCCGACGGCGCGCGTCCGCTCCGAAGGGGGCGTCGACGCCGTCATCGCCACCCGGCGCCGGCGCGCGCCACCCGCTTGCTTTCGACCTCGATGTGCGCGCACCCGAGGACGTGGTGAAGCTGTTGCTGGACGAGGATCTCGGCGCCGTACGCGCGGCGCGCGCGCGCGCCGCGATGATCGCCCAGGCGGCGACCTTGGTTGCGCAGCGCCTGACCGCCGGGGGACGGCTCGTCTACGTCGGCGCCGGGAACTCGGGGCGGTTGGGCAACCTCGACGCCGTGGAGTGCGTCCCCACGTTCGGCATCCCTCCGTCACGCGTCGCCGCCGTCATGGCCGGTGGCCCGGGCGCCCACACCCGCTCCACGGAGGGCGCGGAGGACAACGGCCGGGACGCCGAGGGACGCATGCGTCGCATCGCGATCGGTCCCACCGACGTCGTCTGCTGCATCTCCGCGTCGGGCGTGACCCCATTCATTCGCACGGCGCTCGAGTACGCCCATTTCCGTCGAGCCGCGACCATCTTCCTGACCTGTTCCGCGCTGGAGGACGGAGCTGGATTGGCTGATGTCGTCATCGAGGTGCCGACGGGATCGGAGATCGTCGCCGGCTCCACGCGCCTGAAGGCGGGCACCGCGACGAAGGTGATCCTGAGCGCAATCTCGACGGCGGCGTTCGTGCTGCTCGGGAAGACCTATGCCGGATTGATGGTGGACGTACGGCCCACGAACGCCAGGGGTTGGGGCCGCGCGACACAGCTCGTGAACGAGCTGACCGGGCTCGACGAGGGCGACGCCCGGGCGCTGATCGAAAAAGCGGGAGGCCGCGCCAAGGTCGCGATCGTCATGCACCATGCCCGCGTCGGCGCCGCGAAGGCCCGCGAGCTGCTGATCGAGAACAAGGGCTCGTTGCGCGCGATCATCGGCGACATCACGCCTGCAGGAGCGATGCTTCCCTGAAGGTGAAAAGGCAAGGGGAGGCGGCCGCGCCGGCGGCTCGCGAAAATAGACGCCGCCCCCGCGAGTGCGATATGATCACTGCGTGGACCGCTCCGCGTTTCGAGAAGCCTTGCTGCTGGTGATGGAGCGAAAACGGCATTGGGCCTGGCCGGCCTTCACGGCGGGAACGGTTCCCAAGCGACTGCTGCACATCCACCTGGAGCAAGAGTACGGAACCTACGTGAGGGACTTTCCCGTGCTGGTCGGAAGGGTCTACGTGAACTGCCCGATCCCGGCGGCGCGTCGCGAGCTCATCGAGAACGTCTACGAGGAAGAGACCGGCCGCCTCCACGCGGGCCGCCCGCATCCGGAGTTGTTCCTGGAGTATCCGCGCGGTCTGGGGATGGATCTGGGACGCTTCGAACGGGTGGTGCTCCTGCCGCAGTCGGCGGCCTATCGGTCGTTCCTGGATGCCGCCACGGCCGCGCCCTCGTGGCAAGTCGGCGCCGCCCTCACGACGATCTTCGTCGAGGGCACGCCAGCCGAGCGCAGCGAGCTCGACGGGGGAGCGTCCCGGCCACCGCTTCCCAGGCTCGAGGACCATCCGCTCGTCAAGCACTACGGTCTCGACGTCCAGCACCTCGCGCTCACCAACGCCCATCGTTCGGTGGAGGGACAGCACAGAGCCAGCGCCTGGCGAGTCCTGCTCGAGCACACCCCCGTCAGCGAATACCCGGCCGTCCTCGCGGCGATGGACAAGGCCCTCGAGCTCTGGCTCGCGTACCGCGACGGCGTGGCGGCGGCCTGCGAGCTCTCGCGCTGAGGACCCGGGGCCTAACGAAGCACGCCGTACAGCGGCAAGTCCGTCACGTAGCGCAGCCCGGGCTTGGCGGTGCGGACCGCCTCGATCGCGTTCACGACCGTCGCCACCGTGGCGCGGTCACCGTGCGTTCCCCCGGCCAGCAGCATGTCGAGCGGCGGATCACCGTCGATGACGATCCGGTCGCGGGGGTTGGGCGCGTCCACCGACATCTCCAAGGTCAGGGAGACGAGCGCCCGCCCGCCCACGATCCCCTCGGCCGTCTGGCGCAGGCCGGCCACGCGGCCCGCCGCGATGCCGGCGCGCGGCGCCGTCTCCGTCGCCACCACCGGACCAATCCGTGAACGGACCTCGTCGAATCGCAGGCCCAGGCCCTTTCCGAGCAGCGCGCACGACTCGGGTAGGCCGCGGTGACCGAGCTTCTTCGCCACCACGCCGGCGCTGAACTCGTCCACCGTCAAGCCCGCACCGACCTTGGCGCGCAGGGGACCGCGTCGCTTCGCCGCGTCGACCACGCGCTCGACGACCACGCTGTTCACGGAGACGCAGGCGCCCGCCAGAACCAGCGGCAAACGATCCATCACGAAGCCTGGGTTCACGCCCGTCCCCAGGACGGCGATGCCGCCAGCGCGGGCCACCGCGTCGATCTGGTCGGCGAGGTCGGGCGTGGCCCACGCCGCGAACGCCAGGTCCTCGCACGTCGACACGATGTGCGCCTGGCACGCCGCCGCTGCCTCGACGATCGGCAGCATCTCCGCCGATCCGGACGTCGTCAGCACGACCATGACATCGGTCGGCGTCGACAGCGTACCCTGCAAGGTGGCCTCCACCGGCAACCCGAGCGGGCCCACGTCGGCCAGTACGCCGGCGTCGTGACCCGCGAACGCGGGATCGCCCACGGCCACCACGCGCACCGACCGGCGGGCAAGCAGCGCCTTCAGCACGGCGCGGCCAATGGCGCCCAATCCGAGCACTGTTACCCGCGTCGGCCCGTGGCTCACCTCGAGCGTCATTTGGCGAATTCTCCCAGATCCTCGCCGATCTCTTCCAGCATCGACGACAGGGCTCCCGGCGGCAGCGTGTCGAGGCGCCGGCGAAAACCTTCCAGCTCGTCCCGTAGCCGCGCCGCCCGCCGGCGAATGTTCCCGAGCGTCGAGTGCATCAAGATCAGCTGCCCGCTGAGGTTGAGATCGGCTCGCTCACCCGGCGCCGCGCCGTTCGGGCTGAGCTTCGCCCGCAGATCGGAGATCTCGCGCTCGAGGTGCAAGCGCGCCGCATCGGCCTCGCGTTTGACGCGCGACAACTCCAGGCGGGTCTCGACGATCTGGAAGTCCTTGCCGGCGACCGTTCGCTCCCACTCGGCGCGGTCGGACGCGCTCGGCGACTGAGCCATGAACGCCTCGGCTCGCCCCAGCGTCTGCTCGAGCTGTCCCAGCGTCCGCACCTCGTCCCGCAGCCGGGCCTCGGCGTCCTCGATCACCAAGCGGATCTCCTCGGTCGGGACACCGTTGGCCCGCGCACCATTCTTCGCGCCATTCGCGGCCGCGCGCTGCTCCGCTGCGGCCGCGCGTTGCTCGGCCGCGAACACCCGCGCCTCGGCGGCGGCCGCCCGATGCGCGGAGCCGTGGGCTTGCTCTTCCGCCATGGCCACGCGCTGCTCGGCCGCCTGGAGCTTGGCTGACATCTCCGCGATCAGGGCCGGATCGACTCCTTCGCCACGGGCGGTGGCGGTGGCCTTCTCTCGCTCGATGCGCAGCAGCTTGCCTTCCAGCTCCGACAACCTTCCACGGCGCGCCCGATCCGCTTCCTCCAGCTCCTTGGCGTTGCGACGTAGTGCGATCGCTTCCTTGTCCGCTGCGGCGGCCCGCGCCTCGGACAGCCGCAGCGCGTCCTCGAGCTCGGATACCAGCGCGGCGTGCTCTTCGACCGCAGCCTGAAGGCGATTCACCTCCGTCACGTGCGCCGCGCCCGCCCGATGAAACTCCTCTATGGCCCGATCGCGGGCTGCTCGGGCGCGCGCGACCTCGTCGAGCTTCGGCTGCGTGCTCGCCTCCCGCGTGGTGGCCGCTTCCCGCATCACACGTGAATCCCGCGCCGCCGCATCTCGGGCAGCGTCCTGCTCGGCCTGGCGAAGCTTCTCCTCCATCTCGGCCACCCGCCACAGCAGGTCCTGTTTGTCGCCCTCGAGCCGCGCGATTCGATCGTCGCGCTGACCGATCTCGCCGGCTTGTTGCTTCAAGGCGCGGGCTTGCTCGCTGGCGACCCGCAGGCGCTCGGTCAACGTGGCCACCTCGGCCTCCCCGCGCTCCGCGGCCTCCTCCGCCCTCCGGAGCTTCGCCTCGAGCTCGGCGCTCGTCGACATCGACGGGGGCGGTGGAGGTGCCGACGTTGCGGCCGCCGCACCCGGGCCGGGGCTGCCGAGGCCCGTGGCCAGCCGCTGCGCCACGACGGCCATCTCCTCCGCCGTTCGCCTGGTCAGCGTCAAGACCGAGTCGTCCGCCTCAGCCAGCGCGCGCCGCAGCTTCCCGAGCTCGATATCCCCGAGCGAGCGATCCTCCGCGGCCCGCCGCAGACGGGCCCGCAGCTCCTCGATCTCTTCGGCCTGCGCCCGCGCGACGCGCACGGAGGACTCCGACTGAACCAGCGCGTCCTCCAGCTTGCGCCTCAGCTCCGCAATCCTGGCGTCCGCCTCGTCGGCACGTGCGCGCGCGCGCCGCTCGATCTCTTCCAGGCGGCGCTCGGCGAGGTCGGCGCGAATCGCAGCCGAACCGGGCTCTACCACGAGGTCGGGCGACGCCACCTGCTTCTCCGCCAACTCGGCCTTCAAGCGGGCGATCTCCCGGTCGGAAGCCAGCGTGGCCGCCAGCCGGGCAGCCGGCGCGATCTCCGCGGCTCGCCCCGCGGCCACCACCTCCGCCAAGGCCTCGATGGGCGCGAAGGGCACCTGAACCAGGACCTGTCCCAGCACCGGTGGCGGCTCGTTCCCCGCCACGGCGATGTAGTGGCTCGGCTGCTCCGTTCCGCCCCCGAGGAGCGAGGCGTCCACGCGCAGCGCATCGGCGGTCGCGTCGAATTCGACCAGGCCGAATCCGAGGAAGGGTGTCTGTCCCAACATCCGGACGACCCGGAACTCCCGGGCGAGCGCGTCGGAGAGGTCGTAGTAGTTCACGCCCCCTCGAAACACGGCGCTCTGCCGCTCGCTGGCGGGCACCGCCACCACCAAGAATCCCCCCTCACGGAGCAGTCCGCGAACGCGCGGGACGGCGTCGGGATCCCCCAGGATGGATTCTCCGTCGGGAACGAACACGACGTCGAACCGTCGCGCCATGACGGTCAGCTGCTGAAGGTCCTCGAGCAGCATGAACTGGACACCCGGCCCGGCGTGCCGCGTCCGGGCGCGATCAATCTTCGCACGGTCGATGTCGAGAGAGACGACATCCGCCGCGCCGTGGCGCGCCAGGAACGCAGCCGACGCCCCTTCGCCGCACCCCAGCTCCAGCACCCGTCGTTCGCGCCACAGCGGAGCCGTGTAGGCGTAGAGCGGAAGCCGAACATTGAGAAGATCCGTCGGGTTGCGATCTGACATGGCCGAGGGCGCACTATAACCCCAGGGAGCCAGGCCGCCGAATTAGTCGCGGTGGCGCGTGCGAGCTTGCTCGCTCGCGCCGTCCCGCGGGGGATTTGGGCCTGCGGACGCGCGTCGTTCGAACCGCCATGGCATAATCGGTAATCGATCGTGGCAAAGAAACCGGCACAGAGCTCGGGCGCGCCCGCAGAATCGCCCCCCTCGGCTCCCACCGCGCCAGCTGGCGACGTCGCGCTGGTGTTCGGCAAGGACGAGCACGGCACCCACATCCTTCGGAGGCGTTCCGAGGGCGCCCCCATCGAAGCGGGAATCCTTCGGCCCCTCAAGAGCGGAAAGCCCATCGACGGCGAGGTGGTGAGTCTGTCTCCTCGCAGCGATGTTCCTCTGCTCTTCGACGTCAAGTCCGAGCTGCCAGACCCGCTTCGTTCGACGAGCGACGGGCCGGCGCAGGTCGCCAGCGAAGCCTACCGCAAGGGCTGGGATGCGGTGTGGGGTAGACGACGGCGGGACCGGACCGTCAATTGAGAAAAGGACCCTAAGAGGGTCCTTTAGATCCCCCGCGACGGTTGGGTCGAGCAAGCTCGCCCCAACCAACGCGATCGAAAAGGACCCAAGCCTCCTCTAAATCCCGCTTGGGATGCTTAGTACAGCGCCCCAGAGGTTCGGGACCACATCCAGGGTATCCAAGTTACGCGCGAATCGGGCCCTGCGTCTGCTTCTGGCGCCGTCGTGCGTCCCCTTTGCCGCGCCCACACGAGTGGCGAGGTTGGCGCCGCGCGAAGCTCAGGTCGGTTTCGCTCGGTCGCGTCAAGGTGAAGCGGGCTCGAACAGTGTGGCTCACTCCTGCGTGGCCATCCCCCAGGGGCTTCGTGGTCGGTCCCCAACTTCGGGGGCGGGGCGCTTCGCGTCAGTTTCGTCTTCCCTTGGGGTTGCCTCGTGGCTCAAGAGAATGTAACTCGCCACCGATGACGTCGTACCTGATGGGTGAACATGGACAGCTTCTCGCGTAGGCAGCGTCTGGACAACGTTCTGGGCTGGCTGCAAACGGCCAAGGAAAACCTGCCCGCAATCAACAACAATGCGGTCTCGTCCGACCAGATCGCGTCCATGTCCGCGCTGGTCGATCGCATGCAGCGGGTCGCCCACGCGCTCCAGACCGCCAGCCGCTCTCAACCCGAGCGCCGGGCCGCCTGAACGCCAGGAACCCGATCGAGAAAAGCGCCGCCTGCACACAGGGCGGCGGATATTTTTTCCGCGCGCGCCCTCGCCTGGTATAGCTTCCTCAGGACCTTGTTCAGGAAGATGGCTCCCGTTCCCCGGCGCACGCCGGCGTCTCGCGTGGATTTGGGTGGTCGCTCGCTTCGCCTCTGGGCCGCAGCCCTCGGCTTGGCGCTCTGGCCACTCGGTTGCACCGGCGCGGCTGGTCCAGTCTCGCCCACCACTCGCGCCGATCAGCCAGGAACCGCGAAGACGACGGCCCGGCCGTCGCCCTCGAAAGCCACAGCCCCGCTTCGAGACGGCGGGCCGACCGCGGCCGCCCCGGAAGGCCACGAGGGGCAGCCGGCAGGACAGGTCGCCGCCGAAGGTGAGCGAGTCCTCCTCACCGAGGGCGGCCACGACCGCTGGCTGGACGCCCGGTCCGCGGTCCAGGCGGGGTACACGCTCGTAGACCTCGGGGACGACTTCACGCCGTACATCTTCGCCGAGCAGCACGACGACGAGGGCCGGCCTCTGCCCAACCGTTACCGGCGGGTATTCGTGGGGCTCGCGAACGACCAGCTCGACGAAGACGGCGCGCCGCTCGCGGCCGGAGAGAAGAACTTCCTCGAGCTTTACGGGATCTTTCCGTCGCTGTCGGTGCTGCGCGGGCGCTTTCTGCTCGACGAGTCGAAGAGTTGCCTCGATCCCGAGGGTCAGCCCGCGCTCGAGGCCGTCGAGACGGTGACCTACGTGTCTCCCGATGAGATGCGAAAGGACGAGAAGCGGGTGGCCCGCGCGCGCCGGGAGCTGGAAGAAGCCCGCGTGAAGGCCCACAAGAAAACGGTCGCGGACTTGATCGCCGCGGATCCTTCCTATGAATCGCGGCAAAAGCTGATCGAGCGCCGCGCCGCCGAGAAGCTGGCGATGGCGGAGGTAGAGAAGCGCCTGTTCTGTGAGGGATTGCTCAGCAAGAAGAAACATCAGACCGGGATCTACGACGACGCCATGCGCTTGGCGGTGCGACGGTTTCAGCAGAAGAACATGATCTACGAGGCGAACTATTTGCGCCGGAAGACCATGGACGCGCTCGCACGGGCCACCCTCGACAACGATCACGACGCCCTGCTGCGCGCCTTGCGCGAGCGCGTCACCGATGCAGCCGGAATCATCGAGGACGGCACGACGGACGGCAAGAACGGACCGCCCCAGGTCCCGAACGGGTCGGGCGGGCGCGAGCCGATGCACAACCTGGTCGAGGAGTACGCGCGGGCGACCGCCGCTCAGCTCGGGGTCGATAGCCCCAGCGGCGCGCTGGCCTTCTTCCATCGGCATCCGGCGGCCGAGCTGCGTCACCTGCGCGCGGCCATCAAGCTGCCGCCGCGCCCCTCGTACTACGGCGCGCAAATGGATCTGTCCATCGTCGTCGACCGCGGCGACGTGTGGTACGACCCGCCCTTCGACGAGAACGATCACTGGCACCCCCAGCCGCGGAAGCACTACCCGACGCTGACGCTGTTCCTGAACGCCGGCGGCCAGCGCATCCCCCTCGTGCGCTGGCGCACCACGATCGGAAGCTGGCGCGCGGAGCAGGCCAGCAACGGCTACGAGTACTACCGCTACAAGGGCTCCGACATCGGCCCGCGCGTGGTTCGCCACGTGATCTCGGGTCCGGTGTGGATCGCGCCAAACTCCACGCCCATTCGAACCCTGGTCAAGGGCAAGCTCATCAACAACCGCTGGGAGTCAGTGGTGAACTACGACGAGCTCGGGCCCGGGTACCTGTCAGCTTACGGTGTCGTCGCCGGTTATTTCGTGGTGCCGGGGCGCGAGGGCCGGGCCGACTTCGACAATGGCATACGCGCGCACGGATCGTCGGACTACCTGTCGATCTACAGCAGCACCGGGTACTCCCACGGCTGCCATCGGCTGCCCAACCACCTGGCCATCCGCCTGTATGACTTCCTGCTTCGTCACCGCAACGTCCACGTCGAAGGGGACTCGCCGATGGGATTCGCGCGGCAGTTTCTGTGGAAGGACAGTGCCTACGAGATGCGCATTCCCTCGCGCGGCTATGTGTTCACGCTGGATCCGCCGCTTCCGGTGAACGTGCTCGAAGGTGAGATCAAGGGGACGGCGCAAAAGCCCATCCTCGGGTACGTCCCCAAGCCCGGCGTGAAGTACCCGGGTCCGCCCCCACCCGTGCCGAATTCGCCCGAGGCGCGCAACGCCGGTGGGCCCGTCGAGGAGAGCCCATGATCCGGCGTCTCGCGAGGCTGGTCGGGAGCGCGGCGCTGGCCTTCTCGGCCGTGATATTCGTCCCCGCAAAGTTGCAAGCGCAGACACAGTTGCCTTCGACGCCCCCGGCCGCGGCGCAGGATCCGGCCGGCGCGGCCGCAGCCGCCGCCGAGTCAACGGATGCCAAGGAGGCGAACCCGGCGACCCCGACCGTGCGCATCGTCTTCAAGGTGCTTCCGCCGAACAACGCCACCGTCACCTGGGGCAGCAAGCGTCTCGGGATCATCAAGCCCAAAGCGCCGCTCATCATCGAACGGCCGCGTGACAGCGGACCGCTCGACGTCGTCGTGAAGTGCGCGGGCTACGTCACGGTGCACACGCGCGCCTACACCTTCACGAACACGACGCTCGCGGTGAAGCTGACCCCCGTCGACAAGAAGAACACCCTCTACGGCTACCGGGAGGAGCTCCCACCGGAGCCGGACGCGGCCGCGGCGACGCCGGGAGCAGCGCCGGCCGCCGTTCCACCGCCCGGCGGCGCCATGGCGGCGCCCCCTGCGTCGGCGGCGCCCCCCGCCGACTTGGCGCCGAAGCCCTAGCGGCCCCCGAGGCCTCTCGGTCAACCAACGACCGGCTCCCAGTGCGGGGTGCTGCCCTAGATTTCGCAGTCGACGACGACGGTCGCGCCCGCTGGGGCGTAGGGGACGAGGTTGCCGATGACCGGCTTCCCGTCCACCTTCAGCGCTGGCGTGCCGCCGCCGCTGTTCTTCACCCGAATTTGGTAGGTGGCGCCGCGGCACTTGCGCGTGACGGTGAACGCAGGGACGTCCTTGCCGATGCACGGCTGAACCCGCAGTCCCTCGAAGTCGGGGCGGATGCCGAGCATGTACTGCGAGATGGCGACGAAGTTCCAGGCCGCCGTTCCGGTGAGCCATGAGTTCTTCGCCTCGCCGTGCCGTGGGGCGTCCTTGCCCGCGATCATTTGCGCGTAGACATAGGGCTCCAGCCGGTGGATTTCGCTGATCTCCTCGAGATAGGCCGGCGTGATCTTCTTCCAGTACTCGAACGCGCGGTCGCCCCGCCCGAGCACGGTCTCGGCGATCATGATCCACGGGTTGTTGTGGCAGAAGATGCCCGCGTTCT
>CAYUFS010000027.1:66866-71387 GCA_964443975.1 uncultured Myxococcales bacterium | reverse complement strand
GGGAACATCGCTCATTGTCGGAAGGCGTGGAGCGAGCGGAGCGGGTGACGCGGAGGGAGGGGACCCGATGGGCTCGGCTGTCGGGGCTGGCAAGTGTCACTTGCCGATCGAGTGTGCGCCAAGCAAGTCCCCGCTCGGATGGCCTGGGCTCCCCGACAGACGGGCCCAGCGGGGAGGAGTCCCGCAGCGGCAGGACCCGCGCAGCGAGCGCAACGCCGCCCCCCTTAGAACCAGGATGCAGAGATCTGACGAATCATGAGGCCCGAGGCCAGCGGGCGCTCCGGCCTCAGGGGGCGCCGAGCACGAAGATGGCGATCTTCAGGTAGATCACGATCCCGGCCACGTCGACCAGCGACGCGATGAACGGACCTGACGACACGGCCGGATCGAACCCCAGCGCCTTGATGCCGAGCGGCAACAAGGCGCCCACCACGGACCCGAAGGTCACGCACGCCACCAAGGCCAGACCGACCGCAGCGGCCATGCCGCCGCCGCCGCTGTGCCCGACGAAGAGAGCGCGCGCGAGGCCGATGATCCCCAGGAAAGCGCCCAGCACCAACCCCATGCGCAGCTCGCGCGACAGGATGCGAAACGCGTCCCGGACCCCGACCTCGCCGAGCGCGAGCCCCCGGATCACGAGCGACGACGCCTGCGAACCCGTGTTTCCGCCCGAGGAGATGATGAGCGGGACGAAGACCTCGATGGCCGTGAACGCGCGCCGCGCAGCCTCGTAGTGCTCGAGCACGCTGGCCGTCAGGATCTCACCCATGAAGATGGCGATCAGCCACCCGGCGCGCTTGCGGACGAAGGTCCAGAAGTCGGTCTGGAAGTACCCGCCCTCCGTCGGCTGAACGGCGCCGAGCTTCTGGATGTCCTCGGCCTGCTCCTCCTTCATGACCGTGACAACATCGTCCACGGTGACGATCCCCAGGAGCTTTCGCGTCTGGTCGACGACGGGAACCGCCAGCAGGTTGTAGTGCGCGAACAGGCGGGCGACGTCCTCCTGGTCCAGCTCGGGTTGAACGGAGATGACATCCGCGTCCATCACCGCGGAGAGGGGCTGCCCGGCCCGGGCAAGGACCAACCGTCGCAGGGACACGGCGCCCTGGAGCGTGCCGTGGGGATCCACGGCGTAGACCTCGTTGATGGTCTCCTTCTCGGCGGCGATGCGCCGAACCTCGTCGATGGCACGCTCGACCGTGAGCTGCGGTCCGAGCGCGACGAAGTCGGTGGTCATGCGGCCGCCGGCTGTGTTCTCGGGGTAGCGCAGCAGCTCGCGCACGTCCAGGGAGACGTCCTTCGGCATGCGCGCCAGCAGATCCGCGCTCACCTCGTCGGGCAGGGACTGGACCAGGTCGGCCCGCTCGTCGGGCGACATGCCGTCGGCAATGCGAGCGGCCTTGGCGCGGTCCAGCCTCTGGAACAGCTCCGCGCGCCGGGCGGCCTCCATCGCGTCGAGCGCGGCGGCCGCCTGCGCCTCGCCGAGGGCCTCCAGCATGACCACCGCCAGCTCGTCGGGCAGCCCGTCGATCAGCTCCGCGAGATCCGCGCTATGCAGCTCCTCCGCGAGCTCGGCGGCCTGCGCCGGATCGTGTCTCAGCGTCTCTGCGAGGTCGGGACCGAGGAGGCTGGAGATTCGCACCGCCGGCTCACGCGCGCCCGATCGAGCTCGTCAGAACGTCCGGACATCCGGCACCGTCTGCCCTGCCTGAAGCGGTATGTTGTCGCCCACCCGGAAGTAGACGAACGCCTCGTTCGCCGCCCCGATCATCAGGATGCGAGAGACGGACGCTGCCGGACAGGCGCCGCCAGCCACGAGCGCCGCCGGATCGGCGGTGCAGAAGTTCAGCACGTTCAGGGTGTAGCCGAAGTTCGCGTCCGTGTCCGGGCTGTGGTCGGCGTACTCGCCGAGCTGTTCCATCAGGGCGGTCGCAGGATTGTACTTGTACACGAGGACGTGACCGGCGCCTGCCTTGCCACCGACCGTCGCCCGAGGATCGGAGACCAGCACCTCGTCGCCCGGTAGCCCATCCACGTTCAACGCCGCCACGGCGAAGCCGAAGTCGACCCCGGCTGGCGTCGGCGTGATCGCGATGGGCGCGGGCACCGAGCCGAGGGGCAGCGCCGCCCAGCCCCTGTAGACGAACGCCGCCTGGCCCGGAGCGCCCACCACCAGGAAGTCGGGCGTGCCGTCGCCGTCCGCGTCGCCGCTCGCGAGCGCGTGCCCGAACTGCGGCCGGTCTCCCTTGATGCTCGCCAGACAGTTCAGGGCGGGGCCCGCGGAGACGTTCATGATGGATACGGTCCCCGCGGTCGCTCCGTGCGTCGAGCCGACGACGAGCTGCTGCACGGTCGGCCCTGCCGGATCCGCCCACAACCGCGCCGTCGTCATCGGCCGGTGCAAGGCGTACCGGTTGTCCTGACCCATGTCGTACGCCACCTCGCACACGGGGCCGGGCGACGCGCCGACGTTGAGCGCGCCGACCGCGGCGTTCGCCGCGACCCCATCGATCACGACCGCCAATTCGTTGTCGGAGCCGACGATGTAGTCAGGGGTCGCCTCCACGCCCGCGAGGCGGCCAACCGCCACGCCACGACCCAGCCCCGAGTCGGCCGAGCCCAACGCGGGGACAAGGAAGGTGCTCACCAGCCCGTCGCCGGTCCCCACCGTCCCCGCGGCCGCGCCCAGCGCCGCCAGGTCGGGCAACGCATACGTGTAGAGACGGCCGAAGAACTCGTCGCGGACGACCGGCGAGCCGAGCAGCAAGGTCGTGGGCCCGGCGCCCGGCACCTCGACTACCGACGTGATGGCCGAGCCATCGGCCGCGGCGACCGCGGAGTCCGAGGCGGGGAAGGTCGACACCTTCCCGCTGCGATCGATCTTCACCAGCACCAGGTGGGTGCCGTTGATGCTCGTGGCGATGAAGGCCGCGGCGCTGCCCTGACCGCTCGCGAGCGGCGTGATGGACTTGCCGAAGTCGGCTGAATCGAAGCCGCTCGGCTGCCCGATGCTGCGCACGGGGGTCCGATCGGCGTCGTCCGCGAACTTCGTCCAGTTGCAGGCTGCCCCCAGCCCCATGAGGCCCAGCAGCCCGACGCGCATCACTACCCGCGTGAAGGAAGCCATTAGAACCTCCCCCACGCGGCCACGCCCGCGCCGTCGCTGGAGACGCCCGGCCCGAATCCCAGGACGCGTTGGTCGACCGCGCCGACGCTGTCCGGGCCGTGGGCCAGGAACGACACCGTGGAGGAGATCGCGAGCAGCGCCGCCACCCCGAACAGGACGTCGGCGCCGATGGCTTCCCACTTTCCGCGCGAGAACCTGGGATCGTTCGAATCGATCATCTTGGTTGTCGTGACCCCGCTCGTCGCCTTGATGTCGCTCTGGATGGCGTCGTGGTTCTTGTTCGACAGGTAGCCGACGTAGAGGCCACCGCCCAGGAAAGCCGCCGCGATGGCGGTCGTCGTCCAGGCGGCCTTCTTCGACGGCCGGGGCGACCACTGCACCTCGACCACCGTCTCGGCGCTGCGATCGACCCGCAGCTCGGATTCGTAGTCCTCGAATCCCCCCTTCTGTACGAGCACGCGGTGAACGCCCGGCGTGACCTCGGTCCGGCAAGGCGCGGCGCAGGCGAACTTCTTGTCGATCGAGACGTTCGCGCCATACGCTCCCCGTCCGGCGACGTTGATCCAGCCGTTGTCTCCCTTGTCCAGCTGAATCATGTGCTGGGTCGCGGTGCCCGGGAGCACGTCGATGTCCTGCTGGACCGGCTTGAACCCCATGCGCTCCAGGAACACGATGTGCTTGCCGGGCTTCAGGTGACCGGTGAACGGCGTCTTGCCGATGGCGCCGATGTCCTTTCGGTCGATGAACACGTCGGCCCCGGGAACATTCGACACGATCTCGACCCAGCCGAGGAAGTGCTCCTCGGACAGCGCGATGTAGACATCGACGAGCTTGTCGGAGCGCGGGCTTATGCTCCGCTCCTCGGACTTGAACCCCTTCGCCTCCAGGATCAACTTCACCGGCTTCGACTCGAGCGAGCCCTGCCAGGGCGTCTTGCCGAAGATCCCGTTCGTCTTGTTGTCGAGGTAGATCGTCGCGCCCTGAGGCTTCGAATCGATGACCACCAACCCCTTGGTCTCGATGGCGGGAAGCACGGGGGCGGGCGGCGGCGGCGCGGAGGTGGCTGGCGTCCCGGGAACACCGGGCGTGCCCGGCGTCGCAGGCGCGCTCGCGGGCGCGAGGATGGTCCGGATGGCCTCGATTCGGATCTTCACCGAGGCGGCGTCTGGCGCGCTCGGGTCACGATCGAGATATTTCTGAAAGAACTCGCCCGCCTTCTCGAGTTTCTGCGCCTTCTCGTACGAGACCGCGGCGTTGAACAGGAACGCCGCGAACGGCTTTCGCGCGAACGCGGCCAGGAAGTGCCCGGCCGCATCGTCGAACTGATCCTTGATGAACAAGGTCTGCGCGTTCTCGAACTCGTTCTTCGCGGCCTGCAGATCCGCGTCCGGCGT
>CAYUFS010000027.1:36012-66766 GCA_964443975.1 uncultured Myxococcales bacterium | reverse complement strand
AGGTCTGCGCGTTCTCGAACTCGTTCTTCGCGGCCTGCAGATCCGCGTCCGGCGTGGCCACCGCGGCAGCGGGGGCCGACACCGGGGCGGGAGCCGGCACCGCAGCGGCGGTGGGGACCTGCGCGCCCTGCGCATGCGCCGCACTCGGAAACGAGAGGGCGAACGCAAGCGACGACAGGAGCAGCGACGCGTGGAGCGGTCGATGGGACGGGCCGCGTGTCCTGGCGGGCGCCCATGCCCTCGGATCCTTGCCGCCGCCTCCGCCTCCTCCGAACAGCCCGTTCCGCAAACATATTGGAATCATCAAGTTAATCCTCATTCGAGGGTCTCTAGAGTGCGACAACCGTCGCGCCGAATCAAGCGCTACCAAACGTGGCCAGTCACGGCCGCACGGCGGCCCCACTGGCCCGCGGGACCGCCGTCGAGGTTCGCGAGGTCTTCCCCTATGGGATATCGTTTCTACCATGGGGAGACCAATATCAGAGGCAACCGTCCTGGGTGGGGGCGTGATGGGCTCTGCGATCGCCGCCCATCTGGCGAACGCTGGCATTCGCGTGCGGCTGCTCGACCTGCCTGGCGATCCCGACAAGCGCCAGCGCCGAAATCACGCCGCCGAAGCCGGCCTCGAGGCGGCCCGGCGATCGAAGCCCGCGAGCTTCTTCTCGCCGCGGTTCGAGACCCTGGTGACGTGCGGAAACTTCGACGATCACCTGGGCGACGCCGCCCACGGCGACTTCGTCATCGAGGCGGTGATCGAGAACCTCGAGGTGAAGCGGGGGCTCTATCAGAAGCTCGAGGCCGCGGGAGGGGAGGCCATCATCACGTCCAACACCTCAGGCCTGCGCATCGCTGAGCTGATGCAGGGGCGCGGCCCCGAGTTCCAGCGCCGCTTCTGCATCACGCATTTCTTCAACCCGCCGCGCTACCTGCGGTTGGTCGAGATCGTCGCTGGCCCGGCCACGTCGGCCGAGACGCTGGCGCGCGCGGAGGACCTGTGCGGCCGCCTGCTGGGCAAGGGCCTGGTCCGCGCGAAGGACACCCCGAACTTCATCGCGAACCGGATCGGCACGTTCGCGATGATGCGGACGATGGCCGAGGCGCAGAAGGCCGGCTACACGGTCGAAGAGGTGGACATGGTGTTCGGACCGGCGAGCGGGCGGCCGAAGAGCGCCATCTTCCGGACCGCCGACGTCGTTGGCCTGGATACCCTCGCTCACGTCACGAAGAACTGCTACGACGCCCTGACCAGCGACGAACGCCGCGACGTGTTCGCGCCGCCGGAGGCCCTGCGTCAGCTCGTCGAGCGCAAGTGGCTCGGCAGCAAGACCAAGCAGGGCTTCTACAAGAAGGAGGGCGACCAGATCCTGCAGCTCGACCTGCAGACCCTCGCTTACGTTCCCCAGACGAAGCCGCGATTTCCGTCGATCGGCGCCACGCGCGGCGTGGACGACGTGGACGAGCGGGTGCGCCGATTGCTGGCGGGGAGCGATCGCGCCGCGACGCTGGCGCGCACCATTACCTACGAGACGCTGATCTATGCGGCGACCCGCCTGGGCGAGATCGCGGACGACGTCGCGTCGATCGACCGCGCGATGTGCTGGGGCTTTGGTTGGGAGCGTGGGCCTTTTCAGACGTGGGACGCCCTGGGCGTCAAGGAGACCGCGGCCAAGATGGAGGCGGCTGGCTACGAGGTCCCTGGCTGGGTCAGGGCCCAGATCGCCGCTCAGGGTGAAGGCATGCGCTTTTACCGGCAAGCGATCGGCCCAAACGGAGCGCCCCGCTCGGAGCAACTCGGTCAAGCGGGCGGGTTCACGCCCGTGCCCCAAGACTCCCGCGAGCTCTCCCTAGACGCGGTCCGTGTCACGAAGCGCGGGACAGCGTCCGCCGAGGTCGAGCGCAACCCGAGCGCCTCGATCCTCGACCTGGGCGACGGCGTATTTTGTCTGGAGTTTCACGCCAAGCTGAACGCGCTCGACCCCGACATCGTGGCGCTGATGGGCCGGGCGGTGGAACGAGCGGAGAATGACGGCGTGGGCCTCGTGATCGGGAACGACGGGGCCGACGCCTTCTGCGCCGGGGCGAACTTGTTCTCCCTGCTGGTGGCCTTGGGCCAGGGAAACTTCGCCGCCGTCGAGCAGATGGTGGTGAACTTCCAGGCTGCCTGCCAGCGCACGCGGTACGCGCGCGTCCCCGTGGTGGCGGCTCCATTCGGCCTGGCGCTGGGGGGAGGCGCGGAGGTGGTGCTCGGCTGTCAGAACGTGCGCGCCGCCGCGGAGCTCTACATCGGATGCGTGGAGGTCGGCGTGGGCCTGATCCCGGCCGGGGGCGGGTGCATGGAGATGGCGGCGCGCGCCGCCGCCCGCGCGTCGGAGGATCCCCAGTTCGATCTGCTGGCGCTGGTTCGCGTCCCGTTCGAGACGTTCGCGCGCGCGCGCGTCTCCACCAGCGCCGAGGACGCGCGCGACCTCGGGTTCCTGCACGCCCACGATGCCGTGTCGATGTCGCGGCAGACGGTGATCGCGGACGCGAAGGAGACGGTGCTTGGGCTGGCCCGCGCCGGGTACAGGCCCCCCCCGCCCCGCCGCATCCGGGTCATCGGCGAGGCCGGGGCAGCCACCCTGCGGTCGGCGCTCCGCAACCTGGCCGGGGTGCACCAGATCAGCGAGCACGACGCGAAGCTCGGGGCTCACCTCGCGCGGATCCTCTCGGGCGGCAACGTGCCCGCGGGCTCGACGGTCGGCGAGCAGGCCATCCTCGAGCTCGAGCGCGAGGCGTTCTTGTCGCTGTGCGGGGAACAAAAGACGCGCGACCGCATCCAACAGATGTTGACGTCCGGCAAACCACTGCGGAACTGAGAGGACCCCCCATGCCCACAACGCGCGACGTGGCGATCCTGTCGGCGGTACGAACGCCGATCGGGCGCGCCCCCAAGGGAACCCTGAGATTCACACGGCCCGATGATCTCGGCGCGCTGGTGGTGAAGGAGGCGCTGGCCCGAGCCGACGTCGCGCCCGCCGCCATCGAGGATCTGGTGCTCGGGTGCGCGCAGCCCGAGAGCGAGCAGGGCCTGAACGTCGCCCGCGTCGTGGGCGAGCTGGCGGGCCTGCCGGACGAGACTCCGGCCATGACCATCAACCGGTTTTGCTCGTCGGGCCTGCAGGCCGCGTCCATCCTGGCGGACCGCATCGCCGTCGGGGCGATCGACGCAGCCATCGCTGGGGGCGTCGAGTCGATGTCCATGGTCCCGATGGGGGGCACCCGCCCTTCATTGAACCCGGTGGTGGTCGAGACCCTGCCCGACGTCTACATCCCCATGGGGAACACCGCCGAGAACGTCGCGCGCAAGTTCGAGATCAGCCGCGCCGACCAGGACGCATTCGCGCTCGAGAGCCACAGGAAGGCCGTGGCCGCCTGGACCCGCGGTGACTTCCGCGCGGAGGTCGTCCCCGTCGTGACGCGCGTCTTCGAGGACGGCGCCTGGAGGGCGGTCACCTTCGATCGCGACGAGGGCCCGCGCGCCGACACCTCGCTCGAGAAGCTGAGCGGCCTCAAGCCCGTGTTCGATCCCGGAGGCAGCGTCACCGCCGGCAACTCGTCGCCCTTGAACGACGGCGCGGCGGCGATGGTCTTGATGGCGGCCGACAAGGCGAGGGCGGCGGGGAAGACGATTCGCGCCTACTTCCGGGCCTTCGCGGTGGCGGGCGTCCCACCTGGGATCATGGGAATCGGACCGGTGCCGGCCGTGCGCAAGCTGCTGGCCAAGACGGGAATGACCGTCGATCAGATCGACCTGTTCGAGGTGAACGAGGCGTTCGCGTCGCAGGCGGTGTATTGCATCCGCGAGCTGGGGCTGCCGGTCGAGCGCGTCAACGTCAACGGGGGCGCCATCGCGCTCGGCCACCCTCTCGGCGCCACCGGAGCACGTCAGATCGCCACCGCGCTGCACGAGCTCGAACGGCGAAGCGCGCGCTTCGCGATCATCACGATGTGCGTGGGTGGGGGCATGGGTGCGGCCGGCCTGATCGAGCGCGCCTAGTGCACCGCTCTCGAAATAGCGTCAACGCTGCGCCGACGATCCGGGCACCCACGTCGTTGCTCCTCCTCACCATACCGCCGGGTATGCCTCGTCGTCGCGCCTCGCGTCCGGCGCGGCTTGTCGGCCTCGGCGTTGACGCTATTTCGACGGCGGTGCACTAGCAGCTTGCCGGAGCGGGCGCCCACCACCCGGCGAGGCGGGACTTCGATCGATTTCACGCACAAGCGAGGACGCCGGTGCCGATAGGGCTCCATGCTCGACTGCCAACGGTCCCGGTCCTCATCCACCTTCGTTCGCCTGGGATTGGTGGGCGCGCTCGCAGCAGGGTCTTCCTGCGGCCTCGCGGTCCCAGGCGCAGCGGCGCCCGAGGCCGTTCCGGACCTTGCAGCGGGGCCCCCCGGCACGCTGGTCGTTCTGCCAGATGACGGCAGCGACCAGATCCTGGGAGCCCTCGCGGCCGGGCGGCGGCGGGTCTGGATCGAGGTCTACATGCTGACCGATTCACGGGTCCTAGGCGCGCTCGCCGCCGCCCACGCCGGGGGCGTCGAGGTGCGGGTGCTGCTCGAGCCGGCCCCTTACGGAGACGGGGGCGCCAATCAGGCGGCGTTCCTGGCCCTCCAGCAAGACGGCATCGACGTCCGTTGGTTCGCGGTCCCGGGCGGTCTAGCCCACGTGAAGCTGCTGCTCGTGGACGACCGCGCGCTCGTCCTGACGGCGAACCTCACGCAGGCGGGGCTGAACAGGAATCGCGAATACGCGTACGTCGACAGCGCCCAGGTAGACGTCAGGCGGGCGGAGTCCGTCTTCCAGGCCGATGCGATCGGGGCCGAGCCCGGGAGCGCGCCGGCCGACACGCGGATCATCGTGTCGCCCACCGACGCGCGGCTTCGTCTGGAGGCGGCGCTCGACGCTGCGACCACTGCCGTGGCCCTCGAGATCGAGGAGATCTCCGACGCGGAGCTCGTCGCCCGCTTGCTCGCCGCCCGCGCGAGGGGCGTCGCGGTGTCGGTCGTGGTGCCGGGCGCGAACAGGTCCACGGCCACCGACCAGGCCGTGGCAGCCCTGGCGGCCGGAGGCGTCGGCGTGCGGGTCATGGAGACCCCCACGCTCCACGCCAAGGCGATGGTCATCGACGACGCCGTGGCCTACCTCGGATCCGTGAACTTCACGCGCGCGTCGCTCGACGACAATCGCGAGGTGGGGGTGCTGCTGGCCGACATGGCCGTCGTCGAGAGGATGAGCGCCACCCTGCGCCACGACTGGGCGAGCGCCGGCGCGTGGTAGCTGCTCCGGCCTCAGGGCCTTGGGGCCCCCAGCGCGGACCAGATCCGGCGAAGGGCGGGATGGGCGTCGCCGCCCTCGAGATCCAGCGCCTGTCGGATGGCGGGGATGAGCTCCTCGCCGCTGAACGCCTGCAACCGCCCCTCGGCCGCGGCTTGCACCTCGCCCGTCTCGCGCAGCACCGCCTCGAGCAGGACGGCGCCGGCCTCGGGCGACGCCAGATCGGCCAGGGCATCGAGGGCGGCGATGCGCACCCGCGCGTCGGTCTTCTCGCGGAAGATCGCCGACAGATCGTCGAACGCGTCGCGGAAACGCAGGCCGCGCAACGCCGCGATGGCGGCCTCTCGAACGCGCGGCGAACCGTCCTCGATCCCTCGCCGGACCAAGCCGAAGGTCCGGCGACAGTATACCTGGCCCGCCCCCGTCATCACGGCGGCCCGCACATCGGGCGATTCGATGGTCTCGTAGAGCTTCTCGAGCGGCCTCAGGACCTCGTAGACCTGCACCCGGCCGAGCGCCAGCGCCAGGTCCGCCTTCCTGGCGGGATCGGCGACCGAGGCCCCCGGGGACCCGCCGGCGATCAGCAGCGCCCGCAGCGCGAGGCGCGAGAAGCGAACGTGATCCGTACGGTCGACGACCAACCCCGCCGCGACGGCCACCGCATCACCGTCCAGCTCCCACTCGACGAGGTCCTGCCGCCAGACGTCCTGGTATGCGCCGGCGCGCCGCAGGTACTCCGGTATGCCGGTCGGGGGCGCGACCTGGGTCCGTGCCCCGGCGTAGCGGCGCGCGAGGAGTCGGTAGCGGTCGCGTTTCTTCGCCGGCAACGGCAGCGACGCCAGCTGGTCGTAGAGCCGTGACGCCAGGGCCAGATCGCCGACCGCGGTGGCGGCGTCGATACCGGCGTGAAGGGCGTTCTCGGTGAGCTCCGTCGGACCCGCCGCCGCCTCGTTCGCGCTCGCGGCGTCCATCCAGAGCGCGACGGAGCGCGACAGGTAGTGCTTGTCGTAGACGAGGCCCGCGTGGACGCTGAAGTCGGCGGCCTCCCGGGCCAAGGTCGCGGCCGCGTAGAGCTCTCCCCGCTCGACCGCGTAGGCGATGAAGTCCTCGTAGTACTGCAACACGTAGAACCGCTGCTCGCCGGCCTTCAGGATGCGGATGGCGTTGACGTACCCCTCCGACACGTTCTCGAACGACGCGGTGTCCTTCCCGATGCGAAGCAGCACCGTGTAGCAATCGAACGCGCGCTCGCGCTGCCCGTGCGTCTCGAAGGCGTCGGCGACCTCCTCGAGCTGTCGCCCGGCCACGGCGAACGCGGCCGACGCCGCCGCGGGCTCGCCCAGCTTCAGCAAACACTCGCCGAGGTTGAACTGGACCAGCGCCAGCTCATAGGGAAGCCCGAGCAGCCTCGGGTCGCGCAGCGCGCGCTCCCACTCCGCGCGAGCGGCAGCCATGCGATCGCCCCGTTCCAGCTCGATCGCCGCCAGCACGGGGTGGCCCGCCGCCGACAGCACCCGCGCCGCCTCCCCGTGCTGCCCCTGCTTCGACATGGCGAGGGCCCATTCCACGGGACGTTCCGCGGGAACGAGCATGCGCGCGGCGTCGGTGAAGCGCCGCAGGGCCAGGAGGACATAGGCCGCCTCTCGCCGGCGTCCGAGAGCCTGATAAGCGCCGAGCGCGCCCTCCAGCCAGCCGTCGTAAACGCCGGGGGCAAACACTTGCACATGCCCGAGGAGGACGTCGTAAAGCCCCAAGGCCTCCGCCGGGTGCCCCGCGCGCAGCGCCCGATCGGCCCGCTCCTTGAGATCGATCTCCTCACGCGTCGGCATGCGGCTTTCAGCGCGCCGCGACCTGGGTGGCGTCGTCGACGATGTCGAGGGCGCGGCGGCGCCCGGCCCCGGCGTGCGCCAACGTCTCTGGTGTGACGATCTGGTGGCGATGCAGCAGGGGCAAGTAGTCGAGCGTGATGGGCCGCGAGGGCAGGATGAACACCCCATACAGGGACGCGTCGCGCGCCAGGGCCTCGACCGTCGCCTTGGGGATGTGGCACTCGGCGTGCGTGATGAAGGTGACGGCCACGTCCCGACCCTGTTCGTGCCGCAGGCGGTTGACCTCGGACGCCAGGTCCCCGAACACGCGCGCGTAATTGCGTCCGCGCTCCGAACGGAAGGACAGCAGGCGTGGCAGCTCGCGGCGTGGCTGCCGGCCGATGTCCAGGCGATCGTAGAGTCGGCTGTCGAAGAACCGGAACCACACCTCGCCGCCGAGCAGCGACAGCTTCTTGCACAGCGCCAGCGCCAGCCCGCGGGCGAACACCTGACGGGTCCCGCGCATCGAGGCGCTCGCATCGACGAGCAGGTAGGTCAGTCGCCGACCGGAGTCCGGAGCCCGCTCGCGCCCGTAGTAGAGCAGATCGTCCGACAGCATCTTGAGCGTCAGCGTCTCCTCGTCGTGCGCCAGCTCGCTCGGCAGGAGGGCGTCCGGCGAGCCCCGCCGCTCGATGGAGGCGTACCCGTCGATCGAGAAGCGTTGCACCGAACGGCGACGCTTGGTCTCGAGGAGCGAGGGCAAGAGCTGCAACGAGAAGTCGACGACGTCGGCCGCTCCGATGTTTCCCACGACCTGGTAGAGGTCCGACAGATCCGGCGTTCCACCCTCGACGGAGAACAGCCCGAGCAGCCGCAGCGCGGACACATCAATCTGGTCGAGCCGCGCCAGGACCGCGCGATCGTGCTCGAGCAGCCGCTGCAGGAACGACGTCACCCAGGTGAGGTCGAGGTTCTTGGCCAACGCCGCGCGGTCCCGCTCGAAGGAGGGCGAGGCCACGGGCAGCTCGAACAGCCCCGTTCGCCGCGGGCGCGCCGACCACCGCAGGAAGACATCCGCGAGGGCGCGCGCCAGCACGATGGCGATCGTCTCGTCGTGCAACGTCGCCGTCCCGAGCTCGGAGACGACGTCGGCCTCCGCCACCTGGGCCAGGAGGGCACGGTATTGCGCGCGCAGGGCCGACGCGGGGCCGCCGCGGTTCAGCAGCTGCAGGTGATGCGGCTGTCCGCGTCGCCCCCGCGCCAGCAGGTGACCCACATCGTGGACCACGACGAGCGGCAGGGGCAGCCCCAGGCGGGCGAGCATGTTCCACCAGTGCACCGCCTGAATCGCCTCGGCCGGTCCGCTCGGCTCGACCTCCGCGAGCGTCAAGGACGCGACCTGCCGCCGGAGCTCGGCTTCGGCGGCCGCGAGAACATCCGCCATCAATCAAGGTTAGCCGATTGCGACGGCATGCGCCTCAGCGCCAGAGGCGGGCCGCGACGTCGTCGGCGAACAGCAAGCCGGCGGGGGTGGGGGCAATCGATGTCGGCGTGATCGCAAGCCAGCCGCGCGCCTCGCACGCCTTCAGCTCGGCCTCCCGGCCGCTGCCGGGATCCGCACCGAAGCGGCGCGCGTGCCCGCTTCGATCGAGGCCGTCGGTGGTTCGCAGCGCCAACCAGACCGCCTCGTTCTCCAGGTCGCGCCCCGTCCGCCGCTCGATCTTCGCAGGGACCGGCGAGCCTGCGCCGGCAGCCACCGCCCGCAGATACGTTTCGGTCGCGCGTGGGTTCGAGAACCGCCATCCGGTCCCGCCGTCGAGCGGCCGAAACGACGCCGCCGACGCGCCCACGCCGAGGTAGGGCGCCCCCGTCCAGTACAGCGAATTGTGCACGGCCCGCCGGCCAGGCCGGGCGTGGCTCGATACCTCGTATTGGGCGAACCCAGCCGACGCCAACGCGTCCCGCACGTGCTCCTGCATCACCGCCGCCAGGTCGCCATCGGGGACGACCAGCTCGCCGCTGCGCGCGCGGGCTCCGAACGGCGTGCCCCGCTCGATCGTGAGCGCATATGCCGATACGTGCTCGACCTGCAGGGCGACGACCCCGTCCACCGACCGACGCCAGTCGTCGAGAGATTGTCCCGGTAGGCCGAACATCAGATCGACCGAGATATTGCCGAATCCGGCCGCGCGTGCCGCCCGCACCGCCGCCGGCCCCGCCGCGGCGTCATGGTTGCGACCGAGGGCGCCGAGCAGCCGATCGTCGAGCGCCTGCAAGCCCAGCGACAGGCGGTTCACGCCGGCGCGCCGCCACAGGCGCGCACGGGCTTCGTCGACCTCTCCTGGATTCGCTTCGATCGTGATCTCCAGCGGCGCGCTCTCCGGGGAGGCGCCGAACGCGTCCCGGCCAGCGGCGACGACCCGCCCGAGCGCCTCGTGGCTCCACAGCCCCGGCGTTCCGCCGC
Source organism: uncultured Myxococcales bacterium (assembly GCA_964443975.1). GTDB lineage: Bacteria > Myxococcota_A > Polyangia > Fen-1088 > Fen-1088 > DASYCK01. Next base: position 57,177 of record CAYUFS010000027.1, on the reverse strand, counting down.
CGAAATAGATCGACACGAGCGACGGCGACGCGGTCATTGGCGCCGCGCCGGCCGCGCGGAACCACACAGCGCGCGCGGCGATCTCGGCCATCACGGCGTCCGCGTAGTCATCGTGGGGAATCGACGTCCGCGCGTCGACGGCGAAGTCGCAATACGGACAGTGGACGCTGCAGAATGGAAAGTGAACGTAGAGCCCGACGGCGGCGGCAGGCGCCAGGGCACCAGCCGCGAGCTCCTCGCGGTGCGCCGTCCCGCGCTCTCGCCGCCGAATCGACGCGACCGTCAAGGGCACCCTCAGCGCGCGGTGGGAGGGGCTGCCGGCGCCGGCGCCGGCAGCTTGCGCGCGAACTCGGCGCACAGACGCACCCGCCGCCGCACGAGCTCACGCCCCAGCCCCACGAGCGTCTCGAATAGCGGGGGCGTGGCTCGGCGCGCGCTGACCGCCAGGCGAAGCAGCATGAACAGCTCCTTGGTCGACCACCCGCCCTTCTCGGCGAACGCGCGCGCCATCGTGTCGAGGCTGGAGGTCGTGAACGGCCGCAGCACGTCCAGCGCCTCGCCGAACGTCGTCAGGCACTCGTGCACCTCCTTGGGCAGGCGCCCCTTCGGCAACAGGTCCTTCGCGACCGGCGCGTAGTCGAGATCGCCCGAGAAGAACATCTCCGTCAGCGGCACGAACTCGTCGAGGCGCTGAATCCGCTCGCGGACGAGGGGCACGAGCGACCTCAGGTGCTCGTCGCTCAACCGCCATTGCCGCAGCCGGGCCACGATCGCCGCGTCGTCCAGGGCGCGCAGGTAGTCCGCGTTCATCGCCGACAGCTTCACCAGGTCGAACACCGGCCCGCCGAGGCTCACCCGATCCCACGAGAACGCCGCCACCATCTCGTCGAGCGTGAACTTCTCGCGATCGCCGGCGATGGACCAGCCCATGTTGCCAAGGAAGTTCAGCAACGCCTCCGGCAGGAAGCCAGCGTCCTGGTAGTAGTCGAGCGACACCGGGTTCTTGCGCTTCGAGATCTTGGACTTGTCGGCGTTCCGCAACAGCGGCATGTGGATCCACTCTGGCGCCTGCCACCCGAGCGCCTGATAGAGCACCACGTGCTTCGGGGTCGACGACAACCACTCCTCGGCGCGGATCACGTGGGTCACCTGCATCAGGTGATCGTCGACCACGTTCGCGAAGTGGTAGGTCGGGAAGCCGTCACTCTTGAGGAGGATCTGATCGTCGACCTGGGTGTTCTCGAACTTCACCTCGCCACGCAGGCGATCGACGAACACGGTGTCGCCCGAGCGCGGCATCGCCAGGCGCACCACGAACGACTCTCCCGCCCGGGCGCGCCCCTCCGATTCCTCGCGCGGCAGCCCCCGGCAAAGGCCGTCGTATCCCACGAACAAGCCCTGCCGGCGCTGTTCGTGGCGCACGGCCTCCAGGCGCTCGGCGCTGCAAAAACACCGGTAGGCGGCGTCCGACGCCAGCAGCGGAAGGATCTCGCGCTGGTAAGTGTCGAGGCGCTCCGACTGCCGGTAGGGGCCGTAGGGACCGCCGATGTCGGGTCCCTCGTCCCACGCGAGGCCCACCCAGCGAAGGGCACGGAGGATCGCCGCCTCCGACTCGGGCGTGGACCGCGTCCGGTCGGTGTCCTCGATGCGCAGCACGAACTTGCCGCCCTGGTGCTTCGCGAACGCGTAGTTGAACAGCGCGATGTACGCGGTCCCGACGTGGGGATCGCCCGTTGGCGACGGGGCGATGCGAACACGGACGGGCCGTGGCTTCTCCAGGCTGGACATTGCGGGTCCGTGTCATACCACGCGCGCCGCGTGGGGGAACGGCGCAGGTCGATGGGCCTCGGACGTCCAGCCTCGGAGCTCCGGCCTCGGATTTCCGCCTCGGTCTTCCCGCGAAATCGGGTGTGCGGAGCTCGGCCCGTCCGGAGCGCAGTCGGCGTGCGCGCAACAGTCTCCCCGGAGGTCCGGAGTCGGAGGTCCGAAGTCGCTACTTTTGATTCGAGCCTTGGTTACGCGGACGATAGTCGGCGTGACATCGCACGCAGGCCTCGGACATCCTGCCGTATGCATCCGCCACCTGGTAAGGGTTGCCGGCGCGCGCCGCGACCCCCAGACCGCGCGCCGCGACGCGAAGCTCGTCTTGCCGAACGAAGAACTTCTCGGGCAGGGATGAATTGAGCTCCGTGGCGTCCGAGGACAGCGGGCGGCTGAGATTCACGTCGGCCGCGACCGAATCGGCGCGCTGGGCGATCTCCGGGTACCGCAGCACCATGATCGCGGAGACTAGCTCGCCCATCTCTCTTACGTGTGATGACATTCGATCCTTCAGGATCGAACGCGCGGCGGGCGACAGCGGTTCGGGGGGCTCTGTCCCCTCCGGCGTTGCTATCGCCCGCGCGAGCTGCACCTGCTGCGGCGGTTGGCTCGCGGCCTTCTGGTCCGCGCACGCCGGCATCGCCGCCGCGCCAAGGACCAAGCTCAGGCCGGCAACGGACACACGGGCCAGCGCCCCTGCAACTCTCTTCTCCGACAACGCGAGGAATGACATGGTTGACCGCCTTACGTAGGGTTCGCGACGATATCGAACGAGAGCGTCACCACGTCCTTGATTGTGACGGTGCCGTTGACGAAGGAGAACGGCGTGATGTTGAAGTCCGTCTGACGAACCTCGAAGATCCCGATCGCGTGCAGGGTGTCTCCCTCCAGGGACACGCGCGCTGGGACAGTGACCTGCCGACGAACCCCATGGAGTCGAAGCTCCCCGACGATCCGCACGTCGTAGGTTCCGTCCCCCCGCCGCGCGAGGGTGACGCCGCGGCTCTTGAAGACGATCTCGGGGTACAAGGCCGTCTGGAGGACGTCCTCCCTCAGGGCCGACTCGATGGCCTGCCGCGCCCCGATGTTGTCCTCGTCGAGCAGATAGAGGGAATTGGATCGTATGGTCAGCTCCAGCGACGCGGCCTTGGCCTTGTCGCGGTCGAAGGTAGCGGCGCCCGAGAAGTCGCGAACGGCGATCTTGTGGTCGTGGCCGAACATCGCGGACAGGCCACCGGTCTGCGTCTCGACGATGAACCGGCTCTTTGCCGCGTCGATGCGGTAGGTCCGGCGCGCTGCCGCCGGGGCCGCCTTGGGCGGCGAGGTCTCGGCGTGGGCCGTCGACGCGACCGCGCCCAACCAGACCACGAGGCCCGCCGCCAGAACCACGTCCGCCCGAAAACTGGCCATGCGCAGTTTTGTCATGAGCTCACGAGTTTGCAGCTACGGTGCCAACGGCGCCTGCGGCTTCGCGCAAGCAAGGGCGCGCAATTCGTGCGCGCCATTCCCCCGGGGGCGCAAATCTTTCGGCGGGCCGGTCGATATCTAGCCTCGACTTGTCCCCTGGAAAGGTGAAGGCTCCATATCGCTGAGGCATTTTCGTTCCTGGCAAGGCGCGACGAGGGCGAATACTCCACGTATTCAACCGAGGAGCAACGCAGCCAGGGACGAAGAGGACCGGCGAGATATGGGAGGATTCACCTTTCCAGGGGACTAGACCCACGGCGCCCCGGCGAATCGCGGGAACGCTTGTTGCTCACCCGAGGTCGCATGAGGACCGAAGCTGGACGACCCTTCGAAGCGAGCGAGCCGGTCGCGCGGCCGTCGTCGGGACACGGCTTCGGACGAACTCTGCTCGAGCTGACCTGGCTTTTCCTCCGTCACCCCGTGCGGGGCGCCGACGCCATCGGGGCAGATCCGCGCGCCCTGGCGCTCGGCGCTGCGTTCCTGTTGATTGGCCTCGCGACCTACGCGCTCGTCGCCGCCCGCATCTACGCGCTCGGACATCACCCGCCGACGACCCCGATCACGCTCATCAGGGCGACCGACTGGTACGCCGTGCAGTCGCTCATCACCGTCCCCGTCGGTTTCGTCGCGGCGTTTGCGTTCTCTGGCATCGCGTACGCGATCTGTCGCGCCTTCGGAGGCCGCGGAACCTTCGACGCCACGTTCGGCGCGTCGGCGTTCTCGCTGCATCTCCCCATGCTGATCATGATGTGGCTCCCGGAGATTCTGATCGCCCCCAGGCTTTACGCCGGGACCGCCCCCGTGCTTCCCTGGCCAAGCTGGATCGAGCTGCTGCGCATCTTCCTGATCCCGCTGCCGTGGGCGGGGGTCGTGTCGACGCTGGCGCTGGCGCGGATCCATCGGCTCTCCTGGTACAGGGCCGGCGTGGCGGTGCTCATTGGCGCCCTGCCCACTTCCCTCGTCACGGCGGCGTTTCTCCGCTAGCCCACCGAATCACGCTCGCCCCTCCCGTCTCGGGCGTCACCCGCACAAAGGACAACAGCCATGAAACCCAAGATCGCAGTGCCTTTCGATTTCAGTGACGGTGCCCGGGTCGCGTTGGCCTGGGCCGCCGACCTCCATCGCACCGCAGGCGGCGAGCCCATCCGGATGATCCACGCTGTCAGCTGTCTGCCACTCGGCTCACTCGAGGTTCCCCTGCAGCCGCTCATGCCCACGGCGGAGGAGATCGCCGAGCTCAGCCGTCGCATGGTGGAGATAGCGGCGACGCACGAGGTCGTGGCCGTCGGGGAGGTCGCCGTCCGCGCCAGCCCCGTCGGCGACGCCATCCTCGACGCCGCCGCCCAGGCGGGGGCCGAGCTCATCGTCATGGGGACGCACGGCCGAACCGGGGTGAGGCGCCTCGTGCTTGGAAGCGTGGCCGAGTATGTCCTCCGCCATGCCGAATGTCCCGTCGTCACGGTCCGCGCGCACCGGGCGAAGTGACCGTCGTGACCCGTGTTCGCACTCGCACCGTGATTCCCGCCCTGGCATGGGCCATGCTGATAGTCCCATCGTCCCCAAGAAACTAGCCCAGCCGTGACCATCATCGCCGCCATAGACCTCTCCGACCTCTCGCGCGGCGTCGCCACGCTCGCCGCCGGCATCGCGCGCGCCTTCGGGGACGAGCTGCTCATCGTCCACGCCGTCGACGCCAGGTTCACGTCGAACACCGACGGTGTCCCCTCCGGCCAGGACGAGCTCGCCCTGCTCGCGGACGCCGCGCAGCAATCGTTGCGGGAGCTGCGCGGGAGCCTCGGAACGGCAGGGCTCGCGGTCGAGACGCGCGTCCTCGTGGGCCCGCCGGACGCGGCCATCGAGTCTCTCGTCCGCGAGGCCGGCGCGCGCATGATCATCGCGGGGACGCACGGGCGCGGCGTGGTGGGCCGGATGCTCTCGGGGAGCGTGGTCGAGCGGTTGGTCTTGCGGGTGCCCTGCCCCATCCTCGTGATTCGCCACGGTCACGCGCCGACCTCGCTCGAGCGGTGGCTGGAGCGCCCCGGGCAGCAACCGCTCGGCGCGCAGGGACAGGCGCCGCCGGATCCGGCGCCGCTGCGGGTGGTCGTGGGGCTGGACCGGGGTGACCAGGCCACCGACGCCGCGCTCGCGTTCGCGCAAGAGCTCTCGACGCGCGGGCCCTGTGAGCTCACGCTCGTCCACGAATATTGGGCTCCTGGCGAGTATGTCCGCCTCGGGATGCGCGGCCCTCGGGATCTCTTCGAAACGGATCCCGAGGTCGCCGCCGTCCTCGAGCGGGACTTGCGGGCCCGGATCAGCCGAAGGTTCGGCGGGATGCTCTCGGCTCCGAACGTCCGCTTCCGCGTCTGCGCGGAGTGGGGGCCGATCGGCGACGCGCTGGCCCGAGAGGCCCACGAGGCCAAGGCGGACCTGATCATCGTCGGATCGTCGCAACCCCACGGATGGCGTCGCCTCAAGCGCGCCTCGGTCGCGTTGTCCACCCTGCACTTCGCGGCGATCCCGTTGCTTTGCGTTCCGGAGCCGCCGCCGGCCACGACCCATGACGCCGCCGACGGCGGAGCCTCGGCCCCTGTCGCGATTGCGGCGCCGCTGCGGTCTGTTCTGGCCGCGACCGACCTCTCCGAGGCCGGCGCCGCCGCCGTCTCGCACGCGCTCTCGCTCTTGCGTGCGGAGGGGGGCGTCGCCCACATCTGCACGGTCAGCGAGCGCGCCCTGCCCTCGCCGATGTATGTGTATGCGGCCGAGGAGGGGGCGCTCAGCCCCGCCCAGATAGCGGCCCTCGAGGAGCGCCTGCGCCGGCTCGTCCCTGCCGAGGCCAAGGGGCTCGGGATCGAGTGCCGGCCATGCGTGATCGACGGCGGCGACGCCGCCGAACAGCTCGTCGCGGCGGCGGTGCGGCTGGGGGTGGACGCGATCGTCGTCGCGTCCCACGGCCGCTCCGGCGTGAAGCGCGCGGTGCTGGGCTCGGTGGCGGAGGGCGTGTTGCGCCGGGCCGAGGTGCCCGTCTACGTCGTGCACCGCGGACCAGCCGAGCGCGACTGACCGGCACGCCCTGGCTGCGAGGAGGCGTCCCCCGCGTGGCGGTTCGGTGGGACCCGCGTCACCGGCCGGCGCGCGGATCGTCGTGCAGATACGCCTCGTGACAGAGCACGCAAGTCCTCGTCAAGGTCGCGAAGCGCTCGGCCATCTCGTCGGCATTGTTGGACGCGGCGGCGACCACCAGCGCGCGGGCCCTCTCGCGCAACTGAGCTTGTAGGGTGAAGAATCGCGCCGGCAACTCCTCCGGGCCGCTGGCGTCGGTGAACCCTCGCGAGAATCCCCGATCGATGGGCGGCTCGTCGTACAACGCCCCCGCGATGCGGGCGGTGGCGTCCCGGTTCAGCAGCACCACGTCGAGCAAGAGCGCGTTCATCTGGGCTCCGTGCTGCAACATGCGGCTCCGGAGCGCGGCGCGCACGTCCGGTGGGATGTGGGTGGGCGCGGGCAACAACGGCTCGGAGACGCGAGAGGGGCGGAGCAGCAGCGCCACCGCGATTGCAACCGCCGCCGTTGTCGATGAAAGGACCACCCACCGGCTTCGCATGACCGTCGGCCGAGTGCGAGAGTCGTGCCGACGGATCACCGAAGGATCACCGAAGAATCCTGGCGGACCTTGGCCGCGTCCCGGGCCGTCTCCCCAGGAGCCCCGTCCCAGCCTCCGGTTCAGCGCGGACCGGCCGGCTGGTCTCCGCCTTGCACAAGACCCCGTTGTGATTCTCCCCTGTCGAACAAGCGCGCATATCGTTCGCGATGGGGCCTCGTGGGCGCACTCTCTTCTCACTTCGCGCCAGCCGCTGGTGGATCCATGATCGGGAAATCGAAGGACGTCCCCGCCTCCGCGGAAGATTCGCCGATGACCGATGCGCTGGCCCAGCACCACCGTGGTCTCGAAAGCGCCTTCGACGCGATCGTCGCGAAGGCCGAGGAGGGCGATCCCCTCGCGCTTCGCGCCGCCTGGACCGCCTTCGAGGCGGAGCTCGTGACCCACCTCGACATCGAAGAGCGCGATCTGCTTCCGCTGTTCGAGCGCAGCGATCCCGGCGAGGGCGAGGCCCTGCGCGCCGAGCACGACGCCATTCGGGCCAGCCTCCTCGAGCTCGGGCTGTCCCTGGATCTGCATCAGCTGCAGGCCCCCGCGGCGCTCGACTTCGTCGCCCGGCTGCGCGCGCACGCCCGCCGGGAAGGCGAGCGGTTCTATCCCTGGATCGAGCGCAACCTCGCCCCCGAGGTCTGGCACTCCCTCGGGCACGTGCTGTCGCTCCCGCGCGACGCCTCCTGGAATTGACGTTGCCCACGCCAGGCTCCTCGACCGCGACGACGGCACGTAGAAACTGCGCGCGTTGGGCCCGGCTGGGCAAAATTTGCGCGGATCCGTCCCGGCAGGCGGTCGATTTGCCCCTCCGAACGGGTATGGTGATTGCGAAGGGACTATCCCATGGGAACCGATAAGGGCTGCATTCTTGTGGTGGACGACGAGGCGAACGCCCGCACGGCGCTCGCGGAGCTGCTCAGGGACGAGGGCTACCGCGTCGACACCGCGGCGGACGGCTTCAAGGCGCTCGGCAAGATCGAGGAGCTGTCCCCGGACTTGATCTTGACCGACCTCAGGATGCCGGGGATGGGGGGGGTCGAGCTGCTGGAGCGGACCCGCGCGCAGGAGGAGGAGATCATCGTCATCGTGATGACGGCCTTCGGCGCCGTCGAGAGCGCCGTGGACGCCATGAAGAAGGGTGCGGCCGACTACCTCACGAAGCCGCTGAACACCGCCGAGCTGTTCTTGGTGGTGAACCGAGAGATGGAGCACCGGCGCCTGCGCCGCGAAGCCGGAAGCCTCCGCGCGCGGCTCGCCGAGCGCTACAGCTTCGCCAACATCATCGGCAACTCCCCGGTCATGCAGACGATCTTCAAGACCGTGTCGCAGGTGGCGGCCGCCCGGGCCAGCGTCCTCATCACGGGCGAGTCCGGCACGGGCAAGGAGCTCATCGCCGCCGCCATCCATCAAGGTAGCCCGCGCGCGAAGGGTCCGTTCGTGAAGCTTCACTGCGCTGCGCTGGCGGAGACGATTCTCGAGAGCGAGCTGTTCGGCCACGAGCGCGGCGCGTTCACCGGCGCCGCCGGCCGGCGCGACGGGCGCCTGCAGCAGGCGCAGGGGGGCACGCTGTTCCTCGACGAAATCGGCGAGATCTCGCCCGCGGTGCAGGTCAAGTTGCTGCGCTTCCTCCAGGAGCACGAGCTCGAGCGCGTCGGCGGCAACGAGACCATCCGCGTCGATGTGCGGATCGTCGCCGCGACCAACCGGGATCTGAAGGCCGAGGTCGCGCGCGGTCGCTTTCGTGAGGACCTGTATTACCGGCTGAATGTCATCAACATCGAGATGCCGGCGTTGCGGGACAGGCCCTCGGACGTCCCGCTGCTGGCGATGCACTTCTTGAAGAAGTACGTCACCGAGAACGCCAAATCCATCAGTGGCTTTTCGGACGAGTCGCTCGGGCGTATCGGGGCGTACGCCTGGCCCGGGAACGTGCGGGAGCTGGAGAACGTGGTCGAGCGTGCGGTGGTGCTGTGCACGGGCTCGCTCATCACCGCCGGCGATCTGCCGCCGCAGCTCGGTCCCACGGGCAAGCCAGGCGGCATCAGCATCCCGGGCTCGACGCTCGACGAGATCGAACGATACGCCATCGTGAAGACGCTAGAGTGCACGGGCGGGTCGACGACCAAGGCGGCCGAGATGTTGGGGATGAGCGTCCGCAAGATCCAGTACAAGCTGCACGAATTCCAGAGCGCCCCCAAGAGCGGCACGGACGCCATCTCCGACGACGATCGTCGGAAGCAACAGTGACGACGGCGCGCCCCCCAGCAGCCCGTGGACGAAGTCCGGACCGAGCCTGGCCGAGCGAGGAGCCACGGCCCGCAAGGAGCGAGGAGGAGGAATACCTGGCGGTATTGCGACGACGAACGACGAACGACGCAGCGGACGGGGCCCGCAGCCGGCCAGGCGACGCGGAGCGACTTTGTCCACGGGCTGCCAGGGCTCAAACCGGCAGCGCGACCGTGAAGCAGGTGTCCCCCGGCCGCGAGCGCACGCGCACCGTGCCCCCGTGGTCGGTGACGATGCGATGGACGATGCTCAGGCCGAGCCCCGTCCCCTTCGGCTTCGTGGTGAAGAACGCGTCGAACACGGGCGCGTCGCCGACGAAGCCCTGACCGGTGTCGGCGACGTCGAGCTCGACGAAGCCCTCGACGGGTCGGACCCGCACCGTGAGACGGCCGCCCCCAGGCATGGCCTCCAGCGCGTTCCGCATCAGGTTCTGCAATACCTGCCGCAGGCGCTCGGGATCGGCCTGGAGGATGGGGAGGCCCGGCGCGATCTCGAGCGTCACCGCGACCCGCGCCGCCTCGGCCTCCGGCCGGATCAGCTCCACGACCTCCTCGCACAGGCCCTCGAGGACCGTCGGCCGAAGCTCGATGGGGCGCGGGCGGGCAAACGACAGGAAGTCGTTCACCAGGCGCTCGAGCCTGCGGATCTCGTCCTCCACCAGCGCGGCGACGCCGTCGAGGACCTGCGGGGTCGAGTCCCCCCGGGCCAGCCGGCGCCGCAACACCTGCAACTGCAACGCCGCCGAATTGAGCGGATTGCGGACCTCGTGCGCCAGGCCGGCCGCCAGCGTCCCCACGGCCGCCAGGCGCTCCGCGCGCAGCGTCCGCCGCAACATCTCCTGTTCGGACGTGACGTCGGCGCCAACGGCGTAGGTCCACGTCTCGGAGCTCGCTCCGACGTCCGACGAGACGCGCGCCGTCTCCCACCGTACCAGGCGCTCGGACCCACCCTTCGTCGCCAACGCCCGAACCCCTCCCGTCCCGATCAGCGAGTCGCCCGGCTGTCCGATCATCTCCTGGCGGCAAAATCCGGACACCTCTTCGAGCCTGAGGTTCCACAGCGCCACGCGCCCGTTCGCGTCGAGCGCCAGCACCAGCGCCGGGACCGCCTCTATGATCTGGCGGTTCTTGCGCTCCGAGCGCTCGAGCTCGAGCCGCAGCCGCTCCCGCTCCGTCGCCAGCGCCACCTGGGCGAGGGCGCGCCGGGCGATCTCCAGGAGCTCGGTTGGCGAGAAGGGCTTGAGGACGTAAGCGAAGGCTCCCCCCCGGACCGCCGCGATCGCGCTGTCGACTGTGGCGTTGCCGGTGATGAGCACGACCTCGGCGAACATCCAGCGGGACCGCAGCGGCTCGACCAGATCCGTACCGTTCCCGTCGGGCAGGCGGACATCGCTCAGCACCAGATCGAACCGCGCGGACTGCGCGCGCGCCAGCGCCTCCGACAGGCGCCCCACCACCTCGACGTCGACGGGCAACGCGCCGCCGATGATCTCGGCGACGTTCTCGGCCAGCGCCGCGTCGTCGTCAACGACGAGGATGCGTTGTCTTTCCATTCCCCAAGGCCTTGGCCACCCAGGCCGGCAATCGCTTGCTAGACCGGGCCCGGATCATGGCCGCTCCGTGCGTTCGTCAATGTCGGGGATCATCACCCGGAACGTGGCCCCGGCCGCGGTGGGTTCGAGCGCGATGGTCCCTCCGTGCGATTCGACGATTCGCTGGCAGAGCGCGAGGCCCAGGCCCGTCCCCTTCGCCTTGGTGGTGAACAGCGCTTCGAAGATCCGGTGGCGGATATCCGCTGCGATGCCGGGGCCATTGTCCCGCACGCGAAGCTCCACGCCGTCCGCGATCCGCGAGGCCTGCACCCAGATCTGCCCCGTTCCCTCCATGGCCTGGCTGGCGTTGATGAAGAGGTTCGTGAGCACGCGGCTGATCTGGTCCGGATCGAGGAGGGCCATCTCGTCCGGCGCGGCGGTCGAAGCGACCTGCACCGTCGCAGGCAGATGGGCCGCCGCAACGGCGCCGTCCAGCAGGGCCTTCAGCGACGAGGGCTGCCGGCGGGGTGGGCGGTTGCGGGCGAGCTCGAGCAGGTCGTTGATGGTGTTCGTCGAACGCCGCACCTCGTTCGAGATCTTGTCGAGGTGGCGGGTCACCTTCGGATCCAAGTCGCCGGCCCCCTGCAGCAGCTGGCGCAGCAAGAACACGGACGTCTCCATGACGCCGAGGGGATTGCGAAGCTCGTGGCCGATCCCGGCGGCGAACTGACCGATGGTCGCCAGGCGCTCCGCGGTGCGGTTCTTCGCCTCCAGGTCCTCCCGATACGTCTCCAGCATGATGGCCAGCTCGATGTCCATGATCTGGTGCAGGGCCGTCAGCGTGCGCTCGAGGACCTCGGGTTGGGCCGCCAGCGCGTCACGGATCACCCCCGCCACCTTCACGCGCATCCTGTCCATCGCGGTGAACATGTACGCCTGCGGCAGGCTGATCCGCACGTGGACGCGACCGATCCGGGCTCGCCGCTCGAAGTACGTCTCGTCGTGGGGGCCCACCAGCAATTCGTCCAGCCATCGTTCGAGGGTCCGCTTGAGGCGGGTGATCTGGGGCTCGCCGCCCGTGATCGCCTTGCGCGCCCCGGGGTGCGCCTCGATCGTCGCGTAGAAGTCGTCGATGATTCCAGCCAGGTGCGGGGCCACGAAAGGACGCATGGCGCGCAGCAGCGCGCTCGAGCTCTCGGTGAAGTCGACATAGACCTTCAGGCTCTCGAGATAAGTCTGGCCCACCACCAGGACGGTTCTTAGCACCGCTCGGCGCCCGGGTGAACCGCCCCATCGCGCGCCGCCGACTTCAGGGATCAAGCCGCCACGGTGAGGCGGACGGTGTCCTTGTCGAGGCCGTCCCCATCGTGGACCTCGGCGCGGGCGGGCGCGGGGGCGCGCCTCGCCGCCGGAGGCACGATGTCCGACGCCGGCTCGGGCGCGATGCCCGCCACGATCAGGATGGACGCCGACCCGACGTAGTTCGCCAGCGCTCCAATGGTCGACGGGGGTACGAACAAGCACACCACCGCGACCAGCGCGCCCAGGACCCCAATCGCTGAGCGGGCCGGCCGGAACCAGATTCCCAGCGGCGCGAGGCCGAGCGCGGCGACGCCGATCCACACGGCCAGAGTGGCACGAGCGCCCGCGTCGAAGTCGAGCGCCGAGCAGAGGGACAACCAGATCGCGGCGATGGCACCTAAGGCGGCGAAGAGCATGAGAGCCTCCCTTTCTCCTGCTCTTCACAGCAAAGGGGGGACCAGACCGGGCGCCCTGGAACGCATGGTCCTCGGGGCCTGTTTTCGAGCGCCGCGTGGCCCCGAGAGGTGAAATCCTCGCGCGCGGGCGCAACCGCCCGGCAGAATCTGCGCGCGCTCTGTCGCCGATAGTGCCGGACCGAATGAATCTGGCGGGGCTCCCAAGACCAATGCCGGTGGAAACAATCGCCTCGGACAGCCCGAGGCCTGTGGTCAGAGGTCCGAGGCCATCTACCTGCGCCCGGTTGACTTACCGATACGTCCATCTCAAAGTCCAGGGGTGGGTCAGGTGGCACAAGAGAAGGCGGTTCCGAAGCGGCGTCAGAGCCGGCGAGCGGCCGGGGGCAAGACTGACCAGATCTGGCGAGCCTTCGTCGTCCACCGTGGCTTGAATGCCTCGAAGACGCGCGACGAGGTCGTCGCGGTCTTCCTCGAAACGACGGCGCACGTGGACCTGCAGTCGCTTCACGAGGCAGTGCGACGCCGGCATCCCGGCATCGGGTTCGCAACGGTGTATCGGACGATGAAGCTGCTGGAGGACGCCGGCATCGCACACGCGCGCCGCTTCGGCGACGCGAAGGAGACGTTGTACGAGGTCGCCGCGGGTCGTTCCCACCATGACCACCTCATCTGCCTGAGCTGCGGGAAGATCGTCGAGTTCGTGAGCCCGGAGGTCGAGCGGTTGCAGGACGCCATCGCCGCCAAGCACGGTTTCGCGCTGGCGCAGCACCGCCACGAGCTCTACGGCCAGTGCGGCGAGTGCCGCACCACCGCCCGCGACGCGATCTGACGCGGCGTCGCCCGTCTAATCCACGACGAGCTTGTAACCAGTGCCGTAGATGGTGACGATGTGGCGCGGATTTCCCGCGTCGTCCTCCAGCTTCTTGCGCAGCTTGACCACGACGTTGTCCACGCCGCGGGTCGACGATGCGCTGGAGACGCCCCAGATCTTCTCGAGGATCTCGTCACGCGTCACGGGCTGGCCGCCGCGCTCGTAGAGCAGCCTGAGCAGCTCGACCTCGTAAAACGACAGCGCGACCTTCTTGCCCTTGCGCGACATCTCGTGTGTGCGCGGGAAGATCACGGCCGCGCCCACCCGTATCTCCTCCTCGCGCGGGGAGACCCGCTGCAAGCGCCGAAAGATGGCGTTGATGCGTGCGAGCAGCTCTCCCACGGAGAACGGCTTCGTGACGTAATCGTCCGCTCCCACCTCGAGGCCTCGGATCTTGTCGCTCTCCTGGGAGCGCGCGGTGAGCATGATCACGGGGATGGTGGAGTTCGTGGCCCGAATCTCCTCGCACACACTGAAGCCGTTCATGTCCGGGAGCATCAGGTCGAGCAGCACCAGGTCCGGCCCGCGCTCGCGCGCCAGGCGCACACCTTCTCGCCCCAGGCCAGCAGAGACCACCTCGAATCCTTCGAACTCCAGGGCGTCGCGCAGCCCACGCACCAGGTCGGGCTCGTCCTCGATGATGAGGACCCGGCGCCTGTTCGCCTGGGCGCTTGCGCCCGCGGTCACGACTTCACCGGCCTCAGCGCCGCCGCGTCGGCGTCCACGTCGACAGGCGGCGCAGGCACCGCGCGAGCGACGGCGGGCGCCCCGGGGCCCGCCACCGTCAGGGGCGCGGCGGGCAACGAGACCGTGAACGTCGCGCCCTTTCCCGGCGCGCTCTCCACCGCCAGGCGGCCCCCGTGCGCCTCGACGATGTGCTTGACGAGAGCAAGGCCGATACCGCTGCCGCGGACGTTCCGGTCCCGCGCCGTACGCGCGCGGTAGAAGCGCTCGAAGATCCGCGGCTGCTCCTCGAGCGGGATCCCGGGTCCCTTGTCCCGCACGGACAGCGTCACGCCGCCCGGCGTTCGCAGCAGGCGGACGTCGACCTCCTTGCCGTCGGCGGCGTACTTCACCGCGTTGTCGACCAGGTTCAGGAGCACCAGGGTCATCGCGTTCTCGTCCATCCGCACGGGGGGCAAGCCGGGCTGGATCTCGGTGCGCAGCCGCATCTTCTCCTTCTCCACCCGGTAACGGGCCACGTCGAGCGCCCGCTCGATCACATCGTCGAGCTGGCCCTCGGAGAAGTCGTAGCTGGCCTTGCCGCGCTCGATGCGCGCGAAGTCGAGGACGTTGTCGATGAGGTGAGACAGCCGCTCGGCCTCTCGCGTGATGATCTCGGCGTATTCGCGGGCGCTGTCCGCGCCCTTGTGCTTGCCGGTGGCCAGGAGCTCGCCGAACATGCGGATGAGCGACAGGGGCGTCTTGAGCTCGTGCGAGACGTTCGCGATGAAGTCGCTCTTCATGCGTGACGTCCGGCGCTCCGCGGCCACCGTCAGCAGGACGATGGCCAGGCCGACGGCGATGATCAACGTCGATACCGGGATCAACAGCACCCCGAGCCAACGCTCGGTCTCGGCCTGCGCCTGCAGCTCGCCCACGTTCTTTGGGGACGTCTGAATTCGCCACGCGTACAGCGTCTTGCCGAACGATGATTCGTAGAGAAAGCGCTGGTCCCGCTGCGCCACCGGCTGGCCGAAGATGGGCCGCGCCACCTCGTCCAGGATCGCGATCTTGCGGTCCCCCCCCAGCTCCCGGATCTCCTGCGGCAGCCAATCCTTCGCGATCAAGCCCAGGTTCATCCGCGCCGCGACGTAGTACTCCTGTCCCGACTCGGACTCCTTGGCCGCGTAGGCGATCAAGACCGAACGGCCGTCGAAGAGCTGGTGCAGGTGGCGGAAGTTACCGGGCTGGGCGGGGGTCCACGGTTGCAGCGAATTCCAGTCGAGCCCTCGAACGTGATTCTGCCAGCGCTCCAGCTCGCGCAGGCGCTTCTTCGCCTCCGGCGACGGCGGCGGCAGGATCGCGCGGATGCGGAGGTCCTTGTCCAGCACCGCCACCGACTCGACCCCCTTCGGCAGCACGATGTCGGACGGGGGATCCCTGTCGCCGTCGTCCCACGCGATCTCCTTGAACAGCTCGAAGTCGGCCGTGTCGATGCGCTGCTGAATGCTGCCGGCCAGCGCCTGCGCCAGCTGGCGGTTTCCCTCCATCAGCGAGGCCTTGCTGCGCTCCGAGGCCGACCTCGCGTAGCGAAACCCGTAGGTCGACAGGGCCAAGGTGGCGCAAACGATCGCCGGAAAGACGAAGGCGAGGATCAGCGAGATTCGTGCGCCTTGACGGGGCATCACTACAACTTGGCGGGCTCGTCCTCGTCCGGGGCCGCCGGACGGTGCCCTTGCTTGATCCCTGGCTTCGGGTTGTGCTTCGGCCTTTGCGCCGGGTGGGGCCCCACTTCGGGCGCCTTGTCCGGCGCGGCGGCCGCCAGGGCGACCGTCTCCCGAAGGTCGCGCGCCAGCGGCAGCGAGCGCGTCGACGGGGCAAAGCCTGGCTTCTCGACGCGGACGGTGATCACCTCGCCGGACGCCGGCCTCACCACGAGCACCGGCGTGGTCCCGAGCAAGCGGCCCGAGGCCGTGTCCGTCACCGACGCGCCCACGGGATCGGAGTCGATGGTCAAGTGAATGGTCGCGGGGTCGCCCGTTTCGGGGATCGCGGGGCGCGTCCCCGAGCCCGCCGTGGTGCCGGTGCCCGGGCCCTTCGACTCCGGGGTCTGGCCCAGGCCACCGGCGATCGGTCCGGGGCTCTCGTGCTTCGCCCGCTTCATCATCACCCAGCCGCCGCCGCCCGCCACCAGCGCCGCGGCCACGACCGCGAGCGCGACCCCTCGCCCGCGCTTCGTCCGGACCGTGGGCGCGTAGCGTTCGCCGGTGCTGCCGGTCATCGTCGTGGGTCCGGCGGTCGAGCCCGCGGTCGAGCCGGTCGTCGAACCCGTCTTTGACGGGGACGGCGCCGCCATCGTCGGGCCGGTCCCCGCGGTGGCGCGCATCGCCCCCGCTGTGTTGCCGGGCAGCGTCTCGGCGGCCAGATCCGGCGACGACGCGCCCCGGATCATGACGGATCTCCCGGCCGCGGCGCGGATATCGGCCTGCAACTCGGCGGCCGAGCGCTGGCGCGCGTCAGGTGACTTCTCCAGCGCCTTCATGATGACGCCCTCGATGGGCGCCGTGACGGCGGCGTTCAAGTCCGAGAGCGACGGCGGCCGCACGTTGAGGTGCATGTTCACCAGCTCGCCGAACCCGTCCGAGGTGAACGGCGGCTTGCCCGCCAGCATCTCGAACATGATGATGCCGAGCGCGTAGATGTCACTGCGTTGATCGACGGTCTTCGTGCCCAGGCACTGCTCGGGCGACATGTAGACGGGCGTCCCCATCAGCATGCCCGTGCGGGTCTGCATGCCGCCTCCGGTTGGCAGCGTCTGCAGCTTCGCGATGCCAAAATCCAGGACCTTCATCATCTCGCGCGTGTGGTCGGCCGGATCGGCGACGACGAACAGGTTGTCGGGCTTCAGATCCCTGTGCACGATGCCCTTCGCGTGCGCCGCCGCCAGCGCGGAGGCAGTCTGGTACGAGAACTCCAGCGCCTCGCGCAGCGGTAACCTCCCGAGGCGGCGAATCCGCGCCGAGAGCACCTCCCCCTCCAGCAACTCCATCACCAGGTAAGGAATCCCCTCCGGCGTCGTCCCCGAGTCGAGCACCTCGATGATGTTGGGGTGCCGGATGGCGTTGGCCGCGCGCGCCTCGTTCAAGAACCGCACCAGCAGCTGCGGATCCCTGATCATCTCGGGCCGCAGCACCTTGACGGCCACGCGCCGGCCGATCTGGGGGTGCTCCGCCAGATACACCGCTCCCATACCCCCTTCGCCGAGCAGGGAGACGGCGCGATAGTTGCCGAATCGCTGGCCAATCACGGCTCACCACATTACCGGTTTTCGGCCCTTCATGCGACTCGCCGCGACCAGCCGATTCGACAGATTCCCCGATAGCGGGGATCCTACGACAATGAACCATCACCGCCATTTCCGTGTACTGCGCCCGCGCTCGGCCCTCGGACGCTCCCTCGAGACGCTCTCGCGCGACGTGACGAGCTTGACGGGGAGCTCCTGGGCCTTCGCCCTGGCCGCCGCCACCATCGTCATCTGGCTAATCACGGGACCGCTGTTTCATTTCTCGGATACGTGGCAGCTCGTCATCAACACCGGCACGACCATCATCACGTTCCTGATGGTCTTCCTGATCCAGCGCTCTCAGAACAAGGATTCGATGGCGCTGCAGCTCAAGCTGAACGAGATCGTCGCGGCCCTGGCGGGAGCCAGCAACCGTCTGATCGACATCGAGGACCTCACCGAGCAGGAGCTGCGCGCCCTCCACCAGCACTACAAGGTGCTGGCGGAGATGGCCAAGCGCGATCTCGATCTGAAGGTGTCCCACTCCGTGGAGGAGGCGGTGTCCCGACACGCCGCCAAGCACGAGAAGCAGGCCCGACTGGAGAGGAAGGGCCCCAGCGCCGGCTGATGGCCAAGCCCTAGTGCACGGCGGCCGTGACGTCTGTCCGCAGCAGAAGCTCGACGCGCCCAGCCCGCACGAGATCGGGCAGCCGCCCCACACGCCGGAAGCCGAGCTTTCGATAGAACGCGAGCGCGCCGGCATTCTCCGTGTCCGCCGACACGTAGAGCCAGCGGCGCGCCGGCGCCGTGCGCGCGGCCGCAGCCTCGATCAAGCGGCGCCCGAGGCCTCGTCCCGCGGCCTCGGGTCGGACCGCCAGCAGCGAAACAAAGTTCCCCAGGAGAACGCCCTCCTGCAGCGTCAGGACGCCGTCGACCGGGCCGCGCTCGCCTTGCTTGCTCACGAGCACGCCCTTCCCTCGCGCCATGCGACGCAGGAAGCGTCCGAGGCCCGCCGAGGTGTACCCGAGCGAGCGCCAGGGCTCGAGCGCCGCGATCCACGCCGCCTGGCGCGCCGCCAGGGCGGCCGAGGCCAAGCGGATCTCCGTCACCGCATCATCCTGTTCTCCCGGTTTTCACGGTTTTCGACCGTGCCCGACCCGCCGAAGGGGGCGTAGTGATCCCAAGCGGGCAGCACCACGCAGGCGGTCGGGCCGACGTGGCACGGCGTGGCGGCGGGGGTCTTCTGCTTCGGGGCCGGGGCCAGCAACTGCGACAGCAGCACGGGCTCGAACCCGCGCGCCCTCAACTCTCGCACGATGGTGGGCAACGCCTCGGCGGTCTTGTGGCCGCGTCCGTTGATGTGAAAGATGACTATCGACCCGGTGCGGGTGTTCTCCTCGACGTCCTGGATCATCCCCTTCGTCGTCGTCGCTTCGCTGGGATCGCCGGAGACGACGTCCCACGAGACCACGGGGAGGCCGCGCGCGCGGATCACGTCGAGCATGCGATCATTGTAGTCTCCAAAGGGTGGGCGAAACGCCACGCTGTGCTTCCCGTACCGCGCCAGGGTCGCCTCCGTCTCATCGATCTCCGCCTCGATGTCGCCGTTGCCCAGCTCGGACATGTGCGGGTGATCGTACGAGTGGTTTCCGAATTCAATCATCGGATCGGCCGCCAGCTCCTCCATGACGTCCGGGTGGAATTCGACCCACCTTCCGGAGACGAAGATCGTCGCCGGGATGTGCTCGCTCTGAAGGATCCGGTAGATGGCCCGATCGAACTTGTACCCGTGCGTCTGGGTCGCGCAAGCGTCGAACGTGATGGCGATGCGGTGGTCGGTGTTCTCGATCCGGGTGACGATGGGCTCCCGGGCCACGGCCGGGCCCGCCAGCGCGGCGAGAGCGAGCCCAACGAACCAGGCCCGCCGCGCCCGGGGCCGCCGAGCGCGAGACCGCGCGCCGGGCGCGCGGTCGACCGGCGGCTTCCGACGACGCGCGGGCGGGGGGGGCACTAGTACAGCTCGAGCAGCATGACGATGGCGTCTTCCTGATCCTCGGCATAGTAGTTGGGGCGAACGCCGACAGCGCGAAACGCGAACCGGCGATACAGCCGCTGGGCCGCCGTGTTGGAGCGGCGGACCTCGAGCGTCACGAGGCGACAAGGGACAGCGCGGGCCACGTCGATCATGTGGGCCAGCAGGCGTGTCGCGTGGCCCCTGCGGCGGAGCTGCGGGTGGGTGGCGATGTTGAGGATGTGCAGCTCGTCGGCGACCAGCCAGTAGTTCGCGAACGCCACGATCTCCCCGCCGGAGGTGTCGCGAACGACATCGACCCTCGCCCACGACCGGTCCAGCTCTTCCGAGATCGCCTCGCGCGACCACGGCGAACGAAAGGACAGCCGCTCGATCTCCATGACCGCGTCGATGTCGGCGCGATCCATGGTGGCCACGATCACCGGTTGGGGAGCCTTCGAGAGCGCCATCGGGGGAGCACCACGTTAAGCGGGGGCCTTCGCGGTCGCAAAATCCTCCACACCCGCCGCGTCGACGTCCGCTGGGGGAAGCGCCCGGACAATCGCCGCCCACAGCTCTGCGACACCTTCGCCCGACTCGCCCGAGACCAACAGGGGCCGCAGCCCAGCGCCCTTTCCCCCGCTGCGAGCCGTCGCCCGCAGTGTTCCCCGTTCACTGTTCGACAGCTTGTCGACCTTGGTGAAGACCACCTGAACCGGAACCGACAGCGTGGCCAGCCACTCGATGAGCTGCGCCTCCTCGGCGGCGACACCACGCCGCGCGTCGACCAGGACGACGAAAATGGCCAGCGTCGGCCGTCGCTCGGCGTATCCCTCGATCAGGGGCTGCCACGAGGCCCGCTCCGCCTGCGACACCTGCGCGTAGCCGTAGCCGGGAAGATCGGCCAGGCGGACGTCGCGCCAGGCACCCGAGCCGCCCCCGTCGCCGATCCGCAGATCGTAGAACACGATGCCGCGCGTCCGTCCGGGGGTCTTCGACGTCCGCGCCAGGGCGTGACGCCCGGCGAGGCGGTTCAACAAGGTCGATTTCCCTACGTTGGAGCGGCCCGCGATCGCGACTTCAGGCGGTCCGACAGGCGGCAAGGACGCGACGGCGCGGGTCTCGGCGACGAACACGGCTGACTGGATGCGGGGGGCCACGCGCTCTCGACTCACCTTTGTAGGGTAACATCGCCGGGGTGACGGCGGGGCTTCGTCTCATCGGCCTGACGGGAGGCATCGGCACCGGGAAGTCCACGGTGGGCCGCATCCTCGTCGCGCGCGGCTTTCCCGTCATCGATGCCGACGAGCTGGCGCGCGCGGCGGTCGAGCCGGGCACGGCCGGGCTCGCCGCGGTCAGCGAAGCGTGGCCCGAGGCGGTGGGCTCCGACGGGCGCCTCGACCGAAGACGCCTCGGCGCCATCGTCTTCGCCGACGCCGCGGCGCGGGCGCGCCTCGAGGGGATCCTGCACCCGCGCATCGTGGCACTGGCCAACGAACGAACGGCGGCGCTGGCGCGCGCGGGGCACCGCCTCGCGTTCTACGAGGCGTCCCTGCTGGTCGAGACCGGGCGACACCGCGAGCTCGACGGGTTGATTGTCGTCGATGCCCCCGAAGACGCACGAATCGCGCGCGTCCATGCCCGCGACGGGATGTCCCCCGACGCGGTCCGCGCCCGCATGGCGGCGCAGCTCTCCATGAGCGAGAAGCGCCGGGTGGCCACCGCCGTCATCGACAACGACGGCGACCTCGGCGCACTTGAATCAAAGGTGGACGCCGTGCTGGCCACGCTCGTCCCGGCGGGTGGGCGCGCGTAGCACAGCAGCACTCCGCGCGATCACTAGGGAAAGGACCCTGAGAGGGTCC